>NZ_BILV01000007.1 GCF_004000745.1 Paenibacillus barengoltzii NBRC 101215
AATGAAAAAACGCCTATTCCCCAGGGGAACAGGCGTTTATGGACAGATCCTTGTGCAAGCTTATCCGCGGAATTCCTGCAGCCCTTCGTTCAGCGAGCGAGTTGCTGCATAAACTTGCTGATACAGCTTAAATAAGCGAGCATATTTCTCTACATTAGCCGGAATCGGCTCATATGTCTTCGCATACCCGATGAAGGCATCAGCGCATTCCTTCAGGCTGCCGAACCAGCCGCTGCCAACCGCCGCCATCATCGCTGCGCCCATCGCCGGACCTTGCTCGTTCTTGAGTGCCACGACCGGCTTGCCGAAGATATCGGCTTGCATTTGCAGCCAAACTGGATTCTTCGCGCCGCCGCCGATGGAGATGACGCGTTCAACCTCGATACCAGCTGCATGAAATAGATCAAACGATTCTTGCAGCGAGAAGGTGATCCCTTCCATCACAGCGCGGGCCAGATGCTCGCGGCGATGTGTGCCGGACAAGCCGATGAAGCTGCCACGAATGACGCTGTCCGCGTGCGGTGTACGTTCCCCGACCAGATACGGGGTGAACAACAGACCTTCCGAACCCGGTGCGATGTCGCCCACCGGCTTCAGCAGCTCGTCAAAGCTAAGCTCCGGTGCCAGCGAATCCTTGAACCAGCTTAAGGAATACCCTGCAGCCAGCGTCACGCCCATTGCATAAAAAGCGCCCGGATGCGCATGGTTAAAGAAATGCACCTTGCCGGCAAAATCTTTGTTCTTATCTTCTTCGTAAGTCAGCACTACGCCAGACGTTCCCACGCTGCACAGCGCGTCGCCTTTACGGACGATGCCCGCACCAACCGCGCCACAGGCGTTGTCAGCACCGCCGCCGAACACTTTCGTGCCCGCTGCCAGGCCGGACTCAGCGGCAAACTCCGGCAGCAACGTGCCGGTAAACTCGGTGCTGCCCACAATCGGCGGGCAGAAGCCAGTGGGAAGACCGAAGGCGGCAGCGATCTCCTCGCTCCATTTCCCCTCCGGCACATTCAGCAGCAGCGTTCCCGCGGCATCGGAGATTTCCATATGCACTTGGCCGGTCATACGATAACGCAAGTAATCCTTCGGCAATACAAAACGTGCAGCTTTGGCAAACAACTCCGGCTCATGCTCCTGTATCCAAAGGATTTTTGGCAACGTAAACCCTTCCAACGCAGCGTTGCGCGTAATATCGAGCAGCTTGTCGCCCAGCTTCGCTTCAATATCGCGGCATTGCTTGGTCGTACGGGTGTCGTTCCACAGAATCGCGTTGCGCAGCACATTGTTCTGCTCATCCAGCAGCACTAAACCGTGCATTTGACCGGAGAAGGAGACACCTTCGATGTCTTCGGCCGCTACGCCGCTTTCCTTGAGCAATTGCTGCAAGCAAGCAACGGTCCCTTTGACCCATTCCTCCGGATTTTGTTCGCTATACCCCGGACGCTCTTGGATCAGCGGATATGCTGCGGACGCCTCCCCGGCGATATCGCCGTTTTGATTCACAAGCAACGTCTTCACCGAGCTGGTCCCCAGATCGATGCCAATCACATACTTCATTGCGATACTCTCCCTTCGCATGTCCCCTAAGGGGCCTTATACCACAAAAAGGGACGGCAGGCGTCCCCTTTTGGATAGTTGTGAAACAAGTCTCTCTCTAAGCTTATTTCGTGCCGAAAATGTATTCGTTCAGGCGGGCTTTCACCAGCTCGAGGTGGTTCGATTTGTTCACGATGTTGCTGTGTTCCAGAGCATAAGCTTCCAGCGTTTTGAAGTTCGCTTTACCGGACACGATATCCGCACCGATGCCGGATTTGAAGCTTGCATAACGTTCTTCAATCAGGTTTTCAATGAAGTTGTCCTCGATCATTTTGCCGGCTACTTTCAAGCCTTTCGCGAAGGTGTCCATACCAGCGATATGAGCATAGAACAGATCTTCCGGTTCGAAGGAAGTACGTCTTACTTTCGCGTCGAAGTTCACCCCGCCGGAGCCCAAGCCGCCGTTTTTCAGGATTTCATACATCGCGAGCGTTACAGCATACAGGTCTGTTGGGAATTCGTCCGTATCCCAGCCGAGCAGCATGTCGCCTTGGTTCGCGTCGATCGAACCCAGCATGTTGTTGATGCGGGCTACGCGCAGTTCATGTTCGAACGTATGGCCAGCCAGCGTCGCATGGTTTGCTTCCAGGTTCAGCTTGAAGTGATCTTGCAAGCCGTATTTTTGCAGGAATGCAATCGTCGTAGCAGCATCGAAGTCATATTGGTGCTTGGTAGGCTCTTTTGGTTTTGGCTCGATCAAGAATTGACCTTTGAAGCCGATTTCTTTGGCATAGTCGATTGCCATTTGGAAGAATCTTGCCAGGTTGTCGAGTTCCAGAGCCATATCGGTGTTCAGCAAGGACTCGTAACCTTCACGACCGCCCCAGAACACATAGTTTTCAGCGCCCAGCTCAACAGCAGTTTCCAGACCTTTCTTCACTTGTGCTGCAGCATAAGCGAATACGTCAGCGTTGGAGGTTGTTGCCGCACCATGCACGTAACGCGGGTTGGAGAACATGTTAGCTGTGTTCCACAACAGCTTCACGCCGGTTTGCTTCATGCCTTCTTTGATTTTAGCTACGATGACGTCCAAATTTTCATTGGATTCTTTCAGGGTTGCGCCTTCAGGAGCAACGTCTACGTCATGGAAGCAGAAATACGGAGCGCCAAGCTTCTCCAAGAATTCAAAGTTAACTTCAACGCGAGCTTTTGCCAGATCCATGCCGCTTACTGTTTCCCAAGGACGAATCATGTTGCCTTGACCAAATGGGTCGCTGCCGTTCATCGTCAACGTGTGCCAGTAAGCCACGGCGAAACGCAAATGCTCCTTCATTGTTTTGCCGAGTACAACTTCATTCTCGTTATAATGTTTAAATGCTAGCGGATTGTCGGAACCTGCGCCTTCATACTGAATTTTGCTAATGTTCTTGAAATAACTCACCACGTATTCCTCCCACCAGAGATTTAATTAAAGTAAGCCTTTACATCCTGTCGATTTTAAGTAGCATGCCCATTTACTTGTGCGAGCATGCCGTCTACACTAAGATCGTATCACGTTCCACTTAGTTTGTCTAGTAAACTAACAAAGTTTACTCGATAACGCATAATGACGCAGGTCTTGCTATCCAGCATACACCATAAAACATGCCTTTACTCCATATGTTTGTGGGCAAGTTGTGGGCAAAGGCGCTGAAAGGAGTTACTTAGATGGATCTGGAAGACCTTAGACCAGGAATGCTGGTCAGGATCCTGCCGCCTCATCCGTACGCTGGTAGCTGCGGTCGCATCCTCGAAATTGGGATCTCTGCTAAAAAGAAAACGCACCGGCGCCAAAGTTGATATCGGCCAGTCTGGGTTGCTGGTTGTGTCACCGGAACACTGGTAACGAGCCTGGTCGTTTCCGAGCGCAAAAAAAAAGCCAAGAACGGTTCGCTCTCGGTTTTTTGGTTATATATGTAAATTAAGTGAATTGTGTGAAATGAACAATTGACACCCCATGGCGTTTTAGCTAAAATAAATGTAGCTCATCTACCTAGTCGTAGAAGGAGAATCCGGTTTTCGCAAAGCGATTACCGGTTTTTTATTTTTTTTCTAAGGTGTTTATAAAGTTCAGATAGTCCTTATCGTAGAGCCTTTTTTTATTCAAATAAAATACAGGAAAAGCAGTTATAAAGTGATAATTATTCAATTCCCCGTTATCATTATATTTTTCAGCTAAAACTATTAAATAGTCAACTGTTTCGTGTTTGAACCTAATGTAGGTTTTCCCCTCCCTCATTCTTTTTTTAAAATTATATTCTTGTTTTCTCCAATACTGTATATTTGGATCTTGCTTATTCGCCAATTCTATCACTGGAGATATCCAATTAATTCTAGCACCTCTATACAAGCACAAATCTCTTTTTTTAGTATTTAGTTCAATACTAAATTGTTTGATTATGCAGTTCTCAGGACATATCTCTTGAGCAACATCATTATTACAAGGCAATATATTAAAAGATTCTGATTCCCCTTCATCAAAGGCAATCAAATGCCAAAATGTATCAGATTTCTTCTCAATCCAATTTCTACAATTGACATAGATAAATTTTCCAAAGAGTCGAGGCCTTTTATTCTTATCCATAAATCCAACTTTAAAATTTTCATAAAAGTGTTCTATCGAGACATTATAGTCATCATCAATTATTAGTGGAGGGGGAAGTTTAGTCGAATGCATTATCTTACCCTCCTAGGATTCCATATAAAGATGTTAAATTTTTTTTCACTCAATGCTGAACTTCTATTAAATTCAACAGGGTAAAGATCATGGATATGGTCTATCAGTATATTTTTGGCTGCGCTACTCCCCTCTTTATAAAATAGATTTCTATGATAATACGAAAGTGCACCGATAAATATATCCGTAATTTGCATTAATTCAGATTCGTGGGATCTAATTTGCTTTATATCCTTAATAATTTCATTACTGAAATCATATTTACTGTTTGCTAAAACCTCTTGCAGCTTCCTCACCTTTTTCCCACCACAAGTATCTTTAATATCAAGAAAAATTCGATATTGTCCCTTTCGAGTAATAGGCTCCAAAAGTCTATAGTAGATTTTATAGTACCAAGTGTTATAGTCCCCATCATTGTAAATTGAATGGTCAAGTAAAGATTTCTCTTTCGCAACAATAGCTCTAAATTGCAAATCTTTATTTTCAAAAAAATAATTTACCAGAGCCAAATATACTGTAAGTTTTGCAGGGGATATTTTTGTCCACTTTAACTCAGTCCAGCTACTTATCCCATGTTGTTCTTTAATATGCCTAATATCAGAAAAAACTTGTTTTTTCTTCTCCGAAGGACATGTTATTGCACCAAGCACCATAACGTCAGAAGAATCATTCTCTAAATGACAACTTTCATCACAATATATATTAAACAATCTAAAAACCCTCTCAATTGATTAATAGATATTAGGTAGCTAGTGTACCTATAATTATACTATTTTTTCACATTTACGGCGTATTTTCGCATACAAAAAAAAAGCTCTGCTAGCATACAGCTAGCAGAGTTCTCACCGATGCTTCCGGATTTCTATAGCAAGTATAGTTCAAATGGGGAAAATTGTAAATGCCCTATCTTTTGACCGCGGCTGTCTTCGTTTTATTATCCCAAGTAACCTTTGCCCCAAGAGCCTCTCCAACAGCTCGGAGCGGCACCATAGTAACGCCGTCGATCAGTATCCCGTCTTCGACTTTCTTTCCATTCACGATCACAGTCACCTTGTCGCTAACCGGTTCCGCCTCCCTCTTCTTCAATCCCAGGTATTTTGCAATCCCGCTGACATGACCGGCCACGATCGCATCGGTTACGTCAGACCGTTTAAGCTTCGCAGCATCAGCGGTAACGTCGATAAACAAGTTTTCGGTCAGCACAGCCGGCATTTTGCTCTCACGAACCATATGCAGGTTGGCCGCCTTTTGCCCCCGATCTGTCACGCCAAACGGCTTGAGTGCAGCCATGATCTCGGTGTGCAAGACGTTTTGGAATGCCCTAGATGCAGCTGAGGCATTCGTATACCTGAACGATTCGAAGCCCCCCGCTCCGCCTCCGGCGTTACAGTGGACGGATACGAGCAGATCCGCTCCGGCTGCGTTCGCTTTGTCTGTTCGCTCCTTAAGTTCAAGAAAAACATCCGTGTTGCGGGAGAGCAGTACCTGTACTTCTTCATACGCGCTTTCCAATCTTGCTTTGATGGCCAAGGATACCGCAAGCGCGATGTCCTTCTCCTTCAATCCATTCGCCGCTGCGCCCGGGTCCTTTCCGCCGTGGCCAGCATCGATCCATACCTTTTTCATTGCGATACACCATCCTTTCTTGATTCCGCCCGCTGAATCTTCTTATCCAGCTCACTCTTAACCCAGTCTATTAATGCGTTAAGCACCGGCAGGGGCAGCCAATCCCCCCAGCCAGCACGAATACTATTTGCCGTCATGCTCTGCAGCACATGGTAAAGGAGACCAAAAGCAAAAGCGCCAAAGATGATCCCTGGGAGATTAAATACAACATCAAGAAGATGACCTCCGGCAGGGAGAAGGAGCATGAAGAGCGTACGAACCACCCCGTCGATGCCGTACCGGCTAGCGTAAGTATCATCCTTTTTTGCCGCTCGGATGCCTGAAATCCAATCCATGATAATGAAGAAAATAACTGCTGCCATAATTGCTCTCACTGGCTCACCGCTTCCGTAGAGAAATTCAAAAGCCGGAACCAAAAAGGCCCCGGCCGTCGATACTGCATATTTTGTTTTATCCATGCTCTTTTCATCCTCTCAAATGTAATATCCCCCGGATCGGCTCCGAGGGCAAAATAAAAACGCCTATTCGGCGGTAATGTGTACAGTATCTTTGCTCTTAAACATCCTGATCATTGTCAGCACCCTTCATCTAAACATTTGTTATGCGTAAACCAAACGACCGGTTAGATTTATAATGTACTGCGGTAAAGGAGTTGTTGAGTTTCCGATTAAAAAGTACATCTTGTCAGTTGGTTTTCCTACCGGTATGTCAACCGTTCCGTATAATAATTGACCCTGCGAGTTGCTGGCTAAGTAGTAAAATTTTCTCAATTCCAAGTCAATAGTAAACGAATGAATGTACCTAGCTTGGTTTGCAACGGAGTTTGACGATATTAACGCGGTGTAGTTTGAGCTTGAAATTGTTCCATCTCCTAAAGCCAAATAAATTATTGGACCTGTTTCTGATGTACTACCAAAAACCATGGAAGAATTTCCTACTGCTCCCATTGTCATAAACGTAACTTTCTTTGTTCCACTAGGAATTGTAAGAAACGGTTCAGTTGCAAACCACCCGTTAATCATACTACCTGCCTCGTGAACATCAACATCGATAGATCCGCCAGGTTGGAGCGCTCCAACGACTCCGCCGATATTAACATTTTTCTTTACATTCTCCGGCACAAGATTCGCAAAATTCGCCGTCACCTTCCCGCTACCGTTATGGCAGCCGGCTGGAATTGTGTACTGCCCACCTTGCGTTGTAATGGTCTGATTGACGGCTCCACGGTTTGGCATTGAGCCTGCAATATTATTTCCTGATGCATTACTAAAAGTTTTCCCGGCCAAAACATCCGCCGCCGTGGCGTTACCCGTGGCCTTGATGAGAGAAGTCAATTTACTTAGCAGCGAATCCCAACTTTCTGAAGTGGATGCCGAAATCCCTTTGGCAACGAGCGCGGCAACCACTTCTGATTTTCGCTCATTGCCAGCTTGCTTTGCCGCTTGGGCTTCCTGCATGACCAGCCCTACAGCTTTTTCCGACGCCGCTACATCGCTGCGTGTCCCATCCGTTGCGTCGGACAGCGGAAAGTCCATATTATCGACATCCTCGCGGAGTTGATTAATCTCCTGGCCGATGCCATTTAAGTCCGACGGCTGCACAACGTCATTCAGGCCCCAATTTGTTTTGGCCATACTATGATGCCTCCTTAACTTCAACTGTTTGCAAAATTAACGTATCCGAGGTAATCGGTACGTACACGTCATTACTGCTGACCACTTGATCGGAGCTGTTTTTTAACTCGATCTTGGTGACCACCGACACCGCCGAGGCAGGGACGACATATTGCATCCCTACCGTAGACCCGGTCACGGCTTTGACTTCAAACGTATCGATCTCGTACGTCTCATTTAGGACAACCTTAGCAATCTTGCTGTCCACCAGCTCGGCGATTTCCGACAAAAGCGTGCTTGCGATCATTTATAAACCACCTCCATACCAAGGTCCGCAAACGGCTTCTCGCCAAGTTTCCACGAACCATCCAGCTTGTAATTCCAGCTAACCGACCGCGCCTTAATGCGCTCTTTGAGTTCGAGTGTGTCCTGCAGTGAGGTCTTTTGCTGGTAGATCATGTTGGCCGGCTTCGTGACTTTGACTGTGCGCTCAACCTCTTTAAAAATCGCAGCGTTGTCGATATTCGTGGTCACGGTCAGTGTGAAGTTCTGCGGGTCAACCGACACGATCGTCAGGCCGGCGCCAACTAGGAAATCCAAGCGCTGCTGCAGGTATCTGACGGTAAAAGGCGGCTTGGTCGAGTACCGGTTGATCAACCGTTTCCGCCGAAATTCCAACGTCTCCGTCGTCGGATCGGCCTGGATGCCGAGCAGCTTTTCACGCCGCCGGATCGCCTGCTCGGATGCCTCAGTCACAAACTGGTCATCAAACAGTGTCTTGATGGCCTGCTCGGCGGATATGACCTCCTCTGCCCCCGTCTCGGTCAGTTCCACAAAATCGATGACGTCGTGGTAGATGGATGGAAGATATTCCAGCAGCCTATTCATTCAGTGTCACCGTCCCCATGACCGGAATCTGATCATCTCCGAGAACGACATTGCCCGCGCTACCATTCAGCTGCGTCCCGGTAATATCGACCACGCCGGGCACGGCCAAGATGCGCGACTCGATCTGTGCGGTGCGCACGATGAGGGCTGATTCATCCGCCCACGCCTGCCTGAGCGACAACAAATAAGCTCGGATCGCATCCTCGACGTCACTCTGCACTTGGCCGATTGTCGTATCAGCTGATAGCGTCAGCGTAGCCACGACATCGATCGTAACCGGCTGCGCGCCGGTGATGGTGACCTGGTGCCCGATCGGAGCCAAGCCGATGCCCTGACCGCTGTTAACGAGCGGGTCAATTAAGGTCTGTACCTCATCAACCAGCGTCGGCGACGGAGGGTTAAAGTCAGAGGCAATGATCGTGCATTTCACCGTGCCGCCGCCGTTCCAGACCGGAAACACCTTTACGCCGCCCACGCCGTTAATCGCGTTGATCTCCTGCTTGTAGTCCGCAACGTTACCGCCAAAAGCCTGCTCGTTAATGGCCGACGTGTAGCGCTGCCGGAGCGACTCGTCCGTTTCCGCATCCTCCCCGGGCACCAGCACATCGGCCAGTTCCGCCCGTGCCAGCCCCTCGATATAATCGATCGGCAACAACAGCCCAAAATCCTGATTACCGATGACGCCGACCGTCTCACACTCCAGCAGCCACTGCCCCGCAGCGATCCGGCTCACAGCCGTATAATTGAGGTCGCCCAAGGAAAACCGGCTGCCGACCGGCACGTCCATAGGCACGTCACCAGACGCGTAAAATAGGCCTTTGCGCCACGCCTTCGTCGCTGGCTTCCGCTGGACGCCAAACTCGGCCGTCCGGCGCTCCAGGTACTCCCCGGTCGCTGTGTCGGCAAAGGACAAAGCAAGGTTAATGTCCAGCTCCATGTAAAGCTGCGCCAGCTCGGCAGCTGCTGGCGCCAAGGCGTCGTAAATAATACTCCCGGGCCTCTTGTCAACGCTGTCTGGCACCCGGGCCAACATCCGATTAAGGATCACTTCAAAGGTTTGCCCCTCATACACTCGCGGTTACCTCCTCCTTAAAATCTCCGTAGGTAGACACCACAGTAAAGGTTACCAAGGCCTCATCTCCGGTGATATTGATCTGCATATCCGCGACCTCAGATATACGGTCGTCCTGCAGCAGGGCTTCCCGGATCCTTCGTTCAATCTCCGACCGGACATACCCTTGGCTCCTGCCCTGCAGGCTGCTGATCTCGCTGCCATAGTTGGCATCGTAGATCAGGTGAGCAAACCGGTCTGTATGCAGGATCTTGTAGACTGCCTGCCGGACCGCTTCCAGCCCATCCACCATACCGGTCGCCTTGCCCACAGCAAAGTCGATGCCATATGTGCGACTGGTTTGCTGCGTCTCCGCCGCGTCCTGTATAGATCCACCAATCGGTATCATCCGCCCACCACCTTATCCAAGACAACGTACTTCTGGCCACCCTGCACCCGGAGCAGCAGCACGGTATCGCCAGCCTTGAGCCCTTCCCGGATCACGACTTTCTCCGTCAGAGCCTCCCCGGTGTCCTCGCTGCTTGTGGTATGCTTATGCTTCAGATCGACTTCGTAGCGGGTCAACTGCTCCGGGACAATTAAAAAATCCTCGTCGAGAGTAAAACGCTGATCCACGTTTACCTCAAGAGGATTTGTCTTTGTGACCTTGCCAAACATGACTGCTACCGGATTGCCGGCCTCGATTGCCCCGGCCCCCAGCCGCTTGATAGTATCGCTTAACGCCATTAAACCACCTTCAATTCAATTTGGACTGTGTAGTCATCGCCTGCAAAGTTATGAGAACATTCCTCAATCAAAAACAGTTGGTCGATCGCCAGCTCCCCAATCTCGATCTTCAGATAGCTGCCGACCCGGACCGTTGGATCGCCAAGAGCCGTTATTTTTAGACTCTTGGTCTCCCGATTTTTCAGCTTAGAGAGCTGATCCAGGAGCGCTTTGATCTGCGCCTCGTTTTGGTTATCGTCGACCTGTTGGTAATATTGCAGCCGGCCCCATTTGGCAATGTTGTTGCTGTCCTGAGCAATATACACGTCACGCTTGCCGCTCTTCTTGTTGTCCCGTACCAGCTTGATACGGTTATACGTGTCACTGTCGATCGATTGTTGATACGTAAAGTCCGTCATCAGGCTACCGTCACCGATCACGAGCTCCAGCACGCGGTCCTTAACGTTTTGCACGGCCAGCTTGCCGTAGTCGTCGTAAAACACGTAAATACTGCCGGTGTTAATCGTGGTCAGGGCAAAGGCCTTGTCGATGATGTCGAGCAACTTCTGGCCGTCCTCCACCATGGATGGGATTTTATATTTCGTGTCTACGACATGCCCCCATTTGAGCCCGAAGTCATCCGCGATTTGCTTGACGATCGCCGCGGCGGTTTTGTTTTTGAATACATAAGTATCGGTTGCAGCTAGATACCGGATCTGATCATAAGCCTTGATGGTCAGCGTATCTGCTTCGCTGCGGCCAATCGTAAAGACATAACCATAAAACAAAGGGACATCATCCCACTTGAGCGCGATAATGTCCCCATTGCTGACCATGTAATTGGCATCTTGCAGGATAGTGAGGTCTACACTGCCGGGCTTGCCGATCCGGGACGTCTTCCACGTCGCTCCGGTGACGATCTCGGATATGTCAAAGACTCCGCCCTGCTTGTTATCTGTGATGACTTGCAGCATATCGCACCCCCTATGGCAGTTTGATGACTTTCCCGACCGGCAGCCGCTTCAGCTCGCTGTCCTTGATGCCGTTCAGCTTCTGGATCTCCTTGTACCTCGCACCGTTACCGAGAAACTTCTGAGCCACTTTCCAGAGGTTATCTCCGGCAACGAGGGTGTACGTCTTAGGTTGTACCCGCGTATCCGCGCGAGCTGGAGTTTTGGCGCTCAGCAGCTTCGGCATAGCCACGCTAACCGAACCAGATTGCTTAGCGATCTGTACCTTGCGTGCTGCGTAAAAACGATATTCTTTCAATGCGAGTTGAAAAGCGATATCCCCGACGGCGCCGCCGGACTCCGACCAAATAAAGCGCTCGATAGTGACCGGCAGGTTAATATTCATAGTTGACCCAGTGAAGACGAGCCGTACAGGTCGCTTTTCCTCGCGCCATTTCTCGATACGATCAACGATATAATGAGACGGTACGAATAGAGCTGACTGAGCCACATTGCAGCCGGGGAACCAGTTTGCCGGGAAAATCCCCTCAAAAGCAATCTCGGTCAGCTTGGTCGATTTGATTACGTTGACCTCCCCAAGCTGCGAGACGTCATAAGTCTTGTTCCCGCTGGACGTTGATACTTCTATTTTTTCCGGCAGGACGGGGAACTCGATAGCCTCGGATTCGTTGTTAAATGATAGGGTCAATGAGTAGGTCATGCATACACCCCCGCGGCGTTGGCTGCCAGGTCTTCCTCAAGTGTTTGTTCAATTCGAGCCACAACCTCATCAATATCAACATCCTTTGATACGGGTCCTGTAGTGACTTGCACAGTTGGCGTGTAGGTCACAAAGTTCTGGATCGATTTCATTTCGGCCAGCTCGCGCATGAGCTTCAAGTCTTCGCTGGAAATGTCGACCTTATCCTTGATCTTCCCAACTTCACCGACCTTGTCGATGTTTGAAATATTATCAGCAAAATCTGAAAAGCCGTTACTATTAGTCCCAATGCCCTTAAAGGCGTTACTTAACTTGCTGAGGGCCTTATCCGTTACATTAAATCCGGCCTTATACCCGGTATCGAACGAGTCTTTTAGATTCTTCTGCTGCATCCGCTCGATGGATACAATGTTCTTGTTGCTAACCGGCTTTTCAAGTGTATCCATGATTTTCTTCATGCCGTCGCTAACGGCGTGGATGTTATTCTCGTCAAATAAAGCCGCTTTACCGAAATCCGTCCCGAACATATCGTTTACTTTGTCGACTAGCCAGTTAAAACCTTCGAGAGTCTTATTGATCGCTTTAAGAATGGTCTTCATAAAGTTTCCGGCAAAGTCCTCAGCTGATCTCGCCATGTTATACATGTAGTTGCCGAAAGTCATTGCAAGATCGTAAAATAATTTCTTTACCGCATACGTCGGGTCGATAAATACGTTTATCAAGAACTCCGCATAACTGGCGACCAGATTCCAAAGCAAAGCGAATTGGTTGTATACCACAGCGTACAATGAATAAAACAACCCTATAACAAAGCCTATGGCCTCTTGTGCTGAAACTCCAAAATGCACGAGTGCTGCTATTAATAGCCCTACAGCTGCAACTACGAGGAGGATAGGCCAGTTAGCCATCATCCACGCGCCGGCCTGTGCGAGTATCGGGGGAACCATTAACCATAGCTTTGCTACAAGCAATGGGATCTGTCGTACGCCCAATATAGTCAGATAAGTCAGTAACGCCGCAAAAAGCCCAGAAATAATAGGCCAGTTGTAGCGGACAACCTGCGCAAACCAAGTCGCGCCGTCAACTACTCCACCAAATAGTCCGACTAAAATCGACAAACCAACACTGAGCCCGTCAATAAATTGGTCAAAAGCTTTGCTATTGATTATTGCATATATTTTATCAAAGACTGTACCTAATTTTTTGGCTGCCCCCATACCTGCGTCTCCTAATTTGAACTCGAGAGTCTGAATGATTTTATTCCATTTTGCCGAGGGTGTGTCCAGCATCTTTTCAAAGGCGGCCTGTGTCATGTTCTGCTGATTCAGCAACTTGTCCATCCCTTTAATGAATCCCTCAACGTCCCCTCGTAAACCTGCGGCCCTCGCTTCGCTGTCCTTAAGCATTGACCGAGAAATATTAAACCTTTCTGAGATAGACGTATAGTCTCCGGATAGAAGTTCTTTTAAAGAGAATACAGCACCCTCAAGCCCTTCCGAAGGGTTAAGCTTAGACAAGCGCATTGCCAGCATATTCAATTCAGTGATCGTTTTTGGATTCATTGTAGCTGACATAAACGATTGGGATCCGGCCAATGCAGCATTTACATCTTGTCCGTACTTGAGCGCTTGCTTTGTTACTGCATCAAAAATCGCCTGACCGTGCGGCACGCTCCCCGTTCTAGCTGCTAGTGTATCGAGTATAGTTTGCCGGTTCATAGCTTCCCCGACCGTTCGCTCATAGAGTGTTTTGCCAGCGGAGAAAGTAAGGTATGTTGCCCCTAGAGTCTTAATGGTATTCAGAAGTGATTTCGCACCTTGATTGGATTCTCTGGTGCGTCTATTGAACTGCTCCTGTGCCTTCGTAGCTCTTTCGATCTCGGCATTAATGCTGGCTTCGGCAGACGCGATCTGCTGTTTGGCCAACTTCAGGCTCTTGTCAATATTTACGTTTTTGTTGGTCGCGCTCTGCATCTCGTGCATCGTTGAGATCATAAGATTCATTCCGGAGGTGATATTCTTAAGCGGTTTAGACATCGCATCAAAAATTTTAAGCGTAGAAGCAACCGTGGTCATAAACTCACCTTCTTTCCGGACAAAATAAAAAAGCACCGCTCTAAGGGTGCTTAGATTTATAATATAGTTTCTCTCGTGCCGTCCGAAGAAAATAACCTTTGTACATCAGGACTCTTAGGCACTAGTTTATGGTGTTTTGAAAAAGCCTTATCAAATTTTTCAGTCACGCCAACCATCATCTTGTTCATGCCAAATGTGATGTTTTTGACTTCTTTGTCGGAACCCACATAAGACACGATGTAGATTTTACTTTTCTCCACCTTACTCTTTTTTCCTATCCCCGATAGACCGCCTAGAAACAACCCTGCGGGGCCGAAAACTAGTCCTCCGACAACACCGCGCCCAATGACGCTTTTATTTTTTTCTACTACTTCCTTTTCGGTGGTTAGCAACGTATCTATGACGTTTTCAAGAGGGATCTTAAACAGGTTATCCGTAACCATCTTGAATCCTTGGGGCCTAGTCTCGGCAATAAGTAAAAACTGTTCATCGAAGGTGAGTTCAATATTCGCATCCTGGTTTTTTAACGGCAACCCATCAATTAACTTTACGATTGCTTTAGCCATATACTCCTCCGAGATTTCATCATTTTCACAATTATACTATATGGTTACGGACAATGGGTTACTTTCGCTTCAATTTTGCCGCTTCTTTTTTCTCGTTTTCGAGTTTTACTTTAATTGAGCCTATAATAAAAGCCCGTTCTTCACGAGGAAGCGACAAAAGAGTACCCGGCAAAATGTGAAGCTGATGGAGGGCGTAGTGAGCTATCACGGCCTCACCATCGCCCTCCTTGATCAGTTTTTTGCTTCTTCGGAAAGTTCATTAATGTCCTTATCAAATCCATTGATTTCTTGGACCTTTTGAATAAGTGTAGCGTACTCTCCCGGTAGCAGCATACGTTTGATCAATTGATCGGCTCCTACAACCCCGTAAGATTTTTGGAGTTCAGCATCTTTCAGATCTGGGTATACAACACTAGCAACGGCCAGTTTTGCGAGGTATTCATCAGTATTAGTCTCGGTCGTCACAACACCTTTGTCTTTCACCTTGCGTTGTGCCGATTTACGGATTGCTTCATTTTCTCCTTCAGTCATGCTACGCAACTTCCAAGGAATTGGCTTGCCTTTCTCCTTGAAGCGTTCAGATACTACGACCTCCTCTACAATCTCAGCAGGTGCGTTTTGTGCAAAAAAAGCAGACAAGCTCATATTCTATCCCCTCCAATTATTTTAGCCCAATACAGGCGTTGCAAAGCTATCTGGCATATCGACATCATCAAACGTAAAATCGCAATCCTCATCCAAAAACTCAGCATCGACATCGAGCTTGGCCATAATCACGCTGTCCAGGTTGACGTTGCGCAAGATGACTGTCTGCCGGCCAAGCGAGCTGTTGGGGTCCTCATTGACTACAGTCAAGTCAAAATAGGTGTCCTTGCCTGTTTTGATATAATCCAGCATCATTTGCCGGAAAACCGGGGTAGCATAATAGATCGTCATGCTACCCGTGCCAGTCCATCCAATCGCTTTAGACTGAGTTCCACGCCGACCGAGCGCCTTAAAATCGGACTTATTTTTCTCAGCCCGGGCTTCGATCGATTTAGCGTAAAACAGTTCTTCGACCCTGCCATTGATCGTTGCATAAGCGCGGCCCTCTTGGCCTGAAATCGCGTCGCCCGCTTTAAAAAATCCTGCCATCTTACTTCACCCGCACTTTCAAATAAGTCTTTTCAATCGAATCCACCGACTGCGCCCCGATCTCGCCATAAACGGCATCCGACTCGTTACCGGCCACAATGGTGACATCGCTTTGCGCGTCGAAGTTCTGAATCGCATTGATGGCCTGCAAGGTGTTCATGTAGGCAATCGCCTCACTCTTTAACAGGTTCCGACCATCTGCATTGTTGTCCACTTTCCCCAAGTAGAATGATTCAAAAATCCGCTTAAGATCGTTCGCGATACCATCCAGCACCCGCAGCACGCGATTCTTGCGGAACTGCTTACCCTTTTCCGGCGTAAACGAGTGCAGTGTATTAATGTCCTGCTCGACGATCGCGCGGCCGTTGGACGGCGTGAAAACAAACTCGCCGCTCAGCAGCGCCGCCTCTATCTGGCTGTTGGTGTAACGTGGCGACACGTCCACAGCATCGTCGTAGGCGGTGTAGGTGAGCGCCTGGCTCACGGTAGCCCCGGCGGTAGCTCCGGCCACCCAGGCGACCGCTTGCGCCGCTGTGAGAGTCGTTCCGTCGGACAGTACCACGCCGTTTTTGACGCTGATCACGCCCTCATAATCAGCTGCCGGGTAATTGGGTACGACAGCCTGCACCTTTTTACCCTCGTCCTCCCGCAGACGCCGGACGAACGCCGTATACAGCGGCTTGAGCGTCGCATCGTCAACGGTCAGGCCGACCGTGTTAAAATCAAGCAGCTCCAGCGCCGTCAAAAACGCGGTATGATCGGCATTGGTCACCGCGCCGTCGGTGCCGCCCGTGAGATTGACTCCTGCAGTGGCCGTCAGGTCACCGGTGCCGGACCATGTAACCCAGCCATTGGCCGCCAGCTCCGAGATCGCGGTAACAGTCTGGCTGTCAACCACGACACCCGAAACCAACGTTTTGACGTCAAACTTGTCGGGATCGTCGATATTGGCCTGTACCACAATTGAGATATCATTGCCGCGCGTCCCGGAATACTTTGCCGTTGCCGTCAGGTCCCCGACATTTGCAGTTGCTTTATCGCCGCTATTTAGCCGGTACAGTAGCAGCGTCTTTGCCCGCTTAAGCGATTCTCTTACGAGCAAGAGCGCCGGATCGTTGATATCAAAGCCGAGCACGTCCATCGTGTCCGCTCCGGCCTCGACCGTAACAATCTGCTTTTCAGGTCCCCACGGCAGTGACAGCGCCAATGCTACTACGCCGCGCTCGCCGACCGCCCCAAGTGCCTTCGGCTCCGATACCGTATTGACGTAAACGCCAGGACGGACTTTATTTTGGGATGTCCATGTTCCTCCTGCCATTACCCTTTCACCTGCGCTTTCTTAAATTCTTCGACTAGCCGTTTGGCTTCTGCGATCGTGTATGTTTTGCTTGGCTCCAGCACCACGGACAAAATGTCCTTATCAATCCCTTGCCACTGGCGGGACTGTAAAAACTGCTCCTTGGTAAACCCTGCGGCAATATCCTTTTGTTTAACCATTTTTCAAATATCCCTCCTGATTGAGAGTTTGCATTTTGATTCCCGGCGGCTTCTCGGAATAGACCATAAAGTTAAAATCCACGAAGAAATGTAGCACGCCGTCCACGATCTCGTGGCTCGTGCCGGAAGTTCGGTACAGCTCACCATCAACCTCGATCTGTCTAAGCTTGTCGTATAGCTGTTCGGCCATCCCGTGAGCTTCTTCATTGGGATCAGGGCCTGCCGGGAAATAATGAATGTCGAAAGAATAGGACCGACGATAGCGCCGATCTAGTTCTCGATCCTGTGCCACGATTAGGAGCTTTACAAAAAAGCACGGCGCTTTGAAGTCTTGTTCGATACTCTCCCCGTAGATACCCATCGCCGGGAAGAGTTCCGACAGAGCGATAATAACGCCGCTGCGGATACTGTTAATGGTCACCGTTGTCACGGCGTCACCCCTTCCTGCCGTTCATGAGCTGTTCCAGCAGCTCGACTTGCTTTTTCTCGATAAACTTGGGCAGCTCTCGCTCGATTTCTTTCATCGCGATCGTCATCATAAAGCGGCCCTCAACCCATCGCGTAGAGTTCCTACCGGCGCGGTGCCCAAACTCAACGTAGCCGGCATACTCGGTGCTGTTGTAGATTTCAACTTCGTAGGCGTTGCCCTTTTTGACGACGTTCCCTACCTGCCAATTTCGACGCAGATTACCCGGTGATGCAGTCCCCACACCAACCGGTGTACGCTTCTTGATCTTCCGCTCTGCACGGAATGCCATCTCAAGTAAAAACTCCCGAATCCAGCGGTCGATAATTCGCTGATCGAGAGCCGTTTTAAACGTCTTGGCCAACCGCTCAAACTCACCGAATTCAAAGCTTCCCCACTTCGCCATCAGGCATTTTCCTTCCGCTGGATGCTAATTTCTTGGTGAGACTCATACAGAAACGGTTCGCCAGCGGTGTAGGTACGGTTGAGCTTCCCCCGTGTCACAGTCAACGTGTCACCCTGTCTGATCTCCAACTCCGGAGCGGCAAACAGCTTCGTCTCGTAGGCGATACGGTTCACGGACTCAGTTTGGCCGTTGGTCCCGAGTGCCTTCTGCGAGAGCCGGCACGGCTGCTGCTCATGCACAGTAACAAGCCGCTGCTTCGTCTCACCATTGACCTTTACTTTCTCGATCCTCTGCACCGTAACCCGATCTGTATAGGTGCGCTCCAGCGCTAAGCGGTACCGTCGGATATTCATGAATACCACCTCATCCGGCGGTAACGGTTCAGATCAGATGCGTACAACATCATCAGCGTGGCCATGCCAGCACCACCGCCGCCGGCGGACTCCTTAACCGATGTGTCGCCGATTTTTAGATCAACTCCCACTGCAAGGATATCGTCCATTTCTGGCAGATGGGACTGTTCGGCCTTAAAGGCAGACATGGCGATATTGGCCCAGGTAAAAGTCAACGCAGCGGGGATCTCCTCCACCGTGTCCCGGCCAATGTAATTGGCGATATGGGCGCCCGCCTCGTCGATGTAAGAGCGGATCAGTGAGTCAAGGCTATCCGGCAGGTTCCATCGGCGCTTAATGATTGCCGCGACATCTTCCTGCAGCATCGTAACCCCTCCCAACAAAAAGAGAGCGGTTATTCACCGCCCTCCGGTTTCTTAGCCTTACCCTTTGTTTCCTTCTCGAGCTCAGGCTTTGGAGCCACTCTCTTAAACCCCTTGCGCTCAAGGGCCTCTGCCTCGAATTCTTCCGCCACCAGTTTCACCACATTCAACTTTTGCAGCTTAATCATAGGATCATGCCCCCAAGGAAACCTGTACAGTTGCCAGCTTATTGTCAGGCACAATCAGGTCATGATATTTACGATAATCCAGTTTCCAAGCATTCGCTTTTTGGTTGGTTTGCGGGTCAAAAATACGCACAACATCGGTTTTGCTAATGCCAATCGGCGTGTTGCGCGATGAGATAATCCAGTTGATGTCCTTGGCGTCCGCATCTGGTACAAAGCCCCCGGCCGTTTGACCGGCTGTCGATCCATCATTAAACACATAAGCGGATTTCATCCGACTAGCCACAACCGGCACCAGCGGAATCCCTTCCAGCGATTTTACTGTCAGGTTAATTCCGCCTTGTCCGAACTGCGTCACATCCAGCTTTTTCTGGAGTTGCGAATTTTTCGTCAACACCTGGTAAGCCGGATAGCTAATAGAGATAACCATATTGGCCAAGTCTACGCCACGTCCAGCAATAGCAAAGATATCGTCATACAACTTATCCAAGATGTCTGCTTCGTCCGGAGTATAGGTCCCAGAGTTACCTGCATCTGCTGCCAATGCGGCCAGCTTACTGTATCGGTATGCGTCGATCTCCGGGATGACGTGCAGCCGTTGGAACTCCGACATTACATTTGCCGCCGTAGTGCCGAAATTGGTCTCATCTACGTCCATAGCGTCAAGCTGGAAGGTCCGACCGCGATCTTGGGTCAGCGTGTGCGTCTGGTACTTAAACGTCACACTGCCTTGATTAAAGCCGTTGTCGCGGTCATAATCGGCCAAGCCTTGTACCACGATATCCGGAATTTTGATCTCGTCACCGCCGTTGTATTTGACTTGCCCTGCGTTACTCTCCATCCAGCCGGATGTAGCCTGTTGTGCTACCTGCTTATCCAGCTCAGTTTGAAATAGTTTTGCGTACTCCAATGTGTTAATTGGCATTGTTCAAATCCCTCATTTCTAAAGATTATTTTTGTGCAAAAATGCTACTGATTGCTGCGGCATCGGTCAGCGAGCTTGCACCAGATCCCGCCCCTGCTCCAGGATCCGCCGGATTCGCCCCCTTGAACGTGGGCTTATTTTCGGCAAACAAAAAAGCCTTGCTTTCCCGCAGGGCTTTGATCTGGTCATCCAGACCGGCTTTGATGCTGCCGTCCTCGGCAAGCTCGATTTTCGTTTTGTCGATCAGCCCCGTGACCAAATCCGCGTCGTGTACCTGACCAGCTAAGGCAAGCTTCAGCGCATTGCTGAGCCGCAAATCCTTCAGCTCTGCCTCGTATTTCTCCTGGGCCGCCTTGTTGTCCTTCTGAAGCGTTTCGATTTGTTGCTTCAAGGCTTCGGCATCACCGCTGGACTTCTTCAGGTCCTCCAGCTGCTTATCACGCTCCTTTAGGCTATCCTCGGCCTTCTTGCGTGCTTCAGTCACCTCGTTATACTGCGACTTGGGCACAAAGTGCTTCGGCAGCTCCTTATTCACATCGCCGATCAATCCGTCGAGCTTCGATTCATCGATTCCTGCAGCCTTAAGTATTTCTTTCAACCAATCCATTTATCTCGACCTCCATAGATTTTTATAGCTGCTCTCCAGCTAAGGGAGTGGGCCGCTATGCTCCGGCCAAAGCACGCCTAGTTTTACGCCATGCGACAGGGCGGCTATTAGTCAGTCACCATGTCGTAATTTTCGGCCAAGTCGGCCGCGGTCAATACGATTAACGTGCCGTCATCAGCTTTGGCAATGTACTCGCCAACTTTGACGATAATCACGTTGTACGGTGTCCGGACAATCCGCATCTGCACCCCGGTCGATGTATATTCGACCGATACCGGCAAACCAACAAAGCCGATAATCTCCGTGATGCGCTCGTAGGTGTTTTCAAATTGTACAGCGTCGATAAACTTCTTCTCTCGATACCGCTGAATCATCGCTCCCCCTCCTTTCCGGACAAATTAAAAGCACCCTCGCATATCGGAGAGTGCTTATTAATAAATTTGGCTGCCGTCAAACTTCCAGCCGTATTCGGTTTGCAAGATGTCCTCGCCTGACTCCAGGCTCCTGTCAATTTTATCGATTAGCCCTTCGGTGGTCTCGTTGCTTGGAACCATCTCCAAAGGGACGATATCTCCAAACTGGTCAAAGTAGGCCTGCATCTTCGATTTCAACTTTTCCGTAACTTCAACCATCAGATCACCTCCAGTATTTTCTCAAATAAAGCAAATGACTTCGGCAAGTATTCGCGCATCAACTTCGCGCGTTTGCCCGTCGGGTCAAAGCTTGCTTCAAACATATGAGCAAAGGCTTCCTTTTCAAGCGCATTCGGAAGTTGTTCCCAGTATTTAATCGTATGGCCATATAGGCCGCGGATCCGGTGCCTCGTTGCGCCGCCATAAATATCCGAGATAGCCGAATGCAATGCGCCGTTCCCCTGAGATAGATCCAGAGAAATTTGAAGCTGTGCTTCTCTTAACTTCAGCCCTTTCGCTTTGGCGTAATTCTGCATATAATCCTGCACGTCTCGTAGAATCGCCTTCTTGAATTCACTCTTTGTTATTCCATCAAGATCAATATGCGAAACGCCGTCATACGTCGCCTTGCCCAATTTGCGTATAGCAGCCATGTTATCAACATAGTGGCCAAATTCATGGAAAAATGTTGCCGCAGGACCTCTTGGGTTCTTCAGATCCTCATCAAAGTCCATGTTGATGACTTGCTCCACAGGATTATAGTGCGCTCCGCCTTTGAACTGACTATCCTTAACTACATTATCTGAAACGTAATCAAGGTAAACACGCTGAGCCGTACTAGATCCGGCAGCAAACCGATCTTCAAGAGCTTTTTTGTAATCCGGATTTAGGCTCGGGATCTTGCCTATGAGCGACTCGAATTTCCCTTTAATTATAGCATCATCTGAGGATTCAACATACTGTTTTTTCCATTCCTCATAAGTGATGTTCCCAGGTACATAATAGACCTTCCCGTCCAGATCCCGCGCGATCCGCTCACCCAAGTCCTCGTCATCATCAAAATAGGCCACGGTTGTACTGCGACAATTCGCATGCAGCGGCGGCCAGTTGATTCCGACTTCCTTCTCAGACAGATCAAATATGCGGTCATCCATGCTCCGGCAAATCTCACTCGTGCGTAAATCAAGTGTAGCGAGGAATTGATACTGCTTAACCACTCCGCTCGCTTTGTAACCGTCATAGGTTCCTTCAGCGGCAATGTGGGCGCTTTCGGTGCGTACCAAGCGCGCGGCGTTCGACTTGGAAACCTCGAAGCGGTCGCGTAAGGTCTTGACTACCTTGTCTAGGCTATCCCCGCGGATAAATGCTTGCGACAAATTAGTCTGGATCTCCCTCGCCAACTTATCCCGATTACCCCATATTCGTTTACTGAAATTACTTCCGGCCCAATCGGTGTACAGGACTTTCTCAAGCTGCTTGTCATCCACCTTGGCGAATGTCGTTCCGAAACCCGTGCCCCGATGAATGTCAAAGAGGGTACGGTAGTACGAATCCGTATAATTGCCGCTCAGCAGCCCCCGAAAGCCCACTTGCTGCTTTCCCGTTAACATCTCTAACTCATGTTTAATCTGGGTCAGCAGCGCCTCATATCGGCTGATACGGGTCCGATAGTAGACGTTGTTTAGCTGTTGGGTCCACCGGCCATCTGCATTGTCCTTAGCCTTCTCGATAAACTCCTCCAACGTCATTTTAAACTCGGCCAGCTCGCCTTTTTCAAGCTGCTTCTTCGCCTCGGTCATCGAGACCTGATTTTCGCTAGCATACCGAGCGTAAAAGGCTTCAATGTCCCTGACGATGGTATTAACCGATTTGCGGTACTCCTTCGCAAGTTGGCTAATGTACAAGTCCGCTTTGGCATGCTCGGCGCGGGCGTTGATCTCAGCACGTTTACGCCAGTATTCAGCTGGTTTCATCGTCGACCTCGCCTCCGGTCAGCTCTGGGTACTGCTCCATGTCAGCCTCCCGCTCTTTCTCAATTTGCGCCTCCTCATCCTCGACACTCGTAACCCACGGATGGTTGGCCAAGATCGTACGATTGGAAATGACCCCCATACTATTCTTAGCGTTGGTAACGGCCTCGGTCTCGTTGATGGTGATGTCCCGGTTAAAAATAAACTCGACCGGTGTATTGGAATAATCCTTACCCGTCGAGTTATATATGTGCTGATCGATAAACCAAAGCAGCTGTTCAAGAGAGGCCTGGAATTCGGACTCCATGTCGTTTGCATCCAGGTCAAGATCCGCATACAGATGTTTGAGAGCGATCCCGCTCGGCGAATTGCCGAACCGTTCCGACTGCGTATCAACGCCGCGACCGAACTCATAAATGTCTTTTCGCAGCTGCTCGATGTGCGTCTTGTGCGCTTCGGTATCGATGTCAATGCTGATCGAATCGATGCCGCCTGTGCCATTCACGAAGGCCACACGGTAGATCGCCATATTTTTACGGAACTCCGACGCGCTCGTCCCGTCATAGTCCTTGACCACGTAAAGGCTGTTAGGCAGGTCCTCCAAGTTGTTGGCGTTGTCGCTGATCTTGTTGTCGTAGTCGTCCACCTGGCGCTTGATGATATCGATCAGCGGCTGCTCCTCGCCGTTGTACTTGAAACAAATAAACGGCACCCGCTCCCAGTTGTATGGCTGCTCCTCATCTGCGACCAACGAGAAATGAGCAGCAAAATCGACGAATCGGAAATCACCGGCCTCGCTTTCATACCGACGCACCCCGTCTTTGTTCCAGAACTCCACTTTGGTGATGATCTTTTTGTCTTTGGCCACGTAGACAATTTGATCGTAAACCCGGATCACCGCATCAAGCTCCGTATGAGCGGAATCACGCCACAGCGGGATGATCTCCTCACTTGGGATCAGCTGAAACGCCAGTTCCCCAGCCTCGTTATAGTAAACCTGCACCCACGCCTTGCCGCTGTTAATCGCATTTTTGCCGAGGTTCTTGAGCATCCGGCGAAATCCCTGGTCGAAGTAATTGTCAAGCTGCACCTGATAGCCGGCATCGTCTGTACGAGCCAAAAAAGGCTTGGACAGGAGATATCCGACCTTCTGATCCACCAGTTTCCGGACAAACCCGTGCGGGATCCGGTTGTCCGCCAGGTTATGCACCTGCGTCAGCTTACCGTCGGGGCCGATCGCCTTCCGCGTCCGGTTCAGGATGTCATTCTTGACCCGGTAATACGCTTGGCCAGTCAGCATTAGCTTGCGTTCATCGGAGCTCATCCAGGTCTTGACCTCTTCTTGGACGATCTCGTCAATGCTCATCGGAGCATTACGGTCCAGATTCTCAAGTATTTCATGTAAGGTGTTCATGGGCTCCTCCTTTCTCTTTACTCGAACGAAACACCACTTGGTTGCCGGATCTGCTCCATGGCATACCTTAGCGCGTCGATCGTATGGTTAAAATCATCAACCGGCTTGTTCAGGAATTTTCCCGCCTTGTTTTGATCCCAAACATAGCTGGATAACTCAATGCTGACATTCGGGCAGCGGAATTTATGAACAATGATTTCGTATTGCTGAAGGTACTGAATACCGACCTTGACACTGTCTCCGCCTTTCTCGGCCGCCCTAATCCGACCAATACCTAGGCTACGAATCTCGTCGATGGACTTAGGCTCCGAAGAATCGGCGATTATACGTTCTTTGGCGTACCCCTTGGACTTGATCATCGAAGCGATGTCGTTGTTCGTCATACCATGTTCATAGTGCTCATCAAAGATATAAAGCTTCTTCTCGTCCTTATTTACTAGGGCTGCCACCAGGGCTGTTGGGTCGTTGGTATACCCGAAATCTAGGCCGAATACCGCTCGGTAGCCAGGCAGCTTAGCGATCGCGCGATGATCGAAATCCTCCTCACGCCAATCCTCGAATATCGCTCCTTCGGCAATCCCCCAATTTCCTTCCCCTTCAACTCGGTAGCGTTTCGGTTTATATTCCCTCATCCACTCAAACCGTGCGCGATCATCGTCACCCAGGAACTCGTTACACCGATATGTCGTCGTCAGGGCTAACGTATCGGGATCCGGGTTGTCGAAAAAGCGGCTCTTTAACCAGTGCTTTTCATTCCAAGGGTTAAATGTCAGCGTCAATTGTTTGAAGTACCCATCTGGCATCTCGCCCCGAATCGACATATCCACTTTGTCAAAATCGTCCTCGTTCATGATCTGGTAGGCTTCCTCGAACCAGGCCCAACACAAATAGCCGGTGTCCACCGTGATAGAGGTGATCGACATCGGATCATCGAGGCCCCGGAACAATATCTTCTGTCCTGTAGGCTTGTATATAGCCTCCAAGGGGCTCTTTTTGAAGTTCCAGAGGTGCGCGACTCCCAGCCGATTAACAGCCCATTTAAGCTGTGCCCAGGTGCTGTCTTTGTGCGTGTTAAATGTCTTACGGAGAACGAGAGTATTCGCCAGCGGCATCTTCATCATGTTGTATGGGATCCATAATGCACTCGTGACACTCTTCTTGGATCCGCGACCACCCTTAACAACACGGTAACGACCTTTGAAACGCCAAAAGTCGGAATATCCCTTTCCGACGGTCTGCTGCAAGCTAATTTCTTTACTCATGCAGATCATCCCTAAACACAACGACTTCTGGATTCGATTCGTTGTTAATCTTCTCAACCTCGCCTTTAAGCTTCTTAATCCTCAGTTGCTGCTCCTCGGTAGCCATATCTGTTTTTAACAGCTCGTCATATTGCCGAATAAGGCTCTGCAGCGTCCCCATAGCCCGGCTCTGTGCCTGTAGGAAGGTCGCCTGCTTGTCCCAGGCTTGCTGCACTTCCCAGCGCTCACCAATGACGTTCCCACTCTTCTCCTCGACCCGCTCCACCGTCTTGTCGTCCCGATCCCGAACATACATGATCTGCTGAGCCCGTATGATGGCTGTGTACTGGATCATGATGTTATCCCAAACGATATCGAGCGGGGAGCGGGTCTGCAACTGCTCCATGATCTCCAAAGACTCAGGCGGCAGGTATTTTCGAAACAGACCGTGCTTAACCGCCTTACTGTTCCTAGGTGGTCCGCCTGGGCCGCCTCGGTTACCTACGGCGTTTTTGTTGCCCGGCGGGGCACCACCTTTATTTGTGTGCACCCTTTTCGATTTGTGTGCACCCTTTTTCCGATCCCAGCCATGCCGCTGCTTCCAGCTCTTCACAGTATTTAGGGATACGCCGTATTTATCGGCGATCTCTTTATATTTCATGCCGGACATATAATCCTGTTCGGCCAAAACGTGCGTCTCTGCCATCTACATCATCACCACCCCCGAGTTGTGTTGGTTTTACAAATTAAAAAGCACCCCGAAGGATGCCAAAGTCTACTACTTTTTTACTAGGCAAATACTACCAAATAGGTATAAAATATTCTTGTACTCGACATTACGCGAAGGGAGGGAGAACCTTGAACGATAAGTCGTACTTGATATCTTATGATTTAATTGCTCCGGGTCGAAACTATGATAAGTTATTTGAAGCCATCAAGGCTTATCCAAAATGGGCTAAACTTTTAGAGTCCGTTTGGGTCATCAAATCTTCACGATCCGCTGCTGAAGTCCGAGACAATTTACAAAACTATATCGACAAAAATGATAAACTGATTGTTATGAATTTGTCTCGTGAAGCCGCCTGGTACAACCTCCCAGATACAGTCACGAAATGGTTGCAAGAGAACTTGTGACAATATCATTTTGGCCGGTGCACTCGAAAGTGCCCGGCTTTTTGTTTTTAATTACTACAACCGTAGCCGGGCCTTCGATATTCATACCAGCAACCTCGGCATCAATATGACAAATACTACCTGCCGGTACTTCAAGGATTTCGATTTCGGCATCCTTCATTTTCTTTTCAACTCCTTTCAGGAAAATAAAATACCGGCACCCGAAGGCACCGGCAAGAAACAGGAGGAGGAACCAAAAAGGCGAATTAAATGCCCCAGGTGGATTCGAACCACCGATAGCATCGCCCATTCTGCCGTGAGTCGGAATTGAACCGACGCGATGCTACCCCATAGGGGGCTACGATTGGAGACGCGGCTGCCGAACGACCTTGATCATTGCCAGCCGCGTCTCGATACATTTTCACAATCCCAGTATATCAGGAAAAATCAATCTTTTTGTGCCTTCTTTGTGCCTTAATGCGGCTGCTGACTTTTCGAATCCAATCGTAGGAGTATCCTAACTTGTCAGCGATCTTATATAACGGCAGCCCTTCGACATCCCGCATATATGCGACCTGATACTCGACTCCCTGAAAATCCCGTATGTTCGCCTCGATCTTTTGCAGGATCAGCTTCTTGGCAGCCAATCGGTTTGATGTTTCCCCAATCTTCTCAACCACCGCGTCGTAATATTCCAACGCCTTATCCAGGGGGACGTGCACCGGCAGCGGATCGGAAGGAAGTTGGCCGGAAAAACATAGCTTCCTCGCCTCCTTCAGTTCTGCTTCCAGATCAATCAGTCGCAGTTCCAGGATCTCGATCTCATTGGTGATATCGTTATACGTTTTTACGAAGTCCATCAGTATCACCGTCCCTGTAAAACGCAGTAATGGCCGCGATCTGTTCGATCTCAATATAACTTAGACTAAACTTTTCTTTGTCACTGTTCGTCGTCCACTTCAATGACTTTATCCCACCTAAAGCGTCCTTTTTCATTTCGAATTCTTTGGTTGTAAACTCAACAACCTGTCCTGATTTAAGATAGATTCTCACATCAAACATATCCGTTCACCCCTCTCCTGAATCAAACACTTCCGTCTCTGTTGCCTCCACCGTCACCGCGTGGATCCCGTCCCACAGTTCCCTGATTTCCCTGGCTTTCGCCACGACAGCCGCTTTTTGTTTCAGAGTCAGAACGATGTCCATCGCTTCGCCGTAATGTCGCTCAGCCATGGCGTAGGCCCTGGTGTGAATCTCATTCTGGGCTGCCCAAAAGTCTTTAGGCTTTAGCCGCTTAAGCTCTTTGGCTGCTTTGCGTTTTTCAGCTCTGTTCATGTCCGGATCATCTCCCTTCAGCCTTGATCTTCTCGGCTCGGACTTTCAGGGCTTCCAAAAGTTTATCCTGTGTCGTTGCTTTGGCTTCGAGAGCAGCCATAACGTCCTCATCTGCACCGCCCTGGACAACCAGGTGGTGCAAAATGACCTTTTGTTTCTGACCTTGGCGATGCAGCCGACCGTTTGCCTGCTCGTATAGCTCCAGTGACCAGGTCAGGCCAAACCACACAACGTGATTGCCTCCATCTTGCAGGTTTAGTCCGTAGGCGGCGCTGGCCGGATGCGCAAGCAGGATATCGACTTTCCCGGAGTTCCAGTCCATTTGATCTTGTGGCGTTTTCAGATCCCGGACGCGAAGGCCTGTTTTCTCCAGCGCTTTTTTGATCCGATCACGATCGTGCTGATAGCTATAAAAGACCAGCGCCGGCTTACCGTTAAGCTGCTCGATCAACTCTAAGAAAGCCTCTATCTTGCAGTTATGGATTTCATGGACGTTTCGATCGCCGTCATACAACGCTCCGTTACAAAGCTGTAGCAGCTTACCTGTTAACACAGCTGCACTCGTTGCGGTGATCTCAGTTTCCTCGTCGATCTCCAACAGTAGTTCCTTCTCCATCTGCTTGTACTGTTTTTGTGCCTTGTCGTCCAAGACAACCGGAATCACATTCGTGATAGCGTCCGGCAGCTCCAGGTAATCCTCTGCTTTCATGCTGATGCAAAGGTCTGCGATCTTGCGTTGAATGACTTCGTCAGCTCCTGGCTTGGCGGTATACCCAAATCCGTTATAATTCCGCTCGAAATACTTTTCGCGATAGTGCGTGATCCGTTTTTCCAGCCGCTCTCCTTGATCCAGTAGATTGATCTGCGCCCACAGGTCAAGTAATCCGTTTGGTGCCGGCGTCCCGGTCAGACCGACGATCCGGCGAATGTGAGGCCGTACCCAGGTCAGCACCTTAAACCGCTTCGCCTGATGGTTTTTAAAGCTAGAGAGTTCATCCAGAACTACCATGTCAAACGGCCAAGCGTTCCGGTAATATTCCACCAGCCAAGCCACGTTGTCCCTATTGATGACCCAGATATCACCGGGCGTATTCAGTGCTCGGATCCGCTTCTGCTGGTTTCCCAGCACCGGAATAATCCGAAGATGCTGCAGATGCTGCCACTTGGCCGCCTCGTTGCTCCAGGTGGCCTCTGCCACTTTCTTCGGCGCCACCACCAAAGCCCGGCGGATAGCAAAACGGTTATACTTCAAATCATTGATAGCTGTAAGGGTGATGACGGTCTTGCCCAGGCCCATGTCCAAAAATAACCCTAGGGCCTCGTCAGCCAATAGCCGGTTAATGCAATACCGCTGATAATCATGCGGGACAAACTTCTTTTTCTCGCTCAATGCATCCATAAATCCATACACTCCTGGATCAAAGCATCTACTTGCTCCCGGCTATCGATCACCCGGACATCCTGCTGGTACGACTTGATTCGTTTATGCTGCGCCAGCTGCAGCGGTCGCGGTTTTTCTCCCGGGGCTTTCAGCTCAACGAATACGATACACCCCCCGGGAAAGAACACGATCCTGTCGGGCACTCCGCTGTTCCCAGGGGATGTCCACTTCGGGGCCCAACCTCCCACCGCTTTGACCCTCTCCCGCAAATAAGCTTCTATGTCTCGTTCTCTCACTTGACAAACCTCCTCAAGATGTGTTACGCGTGCGCGCCCGTACACGCGTAACTTTTTTATAAATTAGGCGGATTAGGCGTTATATATAAGTCCCTAAATTCTATATTCTCTTTGTTATTCTTATTTAGTTAATTAAGTGTCAACAGTGTCAATTAAGTAATGTAAATATAGATTTTATAAGGCCTATTGGCTTTGACACTTAAGTTGACACTGATGTTGTCACTTATCGGAACTGTCACATTGCCTTTGTTGCCACTTCTCAAAGTGTCACGCCCTGCTTGTCAACATTGTCAACTCGATTTCCGTTTAAATCCCCGCTGGAATTCATAAGGCCCAAACCTTCCTCGGTACTCTTCCCACCCGGGTATCGAGGCCAAAATACCATTTATCTCCCGGGTGTCCGTCTGCTTCATAAATTTAATGTCCGATCGGAAGCATTCACACCAAATCTCTGCGGCGCATATCCGGTCCCGGGGCCCTGCCTCCCCTTCATGGGGCTTCCCAAACTCTCCGCTCCAGTACATCAGTCTCGAAGGGATATCACGTTTTTGCCAGTCGTCCGGAACTGGCCGCTCTACGAATGCCCGGATGATCCCCTCTTTAGCGCTGCTTTCCCTGTGAGCCTCCTGCTGATGTTTGCTGAGCTCTTCAGCCTCTCCGGTCAAATATAGAGCCTCGCCAAGTTGCCAACGTACAAAGGCCTCCGCATAAATTTGGTCAACTTCGCACTCCAGATCCCGAAAGACGCTCTTTGTCGGCTTCAAGATCCCGACGTCCACCGGCCAAAAGCGCCGGTTCCCGGTCCGGTCTCGCAGGAATTCGCTGTCGTTCGTTGTCCCAAAGAATACACAGCGCCGTGGGTACGGCATGGTGCGCTTCCCGTAGGCTTCCCGGTAAATGTCCTCCGTCCGGCTGAGGAACTGCTTAACGGCGTTACTCTCGGATTTACTCATCCCCGTCAGCTCGCCGACCTCGTTGATCCAGATGCCCTGTATCATCTCACAGGCCTCTTTCCCTTCGAATGTCGTCAGGCTGTCGCTGTACCAGTTCTTTCCCAGCAGCCGCAGGAAGGTCGACTTCCCGAGCCCCTGCGGACCGGCCAAGATCGGCATATAGTCATATTTGATTCCGGGCTGCATGGCACGAGCGACAGCAGCCGTCAGCGATTTGCGGGCCACTGCCCGGGTGTAAACGTTGTCCTCTGCGCCTAGATAGTCTGTTAATACCGTATCAAGACGAGGCACTCCATCCCATTTCAGGCCTTCTAGGTATTGCCGCACGTCGTTGAAGCGGTTTTTATGGGAAACGAGCGTCAGGGCGTTATTGATTTTTGTCTCAACGGCAATACCATAAACTTTCTCAATGTAGTGATAAATGCCAGCGTCGTCGCTGGTACCCCATGGCCTCCGCTCTGTTCGTGCATCCCACGGGAGTGGGCCGAGCACAAGCCCCCGGTTTGCGAACTCATCAAAAGCGATTTTGCCCTTCAGCGCGGGATCATTCTCCAGTATGATCAGCACGTTGTCGACCGTTTTGAGGTACATGCCGTTGCTGTTGATCTCCAGTCGCTTCATCCAGTCCAGATCATCTGGCGGCACCAATGCCTCCGCCGCAGCGGCATCCTGGAACCCCGCGACGGCCTTTTCGTATCGCTCGGCCATCAGCAGCCCGGCAACCGCCTCCTGCTCCATCGCAAACGCCGTCATGGCTGCGTAGCTGGGGAGCTTATTCGTCGGCGTCCCGGGCTTCGCTTCGTCGTCCTGGTCGCCAAATTTATGCAGCCGGACCAGGTCAAAGGCATTGACAAGGCGACCGCTGCACGGATCCGTCGCATGGTGACTGTACAAAAATTGCCCGTCATCGTACACGATCGCGCCGCCCGTGGTCGAGCCGCCGACGTACGTATAACGGCCGCTGCCGTCATCAGTCGGGATGTAGATACCAGGAAGAAAAGTTTCCATGGCCCCATAGATGTCGTAGACTCGACAGAACGCGCCGACGACACCAGGCTTTGTTGTTGGGTCGCCTTGCTTCGCAGCCATCCGGACATGTGCCTGGTTGGTCCCGGGGACCTGCGGCCACTCCGCGATGTTGCGCCAGTCCGCATACATAGCAAGCACGCCATCAGCGGATAGGAACGGCTTATCCCCGTAAGTAAAGACGTATTGGCTATCGGCACAGCAGCTCGGCCAGTACATCAGGCGGGCCACCTGAAACGTCGTCGGGTCGCACAGCTCAATCCCGATGATTGCCGCAAGCTTGCGGGCTAGCGGCTCGTATTCGTCTGCTGTGACGGTCCGGTCGAGCGGCGCTAGTACCCGCAGCCGCGGCTTCGCCTCCTCGTGCTTGCGCGTCGAGTACACCGCGTAGGCGCAGCCCAGGGCGTCCAGCCGGCGCAGCACGTCCGCCGTACCGCCGGCAGGGATGTTGTCCAGGTCGAGTGTAATCACGTCGCGCCCGGTCACCGCCCCGGCCTTCCGCCGGCCGCCGGCGAGGGCCCCGGCGACGAATCCCCCGACGTCCTTAAGGTCGTCCTGCTGGCTCTTTGGCATCGCCAGGTACTGCGCCAGCGTCTCGGTGCCGCGTGTCGCCGTCCGCAGGCGCTCCACCAGCTCGGACCAGTAGATCATCTGCGGCTGCCAATTCGTGCTGTGCCGGCTGCCGGCGGCGGATATGGTTAGTTGTCTGTTAAATTGCATGACGCCTGCCTCCTGCGAATGAATTAGCTGTGTGCTCCACCAATCAGCCGGTCCAGATACCACCGCGCCTTTTTTAGATCCTCGACGCCGTTCTTCCATTTCCAACGCCAAAGGTATTTGATTGCCGCGCCCGTACTGTACGCCTCCGGCCCTTCAAGTCCGGACGTCGCCGCTTCGATCGCTTCGATGCACTCAATACTGCCACGCGTATAGTGCGGAGGATGATTAACGGGATCGCCCTCAATCGTCGCTGTGACGGGAGCTTTGATATCGGGCAGTTCAGCCTTCAGATCCTCAATCAACCGGAGAAGGGTTTCCTCTTGTTCTTTCCAGGATGCTTGGTTCGTTAGTAGTTGGTCACGCTCGCGGGTCAGCTTCTCCACTTCCCCGGTAAGCCGCTCGATCTCCCGTTCAGCTTTATTAAGCATCTCCACCTCAGCTGTTGGACGTGTAGCCGTATTTTTCTCCCGGAGCAGTTCCGGCTCGGGTTCCATTGGAGCGGGCTGTTTAGTTTGGTCAAGAAGAGCCTGCGCCTTTTCCGCCGTGATTCCTTTCAGCCCCCATTTTCTCACCCAGTTGTGGATCGTGTTGTATTTCATACCCCAAGCCCGTTCGATGCTGGATAAGGTTTCTCCCTTTGCTACTTGTTCAATCAGGATTTCCCTTGTCAGTCCGCATTTTGGTCCTTCTTTTATTGGTGCCATGAACTTAGCCTCCTTTGGCTTTTCTCGGTTTCGCAACTCCTGAGCTGCTATGCGAACCCCTACAGGTCGCTTCTCAGTTTTGTCCGGGGCTGGCAATGCCTGATATTTAGCCCTTTCTTCCGGTGTCATTGTGTAGCTGGTGTATACTTGCATGATCGCGCCACATTCACACTTGGTACGGTCCTTTGGCGGTTCTTTTATCTCGAATTTCTGGTTACATCGGGGGCATTGAGCGAAATGCTTCACGCTTTTCACCACCTTAATCCTTCATATAGAACTCAGTCGCAAACCCTGCAGCCTTTAGCGGTAGTCCCGGCGCCCATTCGATCGGCTGGGCCATCAAATCCAGCACGCGGTCCAGCTCCTCTCCCTTAGCGGACTCAACACCAATCTCGTCGTGTACGTGCAGTACCGTCTCATGCCCCGCCTGATCCGCGCGAAGCAGTGACTCAGCCAGACAGTCCCGGGCGATCGCCTGCACCACGTTCTCGACGAGCTTGCCCCCGTAGGTACTAACCTGTGTCCATTTGCCAGTCTTTTGATGGAGGCCCATGTAGTGCAAAGCCTGCTTGCCAAAATCATTTTGAGCGAGCGTCGGCTGCACATAGTAGAGTTTACGCCCGCTAGGAAGTTGGATCGTGAAGAAGTCTAGGCCGCTTTCGTAATGGCTTTCCCGCGCGAAGATAATTCCGCGAACACCGACCGGTTGCCCGGTTTCCATAACCTCAATTGCTGCAGCTTCAAAGCTGAACCACAGATCGACGATACGCCGGTTCGCGTTTCGCCACCGCATGACGATCTCTGGTAGGTCCTCTTCCTTCAAGCCCATGTCGAGGGCCCCCATTTTGATGAGCGCGGGAACAGCGCCTTGGTACCCCAGCGCCAACTCAGACACTTTGCCCTTTTGCCGCAGCTCACTGTCCTTCCCGATGGACTCAATCGGAACGCCGAACATCTGTGATGCTGATGCCTCGTATATCTTGCCATGGGAAGCGAAAACGTCGAGCCGCCATCGCTCCCCGGCCAACCAAGCAATGACGCGGGCCTCAATCGCGTTAAAGTCGGCCACAAGGAGCTGCTTACCCTCTGGCGCTACAAATGCGGTGCGAATGAGCTGCGAAAGCGTATCGGGCACACTTCCAAAAATCAGCTTGAGCATTTCGACCTTACGCTCACGGACAAGTTGCCGGGCAAGCTTCAGTAGCTCCAAAGCCATTTTGTTTTTGGTCAGGTTGTGAACCTGCACCAACCGTCCAGCCCATCGACCTGTCCGGTTCGCCCCGTAAAATTGGAGCAACCCGCGCACTCTGCCATCTTCACAAGCAACTGTCCGCATAGCCTGATACTTCTTAACGCTGGTCTTGCTGAGCTCCTGGCGAATCTCCAGCATACGTCGAGCCTTACCCACGTCCACCGTCTTAATCAAATTTGAGACGGTGTCCTTTCGTAAGTCCTCAACCTCCTCCCCGATCTCCTCAGTCAGCCATTTTTTGAGCTGCTGAACGGATTTCGGGTTATCAAGACCAGAGAGTTGCACCGCTTCTGTCATCAACTCCGAGGTGATCTGCTCGTCAACGGCCAATGCGCCCTCCACAAGCTCCAAATCACAAGCAATACCTCGTACATTGATCTTTTGATCAAGCTGCCAGAGCCGCCATTCCTTTTCAGGTACCGGGAATACAGACAGCCGCTTAAGGATCTCCATCTCAGCCACGACGTCACCGACACAGTATTGCTTGAATAGCTCCCACTTCTCCGGTTCGTGGTGCGGGAGTGTCCGGGTGCGACCCCCGTTTGCCTTGGTCGGCTTGCACGGCACGCAGAATGTGCGGATCAGCGCGCCGCCGATGCCCATCTTCTTCTTGTCCGACGGCAGGCCCAAGGCTTCCCCCAGAGCGGCCAATCCTGCTGGATAACCGAGATATAGACCGTGGATCTGAGTACAACGCCACTGCGCAAGCCAGCCTAGCGGATCGGCAACAGCGAAATGCTTACTCAAGCAGTACCATTCAAAAGCAGCGTTATAAGCGTGTTTCACTACCCAAGGATCAAACAAAGCCCTGCATACTTCCTCCGGTATGGTCTCTCCGCGCTTCAGATCGACGATCCGCACAGGTTGCCCATCCCAAGAGTAAGCGAATAGCAGTATTTCAAAGTCCGGAGACTGAACGTATTTATAAAGGCCTGATTTCTTGATATCTACGCTGCTGTAAGTTTCAAGGTCAATCGATAAATGCCCCATGGCAACCTCCCTTCTGAGAAAGAGAAAGGGGCTCTAAAAGAACCCCTCTGTCTACTCTTAGATGCCCCATACTCCGCCGTTGATTGGCTTGCCAGTAATAGGATCAATTGGTTGTGGCGGCTGAGCCGGAGGCTGCGGCGTAGCAAAGCCAGGTTGGCCGTAAGGCTGCGGCGCTTGACCATATCCCGCTTGCGGAGGTTGCTGATACGTCGGCGGAGCAACCGGCGGCTGTTGACCAAACTGTTGTGGCGGCGCGGCCTGCTCCCAACCCTGCGGTGCCGGCGCCGGGGCGTACCCTACGCCTCCACCATTTCCACCAAAAGCCTGCTCTGCCGTAACTCGACCGCCGAGCGGCTCTCCGTCGGCCAGCTTCTGTACCGGACCGAGTCCAGCACCGATCCCGCGGTTACCGCTGTTGGAAAACGGGAAGAAATTAATATTCACACGAGCATACATTCCGCTGTACACTTCGGATTGGTTAATGATAGGGTTAAGGTTCACGTCAACAATCGCCTGTTGCTGTTTACTGCTGGCCGTAAGTACCCAATGACCCTTGCACTCTGGCCCAAACGGCTCGCCGTTTTGTCGTACACCGTCACCATCCCAGATTGGCGTCTTCAACTGCGGAGGACGCGCACCGTTCCAAATACCGGCCACGCCCTTCTGGGCCGCCGCCTCGATAGCAGCGTTGATCCGCTGCATCGTTGCTACGTCAGATTTTGGGATCAAGATCGTTGTGCTGTACTTAGGTTCTTGCCCGGGTTTGTTCGCGTACGGTTGAAAGAGATGTACAAAGCTCAGTCTTACCTGCCCCGTCGTTACGTTTGTCGCTTCATTTGCCATTTGTCGTTTCTCCTTTTCACGTTTTGGATTTATTCAATCGGAGCGCTAAAAGCATCTTCCGGCTTAACTTGGTCGGTAATTGCCGGCCGTTTGTCTGATTCAGGCACCAACGTCGGAGCCCCCGACCGGTTGATAACGTGCCCTGGTTCTTCGAGCAGCTTCTTGTAGACCGGCTTGGATAGGGCTTTTTCAAGCTGAGGCGGAGTCAACGGCTTCCTCTCATACAGCACAGCTTCGTCAATACCGTTTTCCTTCAGGTGAGCGAAAGCAGCATCCAAGTCGGCATAATCTCGACTCCCCCGACCCTCGACGGCTTTCCACCCAGCGACCTGGCCACCCTTGAGTACTTCGGCAAGGGCCTGCTTCTTAAGATCGGTATACCAACTGACGATCCCTTCAGCCTGCCGGAGTACGTCGCCCACTTCATCCCACCCGATTAGCGGTGGCTTGAGCGGGGCTCTGCTACCGGCTTCCAGCATGTGCTCAACGCGGGCACGGCAGGTCGCCTTCGCCCGGCAGAAGCCGCAATGTTCGCCGATGGTATATTTCCCCTCACCCTTAAATGCCGCTTGGGCAATCGGCTTAATCGACTCGCCCCAGGCAAGCAGATCGGACGCCGACAATGTCCACTCGGAAGGTTGATCCCATACCTTTGGTTGCACGATTGCAAGGTGGACCGTTTCGATCGGGAACAGCAAGGAAAATTCTTTCACCGCCCCTAACGCGTAAAGTTTCATCTGAGGGTTGTTCTCCGCGCTCACCGGTACGCCTTGTCCGTTTTTGTAATCAATCACATGCAGATGGCCGCCCCCGATCACGATGCAGTCACTGGTACCGGAGCATTCCGGCACATAGTCGGAAATATCTACGCGGCGTTCGATCGCAACGAAAGGCGGCGAAGGGAACGCGTGAACCACCTTCTGGACGTATTCGAGATAGGCGTCAGTGTGATCGTCCATGATCGGCTCATACAGCTCATGAGCCTTGAACTTTTTCAGCGCTGTGTTGTAGCTCCGTGTCGGCATCTTATCCGTGAGCGCCTTCCGCAGCTTCAACTCGGCGATTTCGTGGGCCAACGTTCCGCGCTTTGCCGCTTCGCTCTCGGTATCCGGCAGCGTCTCTTCCAGGCGGGCGCTCGGCGTACAGTGGAGCCAGCGGTGGGCCCCGCTGGGAGACAGCAGGGCGTGAGCTCGCTCGGCGTGTGCGATTTCGATCATATCGACGCCCCCAAGCTCCGGAGGAACGTCGCAAACTCCCCGTATTTCTCTTTAGGAAGCTGAGTCAACGCGGAAACGCCATGTTGTTGCAGCCAGCCCACCAACTCTGGACCTCTACCAGCATCAACCAATGGCTGAGCAGCTACGCCAAGTTGTTCCATCGTATAGCTCGGGGCAGATGTCGGCACAGCTCCTGCCGGGAGCGCAGGTGGCGCGGTCGGGTTTGGCTGAGCAGTAGGCACGGTTGGAGCTGTATATCCTTGCTGCGGGGGGCGCGCCGATGCATTTTGCGGCGTGAACTGCTGTGGCTGTTGTGACACGGTTGCTGGCGCGGCAGGAGTGAGCGTAGAAACCTCAGTCGATGCCGGAATACGGGTGTCAGCCATGCCGAACATAGTGCTGGCTAGATCCTGCACAAGTTGTTTTGCATCAGCTGCCGTGGCAGCCTGCAGGGTGATTTGAATCGGTACGAGATTAGACATGTATGAGTCCTCCTATAAAATGAATTAGGCTTTAATACTGGCTTCAATCTTTTCGCTGTAGCGGGCGACCTGCTTGACGCATTTGGTGCAAATCGCCTTACCAAAGAAGTCGTGCATATGGCCCTCCACGTTCCCGCAAAGATAGCAACCAGGTTGATATTTGCGCAGGATGATCTTTTCACCGTCTACATAGATTTCGAGTGGATCACTTTCGGCGATCCCAAGCGTCCGGCGCAGCTCCATCGGGATGACCACACGGCCCAAATCGTCAATACGACGTACAATTCCGGTAGACTTCATTCCCCCGTACCTCCCCCATATTCATCTTCGATTGCCGACCAATTTCGAGCCACGGCGTATAGAGTTTCCTTAGATGCCCGTTCACGCTTTCGTGCCTCTTCCAGTAATTCCAAGTCGCAAAGACTGGTAACAGCATCTCGGATTAACCCATCGATAACATCAGGCCGAAGTGCATCTAGTTCCCAGCACTCGAATCCAAATTCTGAGATGTACCCGGTCGCACGACTGTCGGATAGCTTTGTGGGGTTTGGCGGTGGTTCGAATTCTTCGATTTGGTCATAATTAAGAGCGATCCGTTGAAAGTTGACTGTCACGCCGAACAACTCCAGCCGTTCCATGATGTCGCGGCTCATATCTTTACCACTTGGGTCATGATCACCAAGGTGAATAATATGGATATCCTTTTGCCCCTCGAAATCCTGTAGACGTTGCGCTGCTGACCACATTTCCGATTGAGAGACATATCCACGACAAGAAAAGTAAGGTACATCCAGCTCACTGCAGACCTGACCGACTATGCCGACTAAGGCGTCCTTTTCCACCCACACCTCGACATAATTGTCCTGATCAGCCCATTTATCGATGGCGTAGCTATAGGCAGCAGAGTGGATAATTGAGCCTGGAGAATCCCAATGGCTGTTTTCTCGTAGGTTGCGTGTCCGGTCCTCAATAGCTGACCAGTCAATTAAACCCGCCATCCGGCCGTCTGAAATGAGATTGCCGAGGTTTTTATAGGACCGCTCGCTGTTTGGAATGACGTCGCGAGCTACGAGCTGGTAATATACTTGCCGGAGGGTCAATGAGTAGCCCATTTGCTGATATTCAGAAATAATTCCGTTGACTTGCTCGATTAATCTAAGGCTCTCCGGTCGGAAGTTAATTTCCCGATAACAGATTTTCATTGCATAATCCTTTCCGGTCAGCTAAACTGACCTCAGAGAGATTGGTTTTGCAGCTTCCCGGGCTCCTACCCCGCGAGAGGCTGCTTTTCTTTTTCCCAGCGCTTTGCTGTCACGCTGGCGGCGTAGCGCAGACACACAAGGCGTTCATCCTTCGTCAGTTCCAACCATACCTGTCCGGTTACGTTCATGCCTTTCACCTCCTTTCAAGGATTTTTACGACGAATTTCGTCTGCTCGCTCAATCAGATCATCTAGTTTTGTGGCTATCTCTCGTGAGCGCGAATCATACTCCTCGTCCGAAATATCATCCGGCAAGGATTCAAGTTCTCTAAAAAGCCGCTCACGTTCTGCCGAGATTTGTGCGAGCATTTTCTTGGCCGTTGCTTTTAATCTGTAATCCCTGCGCCAATGCTGCGGGGTTTTGTCGCGGCGCGTGATACCGATTTCTCCGTAAATACTCATTTCTTTATCACTCCTTCGCTCTTTTTTCGAACTATGCACCAGACTTCTTCAGGCATACTTTGCACATGTGTTTTCGATCGGTACCCTTAGGCATATCAGTTTCAAAAAAATCTGTATCTTGAACGTACTTCCCACAAAGGGATTTATACCCTTCGAAAGCGTGGTATTTAGCCCAAGGATGCACCCAATCATGATCAGTCTTGTTACTTTGAATCACTGGTAACTGCCATTTGATATTTTGGGGATTCATGGTTCCTCCTTCGCTATTTGTGTCGACTAGGCAGGAAGATCATCGGTCCCATAAGACAAAAACCGGATTACCTTCGCCCGTTTCTTCGTGGGTAACGTCCTCAACCTCACTACCGATGAGGTTCGAGCCATCATAACTGGTATAATTGACAAACATAATCTCACGGTCACCGTATTGATCAACAAGATGCTGCAGCATTTCGACTAACTCAGATGCTTTCATGGTCTTCCTCCTCCCCATCATCATCCAACCGAACCCCAATCGTACATTTCTCAGGATGCTTTCTTGCCGCAAGCCTTCTTTTCGCCGTTGGCATCGTGAGCCAATAAATGTATTTTGGAGAGACACCAAGCTTTGCCGCGCATTCTTCTGCTGTGCCCAAGGCCAGCAAATCATCGCCCTTATACACTGCAAACTCCGGTTTTTCTTTCATGATCCTTCTCCCTCCCAGCGATTACCGTTTTGGCGCCAAGCTTTGCCACCAGACAGCGACCACTACATACCAGCTCATGGCCTACTTTATAAACCGGTTGGCCAAAGCGGATCTCCGAGCCACACGCCTCGTTGGCGCAGTAATCGACGATTTCTTTAGCGTCCTCCATGGTCATCCTCCTTTCCGTCATGAACCACTGATGATTGTGATCAAGAGACTCCCCCTCGTTCGTACTCATCGATCCAATCAGCTCGTGTGTACCAACGTCCGTCATTTTGAAAACCTTTGATTTTGCCGTTCGTAATCCACTTACGCGCGGTACGAACATTTACGTTGTACCGCTCAGCCAACTCTTTATCTGAGTAAACGCGAGGAATGTTGTCCTGAATCCCGTACTCTTTGTTGACTTGTTGAATAACGGCTTGTCGATCATAAGCATCAAGCGTATCCAGGATTACTTGCATAAGTCTGGTTGTTTGGTTTACAGGAGCCGCCATATTCCATTGGTTACCTCACTTTCGTTTTGGATTTGAGCGTTCACGACAAGAAGTAATCAACGGTCACGCCGAAATAATCCGCTAAAATTTTCAACTTATCTGTTTTGGGACGATACTTCCCTTTCTTCCAGTTTGTTAGCGTCGCCGTAGAAATCCCCGTATCCTTAGAAACTTGATAAGGGGTTTTCCCTGTCTGCTTTAACAGACCTAGGAATTTTTCGTACATGAATAAACACTCCTTCCTAAAAATGTATTGACTAGTAGCTAAGTTTTCTTATATAATCATAGCGTCACCTAAATTATAAAAGTTTTCTTAGCTACCCTTGATCAATAGCTCAGATTTCTAAGCTATGTTTGTATACTAGCATAGGTTTCTGACATAGTCAACGGGGTTTAGCTTAGTTTTCTATTTTATTTTTTTTAGCCAAACCCTTTGGAGGTTACTATGTACGAAATATTTGAAAGGCTGTTAGCGGAACACAATGTTACTGCGTATCGTGTAGCTAAAGAGACTGGCATAACTACAGCAACTTTCACAAGCTGGAAACAAGGAAAATACACTCCCAAACAAGATAAATTGCAGAAGATTGCAGATTACTTTGGGGTATCCATTGATTATTTAATGGGAAGAACTCAAGATCCCACTCCAATTAAGCTGAATAATGTAATTGAAAATGTAGAGATGGTCAAAATTCCGATTTACGGAGAGATTAGAGCCGGTTATAACAGCCTGGCGCAACAAGACATCATTGGATATGAAATCGTAGCGAAAGACAGCGTTGCTGACGGTGAGTACTTTTTTCTTATCGTTAAAGGAGATTCTATGATCGAAGAGGGAATTCGCGAGGGCATGCGGGTTTTAGTGCGAAAGCAACGTACATGTCAACACGGCAAAATAGGTGTTGTAGTTGTAAACGGTGATGAGGGGACTTTGAAACGAGTTTATTACGAAGATGACAATGTCATCCTGCAGGCTGCTAACCGAAATATTCCTCCTAGGGTATATCCAATCGATGAGGTTATGATCCAGGGACAGGTAACGCAGGTGATTTTCGATGTATAACATTGGAATCATCTACGACTATAACGAAAATGGATCTTGGCCAGCCTGGATGATCGTAAAGCCCGAATCGGGTGAGTTTGACTGGAAACAAGAAACTATCTACTTACCACTGCATCCCCCATTCCAGCGTATATACCGAGAGGATTTAGACGAGTCTGATTTTGGACTGGCTATCGTACAAACAGAGCTTGTAGTAAGTACAGAACGACCTGACCAGATTGGTATTTTCTTACCTCGAGTAAAGGAGAGAATTAGAAAGATCCGCGGTGAAGAGTTTACCCCCTTCTTTCATATGAGCGATATCCGGCATTTTGTACTACAGATGGCCGACATAGAGATTGTAATGCAAATGAACCTAGCCTCAATTATGGATTTCAGATAATACCCTGCGCTTTCCGGCCGCAAGGCCGTTCACTATATACTAAAAACCGAACATACATTCCGTTTAAGGTGGTGAATGTAAGTGCCTAGAAGAAAGAAAGAGGAGTTACCTCCTAATGTCCGTAAGCGCGGCAAGGGTTACACTTATCGCTATGAAGTACCGGTTACGAAACCAGACGGGACGAAGGGAAGAAAACAAAAGGAGACCAAGCAGTACCCAACTCCGTTAGAGGCTTATCAAGCGGGTGTGATCATCGAAGCGAAGCTGCTCGAAGGACTTTATGTTGATGAGCAAAACATTCTGTTCATTGATTGGGCAAAGCAGGCAATCGAGCTGTATGCCGCAGAGAAGGAGCTCAAACCCGGTACTATCGAAGGTAAGTATGCACACTTGAAACAAGCTAAAGAAGCCTTCGCCGGTGTAAAGCTGAAGGACATTACGCCTTTACAGGTTCAAAATTTTTTCCTTTCTCTTCGCGACAAGTACAAACTCGGGCAAAGCGCTATAAACGGCATCTATTCAACGATTTGCATGATATTCCAGCTCGCTAAGAGAATGCAAGTGATTGCTATTGACCCTACTGCAGAATCGGTTAAGCCGGCCGTTAAGCAGTCATTCGACGATCTAGAGGAATTAGCAGTCTCCGGTGATTTGCCAGATTATCTTGAAAAAGGGCAACTCGTCGAATTACTCAAAGCTATTAAAGCTCTGGCCGCATCAGAAAAAGACCCTAAATTAGCCTTCGGAATGCGTCAGCTCTACCGGATCGTCTTTGTGCTGTCCTATACCGGCTTGCGGATCGGCGAGCTGTGTGCGCTGGAAGATGCAAGGGTTGATACTACCAAGCGGACAATGCGAATCATTGCTAACCTGTACATCCCTAAGGGAGGTATACGAAAGTATGAGTTAGTTACACCAAAAAATAAGCCGTCGATCCGGACTGTTGATTTCAGCGATACGGTCTCGACTGTAATTGAAAACCAAAGGACCGATCTTAAGTCGTTCAGGTTGCTTTGCGGCCCTAAATTTCATCAGGACCCAAATCGAAGATTTTTATTTGTAAGTTACAAAGACTACCCTGGATACCCACTGCACCCTGCTACCGTAGAGTATACCTTGAAGAACGTTCTTACTGCTGCGGGGTTGCCAACGACGATCACACCACATAGCTTGAGACACACCTTTACGAGTCTGAGCGCCGAAGCCGGCGCATCGTTGGAGGATATCCAAAAGCAACTCGGACATGCTACGGATGAGATGACAAAACGAGTTTATTATCATGTTACAGAAGCACGCCGTCGGGCTAATGTCGAAAAGCTCGACAACCTCATGCAAGACCTCATATCCACAATAAGTTAGCCCTTTTGTGGGCAAATTGTGGGCAAAACCTCGAATGCACCGCGTCATTATCGCGCTTTTCTATATCTTACTTTGTCTAGTAAACTAACAAAGTTATTGATTTTACCTGGGACGTTTATGTTATGATGCGTATAGACACAATATTGCCATGCTAACAAGCTTGGGTATAACGAGGGAGTTTACATGAAAATCACAGGCGACCAACAGCTGATCAAAAAAATGAATAAAACGATCGTCCTGGATACGATTCGTCAGCGTCAACCCTTGTCTCGTGCGGATATCTCCGCTGCGATTGGCTTGAACAAGGCGACCGTATCGTCCCTCGTCTCCGAGTTGATCGACAGTCATCTGGTTACCGAGATCGGCCCCGGCGAATCCAGCGGCGGGCGCAAGCCGACCTTACTGCTCTTTAACCGCAATGCCGGATATGCCATTGGCATCGACATCCGCGTCAATGATTTACTGGCCGTGCTGGTTGATCTGGAGGGCCACGTGCTTCAGGAAAAATTGGTGCCGCTTCGCGACTTCAGTCCGGAGCACGTACTGGATCAGATTCGTCAGACTATCCATGAGTTTCGCCAGCAATTACCCGAATCCCCGTATGGGATCGTGGGGATCGGCATTGGCGTACCCGGGCTCGTCGACGACAAGAGCCGGGTGATCTCCGCACCCAACCTGGACTGGAACAAGGTTGAATTATTAGAACCGCTGGCCTCCGAATTCGGGGCCAATCTTCATATTGATAACGAGGCCAACGCCGGCGCGATAGGCGAGAAGCTCTTTGGGGCCGGACGCGAGGCCCAAAACTTGATCTACCTCAGCATCGGGATCGGCATCGGTTCCGGCATTATCGTTGGCGGCGAACTGTACCGCGGCACGTCGAATTTCTCCGGCGAAGTTGGTCATATGACCGTCGCCGAGAACGGCCCGCTCTGCCGCTGCGGCAACCGCGGCTGCTGGGAAACGCTCGCCTCGGAGAAGGCGTTGCTTGACCGAGCCGCCAAGGTGTGGGGAGAACAGCACCCCGACCTGGAGGAGATGCTTCAACTGGCCCGCGGCGGTGACTCCCGGGCGACCCAGCTCCTGAATGAAATCGGCGCCCAGCTTGGCGTTGGACTCGCCAATTTGGTCAACATCCTCAATCCGGAGCTGATCGTCATCGGCAACCGTCTGTCGCTAGCCGGGGACCTCATTGAGGATGCGATGCTGCGCACCATCGAAAACCGCAGCTTGTCTTATCACCGGAAGAAATCCGCAGTAGCTTTCGCCAACTTAGGCATCCGATCGACCGCACTCGGCGCCGCCTCCATGCCGATTACTGCGTTCCTCAGCGAACCGGATTCCGTTCCTGTGCAAGTCAGCGGCTCGACAGCCGGCCTTTGATCCAAAAAGAATAACCCGCAGTCTCGTGTTCTATATTCCACGAGACTGCAGGTTATTTTTATGCCATCTCATCCAGCGGGAAGCTTCGCAGCAAATCGCGCAGCTCTACCTCCGGAAGCGGCTTGCTAATATAATACCCTTGAATGACATCGCATTTCGCGCGGCGTACATGCTCCATCTGCTGCTTGGTTTCTACACCTTCGGCGATGACCTGAAGCCCCATTTTGCGTCCGATCAGAACGATTGCTTTCGCGAGCGAACGGCTGTCATCCTGTTCCGGCAAATGCTCAATAAATGATCGATCCACCTTCAATGTTGTAATTGGCATCTGCTTAAGTGACCCCAGCGAGGAATAGCCGGTGCCAAAATCATCTAATGCGATTTGAATGCCGTTGGCCTTCAATTCATTGAGCTTCGGCACCAGTGATTCCAACGTTTCCATAATCATCGACTCGGTAATTTCCAGCTCTAAGTATTCAGGATTCAAGCCGGTCTCCTGAAGGATCTGCAACACCTTGCCAACAAAGTCTTCTTCAAGCAGCTGAACCACGGAAATGTTCACAGCGATTTTATACGTTCCAAACCCGTCGTCCTCAAGACGTTTGGCGAAAGCACACGCTTCTCGCAGCACCCATTCGCCGATTGGGACGATCAGGCGGCTGTCCTCGGCTATTTTGATAAAGGATAAAGGCGATACGAAGCCAAGTTCCGGACTGTTCCAACGGATCAGCGCTTCAAACCCGCAAATTTGGCCGTCGCGAACCGAGATTTGAGGCTGGTAGTGAATGATGAACTCCCCCCGGTCGAGCGCATGCCGCAGGTTCTTTTCCAAGACCACTCGCTCATTAAACGCTTCAAGGAAAGCTGGAGCGAAGACGGCATATTGGCCTTTCCCCGCCTCTTTGGCCGCGTACATCGCGACGTCGGCATTCTTGAGAAGTTCCTCCGGGCTCCGTCCGTCTTCCGGGTAGAACGATATTCCGATGCTAATCGATACATACAGATCGCTGTCGTCTATCCGGAACGGCTCCTTGAATCCCTGGATCAGCTTTTGGGCCAGTCCCGTTGCTTCTTCCTTCCCCGCATCATTCATCAGAATTACAAACTCATCCCCGCCGAGGCGAAAGAGCATCCCGGCCTCTCCAATCAGGGAGGTCAAGCGAGCGCTGGCCTGTATCAGCAGCCGATCCCCAAATTTATGCCCCAACGTATCATTAATAAATTTAAAATTATCCGTATCTACGAAAAATAATGCGGCTTTGGCATCCTCTCGGGAAACCAGTTCATCCATTTTCTCAAGCAAATATAACCGGTTCGGCAAGTCGCTAAGTGTGTCGTAGTAGGCGAGATGCCGCATCCGCTGCTGGTACAATTTCAACTGGTGAATATCGATATTCGATCCCACCATCCGATAGGCCCGCCCTTGATCATCAAACAGCGCTTTCCCTCGTCCTAAAAACCAGCGGTACTCCCCGTTTTTGCACCGCAGCCGATATTCGCACTCGAAGACCTCTTTGACCCCTGCCTGTAAGGACGCAAATTCCTCATGGATTTTCACATTATCTTCCGGATGGACCACCTGTTGCATCATCTCGCTGGTTATTAAATCCTCTTGTTCGTAACCCAGCAGTTCAAACCATCTCGGCGAATAATACCGATGGTTCCGATCCAAATCCCACTCCCAAATGCCGCCGTTGGATGCCTCCGTGACCATGCGATAGCGCTCTTCGCTACGTCTTAGCCGCTCCTGATTATCCAGCAGCATATCGAAGTTCTGTCTTAATTCTTCCTGAGTCGCCGTTAACTCTAAATGCGCAGCCTCCAGCTCCTGATAGCTGTAATGCAACTTATTTTCGAATTGCTTACGCTCTTCGATATCTACACCAGTCATGATGAAAACATCCGGGTCACCTTTCAGTCCAGGAATCACTGTCGTGCGGAACAAGAACGCCTTATCCTTCCCTTGATCCGCGCAAAATAAATGAATCTCGCAATGATCCACAAAGCGATACGCAAGCGCCTGATCCAGCAGCGGAATCAACTCCCGGCATGCGTGCTGCAGCAGAGAATGCTCCGTATATGGCCGTCCAATCGCTTCTCCTTCCCGAATACCGGTAATCATCTCGGCGTACCGATTGAAACGCACCGTTGTCCCGTCACCATGTACCGCCCAAATAAACAGGTTGCTATGATCCAGCACTTCCCTCGAAAATTCCCGTTCGCCGTGAATCGTGCGGCGCAGACGTTTGATGTACGTCCGAAGTAAAGTGTAGCCGATGGCTCCCCCTCCGACCAACAGTCCGCCGATGAGAATCAGTCGGTTCCGTAATGCGTAAGAGTAGGATTCAGAATGGGTGAAGAAATATTTCAGATAGAGCTCCTCATACACCCCTGAGCGCTTCACATCATCAATCCGGCGGTTCACATACTCAACCAACTCCGGCATTTGCTTGCTGATCCCATAAGCCACATCGCAGGGATACAAACCTTCCAGCAACTTGTGAACCTCTCCGGTCATGTCCTGCTTAACAATCAAATAATCGACGACGTTTTCATTCTCAAACAGCAGGTCGATTTCTCCCCGTTTTAATGCGGCAAGGGCCGCTTCGACGGTAGGATATGTACGATAAGACGTTACACCAACTTTAGTCCGTAAAATATCTTCCGTATATTGTCCGGCGCCTACGCCAACGGAATATTGGTGGAGTTCATCCGTCCTTAATGAGCCGCGAAAATGTTCTCCCGCATAGACTCCGATATAAGTCCGCATCACCGGCTTGGAAAATAGCACATCCTGCCTTCGATTCTCTTGGATCGCCATTAATCCGGACGTATCCGCCTCCCCTTCCGTAAGAGCTTGGTACACGTTTTTCCAATCCGAGGTGGAGTAAACCAGCGTATAGTCCTTCTCTTTGAAGAGCATGTGGGTTAATTCCAGATCGAAGCCCATCAGAAATCCGTTTTGACTGAACTTATAAGGAGGATAGTCCAGCTCCGTCTGGTAACGAACCTCTTTCTGCTCCGCTTCGGCTGTTGTCGAGCCTAACCCCGCCGTGACCAAAACCACAAGCAGGAATGCCACCCATAACAGACGGATTTGCTTCATTCGCGATACACCCTTTACGTTAGGATAGTGGAGGTACTATCAAATCACGAAAATTAGCATATTTTGCTTTATCTTATCATAGGAGTACAAGAAGACCTATGCCATATTACATGGTTCTACAAAAAAAAATAGACACCTCCTGATGAGAAGATGTCTGACTGTACCTGTTGGCTATTTCGACGTACCGGAAGCATCCTCCGCATCCAGATACGGCTTGTTGGCGAAATAGTACATAAAGCCCATCAACAGCACCCCGCCAACCAAATTACCTAGGGTGACAGGAATCAAGTTGTGAAGAACACCGCCAAACGATATTGTGGCGGGATGGTCCAGCACCAAAGCGATGGCGAAGGTACACATATTCGCAATACTATGTTCATAACCGGAGATAAAAAAGCAGAAGACAAACAACATCATCGCAAACATCTTCGCCCCATCCCCTTGCAGCGCCATCGGAATGAAAAAAGCCAGGCACACCAGCCAATTACAAAGAATGGCGCGGAAAAACAATTCTGTGGCAGGAGTCGTCATCTTATGCTCAACTACGTTGAGCAAGAAGCTATTCACCGAAGCATCGGCAAATAAGCCCGTTAAGTAAATCAGAAGGGCAAAAGCGGCTGCGCCCAAAATATTGCCGAGGTAGCTAAACACCCATAACTTGGTGACATCCAGCCATTTCAGCCGTTTCCTTAAAGCCGCGTATGTATAATAGAACGTATTTCCGGTAAATAGATCCCCGCCGCCGTAAGCGATAAGAATAATTGCAGCGCCAAAGGTCAAGGCGGCCATCGGATAGGTCAGCGGCGAATGTTCCACGTAGAAGAAGTTCCCGCTCTTAAACGCAACGATGACTCCAAAACCGATAAACATGCTCGCCAGCATTGCTCTGGCAATATACCGGATATGACTTTGCATAAAAATCTTATATTTCTTGATTGCGAGCTCCTCAACTTTTAACAGCGATTCAGTCTCCATAACGCCCCCCGTTAATTCATTTGATGATGTTCTTTGAGGTTAGCTTATCCCTTGTTGGCTGCAGCCATCCCATCACTCACCATTTTCGTTTAAATCTAAAATAAACGGTATTGCTGCTATTTACAAGCGATACAGATTTGTGCATAATAAAAATGAGGATTATATGATAATGATTATCATTATTAATTCAGAGCTGACCTGGTTTATCAACGAACAACAGTGTAAGAGGAGAGAATGCCCATGAGATTGTTAGCCGCCCGTAGAAAGACAAGGCTGAACATCGATGATTACTTGGATCTGCTCAATCTTGCCACCCATTTGGGCGACCGCCAATGGCAAAAGGAGATCATCCGCAAGCTGGAAATGATGCAATCCGAGGTAACTGACGTTCAATAGTCAGCCTATTCAAAATAAGTGCGAGCTTAGGGACCCCCCAGGCTCGCTTTTTTTGCATCTGATCGATATAGTCAACTTTTGTTCTCTATCATACGACTACTGGCATTTAGGTGAAAGGATGCGCGTCTTCTGTCGCACCTTGTCGGAAAAATCGATTGCCATCGGTACCGTGCCACATGTATGATGGAGTCATAAGTGATGACTTTAGTAGATTCTCCCGTATGACATACATCGTCTGTTATTCTACTTCTACAGCGGATCATTTCGAGGAGGCTTTGTATTGTGGAAGACGATCAGATACGCTCCCTATTCCAGCCTGAATCCGTGCTCACCGCTTCGGCCTTGTTTCAGGCCATTGATCGGATGGGCGTTGGCCTGGCGATTACAAATCCGAATCTTCCGGACAATCCATTAGTCTATGTCAATCAAGGATTTGAGAAGATTACCGGATACAAGCGAGAGGAAGTTCTCCATCGGAATCTCCGTTTCCTTCAGGGAAAAGAGACCAACAAAGAACATCTCGCCGTAATTCGGAAAGCGATCAAGGAAATTGGGGCCGCTACAGTAACCATCAAGAACTATAAAAAGGACGGCAGCACCTTCTGGAACCAGTTTGTCATCAGTCCCATTTTGGATTCGGACGGGCATCTGCTCTATTTCATTGGGCTTCAGTTCGACGTAACTCGGGAAATGGAGAAGCAACAAGCTTCAAGGGAACGACTTCGTCAGTTGTCCCATTTCGATCCGGTGACCCACCTGCTGAATTCCAACTATTTTAAGGAGCTGATGTACACCGAGCTCGTTTCGGCCCAAGCCGAGAATACCACGGCCGCTGTCATTTGTATCAATCTCAACCGTTTTCGGCTGATTAATGAAAGCTATGGCGAGAGCAAAGGCAATGAACTGCTGCGCCAAGTCGCAGAAAGACTGCGTCGTTCATTCCCGGATGGAACACCGATATGCCGGAATTTTGCAGATGAATTTTTCGTATTGGTGTCGAATATCACGGATCCCTTATACATACATACACTTGCACTAGATTTGTATAAAGCGCTTAGAGAGCCTTACACAATATCCAACTATGCGTTCCAGGTCAGTTTCGGAATGGGGGTCAGCCTCTACCCGGACGACGGATCTGACATTCATCAACTGCTGCAGCATGCAGAAATGGCGATGAAGGAAGCCAAGAAGGAAGCGCTCGAAGGCCCGCACTACTATGATCAATACCTGATGGATCGGCTGCAGAGCCAAATTACGTTAGAGAAAAAAATGATCCGCGCACTGGCAAGAGGGGAGTTTGAGCTTCACTTCCAGCCCAAGGTAAATGCCTTATCCCAAGAGCTGACCGGCTTTGAAGCGCTGATCCGCTGGAAGGACCCTGTCCAGGGATACATTCCGCCCAACTCTTTCATTCCGATCGCCGAGGAGAATGGGTTTATCGTTGAATTAGGCGAATGGGTCCTGTTGGAGGCGTGCAAAGCCAATAAACGTTGGCAAGAGGCCGGGTATCCGAAGCTGCCGGTATCGGTGAATGTCTCAGCGGTGCAATTCCGACATCCGCAATTCTTGCGTACCGTTGAACAGGTGCTGGACGAGACAGGTCTTGCCCCACAGTATTTGGAGCTGGAGGTCACCGAATCGCTGTTAAACGATCATGTGATGATCAAGGATACTTTAACGGCCTTGCAGCAAAAGGGCATCTCACTCTCGGTAGACGACTTTGGGACAGGCTACTCCTCGATCCATTACTTGAAGTCGCTCCCGGTTCAGGTGCTGAAAATCGATCGAACCTTCGTGCAGGAGACGCCGTGCTCCGAACGTGACAACTCTCTGCTTCGTTCCATCATCCAGTTAGGCAAATCGCTGGGGATGACGGTGCTGGCCGAAGGCGTCGAGACGAAAGCGCAGTTCGAATTTCTGCAGAAGAACGGCTGCGATCAAATTCAAGGTTACTATTACAGCCGTCCGCTGAACGAAGAAGCCGTAGAAGGCTTGCTGAAATCAAGTTAATGGGCGTTACAGCCCCCGATCCTCTCGGGTTATGACGTTCTCTTGCCCAAAGGGAATAAGTAAAAAAATAACCATGCCAGCAGCAACGCTCCAGCCGGTATCCCGCTTAGCATCCATCGGATGCCCATCGCGGCCGATGCCGGCTGCTCATTTAATGCGGCATCGTAACCACTCGCCTCCAGAATGAGCCCCATGCATGCCGCCTGCAGCGAAACGCCCCAGCGCACGATAAATCCGTTCATGCCGAAGTACATGCCCTCCCGTCTTGCCCCAGTACGCCGCTCATCCTCATCGATCACCTCAGACAACAGGACATCAAGCAGCACCAGCAGTCCTGCCAATCCGATGCCGACGGCTGCAGCGGTGCCCATCGCCCCGCCTGCCTGTGTAACCAAGCCGAACGGCAGCAACGCTGCGGCATAGCAGCCCACCGCAATGAGGATGCCCCGCCGAGCTCCATATTTGGCGGTGATCCGTCCCCACAGAAATACGCAAGGAATCGCGGTGATAAAGATGGCCCCTAGCAACAAGGTGTTATAGCTCTCCTCGCGGCCCAGCACGTATTTGGTGTAGAACGGAATCCCGGCAGGCAGCAGTGCAAATGTAAACTGCACCAGAAAGCTGCCAGTCACGTAAAGGACAAACGCTCGGTTCCCCAAAGTATGTCGAACCGCTGTGGATAAACGGAAGGTGGCACGTTCCGGATCATGATGCTCCCGGCTGCCCCAAAGGGATAACGCTAGGAAGATGGCCGACAATCCAGCGAATATAACCCCCATCGCACCCCAACCAATCTGAGAATAAAGGAGCGGCGGAATCGCGACACCTACAATCATGCCCACGATCCCCATCATTTGCCGCCATGAAGAGACATACGCTCGGTCCTTAATACTCTGGAACATCTCCGGGAACAAAGCCGAGTAGTTCAGAACAACCAAGACGAATAATGCATCATACAGAATCACCGTGCCAATAAAATATGGAAAGGCTGCTCCTTCCGCCGCCGGGGGCACCCACAGCAATGCAAACGCTGCCGCCAGCGGAACCATTCCAAACCCGATATAAGGAAGGCGTCTGCCAAACCGGGTGCGGGTCCGGTCAGACAAATGACCAAACAACGGGTTCAGCACAGCATTCAGCACGCCGTGAAAGATCATCGCCAAGCTGATCCAGGCAGGCCGTACGCCCAGCACGTCGACGTAATAATAGACGAGATAGGTTGCAAAAGCTTGCGACATCAAATTGACCGCCAGATTGCCCGAACTGTAGGCTACCTTTTGAAGCTCCGTCCGGTTTCCCGGATTTGCGGTTCGCATCATCCGCCCTGCCTCCTTTATTCAATCAGCCAGCCGGCCCTAAAGCCGCTGCTGTGACTTCTGCAGATCCTGCAAGTCCTTCCAACGGATCATCTCGATGCCTTCCTCCGCAAGAACCGTCTTAATGTCTGGATCTCGGAACAACATGTAGTCCCAATGTCTTTTTTCCCATTCGTGATGGATAGCCTTCAGTTCTTCCGTTGCAAGCGCTGGATGGATGATAATCTCTGAAACGCCGGGGCGGAGCCCTTTAAGAACCGCAATCATATCGCGTTTGTAGCTCTCGTATGTTTCGCCCGGCTGCTTGCCAAAGGGCAGACCGATGAGATCGTCGAGGAGGATCACACCCATCCGGTCAGCTAACTCGGTGACCTGACGCATGAGGGCATTCGCCTCCGGGGGCAATTTCCCTATTTGCGGCAGTGAACGAGGCAACCGGAAGGGCAATCCGTAATCCGCACAGATCTCAAACGTCACGTCTAGGAAATGGTTCCCTGTTGCCAAACCATATAGGCTGCCCATGTGGTTATCGAGATGTGTAGGAGCCAAGCCTAGCGCCAATGCGGTCTCCACCTGATTAATCATTTCAAGGCGCACTTGCGGCCGGGTGGCCTGCAATTCGAAGCGGGCGACGTCCTCGGGAAAATAACCTTCCTCTGTCACCAGAGTTCGCACGTCTCCATCCCGGGTAACCGGCCCCCACTTGTACCCGTTCCATTCACTGGTGAACGTCAAATGGACCCCCACATCGTACTCTGGATTGGCAACGCTCCACGCCACTGCTTCCTTGGCCCAGGAGCAAGGGATCATCACCGTCGCGGAGGATACCGCCCGTTCCTGCAGCAGTTGGGTAATCGCCATATTCTCCGCATGGCACATGCCGAAATCGTCCGCGTTTACAATCAACAGTTTGGCTTCCCGCCCGTACCCCAATCGCTCTGCCAATGTCATTTGCCTTCTCCTCCGTTTCTGCTCTTCTAATTAATTAAAACGCTTTCATAAATATTGAAAATAACCGAAGTGCATCTTCGGTTAAGGATAAAACTCCGAATCCCGGTTAATGACGAACGTGTCACAGATCCAATCGTGCAATCCCCGCTTCTCCCGGGTAAAACCAATCATGATAAAACCGATCAACAGGATCAAAGCGGATAAAATCTGAGCAAAGTACCTGCAGAGCGAACGTAAAAACGAAATTCGTTCTCCTTGACCATCTACAATTTTTGCGCCAATCACCCGCTTCCCGACCGTCCCCTGCCAGGAAGAGCAGGGCATGATCACAAAATACAAGATATCCAGAATCCGCTGGACCAGATCGGGCAAAGGCAGCAACCAATTGACAAGCGTTAAAATGGCAGCATCGATCAAATACGCGAGCAGCCTTCGCCAGAATCCCACGTAGATCTGGTCCGGGTCGCGATACATCATCTCACGGCGTTCCCCCTGATCCTGGTTCTGTGTGGAGGGCGGCTCATAAAAGAAAAACGGTTGCCCATCGGTAAGCATGGGTTGTGACATGTAACTTCAGCCCTTTCTCTGGCCGATGAATTTATATACCAAGTGTATGTTGGAACTTAGGCCTATAGTTCTTGAGTTTGTAATTTGTAATTCCGCTTATATCCTAATAATTCCTGCTCAGGCAAAAAAAATAAGGGCAGTCGTGAATCGACTGTCCTTATCGTGATTAACTATTAATGATATTCCGAGCCGCATTGGTTTCTTCCGTCCGCCCGCTCATTTGAGCCACTCCCCAAAGAACCGCTCGTAGCCTCGCTTCATCACGGTCGCTGAAAACTTCTCAAAGGCGTAATCCCGATTGTCCCTGGAAAACTTCAGCGGTGAAGCTGCCGCCATGTTAACCAGCTCAAACCAGTTGTGCTCGTTGCCGGAAAAGGCGTGCCGAGAGCTGATGTGGCCATAACACGGATGCTCTGGTTTGACGACGATTTTGCCCATCGCCAGCGCTTCGGTCAGCGGCATCGCAAAGGTATCAAACCGGGAACAGCTCCAGTACACCTTGGCCGAGTTCATCAGCGCGAACACCTCGTCCTGGGTTAATGCAAACTTCAGGGTAACGTTACGAGGGATGTTGTATTTTTTCACACTTTCCTTATAACGCTCCCCGCCAAACACCATCACGACATCCTTGTCCGGATTCTGCCGCGCATATTCCAGCACCAGGTCCGGCCGCCGATTCTCCTCGTCCCGTCCGATCCACAATACCCGATTCTCCACAATGGCCGCAGGGTCATAATACCGCTCCGCTAACGTTTCATTAAATCCGATTGGGATCACATCCACATCCGTCACACCAAACACGTCGTTCATTTGCTTCCGCAAAAACTCCGTCTGTACGATCGCCTTGTCCACGATGCCATAGAACGGCTTCATCATTTCGTAACCTGTCAGCGCCGGATCAGGGAAGCTGTGGGGAAACAGTACGCTCTTGGGGAGGAACATTTTCAGAAAAGTAAACCCGGATACCGTATAAATCACGTGCTCGATGTTCTGCGAGTAAATCTGGTCCAGCACGATATCGTAATTGACCAAATCCCCCTTCTCATGTTCATAGCCGGGAAGCCAATCGTGTCCGCTGACATGGCGCTCCGGTGAGATGAACACAACTTCCACGCCTAGTTCCCGGCCGATGTCGCGCAGCCGCTCCGCAAACACGCGCGGGCCTTGGGCTTCCGCAAACTGGATTTTTCGCATGACTAAACCGACTTTCTTCATTTGATCCCGCCTCTAGTTGATATAGTAGTATGTGGCTTGCCACGTCATGTCTTGCTTCGTCAACCGCTAACGGACCTAATGGACGCTAATGGCTATGAATCCGAGGCTACGCGAGTTTAACGGACTTGAGAGACCTTATTGTAGGCAAATCCGGTAGAAACACCTCTTTATAGCCCAAATAGCGGCTTACAGGTCCGTTACTGCAGGAAATATTCGGAAAATGAGCTGATAAGGTCACTACAGTCCGTTAACAGATCGCAATCGCAAGTGTTCATAGGCTACCCATGGTTCTCCAGCAGTTCCAAACATCCAGCCAAGCCTTTCGCCGTCTCTTCCCGCTGCCGCAGCAGCCCTTCCTTCGTCCAAACGCCGCCGCCTCGGCGCAAATCTCCTTCAATCAAGAGGAGCATCCATAGGGAAAAGATCGCAGCAACCCAGGCGTACTCCCGGATCAGCACATCCTTGACCCATGACGTGCCCTGTTTGTCCGCTTCTGCAAGATACGTCTCAAGCAGCTCCATCCGATCCTCTGCCGGCATCACCTTAGGAAAGCGCGGATGGGACATGTCGATCAGATGGTACAAATCCCAATAGGGGAGATTCCGGTGCGCATGCTCCCAATCCAGCAACACCACGCGCCCCGCCCCTGTCACGGCGTAATTGCCCTGATGCAGATCGCCATGCGACAGCACCTGCCGCTTGGCCGTGAAGCCGGGCCCGTCCCGGACCGCCGAGATGACCTCGGAATCCAACCACTGGACCGGCAGCCCCTGTCCGCCTAAGACAGCCAGTGCCTCCTCCCGCCGATTCAACACGTCTGCGGCGATGGCTGCGATGCCGGGCTTCGGGCCTTGGGCGGGCAAGCTCGGCCACTGTTCCACGGGAGCCGCATGCAGGCGAGCCAGCTGTCGCACCGCCGCTCGGGCGTACTCCAGCCGGTAGGTATGGTTCAGCTGCCCCAGATCCTCGAAGATCGCCCAGCTCTTAGCACCGCTCCCCTCCGGCGAAGCGGCAAGCAGCATCGGCGCTGGAATCTCAGGCAGCTCCGCCAACACGTTCCGGTACACCCATGCCTCCCGGTCCGCCGATTCCCCGTTCGTCAGCGGCTTGAAAATATAACTTTGACCCGGAGCGAGGTAGATCCGCTCCACCCATTGTCCATTCATGCCTTGGTACATAGGTTCCCGGCGCCAGATCTTGCTCTCATCCAGCGTTCCGTCTGCTTTGACTACTGCATCGATGTTCCGCATTTGGGTTCCTTCCGCTCCCTAGTTTGACCTTAATGTTACATAAATTTTGAAAAGATTGTCAATCCGCCGCCTGTACTGAGCCAATTACACACAAAAAAAGAGCGGCGCCTTAAGCGCACCGCTCTTGTGAATGCACATCGAATTTATAGTGAAGATGAATCCGTATCCTTCGGCTCCGCACCTTGCCCCTCATCCTCGGGCTCCGATTGTACCACAGGGACTTCTACCGTTATAGAGTTCGAAAGTGCATATCCTTTTGCATTAGTCCCATCCGGCTCTGACAGAATATAGACTCTGTATTTCCCGGCAGCAATCGGATTGTGATAGATATCTTGGCTAACCACAGTACTGAGTGTGCCATTATCGGCTGGTACATTGACACCATTGTTTTTCAAAGCGATAGCCGCATCCAAGTTTAAAGTTTGGTCTTCAGAAATTACGAGAACCTTATAGGATCGAATGTAATTCCTGTTGTCAGGCTGCTCAAAATCAACCTTAATGGAGTTCCCTTCAGCCACCGCATTGAGTCGAGTTACCGGAGCAACCGAAATATTATCCGGCCCCACTGTCGGCTTCACAGCATTAGACGCGGCAGATAGAGCGTTAGCACCGTTCTTGGCTACAGTTAAAACAAAAATTTGATACGAGGTATCTTTGTTGATCTCATTTCCATCAACGTCCTTCGAGTGTGCCAAGGTTTGCTTCACGTTCTTCCCGCTCGGATTTACCGATGTGAATCGCTCTGGATCGTTGACCTTGTTGGCATCCGTAAGTTTATAGTTACCCGCTTTTGATGCTGGAACTACGAGAATCCGGTACTCCACGACATTACTTTCATTTGCCAGCTTATTAAAACCGAAATCGATATCTCGGTAGGTACCGCTTTTCGTGCCATTCAATTGTGCATACAAACCATTAACTGCACTAACAGCGCTATTGTCGCTTAACGTAATTAAGTTCGAGTACGTCGACAATACATTGTTCCCACCGTTATTGGCTACGGACAGGACAAAAACTCGGTAAGCGACGTTGTTTTTAATCCGGTCGCCGTCAACGTCTTTCGCACTTGCGTTGAGAGTAGCAGTCAAAGTACTGCTGCCTTTGCTGACCGACGTATATCTATCGCTGGACAGCGCATTTGCTTTCGATAAGTTGAAGCTGCCAACGTTCGACGATTTCACCACCATGATCCGGTATTGGCTGATGTACGTTTCATTGGAAGCATGTGAGAACGAAACCTGCATATCCCGGCCATCGCCATAATCGTTTACGTCGGAGACTTTAATATTCGAAACCGCATCAATTGTATTTGGCGACAATGTAATCGGCGAGGAGTAAGAAGACAACGCATTGCTCAGGTTATATCCGTTGCTGGCTACCGACAGGACAAACACCCGATAGCTGACGCCGTTGCGGATCGTGGCTCCGTCTACATCTCTCGCCCCCGATTTCAGAACCGTGGAAAGTGTATAGCCGTTCTTGCTCACCGTCGTATAATTGGCGCTGCCAACATTGTTTGCCTTGGCTAACGTAAAGTTATTCGCATCCGAGGTTTTGACCACCAGGATCCGATAATTGCTGATATACGTTTCGTTCGCAGCCCGGGTGAAGGTTACCTTCAGGTCGCGGCCGTCCCCATAATCGCTCACGTCTTCGACCGTGACGTTCGATACCATATCCACCGTGCTGCCATTGGTTAACGTGATCGCAGCCGAAGCGGACGACAGCGTATTGTTTCCTGCGTAAGCCCCGGTACCCACGGCCATAACGAATACCCGATAGCTGACACCGTTGCGAATCGTGGCTCCGTCGACATCCCGGGCATTGGAGGACAAGGCATACGAAGTAATATTCGAACCGGTCTTGTTCACCTGCGTATAGTTCACGCTAGAGACTTGGTTTGCTTTGGCCAGGCTGAAGTTCGCATAGTCACTGGCTTTCACAACGAAGATCCGGTACGAACTGATCCGCGTTTCATCCGAGATCCGGTTGAAGCTCACCCGCAGGTCGCGGCCGTCGCCATAGTCGTTCCAGTCTTCCACCTTCGTGATGACCGGCGCGATAATCGAGCCTTGCGAGAGTGTAATCGCCGAGGAGCCGGACGACAATTTGTTCGCATATCCCGTACTATTGCTCACAGATAACACAAACACTGTGTAGGACACGCCGTTCTTGATCAGATCACCGGACGTATCCCGCGTGGAAGAGGACAACTGACCGGTTAACGTCGATCCGCTCCCTGTTTTGGACACAAGCGTGTAGTAAGAGCTGGACAGGTTGTTCGCCGTGCTCACTGTAAAGCTGCTAGCGTCCTTCGTCTTGACGACGAACACGCGATAGTTCGCGATGTTGCTTTCATTTTGCGCTCTTGTAAAGGTGACGCTCAGGTCGCGGCCATCGCCGTAATCGCTCACGTCACTGACTTTAACGTTCGTTGGAGCCGCAACGGACACGGTGTTGGTCAACGTAAAGGCCGGTGATGGATTCGACAACGTATTGGCGCTGTTGCCCTTGCCGATCACCAATACATAAGCAACGTAGGATTGATCCTCACGAATCGCTGCTCCGTCCACATCCCGTGCGCTGGCTGACAGCGTTAAGGACGGATCGGATCCTGACGGAGACAACGAGGTGTAATTGGCCGAGCCGACTTTCTGGGCGGCTGCCAGATTAAAGCTGGAAGCATTCGCTGCCTTCACGACCATCACGCGATACTGTTCAACGCGCGATTCGTTCGAGGATTTCGAGAAGCTGATTTGCAAATCCCGTCCATCCCCGTAATTTCCTACATCACGGGCCGTGACGTAGGTTACCGGACCAGGATCACTTCCGTTATCCGAGCCGCCCGATCCGCCCGATCCAAAGCCGGATTTAATCGTTACGATTTTGGCGGAATTGTTCCACCCGACTTGCTGCCCTAACGCCTCACTGACGAAGCGGACGGGCACCATTGTTCTGCCTTTCACGCTTTGTGCCGGCACGTCGAGCAAAACCGTCTCATTGTTGATGGTTGCCGAACGCGACATCAGCTTCAGCGTGATCGTGGTACCGTCTTTGTAGGCGGTAACGGTCTTCAACGTCTGGTTGTAGTTCACTTTGGCGTCCAGCGCTTCAAAGATAGCCCGGAGCGGCAGCATCACCCGTCCGCTAATGATAACCGGATCCTGGTCGGTAGTCAGCCGGTTACCATCAATGTAAATGCTGATCGGCGTAGCCGCTTGCGCCGTTGTCTGTTGAAAGATTGGTATTATTAAGAGTGCGGCTAAGAGCGAAGCCCAAATTTTTTTCAAATATCTCGTCCTCCCCTTGCTAATGCACAGCTAAAGAAAAAGTAACTCTTCCCATTTGACGTGCGATACCAGGTAAAAGTTTCTATGTTTCCCGCTTGTAAAAAAATTTTCACTCCTAGATGCCTATCCCCGTACGAGAAATTCTGGATAAACCAGGGACTATCGCCATCTATCTAGGACTAGAAGCATGAAAAAATCCGCCCCCATCACGGGCAGCGGATGTATTGCAAGCTGGTTATTTGCTGGTCAATCGATTCAACCGGGCCGTCAACTGTTCACGCCAACTGGTTGACAACTCCTCCACGGCCAAAATACGCCGGATCCCATCGGCATCCTCTTTGTCGACGTGCATCACGCGGTTCGCGAACGCCAGCGTAACTCCTGCGGGATGCCTCTCGACAAGCTCCAGTTGATCCCCGGGCCGAACCTCTCCTTCCTGGAGCACCCGGAAATAATATCCGGTATATCCCGTTTGCTGGATGGTCAGCGGCAGTTCGGGCAAACCATGCTTCATCCCCAGCTTGAAGCAAGGCTGACGTGGTTGGCTGACCTGAACCATCGTACCGCCCATACGGAACCGGTCACCGATGCAGATCTCATCTTCGAGCATGCCTTCGGTTGTAATATTTTCCCCAAACGCCCCAAGTGCCAAGGTAATCCCCAACTTCTCTTCCCAATAAGCATAGCGCTCATACGGATAGACACAAACCGCCTTGTCAGGTCCCCCGTGATTTTTAAGGTCTGCTTGCTCATCACCGGCAAAATTCACCGACGAGAGATACCTTGCTTCCGTCACCGGCGTTTTGAAGATGCCGGTTCGTACCGTTTTGCCTTGATGTTCCACCTCGACTGGCTTTCCCACGTTGAGCGAATGAACCGTCATAAAATCACCCATTTCTCGCAGCCCCCTCTGTTCCGAAAATCAGCGTGAAATAAATTCCATTATAAGGGACACCCCCCTTGAGCACCACCCTTTCATTCAAGGGATTGGAGCCAATTGAAACTTGCCGGGCACCTGAACCGTATTACTAGTAGACATCCATGATCTCACAACAATGATTTTTTACGATCAATACGATCCCTTGCATCAAAGAGAGGAATGTAATCTATGAAATTCAAACTTAAAAAAGTTGTTATTCTCGGCACGATGGCCCTTGTGATTACGATAAACCCCAGCATGTCCAGTTTTGTAACCAGCCTGAGCTATGCGGCTCACCCCTCCAAGCAATCCAACCAAAGCAATAAGGCGGAGCGTCAGGAGGACGAGCTGAACCGAGTGCTGGGCGCTTCCTCCGACCGGGAGGTTTACGACGCTTTGCTTGAAGGCCAGTCGCTGGCAGAGATTGCCGAATCCCATGGTCAGGATGCAAACCAGGTTATCCAGCTGCAAATTGCCCAACTACAGGAGCAGTTGCAGAAACGGTTGGACGATGGCAGCATCACCCGTGAAGTTTATGAGCTTCAGCTGCAAGAGCTTCCGGAGCTGGTTGCCGAGAGCGCGAAAACAAGGTATACCATCCTTGGTTAATGATTAAAAAATGAAGGCCCTGCTATGAACCGCTATTTCTTGCGGTATCTAGCAGGGCCTTGTTGCGTTTATCTTCCCCGTTTCGGAAGGAGCTTAACATATTCATCGGAGAGCTTCATCAGTTGCAAAATGTAATCGTAATCGCTGCGATACGGCGCAATATCAGCGACAGGCTGCAGCGTGTCCAGAGAAACCGCTGCGCCGTCGTCAAAGCCAGCACCTGGGACGAACATGACTTCATCGTTAAAGAACGAGCCCGTCGGCAGATAATACCGCATCCCCACCACGTTACGATCCAGGTTCAGCAAGTCATGACCAAAGGCGGTGAATCCCTCATGTTCCAACGAAATTCCGAGAAGATTAGCTACCGTCGGCAAAATATCAACCTGGCCTCCGGTGCGCTCGACAACTTGGCCGGGTTGTTGGCCGGGAATGTGAATGATCAGCGGGATGTTGAACCGGCTGATCCGCTCGTCGTAAGCGATCCCCAGCTTCTCGCTGATCTCCTTGGCGGGCACATCCTTCTCCTGAAGGCCAAAGTGGTCCCCGTAGAACACCAGCGTCGTATTTTCCCACAACCCCGTTTGCTTCAATCCATCGATCAGCTTGCCGATCGCATAGTCCGTGTAGTTGACTGCCTCGATATAATTCCCAAGCATCGTGCCTTTCATCTCCGTCGGCAGCTCGATTTGGCGGCGATCCTCCGGTACCACAAACGGATTATGGCTTGAGGTGGTGACAAATTGAGCGTAAAACGGCTTGTCTTGCGCTTTGAGCTCGGCCAGTTTCTCGACGCCAACCCGATACATTTCCTCGTCGGACGCGCCAAAATCGTTAAAATGATCGTTGGCATAATACGGTTTGTCGTAATACTTATCGAAGTTCAGCGCCGGGTACATTTTGTTCCGATCCCAGAAGGTCACCTTGTTAATATGGAACGTATTTGCCGTGTACCCGTATTTTTGCAGCAGACGCGGCAGACTAGGCAGTTCCCGGTCCCCATACCCGGTTGACATCGCCTCCGCAGCAGTTGGATAGATCGACGTATTGGACATAAACTCGGCATCGGACGTATTGCCGGGGCCAATCTGCTGGAACACGCGTGGAAAGTAGAAGCCTTCCTTCGCTAAACCGTTAAGGACGGGCGTAATTTCTTGGCCGTTTATCTCCAGATTCAATGGGAAGTTCTGAAACGACTCCATCTGCACAATGATCAAATTCATCCCCTGGGCAGCGCCAAAATAAGCCGGCACCCCGGGCATATCCACTTTGTAAGGATAGCTGCTCTCAAGCTGACGGACTTTGACTGCCGTCTCCTGCAGATTGCCTTCCGCGATCATCCGCTCTTCCTCCTGGTTGCGGATCGCTGCATCAACCTGGAAGTTAAAGAAACCTACGCTTTCGGCGCGCACCAGCTCATTGTCGATGTCTTTGCCCCAGCGGATATAAAGGCCGGATAGCATGAGGCTGACGATCAAGACGAAAGCCACCCCCACCTTCCACGCGAGCGGGGCACGCGGCCGGTTGTTACGGAAACTGAGGCTCCCCAGCCCCTCCGCAAGATTGAACCCTCGAGAAGCCCGGCGCCTGCGGGCCGCACGAAGAATACGAACGGCAATCAGCACCGGCAGATCCATGAAATATAGAAATTGTTCAGGCCGTAACAGCGAAGCTACGCTGGCTTTGACCTCAGGAACTTGGTTGAGTCCACTGAGCACCGCATACGTTGGTACTGTACCGAAGTAGGCATTATAAACCGTCGCGGCAAACAGAATCACGGAGATGATCAAATTTAATCCTAAGTACACTCCCCATTTGACCTTAGCCGGCGTCAACAGCTCCACCAAACACATCAGCGCCAACACCGACAGCCACTCTCCGGGCAATCCCTGAACCCCAAGGCTGCCATAGAAGAAATAACGCAGCAATAACAGCTTCATGCCAATCAGCACAAACGTGACGACGAAATGAATTCGACTTGAGTTACTTGAGTTACGTATGATCTCCATCTCTTTTCTCCGGAATTTACCGTGTATTTACAAAACACACAATTTCTATTCGTTTATTATAACACGGTAAAATCCGGAGTCGAAATTAGATGAAGTCTGCCATAGAGCGGACCGTCAGCTTGCCGGGATGGCCCGCGACAAAGGGCTCTGCGCTGCCTGTACCGCCCCGCCGCCGGAACTCCACCGTGACCGGAACGCCAGGAATGAGATCGAAGTAATTATCGGAGAAAATCCCTTCTTCTTCCGCCGAAATCCACACTTGACGCGCCAACACGTCGCTGATCAGGGTATATTGGCTGCCGCCGCTGCCGGCCACTTCTTGAAATGTAATATTTGCCTGCGGTAACGAAAGCTCCCTAGCTGAAGCGAAGTAAAAAGGTTTGCTGTCCACGGCCTGTCCCTCGATCTCCAGAACCGCATACAGCACAACCTGATGCGTATCACGGCCTTCCAGCCATTCCGCCCGGGTGAATACTCCTGCTTCGACCACCGCATCGGCAGAGGCGTGAACCTCCAACGTCTGTTCTTTCAACAAGCCCCCCTGGAAGTCATGAAGCGATAACCGCAACCGACCCGTCACCGGCTTCTGCAGATCAGACACGACGCTGATCGAAATTGGGCCATCCTCCGGCTCGTAGATCGCCAGCATGATCTCGCGGAAGCTGCGGCGTACCGCATACTGCAACGCCTTCCAGCGTCCGTAATAGTCCATCCCTGCCCAGGACGCCACCGGCCAGCAATCGTTCATCTGCCAGTACAACGTCCCCATGCAGTAAGGCTTGTTACGGCGATGCGCTTCAATCGCCGTGCGGATCGCCTCGGCCTGCAGCACCTGACTCATGTACAGAAACGAAGGGAAATCCTTCGGCTCCGGCAAATAAAGGTCCATGTACTCCTTGATCAACTGGTTCCCGCGGCCATTCTTCTGATGGGCCAGCATGATTTTAGACTCCAGTGCCAGCTCGGTCTCCGGCGCGTAAGTCAGTACCGATTTCAGTTCCGGAAACGATTGGAAGCCGTATTCGCTCATAAAACGGCCGACCCTCAAGTTATAGTGATCAAACGGCTCAACTGCATGCCAGACGCCCCAGTAATGGACATCCCCCTCACCGGTAACTTGAAGCGCATGTTGATCCGCATCCCCCGTCAATTTACGGATGGGAGAAGAAGGCACGTAGGCAACGCCGCCGCCAAGACGCTCTACTGCTTGCGGCAGAATTCGGTGGAAGATCGCCTCGTAATCCGCCCAGATCTGTTCACGCTGCTTGGCGGTATAATCCTTTTTCCAGCCCCAGCCCCCATCCTCGACATAGTGAGCCCAAGCCGAATCGATTTCGTTGTTCCCGCACCATAGCGCGATACAAGGATGATTCCGCAGCCGCTTGAGGTTGTCCTCCGCTTCGCGCGTCACGCTGTCCAGAAACTTGGGATCCCCTGGGTACATACTGCACGCAAACATGAAGTCTTGCCAAACCATAATGCCGTACTCATCGCACAGCTCGTAGAAAATATCCTGCTCATAGATCCCGCCGCCCCAGACGCGAAGCATATTCATGCCGCTTTCGGCTGCCGTGGCGATTTCATGGCGGTAACGCCCCTGAGTGACTTCCGTCAAAAAGCTGTCGTTCGGGATATGATTTGCCCCTTTGGCGAAAACCGGCACACCGTTTAACTCGAAGCGGAACGAAGCCCCCGCCTCATCCTTCTCCCGAACTAACCGAATGTCGCGCAGCCCGGTTCGAACAGAAGCTTCGGCGACCGCCTCCTGCCCGCCGTCTGCCACAAGCTTAGCATGGAAGTTGTACATCGCTGGTTCCCCCAGCCCCCGGCACCACCACAGCTTCGGCTCCGCAATGACCGCCGGTACTTCTACCACGTTTACCCCCGGCTCTAATCCCACTGAACGCTCCCAGGTCAACTCGCCGTCCGTGAGCTGCATCTGCCCTTCCCAGCGCTCAGCAGTTTCGATTTCTACCACGGCCGTAAGCTCCGCAGCCGAGACGTTGACCCGGTCCTGGCGAATGAACAGGTCACGAATCACCGGGCCGCTCCAGCCCTCAAGCCGCACCTCGCGCCAAATCCCGCTGGTTACGAAGCGCGGCCCCCAATCCCAACCGTAATGATACGGCGCTTTGCGAGCAAATACGCTGACCCGTTGGTCGCCTAACCCGCCCAGCTCTGACTGGTCGTTTGTCGCTGGCAGACCATACCCCAGCTTCTCGAGCTTCGGCAAATCCTCTGCAATAGGAGAGCGGAAGCGGACAGCAACCTTGTTAACCCCCTTGTGCAGCAGCGGCTTCACATCGATGCGCCAAATGCGGAACATATTGTCGGCGGATAAGACGTGCGTCCCGTTCACGGTGACATCGGCGTAGGTGTCCAAACCGTCAAAAACAAGCTCTAAGTGTCGCAAAGCCAACCAAGCCTCATCCACTTCAAAGGAGGCTTCGTACTCCCAATCTTTTCGATCAATCCACTGCAAATCATGCTCGTTGGTTCCATAAAACGGACCAGGGATCAACCCGTTGCGATACAGATCCGTATGCACCGTGCCCGGCACGCTCGCAGACTTCCAGTCCGTCTCGTCACTTGCTTTAAAGCTCCAATTGTTCAGTATAAGTTGTTGTTGTTGACCGCTCATAGATCCTCCCAAGTAAACGTAGTAATACTTTCATTATCTCTGTTTATTCGCAAATAGCAATCATTTTGTTATTATTTTGTTAGTTTTTAATTAGAACAAAAATTTGAAATTTCAGAAACCATGTATGAGTTACAGGTTGGAATTCCCCATAAAACAGCACAATTGAAGACAATAAATAGTAATCGGGAACATTTCAATGCACTAACAAGTGAGATAAAATTAGGCTGTAAGCGCTAACAAATATACTAATAAGGGGCGATGAAAGCATGAAGAAGAAAAGCATCTTGATGGCATTCATGATGATCTTCGCACTATCCGCCGTATTGGCGGGCTGCAGCGGCGGAAATAACGGAAACGGAACAACCGCCGATACCGGGAACTCCGGAGGCACGAACACGGCGACCGCAAATTCCGGAAGCGAAGGATCCGGCGAGACAACGCTCAGCGGCAAAGTGACCTTCCTGACCAACCGCACGGACATGATCGGCAAGGAGTACGACGAATATCTCAAACGATTTAACGAGAAGTATCCCAACATCAAAGTCGAATTCGAAGGCGGCCAGAGCGACTACAACCAGCAATTAAAAGTCCGGATGGCGAGCGGAGAACTGCCTGATCTGATGTTCGTTCCTGACATTCCGAACTCGGATTTGCCGAAATACTTCGCCCCGCTGGATGATATGACGTTCAGCAGCGAGTTGACGTTCAAGGATTTCAAATCTTACGAAGGCAAGTTGTACGGCATTACGACCGGGAACGCAAGCTCCGGAATTGTATATAACAAGAAGGCCTTCGCCGATGCCGGCATCACGGAAACCCCGAAAACCTGGGATGAATTTCTAGCTGCCTGCAAAAAACTGAAGCAAAACGGCATCATTCCTCTGGCCTCCAACTTCAAGGACAAATGGCCGCTGGGCAGTTGGGTTTACGATTTACCGAGGCTGATCGAAAACAATCCCAACTTCCCTAACGAAAAGTTGAATACCGATACTCCCTTCACCATGGACAACGGTTACGGCAAATCGTTAAGCCTGCTGAAGGAGCTAGCCGATAGAGGTTATCTGGAAAAGGACATCAACTCCACCAACTGGGAACAATCGAAAAAGGATGTCGCCAACGGCAAAATGGCTATGTACTACCTCGGCAATTGGGTGATCAATCAAGTTATCGGCGTAGGGGCCGATGCCGACAATATCGGGTTTTTCCCGCTCCCTTACGACAATTCGGGCCAAATCAGAGCCGCATTAAGCCCTGACTTCTTCTATGCCGTCAACAAGGACAGCAAAAACCTTGAGGCAACAAAGGCGTTTCTATCCTGGCTGATCGAGGAATCCGGCTACGAGGACTTCGCAGGTTTTATGTCCCCGCTGGAGGGCCGTGAGTCAAAGCTTCCGCAGCTTGCCGAGTTCCAGGCACAGGCCTTGGAGCTTCAGGAAGGTGTAGCGGATGATCCTCAGGTCATTCAAATCTCGAATAAGGCGCAAATCGATTTGCCGGCGATCGCGCAGGAATTCGTTCTCGCCAAGGACCCGCAAACGGTGTTTGACAAGTGGAATAAGGCCTGGGCCAAAGCGAAGAAAGATCTTGGTTACTAATCCCACCGGAGGCAAAATGGATTATCGGCCTTTTCGATAATCCATTTTGCTTTCGTAACAAGCAGGACCCATACAATTCAGCGGAAAGAAGGGACTCCAGCATGCTCGGCTCCATGTCGTACTTGAAGCAAAAAAGGATCATTATTTTCACATTCCTGCTCATTCCAGTGAGCTTGCTCTTATTGTTTACCTACTATCCTGCGGCCAAGCTCGTCTACTTTAGTTTTACTGCGTGGGATGGTTACAGCCCGGAGAAGCCTTGGGTCGGACTTGATAATTACCGGGAAGTATTCTTAAATCCTGATATTTTCGGGGTATTCGCGCATAACTTTGCTTATTTTGTCGTGGGGCTTGTTCAGAACGTGATCGCCATTTACTTTGCCGTCATCCTGAATTCCCGGCTCCGCGGCAAAAACGTATTCCGGCTGCTGCTTTTTCTCCCGTACATTATGAACGGCGTGGCGGTTGCCTTTATGTTCGGCTATGTCTTCGATACGACGCAAGGCTCGTTAAACCTGTTCCTGAACAGCATCGGGTTGACCAATCTGAGCGAAACCAGCTGGCTCGGCACCCCGGGGCTCGTCAACTACGCTCTGGCCTCCACCGGTCTGTGGCGATTCATGGGATACAACATGGTGATCTATATCGCCTCCCTGCAAGCGATCCCGGCCGATATTTACGAGGCCGCCAAAATCGACGGCGCCAATGCCTGGCAGACTTTTTGGCGCATTACATTGCCGAATATGAGGCCAGTCATCCAGTTGAACTTGTTCCTGACGGTCACCGGCGCACTTGAAGTCTTCGACCTGCCCTTCGTCCTGACCAAGGGCGGCCCGGCCGGAGCGAGCCAGACGTATGTGCAGCGCGTCGTCGAAACCGCGTTTGCCTACAACAACTACGGTCTCGCCTCCGCGATGAGCATCATTTTATTGTTCTTTGTTATCGTTGTTGTCGGATTGCAGCAGTTTGTACTAAGCAGAGGGGGGAGCGGCAAATGATTCGAATCCATACGATTGTCAATACGTTTAAATATATCACGCTGTTGATCGGAGTTTTCGTTGTCCTGTTCCCGCCTTATGTGGTCATTGTCAACTCCTTTAAAGCCGATGAGGAATTCAACACGGGCAGCACGATGGCTTTGCCGGAGAGCTTCTTCAACTTCGACAACTTTAGAGCCGTGTTTGAGCGGGGCGGGCTGATTAACGGCTTTACCAATACGCTGATCATCATTTGCGTCTCTCTGGCCTTCAACATCCTGTTCGGCACGATGGTTGCCTATGTGCTCGGCCGATTCGAGTTTCGGATGAAAAAAGCTGTCTTCGCCCTCTACCTGTTCGCTACCGTCATTCCGGGAATCACCACCCAGGTTGCCACGTTCGGAATTATAAAATCGCTGGGCTTGTACAATACGATAGGAGCGCCAATCATTTTGTACATTGGTGCGGATGTGATACAGATCATCCTGTATTTACAATTTATTCGCAACATCCCGGTCGATCTCGACGAGAACGCCATGGTCGAAGGGGCTTCCTTGTTTCGGATTTACCGGTCGATTCTCTTCCCGCTACTGACGCCGGCGACATCGACCCTGATTATTTTGAAGTCGATCAGCATTTATAACGACATGTACACCCCCTACCTCTATATGCCGAAGCAGACCCTCGGCGTCGTTACTACGGTGCTGATGCGGTTCCAGAGCCTGAACGTCGCCAACTGGAATCTGATTAGCGCAGCGATCCTGCTCATTTTACTGCCTACCGTCATCCTGTACTTTTTCCTGCAAAAATATATCTTTGAAGGCGTGACGAGCGGTGCTGTAAAATAGGAAGAAGTCGATGTGAGAGAGTCAGGGGATAAAAGTTGAAAAGGCTTTGGACTTTATTCGCCAATTTTTCGATGCAAAAAAAGCTGGTTGTCATCTTCGTGTTTCTCATCACGCTTCCGATCATTTATGTCAGCTATTCGTCCTACCGGACCAACTCGAATGCGAAGCTCGCGAGCACGACGGAATCGGCTGGCCAGTTAGCGGACAACGCCATGGATAAAGTGGACCGTTATATCGCAGACCTCAAGCGGTATACGATTTTGCCGTTGTACAATAAAGATGTTCAAAGACTTCTCGACCAGGAAGGAACTGACTGGGAGAAAAATTCCACGGTCCATATGTTTCTTTCGTACTTGACACACATGAAGGATGAAATCTCCGCGGTTTATATGACCGACCGGTATGGAATGATTTTTTACAATAATAAATCGGGGCAACATGAACCGTATCCTTATGAGCGGTTAGCGGAATGGAAGAAGCAAACCGCCGCGGCCGGGGTTGCTCCGGTTCTTGTCGGCACGCATCCGATTCGGGTCAACGGTTCCGAGGAGCTGCAGGTGTTCAGCGTCATGCGCTCCATCCAATCGATCAGTACGCTGGAGTACATCGGAATGATCGTTATCGATGTCGATGCCCGGCTGTTCGAAGGGATCATCCAGCCCTTGAACAACGTGACCCACGGCAATGCCGTCATCGTTGATGAGAACGGCAGGATTGTATACGACAGTGATCCTGCCCGGCTGGGCCAGGACTTGACCGGAAGCCCCCTGCTGGCCGGAGCGACGGAGTCCCGCGGCAGCTTCCGCCTGAATATTGGGGGTGAGCCTTATATCGCCGTATATTCCGTATCCGGGCAGACGGGGTGGAAAACACTGGTGACCATTCCGCTGAAGGAATTGCTCGCCCCCATCAAACAAAGCCGCAATTCCATGATGGTCATGACCTTGTCCATCCTCGGCATTGCCCTGGCGGCGGCCATGTTGATCTCCTATGCGCTGACGAAACCGCTGAAGCAGACGGTGCAGCTGATGAAACAGGTGCAGCGAGGGAAGCTTGACGTGCGGGTTCGCGTTAAATATAACGATGAAATTGGCCTGCTGGGCAGTCACTTCAACCGGATGATATCCCGCATTAGGGAGCTGCTCGACGAGGTGGCCGAGACGGAGAAAAGCAAGCAAAAAGCGGATATGCTGGCACTGCAAAACCAGATCAATCCGCATTTTATATACAACACGCTGGAATCGATCCGCATGCTGGCGGAGCTAAACGACGACGATCAGGTCGCGGAACTCACTTACCTGCTCGGCCTTCTGCTTCGCTACAGCATTACGCGAAGCGCTGATGAAATCGTCACTATTCGCCAGGAGATCGACCATGTCCGGAACTATTTGCTGCTGTTGCAGATCCGTTTTCCGGATAAGTTTAATTTTCGGTTCGAAATTCCGGAGTCTTTTTACGCGCTGCCGATCATAAAGCTGGTCTTCCAACCCATCGTCGAAAACGCTGTATTCCACGGGTTGGAGAAACGCCAAGGCTCGGGGACGATCACCATCCGGGCATGGAGCGACGGCGGGGATGCGGTTTTTACCGTGCACGACGACGGCGTTGGGATGACCGAAGAGCGGTTGGTTACGTTAAATCACAGCCTGACAGACGGCAAAACCGATAAGTTTGGGATCGGCCTGCGCAACGTCCATGAACGGATTCGGCTGCACTACGGCCACGGCTCCCGGCTTACGGTCAGCAGCAGGCTGGGCGAAGGCACTACCGTCACGCTGAGAATTGCCGGCTTGTTGAGCGGCGACGAGAATAATTTCGGTATAAATGCGGGTCCGTAATTCAAGGAGGGGATTCAATGCTGCGCATCGCGATTGTGGACGATGAGGCCTCGATTCGAGAAGGCTTGGGAAAAATGATCGGCAAAGAAAGCGGGAAGTTTGTGGTTGAAGGCTTGTTCCCCCATGGGCAAGACTTGTTGAACCGCCTGCTCCTTCGCCAAATCGAAATCGACGTAATCATTACCGATATTCGCATGCCTGTCGTGGATGGGCTGGAGTTGATCAAACAGGTCAAAGACCTGCGCCCGGACATCCGCTGCATCCTGATGAGCGGTTTTACCGATTTCGAGTACGCCAGACAGGCCCTGCGTTGTTCTGCGGTCGATTATTTGCTGAAGCCAATCAACAAAAAACAATTGTTCGCACTCTTGTACAACCTTGAGCAGGAACAAGCAGCCCGCCGCAGCAAGGAACAGTATCTCCGGATGGGCTTGCTGCTAACCTATCTCCAAAGCTCCCCCAGCTTATGCACCAAACTGCCGAAGCTGACTTTGCCTACCAATTCTTATTTCGTCCTCGTGCTCAAAGGTGTCGATCCCGTCACGCTACGCACCGGTCTCGACCGTCTGGGGACTGGCGATTCGCCAGCCTGGGATCTCGTTGACACGGAGGATCAAGCGCTTGCCCTTGTCTGCTACACCCCAGCGGAGCCGGAGGAAGCCGACATTCGCGGTTTTACCGACAGGCTAAGGGCGGGACTTCCCGCCTCGCGAATATTGGCCGGTTCGAGTTCGGCCTATCGGGACCCGGCCTGCTTAAGCCAAGCATACGCCGAGGCGAAACGCGCCTGTGAGCTTGGAGTCTACGGCGAATCCGCCTGGAATTACCACCCGGTCACGGAACTTCCCGAGCGGGAGCCCAAGGCGGAAATCAGCGAATGGTTTGCCGGGTACCGCGATGAGCTAAGCCAGCAATTGCAGATTTTAGATATCGCCTGGACGACCGCTTGCTTGGAGCGCCTGTTTGAACAGCTCCGACAGAACCGGGCGTCGGTCGAACTCGTGCTGCTTGTTTGCCGACTGATGCTGGAAACGGCTGCGGCCGAACTGCACGAATGGAGCAAACTGCAAAGCCAGGCATCCGTCAAAATGCTGGAAACTAAGCTATCCTCCTGCCTTCGCTTTCACGACATGCAGACGACGTTTATCGCCGAATTCACCGGCGTGCTGAAGCAAATCCGCGATGCCCGCCTGGCGCAGGCCGGGAAATCGGTGGAAACCGTCAAACGCTGGATCGCCGAGCATTACGACCAGCCCGCAGAACTGAGCCATCTGGCAAGCTTGGTGTATCTCACCCCGAGTTATCTCAGCAAACGGTTCAAGTCCGAAACGGGCATGACGATTACCGATTATTTGATCGAGGTACGCATCAAAAAAGCAAAGCAACTGCTTCGCCAGGCGAACGACCTGAAAGTTCATGAAGTCGGCAGCGTCGTTGGTTATCCCGATCCCGCCTACTTCAACAAGCTGTTCAAACGCATTGTTGGCGTGACGCCAAATGAGTATAAGCGGCTTTCGCAGTAGGATTTGAACCCGCCCGGCCTAATCTCATCTCCGCCCTTGGAACGAACGAAGCTGGTGCCGAAGGAACCCGGCCAGCACCACCAACCAGGCGGAGATGGCTATCACCACCATAAAGCGCGGAATCACAACCAAAAATGGCAAATCCAACGCCTGTGACAACTGATAGGTACTGGTTGTATACATGGCCAGCGGGAATACCATTCCCCAAAACTGAGGGTCGTACATTAAAGGGTAACGATGGTAGACGTGTCGCCAAATCATCAGGATAAAAAGCAACGGAATCCACCAGCTGCCGGTAATCCAGAAGAATAAAGTAAATCCCCGCAAAAAGGGAACCAGCTCAGTTAAAAACGACCATTTCGCGGCATGCAGCATCAAGGTGGAGCCTGCCAGAGTTGTAATCGCGACCGCCCCCATATTGATCCAATAGGGTGGTGTCAATGCGGCATACTTCAGGTCGACGAAGGTGAACCGGTAGAAAATTAACGTGATGATGTTCAAGTACAGCATGCATCCCAGCAAATACATACATAACGTAAAAAACAGCACGACCTCACGGCCATCCGTCAGAAAGGAAGAGATCAGCGTGCCCAGAATGGAAACGGATTGGGTGGCGACAGCGGCAATTAACCAAGCGCCGTTAATGCCTTCGGCCAGGGTCGGCTTCTCTTTTCTTACCGTAACTGCCGTAAAGAAGGTGTACATAATGACAACCCAAAGTGAGATGCCAAAACCCATAACCCGGTTGCAACGGTTCCGTTATGCGCGACTATAACCCATTGGCTGCCGTATACACAGGTTGCGGCCGTGCACGTGAAAAAGCCGGGGCCTTGACTATGGCTCGTCAAATCTGCCCGTACCCGCGGGAAATATTTAAATAAGCGAATCAAGGTGAGAATCGACAAGGTGACATAAATGCAGGTGTTCAGGTAGAGCAGAATCTTGGGAGCAAGCGGAATCTTCAGCAGTTCCATCGCAATCGATAAGGCCCCGGTAGCCATCGCCATGGAAAAATACCCCGGAAATAAACTTTCGATCTTCTCCTCCATTACCTTCCACAGCATGAACCATCCCCGCCTCTGCAGACTTAGCCCCTGCCACGGATCGAGCAGCAGGAACCCTAGTCTCAATTTAGCACGATGAGAATCTGCGGCTTTGTGACTCTGCTAACCCCAACCCGAGGAATCCTCTCAAATCCATCATTATCATTTATGGCGAATCATAGTATGATGATGTCGAAGTTCCTCTCTTTTTTGAACCGTTCTTATGAAAGGGGTTTCATATGAAGAAGATTTGGATCGTCTACTTGCTTCTCTTCGCTTGCTTCGCGTTATACGTGCTCGATTACCGCTCCCAGATTCGGATGAACGACGAATGGAGTTCCGGGGGCCTTCGGGGTTCCATTGATGAGAAATACGTGATGGTGACGTTTCAAATGGGCATTGACTATTGGAAAAGCGGGCTGAAAGGCTTCGAAGACGCAGCGCAGGCGCTGAACGTCTCCGTGGAATACCGCGGCTCCACCCAGCGCGATATTCACGAGCAAATTACGGTGCTGGAGCAGGCCATCGCGAAAAAACCGGCCGGCATCGCGATCTCCGCGATTCATCCGACCGAACTCACCGCCACGATTAACAAAGCCGTTGACGCCGGCATTCCGGTCGTCTTGTTTGATTCCGATGCCCCCGGCAGCCGCGCCTTTTCCTTCCTTGGCACCGACAACTATTCCGCCGGCGTGGAGGCCGCCCGAAAAATGGCCGAGCTCACCGGCGGACGCGGGGAGGTCGCCATCGTCACCGTGCCGGATCAGCAAAATCATCAGGAACGCACCGAAGGTTTTACCGACACCATTACGCAGGAATTCCCCAACATGCACATTGTCGCCACCAAAAACGGTAAAGGCGATGAGCTCTACTCCCGGCAAGCGGCGGAGGAAGTCCTGCGCGACTTCCCTGACATCGCCGGTATATTCACCACCGAAGCGAATGGCGGTATCGGTGTTGCGGAGGCCGTCAAGGCCGTTAGCTTGGCGTCCTCCGGCCCGAAGATCATCAGCTTCGACACCGATAAAGGCACCTTGGACTTGGTCAAAAGCGGAGATATCGCCGCCACGATGGCCCAGGGCACCTGGAACATGGGGTATTGGTCGCTGCAGCTGCTCTTTTCGTTGAAGCATGATTCGGAAGAAGCTTCGCATCCCGGCCCTCGCGTTCCCCAACGCGTGGATACCGGCATCACCGTCGTTACACGACAGAATGTGAATGATTACTATGCGAAATAGATATCGTCAGCGATCCTGGGAAATCCGTCGTTTTTCACTGAACAACTTACCTATCCGCTACAAACTCATTGTCCACTTTATGTTGATCAGCATCCTTCCCTCAATCGGGCTAGGCGTGCTGACGAATTGGACCGTCGACCGCATTATCGAACGCCAGATTACGAACAATACGCTGCAGTTAATCGGCAAGGTGAACCGGTCGTTGGAGACGTACGTGGAGAATTTGCAAAACATGACGTTCTTCATCTCCTTTAACTCAGACGTGCTGCAGTTTCTCGAAAACAACAACGAGGCGGAACGTATCTTATCGGCACCTTCAGTCCAAACACCTCCACGAACAACAACACCGCCAGATACCGATCATTACGAAATTCGCAAGTTTCTGCAAGGCTTCACCACCTTGTATTCAGAAGTTGCAGGCATTCTCATCGTCAACAGCCGCGGTGAATATATCAGCAATGAAATGTATGCACGCACCTCAGACAACTTGACCCAGGAGGAATGGTATCAAGAGGCGGTCCGCAATAAAGGCATCTTCAAGATCCTCGGTCATCCGCGAAACCGCAACGTCACGACGCATGTCAACTACAAGGATAGTGAAGTCGTCTCCGCCGTAAGGGCGATTCTCGACCCCGAAACCCAGCAAGTCAAAGGTGTCGTCTTAATCGACCTCAAGCTGCGAGTCATAGCCGAGACCGCTCAGGATGTCCGGTTGGGGAAAACGGGCTATCTCACGGTGGTGGACGGCAACGGGGAACTCATCTATTCCCCGCCAGCCCCCTACATCAATCGCATCCCGCTGGAGCGGCTGGGTCAGGACGGCTCCGGAACTTACGCAGAACGGGTAGGCGGCCGTGATTTGCAGTTCATCTACCGACATTCGCCGTTTACCAACTGGACGACCGTGGGCGTCTTTTCCATGGCGGAGTCTGCTACAGAAATGCGAGAAATTCGTTTTTACGTGGTTAGCTTTGTGTTTATCGTCTGTTTGCTGGGGATGACGGCCTCCTTCTATCTGGCTCACACGATTTCCAGGCCGATCGGGCAGCTGGCCTCCTTTATGCAAAAAGCCCAGTCCGGCGATCTGACGATTCGCCACTGGAGCGACCGTTCCGACGAAATCGGCCTGCTTGGCCGCCGCTTCAACGCCATGCTGCAGCAGATCCATCGCCTGCTCTCGCTGACCGAATTGCAGGAGCGTCAGAAGCGGGAGGCGGAGCTAAGAAGCCTGCAAGCGCATATTAAGCCGCATTTTTTGTACAACACGCTGGATACCATTCATTGGATGGCCCGCCGCAACGGCTCGGAGGATATCGCGGAAATGGCAGAGTCCTTGTCGAAGCTGTTTCGGATCGGCCTGAGCAAGGGGAATGACATCATCCCCCTAAATGATGAAATCGAGCATGTGCGCAGTTACTTGCATATTCAACACGTCCGTTATCAGAGCAAACTCGATTACTCACTGCACATCGCTCCGGAAATTCGCGGCGTCTATGTGTTGAAGCTGATCCTTCAGCCGATCGTGGAAAATGCCATCTACCATGGCATCAAAGAACGCCGGGGGCCGGGCCGCGTGGTCATCGAAGCCGCTGAAGATAGCGGCATGTTGGTAATCACCATCCGGGATGATGGCAAAGGCATTCCACCGGATAAGCTGGCACGCCTGCAAAAAGAACTACAGGCCGCGGGTACCCCGGATGGCCGGGAAAAGAGCGCTGAACCGGCAGGGACATCCGGCACAGGCGAAGGAGGCCAAGGTTACGGGATGCTGAATGTGCAAGCACGGATTGCTTTGACATTCGGCTCGAAATATGGTCTGACAATCCAAAGCGAGGAAGGTCGAGGAACGGTCGTTACGGTCACCCACCCGATCATTCGGGATGAACAAACCCGCCTTAGGAGGATTGAATCATGAGCGGAACCTACTCAGAAACTCATTGGAGAGTACTCATCGCCGACGATGAATGCATTATTCGCGAAGGGATACGCGATAGCGTGGACTGGGAAAGCTTACGCCTTACGGTAGTAGCTGAAGCCGAGGATGGCGAGGAGGCGCTGGAGAAGGCGATTCAGCACGACGTCCATATCATGCTCGTTGATCTCAACATGCCGATCATGGACGGGATTGAACTCATGAAGCAGGTGCGTGAGCGGCTGCCGAACTGTAAAATCGTCATTATCACCGGCCATGACGAGTTTGCATACGCCCAGAAGGCAATTCGCCTTCAAGTCAAAGATTACATCCTGAAGCCGGCCAATCCCGCGCAGTTAGAGAAAGTTCTGCGACAAGTGCGCGGAGAGCTGGAGGAAGAAGCATCCAAACAGCAGCAATGGCAGCAGGCCTCGCAACAGCTGTCCCGCAGTTATCCGCTCCTGAGGGAGCGATTTTGTCAGCAATGGCTGGACGGGGGCATGACCGCAGATGAAATCGCCGAGCAGCTGCGGTTCTTACAGCTGCCGGACGCTTGCCCGGATTGGCTGGGCGTGATCCGGTTGCCTGAACCCGCTGCTTCGCCTGCTTTGTTCAAAGAAGACGAGCGGCAGTTGTATGGATTTGCGGTCGAGAATATCGCCGCGGAAGTGCTCGCTCCCTATCCCAAAACGATCTTCCGAGACCCCTTCGGCCTCATCGTTGTCCTGCTGTGGGGCGTGGAAGCTGAAGCCGATTTTCACCGCATTGAAACCTTGGTGCGAACCCACTTAAAAATCGCTGCCGAGGTGTATTTGGCCGAGGGCGCTGGTGATGTGCTGGAGCTTCCTTCCGTATACCGGAAAGCGAAGTCCGCCGTAAACAAGGAGAACGCCGTTTCCCCGCTGGTGCGCCGGGCCAAACAATATATGCTGGAGTATTTCGGCGACAGCGGGCTGACGCTGGAAGCGATGGCGCAAGCCCTGCAAACTTCCCCGGCTTATTTAAGCCGCATGATTAAGCAGGAGCTGGGCACCACGTTTAACAGCTATTTGACGCAGCTCCGCATCCGTCGGGCGAGCCGCTTGTTAATCTCCACCGAGCTCACAGTAGCTGAAATCGCCGAGCAAGTCGGCTACGAAACTCAGCACTATTTCAGCACGGCGTTCAAGCGCGCGACCGGCCTCTCTCCACTGCAATACCGCAAAGGCGCATTTGAACATGAAGATGCTCAAGGGGAGTAATCTCCCCTTTTTTTGCGCAATCCCCCTCTCTTAGCCCCCTGGTTTAGAGTCAATCCCTCCGATAAAGGTTCGATTTTTATAAAAAGAGTCAAATCACTGTAAATACGTCCTCCCCCTTCGCTTGCTATACTCCGAACTGTAAGCGCATTCATTTCGAGTATAGGGGGAATCGACTTTGAAGAAGGTAACGGCCATTTTACTTGCTTTGGTGATGGTTTTCGCCCTCGCTGCTTGCGCCAACGGCGGAAACGGCAGCAGCAGCGGATCGGGCAACAGCGAGAAAGGAACGATTGGTATTGCGATGCCGACGAAATCGTCCGAACGCTGGGTGAACGACGGGAACAATATGGTCAAGGAGTTTAAGGCTCTTGGCTATGGCACGGACCTGCAATACGGAGAAGACGTCATCGAAAACCAGGTGTCACAAATCGAAAACATGATCACGAAAGGCGTAAAAGTCCTTGTCATTGCGGCGATTGACGGCGGCTCCTTAACTGACGTGCTGCAAAAAGCCCACGATCAAGGCATACAAGTCGTCGCCTACGACCGCTTGATCATGAACAGCGAGTACGTCGACTACTACGCCACCTTCGATAACTTCAAGGTGGGTGTGCAACAAGCCTCCTACATCGAGGAAAAGCTGGGTCTTAAGGAAGGCAAAGGCCCGTTCAATATCGAGCTGTTCGGGGGCTCTCCGGACGACAACAATGCCTACTTCTTCTATGACGGTGCCATGTCCGTGCTGCAGCCGTACATCGATTCCGGCAAGCTCGTCGTACGCAGCGGTCAAACCAAGATGGAGCAAATCGCCACGCTGCGTTGGGATGGCGCAACCGCCCAGGCCCGCATGGATAACTTGCTGAGCGCTCACTATACCACGGAAAATATCGACGCCGTGCTCTCTCCTTATGACGGAATCAGTATCGGTATCCTGTCCTCGCTCAAAGGTGTCGGCTACGGCTCCGGAAGCAAACCGATGCCGATCGTAACCGGCCAGGATGCTGAGCTGGCATCGGTCAAATCGATCCTTGCTGGAGAGCAAACCCAAACCGTCTTTAAGGATACCCGCGAGCTGGCGAAAAAAGCAGTCTCTATGGTTCAAAGCATTCTGGAAGGTACAGAAGCCGAAGTCAACGACACGAAGACCTATGATAACGGCGTGAAGGTTGTTCCTTCTTACCTGCTCGAACCGGTCTCGGTCGACAAGGAGAATGTGGAACAAGCGCTCGTCGACACCGGCTATTACTCCAAGGAAGATCTGGGACTCTAAACATCATTAACTTGTGGTGACCGGCATAGCGGCGGACGCGGATTCGGGCGGCCGTCGCTATGCACGTACCGTGAGTGAAAGGCCAGGTGACGCATGTGAGCAATACAATTTTGGAAATGCGGGGCATTACGAAGACGTTCCCGGGGGTCAAGGCGCTCAGCAATGTCAACCTCAAGGTCAGATCCGGAGAAATCCACGCCCTGTGCGGGGAGAACGGGGCTGGTAAATCGACATTGATGAAGGTGCTGAGCGGGGTTTATCCGCATGGCTCTTATGAAGGCGAGATCTTATTCGAGGGCAAGGTCTGCGAATTCAAAGATATTAAAGAAAGCGAGCAGCTGGGGATCGTCATCATCCATCAGGAGCTGGCGCTGATCCCTTATCTCTCCATCGCGGAGAACATTTTTCTTGGGAATGAACAGAGCAAGCACGGATTGATCGACTGGAACGAAACAACGGTCAAAACCAAAGCGTTGCTGAAGCGGGTCGGCTTAAACGAATCCCCGGCCACGCGCGTTTTGGAGCTGGGTGTCGGCAAGCAGCAGCTGGTGGAAATCGCCAAAGCCTTATCAAAACAGGTCAAACTGTTAATTTTGGACGAACCCACAGCCGCATTGAACGAAAATGACAGCGAAAACCTGCTGGAGTTGATCCTCGAGCTGAAGAAACAAGGCATCACCTCCATCATCATTTCGCACAAATTAAACGAAATCAGTAAGGTTGCCGATTCGATCACCATACTCCGGGATGGCCGGACGATTCAGACCCTGGATATGAAAGCCGATCAGGTGACCGAAGATCTCATCATCAAGGGCATGGTTGGCCGCGATCTCACCCACCGCTATCCGGAACGGGTTCCCCGGATCGGTGAAGTGATCTTTGAAGTCCGGGGTTGGGAGGTCACCCATCCGCAGCAAGAGGATCGTAAAGTACTCGACGATATCAATCTCAATATCCGCCGCGGAGAGATCGTTGGGATCGCCGGCTTGATGGGTGCTGGCCGAACCGAACTGGCGATGAGCTTATTCGGCCGATCCTATGGACGACACATTAAAGGTCAGCTGTTCCTCCACGGCAAAGAGGTCCGATTTAACGACATCAGTCAAGCGATTAAGCATGGCGTCGCTTATGTCACCGAAGACCGCAAACAATACGGTTTAATTTTGATCGACGATATCAAACGCAACATCTCGCTGGCTTCGTTAAAGAAGTTGTCCCGCCGCGGCGTGATCAATGAACGGGAGGAAGTGCTGGTCGCGGAGGAATATCGGAGCAAGCTGAACATTAAAACACCCAGCATTTTGCAAAAAACGGTCAACCTGAGCGGCGGCAATCAGCAGAAAGTCGTCCTCAGCAAGTGGATCTTCGCACAACCGGAAATCTTGATTCTCGATGAGCCAACGCGCGGCATTGATGTCGGAGCCAAATATGAAATTTATTCGATCGTCAATCAATTGGCGGACGAGGGCAAGGGCATTTTGTTCATCTCCTCAGAGCTTCCGGAGATTCTCGGGATGTGCGACCGCATCTACGTCATGAGCGAGGGCCGGATCACCGGAGAAGTGCTGCGCGAGGACGCCACCCAGGAAGTGTTGATGAAATCCATGACTCGAGGCAGGGGGTAGACCGATGCAAGCAGTTAGCGAACTTTTTAGAAAAAACATACGTCAATACGGCATGATTATCGCCTTGATCTTCATCACCATCTTGTTTCAAATTTTAACGGGCGGCATCCTGCTTAAGCCGCTGAACATTACGAATCTAATCCTGCAAAACAGCTACATTTTGGTGCTGGCCATCGGGATGGTGCTGGTGATCATCACTGGACATATCGATTTGTCCGTCGGCTCCATCGCCGCCTTTATCGGAGCTTTGGCTGCGATCATGTTGGTAGATCTTCAGTTACCTACATTCCTGACCATTCTCATTTCACTAGTGATCGGCGGACTGATCGGGGCTTGGCAAGGATTTTGGGTCGCTTATGTGAAAATCCCCGCTTTTATCGTCACGTTAGCCGGGATGCTGCTGTTCCGGGGCTTGACGATGATCGTGCTGGGCGGCCAGTCGATTGCCCCATTCCCGAAATCGTTCCAACGGATCAGTTCTGGCTTCATTCCCGACTGGTTTGGCGGCGGCAGCCTGCATATTCTGACGATTCTGCTTGGTCTGGTGCTCTCCCTTCTCCTCATTTGGCAGGAATGGAAAGAGCGGCGGACCCAGCTCAAATACCAGTTTGAGGTCGCGCCAATTTGGGTGTTCGTCACGAAGCTCCTCCTGCTCGTAGCTATCATTAACATCTTTACTTTTGTGCTCGCCACTTATAACGGGCTGCCGAACATTCTGATCATCCTGTTCTTCCTCATCGTCATTTATTCGTTCGTGATGAATCGCATGGTGGCCGGGCGCCATATCTACGCGCTTGGAGGCAATGAGAAGGCCGCCAAACTATCCGGTGTCAAAACCAAAAAGGTAACGTTCTGGGTCTTTGTCAATATGGGCGCTTTGGCCGCACTATCCGGTCTGATCTTCGCCGCCCGCCTCAATTCGGCAACACCGAAGGCCGGGACGAACTTTGAGCTCGACGCGATCGCGGCTTGCTTTATCGGTGGCGCTTCAGCCTCCGGCGGCATTGGTACCGTTATCGGGGCCATCATCGGCGGCCTGGTGATGGGCGTGATGAACAATGGCATGTCGCTGATCGGGCTTGGGGTCGATTGGCAGCAAGGCATCAAAGGGCTGGTCCTGCTGCTCGCCGTCGCCTTCGATATTTACAATAAGTCGAAGACGAGTTAATCCTAGGACCTTGAGGTTTGTAACCTCCGCTATCGATTTAGCGGGGGTTATTTTTGATAGCTGGCTGGAGCGAGAGTATAATGAAGACAGGATGGCCTACCTATTTTTTCCACAAAGCAGGTGATTCTCTTGTCTAGCTCCCATCTGACCAAGAAGGCGCTCGCCGCCTCGTTAAAGCAACGGATGAGTTCAGTCCCTTTAAACAAAATCACCGTCAAACAGCTTGTGGACGACTGCGGATTAAACCGGCAAACGTTCTATTACCATTTCCAGGATATTTACGAGCTGCTCGGCTGGATTTACCAGACCGAAGCGGTAGATGCCATTGCCGGGGAGCGCAGTTATCGGACCTGGACCCAAGGCTTCTTAAAAATCTTCAAATATATCGAAGACAACCGGGATTTTTGCTTGAACACGCTAAATTCGCTGGCTCGCAGCCATCTGGATGCTTACCTGTATAGCGTCACGAACAACCTGGTTATGGGTGTAGTACAAGAAGTATCCGCAGGGATGCAAGTGGATGCGGAAGATCAACGGTTTTTGGCCAACTTTTACACGCTGGCATTTACCGGGCTGGTCATCGGATGGATGCGGGACGGGATGAGAGAACGCCCGGAGGCCATGATCGAAAAGCTCAGTGAATTGGTAGAGGGTCATTTCGAGCAGGCGCTGCAACGGTATGAACACAAAGCCAAGCGATCGCCCGTTTCACAGAAGTGAGAATAGCAGACTTTCGGCGGCGCGAATCCTGGCTTTTTCCGTCGGAATCCTAGACACTCCTTGGGGAGTGTCGCTTTTTTATACAGTCGCCCTTCCTTGTGGATTTCGCTCGCCTCCAAGACGGATTACATTAGGATTGTTCCATTCATCACATTCTTGGAGGCGAAAGTTATGTTTGCAGATCGTCACACTCATCACGTTTATTTTGTTGGCGGAGGGATCGCTTCCCTGGCGGGGGCTGCGTTCCTGATTCGGGACTGTGATTTTCCCGGTCAGAATATTCATGTGTTGGAGGAAATGAAGGTGCTAGGCGGCAGTAACGACGGTGCCGGAGACCGTGAACGCGGATATGTGATCCGCGGCGGCCGGATGCTGAATGATGAGACTTATGAAAATACATGGGATTTGCTGCGCTCCATCCCTTCGATAGACCACCCGGGACTTTCGGTGCGGGATGAGATCATCGCTTTCGATACCGCCCACCAGACGCATTCCAACGCTCGGTTAGTCAACCGGGACGGCCAGGTTGTGGACGTGACCTCTATGGGCTTTGATATGACGGACCGGATGGCCATGGTTAAGCTGATTATGGCCCCTGAAGAGAGCCTGGGCACTGCGCGGATCAATGACTGGTTTGGCCCGCATTTTTTCAAGACAAATTTCTGGTACATGTGGGCCACCACCTTTGCCTTCCAGCCTTGGCACAGCGCTGTGGAGTTTAAAAGATACATGCTCCGATTTATGCATGAATTCCCACGAATCCACACGTTGGAGGGGGTCACTCGCACACCTTATAACCAATACGATTCCCTCATTCTCCCGCTGCAAAAGTATTTGGAGAAGCACGGCGTAGACTTTTCGCTGAAATGCACCGTTACGGATCTGGACTTCCGAGAAGGCGATGAGATCACCGTGACGCGGATACACTATCTGAAAGACGGCGAGCCGCAAGTCCTCGATTTGGGCGAAGACGATCTGGTGATCGTCACCAACGGCTCGATGACGGAGGGCTACAGCCTCGGCTCCATGCATACAGCGCCGAAGCTGAACGGCAAGGGCAGCTCTTGGCAGTTATGGGAGCGGATAGCCGCCAAGAAACCGGGCCTTGGACGTCCCTCCGTCTTCGCCGACCATATTGAAGAGTCCAAATGGGAATCGTTTACGGTGACTTGTCAGGACTCGCGTTTTTTTGACCGGATGGAAGCTTTCTCTCGCAACAAGGCCGGAACCGGCGCACTTGTCACCTTTAAGGATTCGAGCTGGTTCATGTCCATTGTGCTGGCTCATCAGCCGCATTTTCGCAACCAGCCGGAGCATGTGAAGGTCTTCTGGGGTTATGGATTATTCCCGGATCGCGTTGGGGATTACGTGCCTAAGAAAATGTCCGATTGTACCGGCGAGGAGATTCTCACCGAGTTGCTGCACCATCTCCACTTCGAAGAAGACATGGAGGCGATCATTTCCACTGCCAACTGTATTCCATGTATGATGCCGTTCATCACCTCGCAGTTCATGCCTAGAGCGATTGGCGATCGGCCGAAGGTCATCCCGGACGGCTCCACGAACTTAGCGTTTATTGGTCAATTCTGCGAAATCCCGGACGATGTCGTCTTCACCGAGGAATACTCTGTCCGTACAGCTCGCATGGCGGTATATGGCCTATTGGGATTGAACAAACCGATCGCACCGATCAACCAATACCAGTACGATATACGTACATTACTTCAGAGCTTGGTGACTTCATTCCGGTAAGACCAGGGGAGGAACGGGAGCTCCGGTTGGCTTATCTGCGCATGTTGCTGCAGCTCAGCCAGAGACTGGATCACGCCCGTCTATCGTTAGTGATGTCTATCGCTGATTTATATTTCGAGCCGGATCCTCGGCAGGATGAAGAAATGCTTCGGGAGCTGGCGAAACAATATGAAAAGGAGAGTGAAGTGATCATGGAAATAATGCCTGCATGGATGCGTCAAGGTTACGAGAAAGGGTTGGAAGAAGGCCTAGAGAAAGGGATCGAAAAAGGAATTGAAAAGGGAATCGAACAAGACACCCTCATCGAACGCCGGCAAATCGCGCGCCGGTTGTTACCCAAAGGCTTCACTCTGGAAGAAATCGCGGATACGACCCAATTGCCTGTCGAAGAAATCAAAAAAATCATGAATTAATTGCCCAAAGGACAAAGAAAAAAAGCCGCATCTACGCGATCGGCTTCCTTCTTCGGTAATTGGAATATATGACTTGGCTATATTTATTTAACAAGTGGTCAAGAATAACCGACTGATGGAGTACCCGTGCATGGCGCATCCCGTATCTCTGAGCGAGCCGATTTAATTCTTGTCTTTCCAATTCAATCCGAAATCTGATTTTTTCAGAACTGTTCATCTCGATCACCCTAGGAACATATTAGAAGAGGTTGCCAAATATTGCATAATGAGACCTAATGCAAGAAACAAAAAAAATTCCATTTTTTGAAATGGAACGGCCTGGCATGTTCCTCACTCTGTCTCTGTATACGCTATACAATAAAAATAGGGTCAGTCCCAAGGACTGATCCCTACTTTTTTTGAATGGTTCAAGACGAAATATATTATCCCCAAAAGCCGTGTGCCAATGTTGCAATTAAACCAGCACCACTAGCCAAACCTACCAAACTAAGCATTTTCATAGCCGAAACCGTAAAGGACATTTTCTTTTTCATTTTCCCACACCTCTCTACATAGTTCTCGAAAATTTTTATGTTGCTCTTCTTTAACGAATTTGCGATTCAGTTCAAATAAAGTCATGCAATTCACAATCAAAGATTTATTATTCAAAGATATCGCCATCTTCAAGCTATATAGTAAACTCTTGATACCTTCTTCATAATTCCCTTTTCTCAGATTGTAAATTGCATAATTCTGAAAAAAGACGGAACAACGGTTTCTACTTACTACCGATTCTGAAAACCACTTATCTTTCCCGATCAACCTGTATTTTTCAATTTCTTCGGAAAAACGATCAAGAATATCATCAAGAAAAAATTGATGGCGATTGGCCGACTCTACTAATGTGATCAAGCCTTCTATAAGTTCATCAGGTTCTTCTTCCAAGAATTGAACATACTTAGGAATTTTGGATCGGTCCCCTGCTTTAATATCCAAGCAAAGGTAATTGGCTTGTGCAAACATTCTAAATTGCTCTATTACAGCAGTTTGGTTTTCATCATCGGCATCAAACCAACTTAAATCCGCATATTCTTTAATCCATCGCTTTGATTCCTCAAACATTCCTCTATATTCGTATGAGCCAGCTTTGAGAAGATAGCCCCTACCGTAATAATAAACAAGAGGACGGAGAGGTTTAAAATCACTGTATTTCCATACTTTTTTTTCATATAAAGCTTTCGCTAATGCGCAAAGTTCGTCTGCGTATACTTCGGCTTCAGACCAATTAAAATTGAGCGTATAAACTTCAACCAACATGAGGATGCCATCGAGCGCATACACTTCCGGCAAGCGATGTCTGTAGGGCAAAAACTGCATTGCAGTCTTAAACCCCTTGTCCCTATCCATGCGGTGAATTTTAAACAACCTGTAGTAACTCATGGCCAAGCGTTCAGAATGACTGGACCGCTCACTTTCGATAACGCTTTCATAGAGTATTACCGCAGCTTCTTTCCAGCCTCGCTCATACATCATTTCAGCGGTATCAAAAATGCCCGCGATTTGTTTCAAATCCTCTAACAAACGGTTTAGAACCTGCTTAATACAGTCATGCTTCTGCAACTCGGCGCATCTCATCAGGAAAGGCCGTAGCCTCCTCCAATGAGGAGATGAAGAAGTAAAACATTCATCTGCGTATAAATCGTAAAAGTGTCCCTCAGGCAACCCCATCGCAGCCGTAATTCGATCCAACTGACCGATGGCAATCGGTCGGTTCCCGTTAATAATTCCGCTTAACGTTCCGACGTTCACCCCGGCAGATTCCGAGAAACGGTGCAGGGTTGTCCCTTCGCTCTTGATGTAATCTTCCAGTTCTGCGCGAATCGTGGTTGTAGATATCAAAAAATTATCACCCCCCAATTCCGCGACCTTCTGCGAGCCAAAGGATTCTCGGCTAACAGAGGAGTCAAACGACATCCAATGACATCAAGCAACACCATATCCTACTAAACTTCCAATATATGTTTACATAATAATCCTAAATTTGACAATCGTCAATATGAAAAAAGACCGATTAGCAAACTTTTTGTCTGCTTATCGGTCTTTATGAAGTTTCTTAGATTTCCAGCTCCGCCGCAGCCGCATTAGCCTCCACTTGCGCAGGGTTCTTGCAGCCCGGAATCACCGTGCTGACAACAGGATTCTTCAGGCACCAGGCCAAGGCCCACTGAGCCATGTCCACACCCTCCGGCACTTCATTCCGCCGAATCTCTTCCACTTCCTCCAGCTTGCGCCGGGTGCTTTCCGGATCATGACGATGGCGTACATCGGTTTCGCTGAACACCGCGCCCGGTTTATACTTGCCGCTCAGATAACCGCTCGCCAGAGGAACTCTTGCAAGCACACCGAGTTGCTGGCGCTCGCAGGACGGGAACACCCGATTCTCCGGCACGCGGTCGAGCCGGTTATAAACCACCTGAATCGCCTCCACCCCTACCTTCGTTGAAGCTTCGGTCTGATGCAGGTTGTCGTTGCTGCCGATCGACGTGCCCAGATGGAGGATTTTCCCGGCTTGCTTTTGCTTATCCAGCAGCGTCCAAAGTTCATCATTATCAAACGCCGCATCCGGGCCGGAATGAAACTGATACAGATCGATATAGTCCGTCTTCAACGCTTTCAGCGAAGCATCAAGCTGTTGTAGTACCGCCGCAGCATCAAAGCGGTCCGTCCGCGTAAACCGTTCATGAAATTGATGCCCAAATTTCGTGGCGATCAGCCAGTCCTCCCGGTTGCGCCGGCTCAGATAATCCCCGATAAACGATTCGGACAGATGGTCGCCATAACATTCTGCCGTATCGATCAGATTGATGCCCAGCTCCCGGCCCCGATCCAAGATCGCATCCACTTCCGCTTGCGTGTAGTTTAAACCCCACTCCCCGCCGAATTGCCAAGTTCCAATGCCGACCACGGAAACGTTGAGACCGGTTTTTCCTAATGTCCGATATTTCATGTTCAAGAATCCCTCCGATTCGTCGCTACTTCAAATAAAAAATCTCGCGCATCGGCACGATCGGCTGCGGTTCATTAAAGTCAAATGACCCTTCCACCATGCCTGATGTAATCGCGTTCCACCGCTGGCAAACCTCGCTGGCTGCAATATACTTGAACGCCGCATCCGGATCATCACATTCAAAGCAGTAGAAGAACTGATTTCCCTGCTGAAAAATCGAATAATTCCGAATCCCCGCTTTGCGATGCTCCGCCAGCACCTCGGGCCAAGGGTTCAAATGCATCTCCACATAGGCCTCCAGTTGATCTTCCTTCACCCGCCAGGTCCAGGCAAACTTCCGGCTTGAACTCATTTCCATGATCATCCCTCCCATGAAATTGTCATCCCATTTGACACCTGAGACGGCATCCTTACTTGAAGAAACGTCGAATCAGCTTCAGCTTGCCCGCCGTATAAGGCGGATAGATGAAGCTCAAGTTCACCCGCGTGGACTTCTTCAGCACACTTTTTCGATGAGAGAAGGTTTCATAGCTGTAACGGCCGTGGTAGGCTCCCATCCCCGAAGATCCGACTCCGCCAAAAGGCAAATACGGGCTCACCAGATGCATAACCGTATCATTCACGCACCCGCCGCCAAATGAAACGGACTCCATTACCTTCCGTTCCGTGGCGGCATTGCTCGTAAACAAGTACAGCGCCAGCGGCTTAGGCCGCTCACCAATCTTCCGGAGCGCCGCATCCAGGTCTCGATACTCCAGCACCGGCAAAATCGGTCCAAAAATCTCTTCCTGCATCACGGGGTCCTCCCAGTTGACGCGCTCCATGATCGTCGGCCCTAAATACAGATCCTCACGATCGCCATCCCCGCCAACCACCACTTTAGACGGTTCGAGCAAACCCATCAGCCGGCTCCACTGCCGCTCATTCACAATCCGCCCGTAGTCAGGGCTTCGCCTTGGATCCTCACCATAGAAGACCTTGATCTGCGCCTTCATTTTGGTGATCAGTTCATCTCGCACCGACTCGTGAACGAGCACATAGTCTGGAGCCACACAGGTCTGGCCTGTATTTAGGAATTTCCCCCAGACGATACGCTGTGCTGCCAGATCGAGGTTCGCCTCTTCATCCACAATGCAAGGGCTCTTCCCGCCAAGCTCCAGAACAACGGGCACCAGATGCTCCGCCGCCGCAGCCATAACGATCTTGCCAACCCGAATACTTCCCGTGAAAAAAATAAAATCCAACGGGGCATGAATCAGCGCAGACGTCACCTCCGGCCCTCCCTCGATGACTCGAATGTAATCGGGTTCGAAATATTCGCCAAGCATCTCGGCGATCACCCTAGAGACATGAGGAGTAAACTCGGAAGGCTTCACGATTGCGGCGTTCCCCGCAGAGATCGCTCCGATCAACGGGTCGATCACCAGCATAAACGGATAGTTAAACGGGCCGATGATCAGGGCCGAGCCATAAGGCTCCCGGTAAATGTAGCTGCTGGAGCCGATATGGGTGAGCGGAGTGCGAACCCGCTCCGGCTTGGCCCAACGCTTCAGATGCTTCATCACGTAGCGGATACTATCGTAAGCATAACCCACTTCCGTGCTGTAGCCTTCGAATTCAGGCTTGCGCAAATCTCGCTGCAGCGCTTCCAATATTCGCGTTTCGAAACGTTGAATCGCGGTCTTCAGGCGTTCAAGCTGACGCAGTCTGAAGTCCACCGGTCGCGTCGCACCAGATTGGACGAAATGCTGCTGGGCGCGAACGACCTCCGCAATGGAGCGATCTAGGGATTGCGTAGGTTGCAGTTCAGTTGGAGTTTGGGTAGCATGTTCAGTTTGGCTCAAGGCGGTCCCCTCTTTTTCCCGAATAAATCATCTTCATTCTGTCTGACCCTTCTATTGTAACCCGAAATGGGGGAGCTGGACATCTTTGGTCATTTATCGCTGCCAAGCGGTTAGCGGAAGTCTCATTGTCCTTCTTTAGCCTCTGAGTGCAGCGGAAATTTGTATATTGGCATGAATTTGTGTTAGATTACCTAACATAAAATATTGAATAATTCGAGTAAAACTTCAATTTGTTAATAAAAACCTCGTTTTCACAATCGTCAAGACGGTTTTCAGTTAAATTTATGAACGTTTTTTGTTATTTATATTGACATAATCTTTCTAAAACTCATATAATTTAACTACGTTCACAACGTCGTGGCGCAACCCTATTCATATTCCGGTCTCGCACAACGTAGTGCCGCCGGTCGGCAAAGGAGCCATACGGGCAATCGCAGGATTGCACGGGGCTCCTTTTTGTTTTGCGCCCAGTTTTGGCCGTAGCTATGAAGAACAGAAAACATCCCGGCCTAAGAGGATGGAACCTGGAAAGGAGATGGAAGGATGGAACGTACCGGTTTTTTGAAGAGTGGGCATAAGCCCTCGCTGCTAAGCGCTTTTTTGTACTTCGATGTGAGCTTTATGGTATGGGTTCTGATTGGCCCGCTGGCGGTCATCATGATGCAGGACTACCCGATGAACGCCGCACAAAAAGCTAATCTCGTCGCTCTGCCAGTCCTTGGCGGCTCCTTGCTTCGCCTGGTGCTTGGCGTGTTGGCCGACCGGATTGGTCCTAAGCGGACCGGCCAGATCGGCATGGTCGTCACGATGGTGCCGCTCATTTGGGGCTGGCAGTTCGTGGATTCGCTTGGCGAACTGTATGCAGTGGCTTTGCTGCTGGGCGTTGCCGGCGCTTCCTTCTCGGCGGCGCTGCCCTTGGCCAGCCGTTGGTACCCGCCGCAATACCAGGGATTGGCGATGGGGATCGCCGGAGCCGGCAACAGCGGCACGGTCTTCTCCACCCTGTTCGCCAACCGAATTGCCCAGCATTATGGCGGCTGGGAGGTTGTGTTCGGGCTGGCCCTCATTCCGGTTGCGCTGGTCTTTCTCGTCTTTACGCTGCTGGCGAAAGACAGCCCCAATCAGCCGGAACCGAAAAAGCTGCGGGACTACGCCGCCGTGCTTCGCGAGCGGGATGCGTGGCTGTTTTGCTTGTTGTATATGGTGACGTTTGGCGGTTTTGTCGGCTTGTCGAACTACTTGACAATTTTTTTCAATACCCAATATGAGCTGAGTGCAGTGCGGGCCGCCGACTTCACCACCTTGTGTGTAATTGCCGGCAGCTTCTTTCGTCCTGTAGGCGGCTGGCTGGCCGATAGGCTGGGCGGGGTTCGCATGCTGTTGATTTTGTACGCGGGTGTTTCCCTCATGATGGCTTTCGTCTCGTCGCTGCCGCCGCTGTCCGTCGTGACCATTCTGCTGTTCGTAGGCATGATGTGCCTCGGAATGGGCAACGGCTCCGTGTTCCAGCTCGTCCCCCAACGGTTCCAGCAGGAAATCGGAGTGATTACCGGCATCGTAGGTGCGGCCGGCGGGCTCGGCGGATATTTTCTGCCGAATATTCTCGGTCTCTTGAAGCAATGGACCGGGTCGTATACCCCCGGCTTCCTCATTTTGAGCGCAATAGCGCTGGCTTGTATTGTCACGGTTACTCTTATTCAAGGCCAGTGGAAACGCACGTTCCTGAACCGGAAGGAGGCAGCTTATGATGCTTATTCCTACAGCCGCCCGTCCTGACCAACGTTTGCGATCCCACTGTCCCTTTTGCAGTATGCAATGCAGTCTGGATCTGCACTTGGCTCAAGGTTCCACGGCAGGATATGAAGTGAAGCCCAGTCCGGACTTTCCCGTAGCCACGGGGCGTTTATGTCAAAAGGGCTTCAACGCCTTGGCGCATACGGTTCATCCGGAGCGGGTGCTGCAGCCGCTGCGCAAATCCAAAGCCTCCTCTCCCTTTTGGTCGCCTGCAGCCTGGCCCGAAGCATTGGATGATATCGCCGCTCGAATTCGCCGAATCCAGGATCAATACGGTCCGGACAGCGTCGCCGTATTTGGCGGCGGTTCGCTGACGAACGAAGTGTGTTATTTACTTGGCAAATTTACTCGGGTTGCTCTGCGCTCTCGTTACGTGGATTACAACGGACGATACTGCATGTCCTCCGCAGCGGCGGCGCAGCAGCTGGCGTTTGGGATCGACCGCGGTCTCCCTTTTCCGCTTGAGGATATTCCCCAAACCGATTATCTCATTCTTGCCGGCACCAACATCGCCGAATGCCAGCCCACGTTGATGCCCTACCTGTTAGCTGCTAAGAAAAAAGGCGCCGTTATCGTCACGATCGATCCCCGGCGGACGATGACGTCCAAGATCGCTCAGCATCAGCTAATGATTGAGCCCGGGCAGGACTCGCTGCTGGTCAGCGGGCTGCTGCATGTGATTTTAGAAGAGAAGTTGTATGATGCGGAATTTGTGGCGGCCCATACGGAAGGGGTGGAGGCGGTACAGGAAGCCGTTCAGGATTTCCCGCCCGAACGGGTCGCCGCCCTCACCGGGATCCCCGAGGATACGATTCGTGAAGTGGCTCGGGGATTCGCCGGGGCGAAGCGCGGTATGGTTCTGACCGCGCGGGGCCTGGAGCAGCAGGTGAACGGCGTGGAGCATACGCTGCAGTACATCAACCTGTGCCTGCTGTGCGGGCACATTGGCCAGCCGGGCAGCGGCTTCGGCTCCGTCACCGGGCAGGCCAATGGGCAGGGCGGCCGCGAGCATGGGCTCAAGGCTGACCAGTTGCCGGGTTATCGCTCGATCGAGGACCCGGACGCCCGGGCGCATGTCGCCCAGGTCTGGGGAATCGATCCCCATGAGCTGCCCGGCAAAGGCGTCTCCGCGTATGAGCTGTTCGGGAAGATACTGGACGGCGACATTAAAGCGATGATGATTCTGGGCTCCAATCCGGTCGTGTCCAGCCCCAACAACGCCCGGGTCGCCGAGGCGCTGGCGAAGCTGGACCTGCTCGTCGTCGTCGACCTGTTCGAGACCGAGACGGCCGCCTATGCGGATTGGCTGCTGCCCGGCACGTCCTTCCTTGAAGTGGAAGGGACGATGACGAACCTTGAGGGCCGGGTGTTCTACCGGCCCCGGGTGTTTGAGCCGGCCGGCGCGGCGATGCCGGACGCTTGGCTGCTGTGCGCCCTCGCCGAACAGCTGGGCCGAGGGCGCTATTTCTCCTACTCGTCGATGAGCGAAGTGTTCGACGAGTTGTGCCGCGCTTCTGCCGGGGGCAAAGCCGATTACAGCGGCATCAGCTACTCGCGCCTGCAGGAAGCGCAAGGGCTGTTCTGGCCGTGCCCCGGGCCCGGCCAGGCGCACCCCGGAACGCCGCGCCTCTTCGCAGGCGGCGTCTTCCCCCGTGCAGGCGGCCGCGCCCGCCTGCACGCAGTCACGCCGCAGCCGCCGGCGGAAACCGCAGATACGGAATATCCGTATCTGCTGACGACCGGTCGGCTGGGCGGGCACTACCTGAGCGGCGCGCAGACCCGCCGCACGGACGCGCTGGCGAAGAAGGCGCCGGAGCCGGTGGCGGAGCTCCACCCGGCTCTGGCCGAGCAGCTTCGCCTGCGCGAAGGAGACCGCGTCCGCTTAACCTCGCGGCGCGGGTCGCTGGAGGTCGCCGCCAAGGTGACGAAGGACATCCATCCGCGTACGATGTTTGTCCCGTTCCATTGGGGCGGCGACCTGGCGGTGAATCGGCTGACGAACGATGCCTTACACCCGATCAGCCGGATGCCGGAATTTAAGATCTCCGCCGTTAGGGCAGAGCGCGTGGAACCGGAGATTGCCGATTCCTATAGAAATCTAGGAACTGACGGCGCTTCTTGGAGCAATGCCCGGGACAGCGGTGAGGTCGAGTACACTCCCGTGCAACACACCGCAAGCCGCACCGCAGCGGATCCCGCAGGTCTTGCGGCATCTCGCCCTCAACGAAGCTGAGGAGTTATGTATAAGCAAAGAGGCTATCCTCTCCAGCTTGTGGCTGGAGGGATAGCCTCCGTTTATATTAATCGCCGTCTTGAATTTGGATGCGTTTGGAGCGAGTCGGTTGCCGTTTCGGCACCTCCAGCTTCAGAACGCCATCCTTCAAGGACGCGCGAATATCTTCTTCCGAAATATCCTGCACGTAGAATCTACGAACATATTCACCGTGCCGACGTTCCTTCCGAACGATTTGATGGTTCGTATCCTCCATGTTGTGATCTTCATTACGAACTGCTCTGATCGTCAAGTAAGGAGCGGCATAGTCGATCTCGATGTCTTCTTTTCGGAAACCAGGTAATTCCGCTTCAACCAGATAGGCTTGATCCGTTTCGCGGATGTCAGTTCTGAAAGAGAGCGGCGAATTTTTAAACGGTGCAAAAAAGTCATCATTGAACACATCATTAAACGTTTTAGCCAACTGGCCGAACGCATCTTCTCTGTGTCGACCAAAAGGAATCAAATCAAACATCATGCATTCCCCTTTCTTTGGTTTGACCTTATTTGACCTTACACCCTCATTATATGCCTCCATGACCAAAGTGACAAAAGTGATTAAAGCCCAAACAGCCTGTTCTCGGGCGATTTTCGCGCATTTTTCCTGATCGCCAGAGACTTGACTGTTTATTTGACCTTCTTTGACCTTTCATCTCAATCTAACGCGGTTGAACCTTTTATTTTTCAAAAATCAAACGAACATCACTGATTCTCCCGCAGGTCTTTTTAGACATGGAGGTGTCGCCATCGTTAGGATACCTCAAGACATCTCAACCTATTCATGGTAAAAGTAAGGTTGTATCTTCTTTTCATCGGAATTGGGACCTTTGTCCTTTGGAATGTGGAGGGACTCAAGGAAATCAATCAACTTGGCTTATGGGGATTCGTGTTGTTTCTTCTCCTACTAATAAACTTATGGGGATCGTATCGCATTTGGTCTTGGATGAGGAAGGGGAAAATGTAATCACCCAAACTACGAAAAAAGCGACTTTATCGTCGCTTTTCATCAATCAGTTTCCGCCAACTTCGCCTCAATCGCCGCCGCCAACTCCTCGTACGAAGCGCTCGGCAGCAGCTCCCCGTTCACCATAAATTGAGGGGTTCCGTTGACTCCGTAATATCCGCCGGTTTTGAAGTCTTCCTTGACGGGCAGCATATAGGTATGTTCTTTTAAATCCTTCGCGAACCGATCATAGTCGATCCCCTCGATATTCTTCTTCACGAAGTCCAGCAAAAAGTCAGGTGTCGCCCAAATTTTCGTCTCATCGCCTTGGTGTTCATACAGCTTACGCTTGAACTCCCAGAACTTCTCATTACTCTGCGCCGCGATCGCTTCGCCCGCGCTGGCCGCCATGATCGAATCCCGATCAATAAATGCATAGTTTATGAAAAATAACTCGATTTTCCCGGTATCGATATACTCTTGCTGCAGCTGGTCCATATAGGTTTCTTCCCATTTCTTGCAGGCCGGGCATTTGAAATCAGCGAACTCGATGACTTTAACCTTAGCGTTCGGATCGCCTAAATGCGGCTGCTTCTCATACTTCAAGCCCTTGGCAGTGTAATCCCCTTTGATTTCCGTATAGTTCGGAAGATCCTTTAATTCAGAAGGACCCGTATCTTTCAGGAACACAACAGCCAGGGTGATGACCAGGACTCCAATGAAAATGAGGGAACTTACAAAAATCAAACCGGATTTCCTATTCTCTCGGCCGCTTCCTGACCTGTTGGCCGCGTTTCCCGCCTTGCCCCTGCCGACATTTTTGTGATCAGGGGTTGTCCGGTTGGATCCCGTCTTATAAGTTGAGGCTGGTTTCCCGCTGCTCCGATTACTTCCCTTATTCTGGGCCATCCGCCATCCTACCTCCATCTGGATTCGTTTCGTCCTCATTCTAGCGTATGGCCCACGGCAAGGGAGTAACAAAGGTCACAGTCGAAAGTAAGGGGATAAGCTTCACTGATCAACTCCACTCGAAGCCCCTCAGATTGTTCACCGAAATGATTTAGCTGACACGAAGTAAATTGAGTATCCATAACAAGTGTTGTATGATGGTAAGGAACTTGAGCGTAAGCTGATCGCTTCTATACCAAAATATTGCTTTTGCAACTCTCTGGTTGTGCTTACTGCCAATCAGGGAGTTTTTATATTACTACAGAAGGGAAGCCAAGCCCACATGACCTCATTAGAAATGCTGCTGCAATTGTTGGAACGAACTGCATTGCTGCTGATTTGCTTATTCTTTATGGCTCGTATTCCAAGATTCCGTGAGGTGCTGCAGCGGGATAATCGATCGCCGATCGAGCTGACCGTGATTACCGTCATATTTTGCTCGTTTGCGATTTTCGGTACGTACTCAGGCATTGAGGTTGAAGGATCGCTGGTGAACATTCGCATTATTGCTGTGATGTCCGGGGGGATCCTGTTTGGTCCCTGGGTAGGGATTATCACCGGGGTCGTCTCAGGATTGCATCGGTACTTAATTGATATCGGTGGAATTACATCAATTCCCTGCCTCATCACCAGTATGATTGCGGGTTTAGTTTCCGGAGTCATTAATCATAAAGTGAAAAAATCAGCCCGCTGGATCTACGGCATTATCGCCGGTATGATCTGTGAAATTTTAACCATGCTGCTTATTTTAGCTTTTGCCGAGCCCTTTGAGCTGGGATTGGACATCGTATCCAAAATCGCCTTTCCTATGATAATTGGGGAGATCAGCATTGGGCTGATTGTGCTGATGATTATGGGGGTCGAGGGCGAGAAAGAGATGATTGCCGCCAAGCAAGCCAAGCTGGCCTTGGAAATTGCGAACAAAACGTTACCCTACTTCCGCTCCACCAGCAAGGAATCCTTGAAGACAATCTGTACGATTATTAAAGATGAAATCGAGGCTGATGCCGTTGCGATTACGGATACCCATAATGTGCTGGCCTATGTTGGATTTGGCGAGGAGCACTACACGGTCGGAGAGGCTATTATCAGCGAGATCACAAAAACTGCGATTCGAACCGGTGAGATCACCATTTCCAATCACATCTCTGAGCATAATCTCCCGCAAATTCAGTATTTTCTGATTATGCCTTTAAAAGAACGGGACGTTGTAACAGGGACACTGAAGGTGTATTACCGGAAAGCCTACAAAGTGACCTACCCGCTGCAGACGATGGCGATTGGGTTATCCCAGATTATTTCCACACTGATGGAGGTTTCAAGGGTCGAGCAAATTAAGGAGGAAGCGAATAAGGCCGAACTCAAAGCGCTGCAAACCAAAATCAACCCCCATTTTTTGTTTAATGCCTTAAACGCCATCGCTTCAACGACACGCAAGAATCCGGAAAAGCCAGAGAATTAATCATCAATCTATCCAATTTCATGAGACACAACTTAGAGCTAAGCGATGAGTTCATTGAAATCCATAAAGAGCTTCAGCAAGTGAAGGATTACGTTGAAATTGAAAAAGCACGCTTTGGCTCGCGGTTACAAGTGAATTATGACATTGATGAGGAGGTTTCGGTTAAAATCCCCAGCTTATTGATTCAGCCTCTCGTCGAAAATGCCATTAATCACGGTGTTCTTAAGACGAAAGGACCGGGAACCGTGACCATTTCTGTGCAGGATCTTGGGGATCAAGTCCGGATCAGCGTGAAGGATACTGGGATTGGAATCGATGAAGAGATCATTCGGAATTTGTACCATGATCAGGTTCCAGCCCATAAAATTGGACTCTATAATGTGCATCAGCGAGTGAAGCTAATTTATGGAGAAGGAGTCGTAATCCAACGTTTGGAGCCGGGCACTGAAGTCTATTTTGATGTAAGGAAAGGAATGTAACTCCACATGAAAGCCATTATTGTCGAGGATGAGATCCCTGCTCGGGAAGAGCTTGAATATATCATTAGCACTTACAGCTCGATTGAGGTAACGGATTGTTTTGAGGACGGGTTGGATGTTCTCAAATTTCTGCAGGAGCATGAGACCGATGCGATTTTCCTGGATATCAACATTCCGTCGCTGGATGGAATCTTCGTCGCAAGCAACATCGCCAAATTTGCGAAGAAGCCGTATATCATTTTTACAACTGCTTATAAGGAACATGCCGCCAAGGCGTTCGAGCTGGAGGCTTTTGATTACATTTTGAAGCCTTATGACGAGAAGCGGATTGCACCGATGTTAAAAAAGCTTGAGGCCGCTTATCATCGTGACCATCCCGTCCGGCAAGATACGAATCCATTGCATCCTGTCGTCCATCATAAGGACGATGAAGGCTCTGCAATCGCCAATCGGATTAACTTACGTAAGGATGACAAAATTATCGTCACTGATGCGAACGACATTTATTATGCTGAAGCCAAAGAGAAGGTGACATTGGTGTATACGTTGGAAGGAGAGTATACGATGCCGATGAGCATCAGCGAGTTTCACACGCTGCTGCCGCAGAGTCTCTTCTTCCGCTGTCATCGTTCTTACTCGGTGAATCTATCGAAAATCCGGGAAATTGTACCCTGGTTTAACCAAACCTATATCTTAAGATTATCGGGGATGGATGCAGAAATTCCGGTAAGTCGATCCAAGGTGAAAGAGTTCCGGCACATCATGAGATTTTGACAGCAACTCATTCCTTGATATCGTCATTTCGTTCTGAAAACGGTTGCGTTGACCTTTTTGGTACTATACTTGGCTCATCAAGAAACACTGTATAGCCTACTGAAAAGAGGAGATCATCACATGAGAGATACCAAGGGTCATCGCTGGCTGATCGTTCTTGGGACAATTATTGTACAAATGGGGCTGGGGACCATCTATACTTGGAGTCTATTTAACCAACCTCTTGTCGAACACTATGGATGGGAGCTAAGCTCGGTAGCTGCCACGTTCTCCATCCTTAGCTTTTCGTTAGCCTTTGCAACCTTGTTTTCGAGTAAGATTCAAGAGAAAATCGGACTTCGGCGATTAATTATGTTTGCAGGGATCATGTTAGGACTAGGATTAATCATCAGCTCGCAAGTGACATCCCTATGGGTGCTCTACCTTTTTGCCGGTGTCTTAGTTGGTGCCGCAGACGGGACGGCTTATATGACGACCTTGTCGAATGCGATTAAATGGTTCCCGAAGAAGAAAGGCCTGATCTCAGGGATCTCCGTAGGGGCATATGGTACGGGCAGCTTAGTGTTCAAATATATTAACAGCAGCATGATTGAAACGTTAGGCGTGTCGAAAGCCTTTATGTTCTGGGGAATCATCGTCATGGTTATGATCGTGGGCGGCTCGTTCCTTCTGAAGGAAGCGAAGGTGCAAAATCAAGTCCAAGCCGATTCAAATACGGTACAGAAGGATTACACGGTCAAAGAAATGCTAAAAACCAAAGAAGCGTACTTGTTATTTATTATCTTCTTCACAGCATGTATGAGCGGTTTGTTCCTGATAGGGATCGTCAAGGATATCGGCGTCAGCATGGCAGGATTGAATGCAGCCACAGCAGCGAATGCGGTTGCTCTGGTCGCGATATTTAATACACTGGGTCGCATTGTACTTGGAGCTTTATCCGATCGGGTGGGTCACCTGAATGTCGTATCCGGCACTTTGTTTGTGACAGCTGCCGCCGTGATCATCTTGAGCTATATGCATCTGAGTTATGGGTCCTTCTTTGCTTGTGTAGCGGCGATTGCGTTTTGCTTCGGCGGGAACATTACCGTATTTCCGGCAATTGTGGCGAATTACTTTGGACTGAAAAACTCCGGTCAAAATTACGGTGTGATCTACCAAGGCTTTGGATTTGGCGCCTTGCTGGCAACCATGATCTCCTCGTTCCTTGGCGGATTTGTACCTACGTTTAAACTCATTGCTGCGATGTGCATGATCTCGTTTATCCTCATTATGCTGTTGAAGCTTCCAGCGATGAAGAAAACGGAGAAGAAAAAATGGGCTTTCCAGAAATTGCAGCATGAATAACTGGGCATGAGAACGAATCGCCTAAGGAGTTAACTGCACACGGCCTTGGCCTCCAAATACCAGCGATATCCGCTTCGAGCGGGGACAACGGCGGCTTCCCCTTGGCGGAACGCATGGGCGAGTTCGTCCATGCGGCCCGTGGCCGGCTCCAGAGCAACGTGATAGTTACCGCCAAAGCCGCCGTAGTTGGCCCAAATGGCCAAGTACGGCACTTTGTCTGCGGGGAAGCGGAACATCAGCGCCTCACCGGTTGCGGGATCACTGATTCCGGCGTACCCGGAGCCGGGCCCGAGCCGGCTAGTAAAATAATACTTCTCCGCGAATCGGCCGTTGTTGGACTCCACGGTGCTCAGGTCGACTTGTTCCCCGGTTGCGCCGCTTGCCAGCGGCCAAAGCTGCTTGGATCCGAACGCACCTAGCCGGCCTTCCTCCGAATAGGAGACCTCGATCTCCGTTAATTCAGGCGGAACGTGCAGCTTCATACCTTCTCGTACCTGCAACAACGGATGCGCCGCCCATAGAAAGGCAAAAGGCGCGCCCGACAGATTCGTCACAGTGTACTCGATGTGAAGTGTGTCTGCTGCAGGAAACGTATATCTTTTCTCCAGGACATAGGGGAATTGTACGCCGCCAATGCGGCAGGATAGGGCTGAGCTCGTGGCCTGATGCTCCCAAGCCCGAGACCAGACCTCTCCGTGGTCGGGGATCGCTCGACCTTGCCAAGGCGCCAGCGGATAGGCCCCGGCATTGATGCCTGGGAACATTTCGTCCCATCCACTCCCGTCGCCAGCGGCAAAGGATGAGCCGTAGCCCTCGTTTCCCAGTGGCTTATCGCTCCTCCACAGCCACTCCCGTCCTGTCTTGCGATTCTGCAGCGATACGGCCTTGCCACCTAGCTCCGGTACGATGGTCACCGCTATAAGCTCGGTTTCTCCGACCCAAGCGTCCCAACCATCCACTTCAGTCTTTCGCCATTGGTTCATCCGTCGCCCCCTCCTCCAACATTGATTTGATGTTTGTGCTTACCCTGGAAATCTGCTACTTATTGCGTTGCGTGTGTGGTGTAACTTGCGTAGTGACTGTTGTAGAGTAACGGGTAACTAATTAATAACTAATGATGTACTTTCTTGCTGCTAACTGTTTGATACTGGTGACTTACTTCGTTTGTAATTTGTTTGTTGAGACTTTTGCGACGTGTCTGTTTGTTCATCGCAACTTATGCGACTTGTGATTTGTGACTTATGACTTGTGAATGTAACTTGTGAGTGTGGCTTGTGAGTGCGTTTTGCCATATAACGATCTCTCGCAGGCAGGATGTTTTCTCGCAACAGCACGAACTCTTGCTTCAGGATGCCTTCTCGCTACAGATTCTTTCTGGCTGCGGGACGCTTCTCGCCGCAGACCGCTCTCTTTCCCGCGAGGGCTGGATTGTCTAACGCTTGTGAACAACGCTATTTGGGCAAAAAAGCGGGTGTACGAATTCTAACGCTTACCAGACACCTTATTTGCTCATTTTAGAGCAAAATGGGGGCTCAATCGCCCCCATAAGAACGCTGGTCAGCGTTAGAATTTGAAACTCGCCATTTTAAGCCAAATAAGCACTGTGGCAAGCGTTAGCGCAGGGTTTGTAAAGTCCCTCCGCAATCCATCAGCACATCCGCCGATGGATCATCGCGCCCTGATGGCTGGGCTCCAGGGCCAGCACCTCATCGAACTGCTCGGCGGCTTCCACCGGCCGGCCAAGGCCCAACTTGCCGAGACCCCGCATGAAGCGGCAGTGGATGACGTTACGTCGGTTCAAGTCGTCCTCGAACACGAGGAAGTCAGGAAGCGATACGGCGAAGTAATCGAACTCCACCTCATCAAACAAATGCTTCTCGGCATAGTCCACCAGCTGGTTAAACCGACGTTTCGCTTCCTTCTCCACGCCTAACTTCCGCCAAGCCAGCCCTTGATAAAAAATCATCTCCGGCGGCTGATCGTTATAGTACATCGCTCCGGCCGGCTCCTCCAGCCCTTGCGAAGCCGCCTGCCAATACGGCATCGCCTGCTCCATCAGGCCCAACCCCTCAAATGCACAGCCCAGGTAATACAGGATGTCGTTTTCCTGCGCTCCGGCGAGCTTGCCTTCCCCGAGATTTTCCGGGTAAACGAGCGCCCGCTCCAACCGTTCGATCGCTTGCTCGGCATTCCCGGCCGCGAGTGCCTGCTTCCCAAGCTCGACAAGGGCGAACCTGTACTGCCCGGTCACTTTGCCTTCTCCGCCTTCCCAAGGGTGGAACTTGCGAGCTTCCAACGCCCGCAAAGCTTCGTCGTGGCGGCTTAACGTATTCAGCAGCGTGACGTATTCCAGATACAAATCGTCGCGTTTCTCCACAAGCGCCAAGTGACGTTCCAGCGCCGCAAGCCGCTCCGCCGCCGGACGGCCCAGCTTCTTATAGAGCTGATCCAGCTCGAAAAACACGCGGGCGTCTTCCGGATTCAACGCGAACGCCGTCTCCAGCGCTTCCCGCGCCGCATCGACATCCTGGCGCTTGTTGTAATAAGCCAGCGCCAAATTGCGGTGCACGGTCGGGAACCCGGCGTCCACCTCCCGGGACGCCTCCCAGTGAGCGATCGCATCGTCCGGGCGTTTCTTGTCATACATCCAGTTGCCAAGGTAGTAATGCGCTTTCGCATCGCCCGGGTTCGCCGCGATCGCACTTTGCAGCACGAGCAGGTCCGTCAGGCTGTTCGGGAAGCAGTAGTCCGCCGGCGCGGCGGCGCCTGCCTGCCGATGGCGCGCGGCCAGTTCGACCTGGCCGGTCCGCTCATACGCGTAGGCCAAGGTGTAATGCAGCATCGGGTAAGCCGGCGTGTCTGCGTCCGGCGCAATCCGCTGCATCACCTGCACGGCTTCGTCATACAGGCCGAAGCCGAGATAGTCCGCGGCCAGCTGCAGGACGTTGTGCGCGTCACCGCGCATCAACCGCTGGAGCTCGGCCAGGACTTCATCCGCCGCTGCCGCATCGCCCAAGGCCCGCAGCGCGGCCCAGCGCTCGTTGGCGGCGCCGAAGTCGGCCGGGTCCAGCGCCAGCGTCTCGCCCGTGTAGGCGAGCGCTTCCTCCGGCCGACCGAGCTTCCGCAACAGCGCTGCCTTCAAATGCCGCGCCTTATAGTTGCGGCTATTGCGGATTAGCGAGCGCTCGGCCAACTCGAGCGCCTCCGCATAGCTGCCGCGGCCGCAGGCGATCGCGGCCAGCGAATAGTAGCCGCTGTCCTGCCAGGCAGCGGACCAGACGGCTTTGTAGAAGGCGGCGAACGCCTCTTCGTCTCGCCCTTGCAGCTGCAGAGCCAGCCCGAGCTGGTACAGCGCTTCGCTGTCGTACGGGTTCGGGTTGCGCCAGGTCAGCGACTTCACGGCCGTGCGGAAATGCGCCTCCGCCTCGGCGAACCGGCCCCGGCGCAGCAGCAACGTGCCGTAAGCGACATTAATGCGGATATCTCTGGCGTCGCGCTTCAGGCCTTCCAAGTAATACGCCTCCGGCTCAAACGTAGCATGGCGGTATTGCTCCAGATGAAGGCCCGCCAAATACAGCTGCTCGTTCGTCTTCAGCTCCTCCGGCTTCGGCAGCGGTTTGGCGGCTTCCGGCACCTGTTCGATCGACGGTTTCGCCGGGCGATACGAGATCAGCAGCCGTCCTTCGCGGTCGCACACCGTCACCCGCAAGTCATGTGGCTGATCGCCTTCATCCAGCGAGACAACGGTTTTGAATGTCTCCACCGGCGACAGCCGCACGGTATCCGATACATAGGTTCGGCGTACGCCTTTGAGCTCCACGACCGCCCCTTCATAATCGGATGTTGCATACGCCAGCACCGTTGCCGTCCGCGCCTTCTCGTCGACTTCAAGGTTAACGGCCGCTTCGATGGAAGCATTTTTGACAACACCGATGTCTTTGTAAGGCATAAAATACTGCTTAAACGACTTCTCCTCATACGGCTGGAGCCAGGTGAAGTCCGGCTGGTTGTCGGTATACACCCCGGTCATCAGCTCGATGTACGGACCGTCCTCATCCGTCAGATTGCGGTCCCACGCCTGGCCAAATTCTCCGTTCCCCCAAGTCCATTGCTTCTTCCCCGGGGAAATGTGGTGATTGGCGACATGCAGCAGACCGGCTTGCACGCCATGGTCGTAGCCGCCGACAAAGTTGAAGTCGGATTTGTAAGCCATGTAGGACGTAGGGACCGGAATATTTTTGTAGCGAGAAATATCGACGCCCTCCGAGTAATCCATCTTGTAGTACGTGCCGGTGGCAATCGGGAACCGTGAGACATCGCGCTTGCCATGGTCAAAGACGGCAGTAACGTCCGGCGGGAACACGGACTGCGTATGATCGTTCACCGCCACAGCCGGGTTCGCCCACCACAGGAACGTTTGCGGCTCCGGCGTCCGATTGTAGAGCTGCGCAGAGATCTCCAAATAGGCCTTCCCCGGATAAAGCGTAAACCCGGCCGTCATCTTGGTGCCGTACATACGGTCGATTTCGCTGACCCAAACGGTAGCGCTGCCGTCCTCCCTTTGCTCCAGTCGATATTCGACCGGGCCAAACGTGTTCGGCCGATGATGCTGCGGCCAGTTGAACTCGATGCCGCCGGAAATCCACGGCCCGGCCAGGCCAACCAGCGCCGGCTTGATCACGCGATTGTAGTAAACGAAGTCGTAGTTATTCGTCTTGTCTAGCGCGCGATAAATCCGTCCTCCGAGTTCCGGCATGATTTCGATCCGCACGTACTCATTTTCCAAAATCGCCAGCCGATAGCTGACCTCCCGCTTCTCGTCGTAAATCTTATCGATGACCGGATAGGGATACACACGTCCGGAGCTGCCTTGATACACGCGTTTTTCCAAAAACATCGGGTTCTTGTCCGGCTCCCCAACCCCATACGTCGGAATGAGCTTATCCTCTTCCCAGACCCGAACGGCCGCCTTGGCAGACGCCTCCCGGTGTTGAACGTTCATCTCAAAAATCCTCCCCTTCTCCCCGTCATTGGTTGAATCGGTTGTAACCCCAATGTAACCCGGTGCCGAAGGAATTCCAATTGACGAAATACGGGGAATGATGGACTATATTCTTATATGGGGGTGACTTGCATGGATCAACAAATTCGTAAGCCGGACGGTTTTGAGTCGCAAAAACTGTTTGTGCAACCGGACTATATGCTGAAGGAACTGAAAAACTCCGCATTGACGTGCCCGCTGTTTGTTAGCGATATCGGGTTTTTCCCGAACGCCCTGCACCATTATCGGGAACGGCCCGAGGGGGCGGACGCTCATATCTTCATCTACTGTGTGGAAGGCGAAGGATGGGTGGAATGGAGCGAGGAGGCGGGCAACAGGCAGCAAAGCTACCCGCTGACAGAGCGTCAGCTGGCGGTAATCCCCGCACATACGCCGCACCGATATGGGGCTTCGGCCGATAAACCCTGGAGTATCTACTGGTTTCACCTGCAAGGCGAGGATACCCAGGCATTAATTCACACCTACGGCCTGAACCAGGGCGGCCCGGTCCGGCTGCCGCTGAGCGTACATGCCCAGCTGTTGGAGCATTTTGAACAGTGCTACCGTCTGCTTCATGACAAGTACTACGCCCTGCCCGTGCAGATTCATGTCGCGCAGACGATGCGCCACCTGCTTAGCAGCATTGGGCTCAGCGCCGAGCGGTCGTCGCAGGACCGCAAACGCGAGCGCTATTTCGATGAAGCGGTTCGCTACATGACCGAGCGGCTGACAGAGAGCCTCACGCTGTCCGAACTGGCGAAGCAGGTGGGGCTCTCCAAACAGCATCTCGTCTACTTGTTTAACCGGGAGGCGGGGCTTCCGCCGATCGAATATTTTCTGCGGCTGAAAATGCAACGGGCCGGACAGTTCCTGGACCTCACCGGCTTAAGCGTCAAAGAGATCGCCGGTGCGGTCGGCTTGTCCGACCCGTATTATTTTTCGCGAATATTTAAGAAGATTATGGGGTACTCCCCCACCGAATACCGCCGTATTCCAAAGGGATAATGATGCCCGAAAGCAGCCTCCCACACGCCAGAGCAAGCCGGGCCTTATCCACCGATGCGCATCAGGATTGCCTCACGGGCGGCTTTCGTCATTCCACGGAGCACCAGATCGTACGAGTGGTCGATCATCGCCTGCAATTCGTCCATCGACAAGCTGCCATCTGCGGTGACTGTATTCCAGTGCTTTTTGTTCAAATGATACCCCGGCTTCACGCATTCGTGCTGTTCCCGGAGATTGGCAGCGATCATGGGGTCACATTTCAGCGAGATGCTTGCTGTTTCATCATCGGCGGTAACAGGCAGCAGAGCGAACATTTTGCCCCCGACCTTGATGACCGTCGTATCCGGGCCAAAAGGATACTCCTCGACCGCCCCTTTTTTGGACAAACAATATTCAACCAACTTACGGTACACGACCCTTCCCCCTCATTGGCTTGCTTATGTTGTAACTATACGTCAGATGGGTGCCGAAGTTTCGCTTCGGCGGTTGCAGCGTTTGCTTCGCCAGCTGTTCGCCGCCCGCGTAGTCGCCGACAAACAGCCGCTCGCGAATCGCGGCCAGCGCCGCCTGTGCCTCCGAGCCCGGCGGTGCCAACCTCCTCCGCTTGGCCGGACCAATAGGTCGATTCGGTCAGGTTCCAGACCTCGCGCTCCGGTGCGGCCATCACGACGGCGCCGATCCGCCCGATGCCCGCGGGCAGCCCCTCTGACCAGCCTGCAGCCGGCTTGTCATACCAGAGCTTGGTTGCGCCATGCTCCGCCGCATTCACCTTCATGGCCGAGCCACCGCCTCGCCGGCAGCCATCCGGTCGTCCGGGATCAGTCGATATGTTGCCCCGGCTTCCGTCTCAAATCGGAGGTCGCCATCCTCCATCGTTTCCACGGCCACCTTCACACCGCCGTGGTATACGGTCAGCGGCGTCCCTCCGTCGAGGCCGACCCGAACGCGGCAGGCATGGCCCAGCGTCGACACGATCTTGGCCTCAGCCAGCTTGCCGTTCGCCCAGCGCAGGCTAACCTCGAAGCCGCCGCGGGCGCGAAGGCCGCGGATCTCGCCGTCCGGCCAGGCCTTCGGCAGAGCGGGCAGCAGTACCAGCGCGGGGCGGTGCGACTGCAGCAACATTTCGGCGATGCCCGCCGAAGCGGCAAAGTTGCCGTCAATCTGGAACGGCGGATGCGCGCCCAACAGGCTGGCGTAAACGCCGCCGTGGTTATAGCGCTCCGTTTCGCCGTCCTTCACCAGCCGCAGCATATTGCCGAGCAGCCGCAGCGCCCGATCGCCGTCGCCGAACCGGCTCCATAGGGCAACTCGCCAGCCCAGGCTCCATCCGGTGCTTTCATCGCCCCGCCGCTCCAGCACTTGCCGCGCAGCGGCGAACAGCTCCGGCGTCTCCTCGACCGAGAGCTGGCGGCCGGGATAGACACCCACCAGGTGGGAGGTGTGCCGATGATGGACATCCTCATCCTCGAAATCCCGGCTCCACTCCTGCAGTTGCCCATACTTCCCAACCTGCAGCGGCAAGAGCCGCTCCCGGGTCTGCCGCAGTTCCTCGCGGAACGCTTCATCGATGCCAAGCACACCCGCCGCCTCAATGCAGTTCGTAAACAGCTCCCAGATGAGTGACAAGTCCATGGTGGCTCCCTCACTAATCCCCGCTGCACCGCTTGCCGTGCGGAATTTATGCTCTGGCGAGGTCGACGGCGAAGTGACGAGATAGCCGGACTCGTCTTCGATCAGCCAGTCGAGGGCAAACATCGCAGCGTCCCTCATGATGGGATAAGCAAAATCATGTAAATATGCGACGTCCCCGCCAAAGACGTAATGCTCCCATAAATGCTGGGTTAACCAGACACCACCCATCGGCCACAGCGCCCAGACCGGATCGCCATCGCCGAAATCGCCCACCGGGGCGGTGTGCCCCCAAATGTCCGAGTTGTGATGGGCCACCCACCCCCGAGTACCGTAGTTGACGGAGGCCGTTTTCGCCCCATTCTCAGCCAGGTTGCCGATCATCTCCAGCAGCGGCCAGTGGCACTCTGCCAGGTTGCATACCTCGGCCGGCCAATAGTTCATTTCCGCATTGATATTTAGCGTCCAGTTGCTGCTCCACGGCGGCCGAGTCATCGCGTTCCAGATTCCTTGCAGGTTGGCCGCCTGCGTCCCAGGTCGGGAGCTGGAGATCAGCAAATATCTGCCGTAATGGAACAGCAGCTCAACCAGCCCCGGATCAGCGGCTCCGTACTCTACGATCCGCCGCTCCGTGTCCAGTCCTTCCGGAGCTGCTGTCTCCCCTAACCGCAGGCTGACTCGGTTAAACAGGGCTTGGTAGTCCTCGATATGCCGGGCTTGAATCTCCCGATAACGGCTGCCCAATGCACCAGCCAAGTCCGCCTTGGCCCGAGATGCAGCCACTTCCGCCGGAATCGATTCCGGTCGCCCCGCACCGGGAATTTGATCGAATCGATCAAAGCTTGTCGCGGCGCTGAAATACAATACCGCCTCTGTAGCATCGAGCACGCGAATCCCGTCCCCGTGGGCGCTGACCCGGCCGTCGGTTTCTGCAACCGCCAGTCGTCCCTCAAAAGCCATTGCCGGTGAGATTTCCGGATCGCCGTAGCGGATCGGGCGATCTGCGTTCACGTAGTTCGGCTCCACCCGTTCCGGAGCTGTCCCCCGCAGCACGAATGCCCCATCTTCCACAGCAGTATCGTGGCGGAGCGGGCTGTCGAGTCGCGCATGAAAAGCAAGCGCTCCCGGTTGGCTGCACGTCAGCCGCATGGCGATGATCCGATCGGGATGGGAAGCGAAGACTTCACGCTTATAGCTTACTTCCCCAACGTTGTATTCCGTCACGTGGACAGCGTTTGCCAAATCCAGCGTGCGCCGGTAATTCCGACAGGCGGCTCCGTGCTCGAACGTCAGCTGTAAATCGCCAAACGGCAAATAGGATTCCGTGTATGGCCCCAGCATCTGGCGCCCCAGTTGATCCGCCTCCTCGTAGCGGCCTTCCCGGACCAGCTTCCTTACCTCAGGCAGTACCTGCCGGGCGGAAGGATTGTTCCAATCGCGCGGATATCCGGACCACAACGTATCTTCATTCAGACTGAGCGTTTCCCGTTCCACCCCGCCGTAAATCATCGCGCCAAGGCGTCCGTTTCCGATCGGCAATGCTTCGGTCCAGACCGCAGCCGGTCTGTCGTACTGTAGCCTAGTGTTTTGCTCCATCTTGTTTTCCTCCCCTACCAGATCTTTAGTTACTCTTCACCTGCTCTTCATCGCCAAGAAACACATTGTCTGCGATCACCGCATCCGGGCATGCCTCCAAGATGACGGCACTTCCCTGGTCAAATTCCCCAGCGAACGCCAGCGATATCTCGTTCCCTCGAAACACCAAGTCCTGTACGCAACGTGCGGACAGCAGCAAGCCGCACACCGATTCGAAACGATTGTGCACGATGGCAATTCCGCGATGAACCGCTATCTCCGGATGTACCTCCCGATTCTCCGGCGCAATGGTGATCACTGCATGCGTTTCGCCGCCGCAGTCGAAGAATTGATTATCCTCGATAACCATCTCCTCAACTGTACCTGACTCAAACCAGGAGCGCGCATCAGCCGCAACAAGAATGGCGCTCATCTGTATCCTTTCAAATACGTTACCATGGATCACGGTTCGCCGCCGCGTGGAAGCCAGCACCCCGCGCGTCGGAATACGGGCGAAGTGGTTGCCCGTAATTTCCACCTCCGGGGACCAGGTGACGTTCTCGATCACATCTTGCGGCCTCATCTCCCTTGGGGTTGGCTGCTCCAGCGTAAGCAGCAGCTCGCGAGGGTTTAACCGCAGAACCTCACTCACCCTGCCGCTTCCGTAGGTCACCAGCGTATCCGTATGAACGAAGCCGATCTCGTCCCCGGCACGGAAAGCCGGGATCCCATAAGTTTGAGGATGCATGAACCTTACCAACAGCTGATTAGGCGCCGGACGGCCAACAATTTGCAGGTAGGTCCCATGGACGTTAATCGCGTCGTCATGTGCCCCGGCAAACCGGCAATCCCGAATCACCGCTTGCCCCCGGCAGCCAGACAGATGGATGAAATCCGCGAAGCCGGCCACCGTCCGGCCGCTTTCGGCCCTTGGCGACAGGTCCAAGCGCTCGAAAACGAGGTTTTCGCTGAATTGTCCCACCAGCCCTAGCCCATGCATAAAATGAAACCCGCAGCCTGTGAACGTGATATTCGCACTTTCATGGACAAGGACGCCTACTTGATCACGGATTCCATCCCGCATCTGAACTACGCGACCGGGGGCCAATCCCTCAGGTATACCGCGGTCAAAATAAAACCTGATCCGACCAGGACCAACTTCCTCCACCAGGGTCGTCTTCCGCTCCAGCCAATTGTCCACCCGCCAGGTTGTATTTTCCGCCGGTTCACATAGCTGCATCGGCCCAGACTGAAAGCGCCAGCCCTCACCAACCCATGTCAGTCGGCCTTCCTGAATAGCATACCTCGAATCGGGATGCACCACCGCCTCCATCCAACACGCCTCAGGCTCGCAATGCACCACGGTCATTTCTGCCACTGTCGGTTGGGCGTAATCGAAGTGAAGGTCCTGGATGACGATGTCCTTGCTGCCGTCGATCAGCAGCATTGTCTGCTTGCCGTGGAACATGAACAGAGACCCGTTCCCCTTAATGGTCAACTGCTTTTGTCCTTTCAGCAGCATCCCAATTGTTTTCGTAATATCGAAATGCTCCTCTTCACTTGCGGTATTGGTGACATGATAAGGAGCCCGAATCGCCGATTGCGGATAAAAATGATACCGGCCCAAAGGCACCTCCAGCACAACAGGCCCTTCTGTTTGCATAGCGGCTTCCAGCGCCATCTGCATCGCGGGCTGCGTATCCTCTTGCGTATCCGGCCGAGCCCCATAATCACTTAAGGAGATCACAATCACAGGTAGGTTCATCCTCCTCGGGCACCTCCATTCGGAGCGTATCCCACATGTGTTCAGAAGCTAGTTCTGGCGTTATCCTATCTTCGCTCAACATACCACATCTGCTCCTCTCCATCTATCACTGTTTTGGAAAAATAATGCCGGAAAATGTCCCTTTTGGGGGCTGAGAAAAAGGGAATGCCGGCCCAAAGGCCGGCTTCCTTGATTCAAGCCGCGATCATGCGACCAGAGAGGATCTAATTATTTCGCCAATTGATCATAAGCCTTCTGCAGGATCTCCAGATAACGATCCAGCTTCAGAGCCTTCAGCCCTTTCACATAAGCGTCCCAATCCTTGTTCAGATCCTTGTTGCCCGTGATGAACTGCAGTTGGCTCTGCTCAATATAATTTTTCAGGTTCGTTTGCAGCATGCTGGCTTCGTCAATTTCGCTCGGATCGATCCAGATCGCCCAGATAGGGAAAATCTCACTCGGCTCATGCCCCTGATAGAGGAGCGTAGCGTTGTACAATCTGCGTTCATAGCCGTCCGAAGCATAAATATCTTCACCTTGAACCCAAGTGTCGCGATACTCCTTCGGCATATAGAAATGCCCCATGCCGCTCCAGCCTGCATTACGCGGTGCTTCGCCTTCCTTCATCGGGATTTGCTTGACCATCGGCGTTGCATTTTCGCCCAGCGCTTTATCCCCAGGCTCCGGATCGGTCCAGTCGATGCCCTTCAAGCCGCTGGCGGCATTCGTTTGGCCTTCCGGCGTGTACATGTAGTCAATCGCTTTAATCAAAGCGATTTGCGCTTCCTCGCTGGCCTTATTCGTAATGACGAATTTCGCCCCAGAGGTGACGCCGCCGTTGTCATGCGTCGCATACGAAACCCCATTTGGCCCGCTCAAAGGCGCCAGCGGGTTATAATGGGCGGAACGCGAGTTGCCCGGATCGATGTTGATGAAGATCGCAGGATGCATACCTGCCCCGGCACCGAGAATTTCCGCATCTGCGTTTTCCCCGATTTTCTTGTAGGCTTCCGCGTTTTGCGTAAAGGCCCCCGGGTCAATCAACCCTTCATCATACAGCGATTTGATATAAGCCAAACCTTCTCTCCATTCCGGCTTGATCGCTGCCGAGACGACCTTCCCATTCTCCAGATTTAAGTAGTTGCGGTCGTCGTCATATACGAAGGCATTCATCAGATACGGCACGATACGTACGCCAAAGTCTTCAATGGAACCGCTGAGCGGCACTTCGTCGGCTTTGCCGTTACCGTTTGGATCTTGAGTTTTGAACGCCTGCAGCATCGCTTTGAACTCTTCCGTTGTTTTAGGCTCTTCCATATTCAGCTTCTTCAGCCACTCGGTATTCACCCACATTTTGTTCGGATAAGAGCAGTGGAAGCACTCCGTATAAGCGCCAAGCCCGTAAATATTACCGTCCGGAGCTGTGTACAGCGCTTTCATTTCTGGCGTTTCTTCCATGGCCTTTTTAATGTTAGGGGCATATTTATCGATCAGGTCGTTCAGCGGAATCAACACCCCTTGCTGGCCGTATTTAAGTACATCCGCTTGAGAGAACTCATCGATATATGCCGTCAACAGGTAAGCCTCCGGGTAATCGCCGCTCGCCAATGAAATTTGGCGTTTCTCCTTCGCGCCGTCAGACGGGTTAATCTGCCAATTAAATTTAATGTTAAACTTCTCTTCCAAAAACTTCGTAAACTTGTTGGTCGGAATGTCGATGCCCGATTCCTGAACTGCGAACACGCTGATTTCCACCGGTTTCGTGGATTCGGCGCCGCCGGACGAGCCGTTGCCCTGGGCGCTGTTCGAGCTCTCTGTATTTTTCCCCGAACAGCCGCTGAGGACCAGCGTAACCGCTAGAACCAGCATGAACATACTAAGCAGGGTTTTTTTCAAATTCAAATTTGATCGCTCCCTTTTTGTATAGATGTCATTCGTTTCCCTTCTGCAACTCTCATGGTGCCAATCGAGAGCATCACCTCCTTCTATCATGAAGTCCGCCGCCTTTTGGCGCAACCGCTACTTTATGGAGGAGCAGGAATCAGCCTTTCACTGAACCAACCAACATCCCTTGAACAAAATAGCGCTGCACAAACGGATAGATGATCAGCACCGGCAGCGTGGCCACCACAATTAACGAGTATTTCAGCAATTCAGCCAACTGCTGCTTCTCGACCATGGCGATCGCATCCATGTTGCTGCCGCTGTTGTTCTGGATAATGATGCTTCGCAAGATCAGCTGCAGCGGGAACAGATCCGCCGACTTCAAGTAAATCAACGCATCGAAATAAGCGTTCCACTGCCCAACTGCATACATCAGCACGAGTACGGCAATGATGGGTTTCGACAACGGCAGCACTACGCTCCAGATGAACCTCAGATCGCTGCAGCCGTCGATTTCACTTGCTTCCAGCAGCTCCTCGGGAATCGAGGTCTGGAAGAAGGAGCGGGCGATGATCACCTGCCAGACCCAGATCGCATTGGGGATCAGAAGGGCCCAGCGCGTATCGATTAGATCCAGCCCCTTCACCACCATATAAGTCGGAATCAAGCCCCCGCTAAAAATCATCGTGAAGGTAATAAACATCATTAACGCGTTTCGTCCGAAGAACGAACGGCGTGACAGCGGATAGGCAATCATGATGGTCAACGTGACACTGATCAGGGTTCCGGCGGTTGTATAAAAGATCGAGTTCAGGTAGCCGGTGATCACCTCACCTCTGCGAAACAATTCTTCAAAGCCTTTAAACGACAGGTCCACCGGCCACAACCAGACCCGGCCCGATGTAACCGCCGCCGGAGAGCTGATGGAGCTGCTGATGATATAGATGAGCGGATAAAGCACAATGATGACGAGCAGGGTCAGGATCACGTAGATGAAGCCAAGAAATATCCGGTCTCCTGCTGATTCTTTGATTCTTCGCTTTGGGGTTGCTATAGCTGCCATATCCTAACTCCTTTCCTACCAGATGCTGCTCTTCGTCAGCCGCTTGGCCAATCCGTTAACAGTCAGCAGCAGAACGAGATTGATGATGGAATTAAACAAACCAACCGCAGTGGCGAAGCTGTAGTTCGCATTCAGCAGGCCGATTCGATAAACGTAGGTTGCGATAATTTCGGAATTCACCAGGTTTAGCGGATTTTGCAGCAGGTACACCTTCTCGAAGCCGAGCGCCATGACGTTGCCGACGTTCAGGATCAGGATGATGACGATGGTTGGTACGATACCTGGCAAATCGACGTGGCGAATTTTTTGAAACCGCGAAGCGCCGTCCACCTTCGCCGCTTCATACAAGGTTGGATCAACTCCCGCCAAAGCAGCCAGATAGATCACAGCGTTATAACCGGCGGTTTGCCAAATGTCCGAACAGACGTAAATCGAGCGGAACATCCCCGGTTCCCCCAGGAAATTGATGGACTCAAACCCGAAGTAATTGAGAGCGACATTGGCAAAGCCGAGCCGAGGGGCAAGAAACAGCATAATAATCGACACCATAACCACCGTCGAAATGAAATACGGTGCAAAGGAAACCAGCTGCACGAATTTCTTGAAGCGGCCGGCGCGAATTTCATTGATCATTAACGCCAAAATGATCGGAATCGGAAATCCGGCAAGAATGAGATAACCGCTGAGAAAAATTGTGTTCTTCACCAACGTCCAAAACTGTGGATTTTCAAAGAACAGCTGGAAATGCTTGAACCCTACCCACGGACTTCCCCAGATCCCTTTGATCACGTTGTAGTCCTTAAACGCCAGCACCGCATTCAGCATCGGGTAATATTTAAAAATTAGAAAAAACAAAATGGGAGGAATGACCAGCAGATGCAGCTGCCAGTGCTTCTTGATATTTCTGCGTGCGGTCCGCCAGTAGCTGGCCTTGCGCTTGGCGTCCGGGACGTAATCCGGTTTGAAAGCAAGTTGTTTTTCCAGGACAATTCCCCCTATACGTTTGGTAAGTACCTTGATGGATATGATAGCGTTTTCTCGTTGAGTCGATCATAGGTCATGTTTGGCGGCATTGAACAGGTACACTTCCGTCTTTTGGCGTACAGTTCTCCCGTTTTTGAGGGAACATTCTTCGGTACGGGAGCCATGATTCCGCAAATAAAAAACAGCGACCGCCCCCTTCCCATTGGAAGGTACAGTCGCTGTGAAAGCCGGGATGAATCGTGAGGCCGCTTGGGATCAGTCCTGAAAGGACTGCCTGTAAGCGCTAGGGGAAACTCCCGTTAATCGTTTAAAAGCCCGCCGGAATGAGTGGGGACTGTTATACCCCACCCGGGCGGCAATTTCATCAACGGTATAGTTGCTCTCCTTCAGCAACAATGCGGCCTGATCCATCCGCACTTTAATCAGATGATCGGAATAATTCACTCCGGTCACTTCTTTAAACAGCTGGGAGATGTATTTCTCCGGTCGTTCCACGTGCTCTGCAACCCGATATAACGTCAGATCGGGATCGCAATAGGCTTCAGCTGTATACTCATAGATCTGTTTGATCAGTTGGGCGTGCGAATCCTTCTTCTTATTGGCGATAAAGCTGCACAACTCCTGCATGATCCCATGGATCTCCTGCTGAATCGTCTCCAGCGGGACCGTAGGGCTGATGTCCATGATTCGCTGCTTCACGCTCTCGAACAGCGGGGATTCCAGGAAGATCTTCTGATCCAGCAGCTTAAGGAATGTCCCCTTGATTTCCCCGACGAGTTGGTTTTTCATTTCCACCGACAGCTCGCGTTGCTCTAAATTCTGCGCGATGATCGCATCGATAATCTTCTGGGCTTCTTCCAACTCCCCAGCGCGGATCGTCCTGATCAGGCGGTGCTCCGTATCAAGCGGATAGTAGTACGTTGTGTTTGTACTTTGCGTTTCATGGCTCCACAGAATGCCTTTCTTGTTTAGATATACCGCATATTCCAGCGCCTGCTTCGCCTGGTCAAAGGATTGGCCAACCTCCGTGACGCTCGCAAAGGCTTCGCCAAATCCCGCTTGCATCGAGATTTTATACTCAGCGAACACATGCTGGACCAGCTCCTCCATCAGCGTAGTAATCCGCTCTTCCTCCGCCGGTCCTGGCAGGCGATCCGCCTCGCAGAAGAACAACAGGACGATTTTGTCCGACCCCAAATCGGTCATCGGCATCGGCCCTGCAAGCTCGGTAATCGTTTGCTTCATCAATAGCCTTGCGGCATTCAGCTCATTTAGAACCTCAACGGTATCCATGCCAGCGTATCCGTTGATCTGCAGTATCCCCACATAGCCTTCGCCTTGCCGAAGCGGGATGTCAGCCTGAGCCGCCGCAGAGACGATCTCTTCCCGCGATTCGAATTCCCCGGCAATCAGCCGCTTCAGGAAAGCGTCACGCACCAGCGGAAGCTGGCGGTGCAGCTCCGTCTCCAGTTGCTTGTTCTTCGTAATCATGCCGGCGATGTTCCCGCTTAGGAAGTCGAACTCGTTACGTCCTGTATCGTCATCCTTGCCAAACTGCTCCTTCATCACGCCGATCAAGCGATTAATTGGAAGACTGTTGCGGTAAGCCAGGAACAAGCCCACCAGCAATCCGATCAACATTGCGCCGCCGGTAATCATCCAGGAGATCCGTTTGATCTGGTCAGGTTTCTCCATTAGCGTGCTGCGAGGGATGCCGGCTTGGTACACCCAGCCGTTCTTATCCGATCGTGTGGTGATCACGAGATCATCACCATAAAATTGACTCGTCTTGTTCTCATCAAACTTCGGATCAGCGTGCAGCTTGGCGATATCCGGCACCTTTTCACCCTGAAGGAAGATCGTATTGCCCTTGGCGTCGTAGATATGAACCCACCCGCCACTCTGCTCCGTTAAGCCGGATAACAGCCCGGTCATCGTCTTCTGGTCGATCAGAACGACCACAATCGCTGGCGACGTATCGTTAAAGCTGTCCAGCGGCAGCGACTGCATGTAGGTGATCACAGAAGTTTTCACATCGCGTTGGATGAACGGGGTCAGCGGCTTGATTTCGCTGCGGTGAGTTTGGCCCAACACCTGCTGCTCCCATTCCTCAAAAGATAGATTGTCGTAATGAAAATATTCATAATAATGCTCTGGCCGGTAGGACGACCCGGAGGTGATAATCAAATTATAATTCGCCAGATAGATGAAATAATTTTGCAAAAAATCGTTGGTTTGCCCAAACGTCAGCACGTTGCGCATCGCCTTCCAGATGCCGTACACATCCCTCTCCGTACCTCGGTCGTTCATCAAGGCGTTAATCTCCTGGCTGATCGCCAGCTGCCGAGTCATCCCCTCCACTTCCGCCATCCGGTGCTCGAGCAGCTCTTGGCTCTTCTCCAGCTGGATGACGCTGTTCTCAATCGAGATCGACTCTGTTACCGAAATGGAAGTCCGGTACGAGATGTACCTGCCGAAGCATGGGATGACCCCCCATCTTTTTTGGTAGCGCTCTCATATAACGGCCGAGCCGTCCGCTTTTTTCGTTTCATCATTATATCTACTGCGTATTTCTCTGTCCAGCGGCATGGAGCGCCCCTTCTATCCCAGCATATCGAGGTTCACCTCGATTGGATAGGGTACTCCTGGGTCGCCTAGCGTACATTTTTCCTTCTCTGTCCCCGTAAAAACCGCATCGTGGCGCGGGTTTGCAATCCTCTGCGGTTGTCCGTAACAAGAGCAGCAAAAAAGAGCAGCCCAAGCCCTCTCTAGAGCCGGGCTGCATGCGCTATCGTTCACATGAGGCTGAGTTCAACCTTATTCGTGAAGCTTCTCAACAAAGCCTTATACTCATCCGAGTCTTCCAAATAACCGTAATGGGCACTATTTTCAAACACATGAAATTGCGAATGGGGTACAAGCGATTGATAATACTGAGTCGATTCGGGGGTAGCCTCATCATAGCGCCCGCAGACAAACAATGCAGGAATCGCAATCTGATTCAACTCCGAAGTACAATCAAAGGTTTTCAAATTCCCTGTCGGACAGAACTCGGAAGGTCCCCACATCGTCAGATATACTTCGGAATTGGATTTTGCCCGATTCTGAATGACCACTTCCGGAAGAGGATCAATCCGGATTAAGTGCCTCTTGTAATATTCGTCAACCGCATTTCGGTACTCCTCAGAGTCGGTGGTCCCTCGTTCTTCATTGCGAACAATCGCCTCACGGACTTCTTGAGGCAGCTTGGAGATCAGAACATCTGCATCCCGTTTCCAGCGTTCCGCACTTAAGCATGGACTGGAAAAGGTAATGCTTCGCACGCCCTTCGGCTTCCGTTTTATTAAATAAGTGGCAGCCAGCATCGTTCCCCACGAATGCCCCAGAAGGTGAATTTCATCCAGATTTAATGCTTGTCTCACACATTCCAGCTCTTCAACAAACCGATCGAGCTGCCAGAGTGAAGGATCACCTGGCCGCTCCGAGTTCCCCGAGCCCAGCTGATCATAGAAAATAACCGGCCGCTCATCCGCCAGATCTTGAAGACCGGCTTTCAAGGAATGATGTGTCCCTCCAGGACCCCCATGCAATACAACCAGCGGTGTCTTGGAGCCGGTTCCTACTCGAACGAACCAGACTTTCCCCCCGGGAACATCAATATATCCTTCCTGTTCTGTTAGTTCCTCCATGTGTTCTCCGCCTTTCCCTAAATATGAGAATTATAATACTCCATCCTTCCCTCCCAGAGCAAAAGATCTTAAGTCAAGATGGTAAGCTTTACGCTCCTGCAACAAATAAAAAAATGAGAATTTGAAATAAATTGTGAATTAACAACAGGAATGGGATCTCTTATAATAAACGAAACGGTTTGGGAGAGTTGGTTATGCGAATGAACTGGTATTACCGTACGATTCTTTCCTATGCTCCGATCTTCTTCGTGATCATTTCTTCCATGATCTTCGTGATTTTCTTAGCCCTCAACAATGCTTCCGAGCGAAAATACTTGGAAACCAACAAAGCGATCCTTGATCGGATCGTCTTTCACGCGGATGCGAATCTCATGCTGATCGAGCGCAATGTCGTCAGTAAGCTGCTCATGGACAGCGAGATTCAGGACTACTTCGCCAACACCTCGCAAGATGCATTAGATGACTTCTTACTGCAGAAAAAGCTGATTGACCTAAGCTTAACTTTGCCTTTTGCCAACACCATTTACATTTACAATGAAGCCGAGCAACGAATTATTTCGGATTTGGGGTCCTATTCGCTCCGTTCATTTGGGGATGCAGACTTTCTGGCAGCCAACTACGGCAGAAAGGAAGCGGCAGGATGGTTTAATCCACGCTCATTCGCTTACTCGCCGCATGAGGAGGAAGCCCAGCAGGTGGTCTCCCTGGTGAAATTTGTATATACCGGAGACGATATGCGCGGAGCACTGGTGGTCAACGTATATCAGCGCTCTTTTATGGAATACCTTAATTCCTTTGGTGAAAGCGATTACAATCGAGTGAGACTAATTGATGCTGCTTCGCCATCCCCGGATCAAGTGACGGCCATGAACCCGATTCAAGTTCAATCGGATTATACCGGCTGGACCTATGTGTCAGAGGGGGTTCATGATCAGGGCTACAACTGGTTGTCCCTCTTCTCCAACGCGTGGATGGTCATTTGGATCATCTTGATCTTGCTGGCGCTGATCGGATTTACTATCATCACTCACATTCATTACAAACCGATCCAATCGATCACGGAAAAGGTCAGCCAATTCTCGAACCGAAAAAGTGAGGAGCTGGGCATTAAAGGGGCAAACAATGAGTTCACCTTCATCGAAATGGCGCTGGACCATCTCTTGAAGCGATCGCTGGATTACGAGAACCTGCACAAGGAAGACAGCTTGTTGCGGCAACAACGATTGTTTCATGATCTGTTAGCGGGTCATCTCGTGTTAACGGATGAAGAATTCCAGCAGCGACTGACCGAGTTTAATTTGTCTGCTCCCTATGACCGGTTAGGCGTGATGGTAGCCGAACTGGACCGATATGCCGAGTTTACAGATAGGTACAAGGTCAAAGACCAGAACTTGCTGAAGTTCATTGTTGAAAGCGCATTCCGCGATCTAGGCCAAAGCCATCATGTCTTCGTCTGGCATGCCTGGATGGAGCCGCATCGCATCGCCTTTGTCGTACATCACACCGCCGATTCACACAGCACCCAAGCGACCATCACCTATGCAGAGGAATTTAAAAAATGGATTCATCAGCATCTGGAGCTGACGCTGACGATCGGCATCGGAGCCGATTCAACCTCGATTGAGACCCTCGCTGATTCCTATCGGAACGCGGTGGAGAATGTGGAGCTGAAGACGGTACTAGGTATTCATTCCATCATCGATAATCGGCGAAGCGCAGGCATTCTAAATCTGGACCGATATGCGTATCTACAAGCATTGGATTATGCCGCCCAGTCCTTCCGTATGAATGATAGCGAATGGCGGGCGAAACTAACCCAAGTCTTGGGCGAACTCAGTAAAATGCAATTCCGCAAGCGGGATATGGTGGAGTTCGCTCAGGCGTTCCTTAAACGGATGGACCAGGTCGTATTGGCCATGTCCCCCCCTATCCAATCGCGCTGGAAAAGCGAGTATCAAGAGCGGTTCGCTAATCTAGCTGAAACGGTGGAGACGCTGGCAGAATTTCAAGAACAGTTCATGAGCCTCATGAATCAGTTCGAAGCCTGCGTGGAGGAAGACCGGCAAGCCCGCAGACATCATAGCTTGGCGATGCAGGCCAAGCATTACATCGATGCGCATTTCGCCGACCCCGGCCTCTCCCTGGTTCAAGTCAGCGACTATTTGAACCTGCAGCCCAGCGCCTTAAGTGTGATTTTCAAGGAGGAAATTGGGGAGAAATTTGTGGACTATGTCTTGAAGGTCCGGATGCAGCAAGCGAAGCAGCTCCTGTTGGAAACGGAGGACTCGATCCAGTCGGTGGCGATCAACAGCGGTTACCAGAACGTGAATTCCTTTTATCGCGCATTCAAGAAATTTCAGGACATTCCGCCAGGAGAGTACCGCAATATGCACCGCGCAACGTAAAAGACATAAAAACTGTGTTCCCAACGAGGAAGGAGGGTTCGCCATGCCCCTGTTGAGGTTGTGGTTATCAAAGCTGGCGCTCATCGTTATTCTGGGCGTCCTGTCGGGCTGCAGCGGATTTGGGGATCCGAATCTGCTGGGTTGGGCTGCCAGCCCTCTCCCAAACTTGGAATCAGACGAATTCACAGCCAATCATGATAGCTGGACAACACTTCGTATTGAACTGTTCGAACGGAGCAATAAACCGATCGGCGCCCCCACGATTACCGATAATCGGATGACGCAGTACATTCAGGAGCATTTCGGAAATCCGGAACGGATTAAGATCGAATTTGTCACCATCCCTCGGGCGGAGGAGGTCCGGCGGCTGCAGGTGTTAATGGCCGCTAATCAAGCGCCGGATATCGTGTTCACCTATGATCTGCCGACCGTCTACAATTTCTACACCCAAGGGAAATTGACCGATTTATCGCCTCTGCTGGACCAGTACGGATCCAGGTTGAAGGAGCTCCTCGGGGAAGAGATTTTGAGTTATGGACGTATGCAAGGAACACAGTTTGCGATTCCTGCAAAGCGGGTGCTGACGGCCCGAACCACGACCTTTATCCGTGAGGATTGGCTCCGCGAAGCTGGACTCTCCCTGCCGGAAACGACAGAGGAGTTTTACCGGGCGCTCCAAGTGTTTAAAAAGAATCGGTTGCAGAAGACCGGAGAGGTCATCTATCCTTTCGGTCAAATCGATTATTACCATACTGCCCCGCTGCAGTACTCGTTTTGGGATTGGGACCAGATCACCGAGGAGGACTTATACGCTGAGCCGGGTTGGACGATGCCCGGGAACAAGGAGGCGTTCCGATTCCTGAACCGTCTGTATCACGAGGGGTTGATTCATCCCGAATTCCATTTGGACCGGTTCGCCCAACAATTTCAGAAAGACCTGGTGAACGGTCGCGTTGGAGCCGCATCCCCCAATACAAATGAGCCTGTTTATATGGGATATCTGGCTGAACTGTTAAAGAATGACCCCAATGCCATCCTAACGCCAATCGATCCCTTCACCAGCGCCAACGGCAAGAAGACGAAGCCGATACTGGAAGATACGGGCATGTACATCATGGTTCCAAAAACGAGCAAAAACGCCGAAGCGGCGATGAAATATTTAAATTGGATGGCACAGCCGGAGAATATTATTACACTGCAGAACGGCGTGGAAGGCGTGACCTACCGGATGGAAGACGGCGTGCCGGTGACGCTGGAGAACGAGGATGCCAACCGTTTGTTATTTAACTATTTTGACTACTGCATCATTTTAAATGGGAAATATGTCAGCAGCCAGGACGAACGCTTAAATCTGAAAGCCAATGCGAACAACAAGCGCTTTGAAGAGTTTACGCGCAAGAGCGTGGAATACGGGATGAATGATGGGATCGAAACCCCGCGCATTCATGCGATTTTGCCTTCCGAAATTCGATATGCCGCTGCTTTAAATGAGAAGAACGACGAAATTTTCGTGAAGGTCATTACCGCGTCTCCGGAAGCGTTTGATGCCGTTTACGACGAGGAAGTTGCGGAGTATTTATCTATCGGCGGACAGCAGGTTCGTGAAGAGAAGCATCTGGCTTATCAGAAGCACAACGGCGGAGCACCGTAAGCCGCCCCCTCATGAATTGGGAGCAATCCAGTCATCCCAGAGAGGGTTCTTCCCTTTCTGGGATGATTTTTTTTGCCGATCCGCCTCCTTCCAGCCCCCGATATTAATTAAGGTTAGTCATATAAAAAAGGTGAAACCCCCCGCAAGAAAAAGAGAAGAAGCCCCCAAAAAAGGAGAATTTCCCCCCGCTTCCCCCTGTTGTATAGTAAGCAGCAACCAAGCCATGCACTTACCACCCGAAAGGAGGATGCCGATGCAAACGGAAACCAGGCAGTCCCGTGCCCCGCTCCCCGTCAAACGGCGGAACAGCATGGCTGCCTTCCAACGGCAATGGCCACTGTATCTGCTCATGCTATTGCCGATGACGTTCTTTATCGTATTTAAGTACATTCCAATGGCGGGCGTCGTGGTTGCTTTCAAGGACTACAACATTTTTCAAGGGATCTGGGCCAGTGAGTGGGTCGGATGGGACGTCTTTCGCGAGATCTTTGCGATGCCGCAATTCTACAAGGCGCTGCGCAACACGTTGATGCTTAACGTCTTCTCTCTGCTAACGTTCCCGGTTCCCATTATCCTGGCGATTATGCTGAACGAGCTGCGGGTTCATTGGTACAAACGCGTCAGCCAAACCTTGCTGTATTTGCCCCACTTCATCTCCTGGGTCATTGTCGGCGGGATGGTGCTTCAATTACTCGCGACCAATACGGGCAGTGTCAACGAGTTGATCAAGAGCCTCGGCGGCCGGCCGATTCCGTTCCTCGAGGACACGGTGCTTTGGATTCTGACCTACACAGGAGCCGGGGTTTGGCACTATGCGGGCTGGGGAACGATCCTTTATTTAGCAGCGCTTACAAGCATCAATAAAGAGCTGTATGAAGCCGCCGAAGTAGATGGGGCCAGTCGGCTGCGACGAATCTGGCATATTACGCTTCCCGGGATTAAGCCCACGATCGTGGTGCTGTTTATTATCCAAATCGGCCATATGGCGGATATCAGCTTCGAGCAGCCGTATGCCCTGCAGAACGGCTACGTCATGGATGTCGCTCAGGTGATCAGCACCTATGTGTACACGGTGGGCATTCAATCAGCGCAATTCGCGCTGGCAACCGCCGTGGGATTGTTCCAATCGGTCATCGGGCTGATTCTGCTGCTCACGGCCGAACTCATATCCCGAAAAGTAAACCAGCAAGGCATCTTCTAGCCAAGGAGGGAGCTCACGTGATCCGGAATCCGGTTGATAAAGTGATCGATACGATCGTCATCGTGGTCATCGGTTTATTTGCCTTGTTTTGCGTCGTGCCGATGATCCATATCTTTGCCTTATCCTTCAGCGGCAACCGGGCCATTATGTCCGGGGAGGTGTTCCTGTGGCCGGTCGACTGGAACTTCCATTCCTATTCCGCCGTATTCGGGGACATCTCCATGATGCGGTCCCTGTTGCTGACGGTGATTCTGGTCGTCGTCTATACCGCGGTCGCTTTGGTGATGACCATTATGGCCGCGTATGCGTTAAGCCGCAGAAACTTCAGAGGCCGGAACGTGATGTTTGGGCTCATCATCGTCACGATGTTTTTTAACCCGGGGATTATCCCCAATTACTTGCTGATCAAAGAGCTGGGCCTGCTCAATTCGCCACTGTCGCTCATTTTGCCCCTGATGATTAATGCGTTCCTGCTGATCATTATGAGAACTTCCTTCTCCGGCGTTCCTCATGAGCTGGAGGATTCAGCCTGGATGGATGGCTGCGGCCATTTCCGCTTTCTGCTCCAGGTCGTGCTGCCGCTTCAGTTGCCGATCCTTGCGACCATCGGGCTTTATTCGGCCGTGGACCGTTGGAACATGTTTCAGGACGCTTTGTTTTACATCAACGATAAAAATTTGTACCCGCTCCAGCTCAAACTTTATCAGATGGTCATCAACAGCCAGGTGAACGATGCCACGGCGCAGGAAGGCTTTAACGCCGCGACGCCGATTCCCCAAGGCATTCAGTCAGCCAGCATTATGTTTGCTACCGTGCCGATTTTGCTGGTCTACCCCTGGCTGCAGAAATATTTCATTTCCGGCATGCTGCAGGGGGCCATTAAAGGATAGGCCCTAGCCTGGCGGGAAGCAGCCCGATGTTGATAGCTGCTCTTCGGTCTCGATACCGAAGGTCACTATATTTAAACCAAATCAAAAGGGAGGCAACACCATGCGCAAACCATTTCGCTCCTCGATGTTCGCCTTAGTGGCGCTGGTCATGGCCGCAAGCTTCGCTTTGGCGGGCTGCGGCGGCGGAGGAAGCAACAGCTCATCCAGCGGAAACGGAAAGGACAGCGGCGGGAACACCACAGCTACGAACAATGCCAAGGAATCCGCACCGAAGGGGGAACGCATTACCTTAAAGGTGGAGCTGTTTGACCGGAACAATACGCCGGCTGGGGAACCGCCAATTACGGATAACTTCATGACCCAGTATATCCAGAAAAGCTTTGGCGACCCGAACAACATCGACGTTGAATTCGTGACGGTGCCGCGCGCCGAAGAGGTCGATAAGCTGAACGTCCTGATGGCCTCAGGCTCTGCTCCGGACATTGTGTTCACGTACAGCAAGCCTACCGTGCAAAACTATGTAAAAAGCGGAGGCTTAACCGACCTGGGACCGCTCATCGATCAATACGGCCCCAATTTGAAGAAGGTGCTGGAGCCTTCCCTGCCCTACGGCGTATTTGACGGGAAGCAATACGTCATCCCGGCACTGCGCGTGATTCAAGCCCAAAGCACGACCTTCATTCGCAAGGACTGGCTCGATCAACTGAACCTTCCGCTTCCGCAAACGACGGAGGAATTTGTGAATGCCATGCGCGCCTTTAAAGAGAAGGATCCCGGCAAGACGGGTGGCAAGGTCATCCCCTACAGCTACATCGACGTGTTCCATATGATGCCGTTGGTCAATTCCTTCTGGAAATGGGATGAAATCACGGATAGAGATCTGTACTCGGTTCCGAGATGGCTGCAACCGGGGAGTAAGGACGGTTACCGGCTGCTCAACCAGATGTACAATGAAGGACTGATCGATCCGGACTTCGCGCTCAGCGACGACTTCAGCCAAGCTTTTGCCCAACAGGTTGTGAACAGCATTGCCGGGGCAGGCACGCCAAACACCAATGAACCGGTTTATAACGGGTACTATGCCAACCTGAAAGCGAACAATCCGGACGCGGTACTGGAGGCGATCGATCCGTTCTCTACCCCGGACGGGAAGCATCCAAAGCCGGTGTATGACCCGATTGGCGCATACATCATGGTTCCGGCAACAAGCAAAAACGCAGAGGCGGCTGTGAAATATTTGAACTGGATGGCTGACCCAAGCAACATTCTCGTGCTGCAAAACGGCGAGGAAGGCGTCTCGTACGAAATGAGCGAAGACGGGCTGCCGGTGCTGCTGAATACGCCGGAAGCTCAGAACCTGCTGTACAACTATTACGATTACTGCATCATCCTGAACGGCAAATACATTTCCACCGAGGATCCAAACAAGAACATTGCCGCCAACGCCTTCGATCCCGACTTCAAAGATTTCACCGTCAAGAGCATCCAAGTCGGAACGAATGACGGGTATACCCTGCCTCGCGTAGATATCGCGGTGGATGCCGAGATCAAATATGCCAAAATTCTGGAGGATTTCGAAAAAGAAATGCTCGCGAAGATCGTCACGGCCAAACCGGATCAATTCGACAAGGTCTATGACCAGAAGGTCGAGGAATACATGGCCATGGGCGGCAAAGCTGTCATGGAAGGGAAACAGGCGGCTTACGACGAGTTTTACAAGAAGTAACAGATAACGGATCGGGCCTTTCGGAGTTGTTCTTCGGAGAGGCCCGATTCACATCCAAGCTAAGGAGGGAACCCGAGTGATCCATGTAGCAGTGATCGGAGCCGGTGCGATATCCCCGGCCCATATTCAAGCGTATTTGCAATTCCCGGAGCGGTGCCGGATCGTGGCGATCTGCGATATTTATCCGGAGAAAGCTCGGCAAAGGGCGGAGGAGTTTCAGTTGGATGCGGACATCTATGCCAACTATTCCGAATTGCTCCAGCGCAGCGACATCGACCTGGTCTCCGTGTGCACCCCGCCGTATACTCACGCGGAGACGGCGATCGCTTTTTTGAACGCGGGCAAGCATGTGATTGTCGAGAAGCCGATGGCCTCCTCGCTGGAGGAATGCGATCGGATGAACGAAGCCGCGGAGCAGAGCGGAAAAATATTATCCGTCGTGGCCCAGAACCGGTTCACGACCCCTATGATGAAGCTGAAGAAGGTGTTGGACACGAAGCTGATGGGGCCGATCGTGCACGCGCAAGTCGACTCTTATTGGTGGAGAGGCCACTGTTACTATGATCTGTGGTGGCGAGGCACCTGGGAGAAGGAAGGCGGCGGCTGCACGCTGAACCATGCGGTGCACCATATCGATATTTTTCAATGGATGAACGGCATGCCGGCGGAGGTCACTGCAGTGATGAGCAACACCTCCCATGACAATGCCGAGGTGGAGGACATCTCGATCGCCATCGCCCGCTACGACAACGGGGCGCTGGCCCAGCTCACCAGCTCCGTTGTGCATCACGGCCAGGAGCAGCAGTTAATTTTCCAGGGGAAGCACGCGCGTGTGTCTGCACCGTGGAAAGTAGCGGCTTCTGTTTCCAAGCCAAACGGATTCCCTGAGCCGGACGTAGAGCTGGAAGCGAAGATTCAACAGGCTTACGATGAGCAACCTGAGCTTCGGTATGAAGGTCATCGCGGCCAAATTCAAGACGTGCTGAATGCGATTGAGCATGGGACACCCGTGCTGGTGGATGGCATTCAAGGCCGCAGAACGCTGGAGCTGATTACGGCGATTTACCAATCCGCAAGTACCGGCCAGACGGTGAAACTGCCGTTGGGTCCGGATAGTCCCTTTTATACACGGCAAGGGATATTGCAGAACGCGACTTATTTTTACGAGAAGAAGACCAGCATCGAAAACTTCAGCGACAATACGATCACCTCGGGGGGCAACAGCTAATTCACGAAAGGGGCAGACGCCATGACGAAGGAGCAAGATGGCATGAATTATGCGCCGAAAGGAAAACTCAATCCGGTAGTTGGAACAGGCGAATTTCGCTTTGCGGCGATCGGATTGGATCATGGGCATATCTACGGAATGTGCAACGGGTTGATCGAGGCCGGGGCGGAGCTCGCCGCGGTGTATGACCCGGATCCGGAAAAGGTGAAGCGGTTTGTCGATACGTTTCCGCAAGCGAAGGCAGCGGCGTCCGAGGAGGAGATTTGGGAGGATCCGCAGATCCGGTTGATCGCCGCAGCCTGTATTCCTTCGGAACGATGCGCACTCGGGCTTCGGGCGATGGAGCACGGCAAGCATTATTTTGCGGATAAACCGGCGTTTACGACGTTGGAGCAGGTCGAACAGGCGCGACGGAAAACGGAACAGACCGGTCTTAAATGGGGGATCTATTACGGGGAACGCCTGCATGTTGAGAGCGCTGTGTTTGCCGGCCAGCTAATCGAGGAAGGCGCCATCGGGCGGGTCGTCCAGGTCATTGGCACAGGGCCGCATCGCGCTAATCCCAAGGCCCGGCCGGAATGGTTCTTTGACCCCGACTGTTACGGCGGGATATTATGCGATATCGGGTCCCATCAGATCGAGCAATTCCTGCATTACGCAGGCGCTAAGGATGCGAAAGTGCTGCATAGCAAGGTGGCCAACTACAAGTTCAAGGAATACCCGCGATTTGAGGACTTTGGCGATGCAACGCTGGTAGCGGATAACGGGGCGACCTTCTACTTCCGGGTGGATTGGCTGACTCCCGACGGTTTGGGGACGTGGGGCGACGGCCGCACCCTCATCTTGGGGACGGATGGCTACATCGAAATTCGCAAATACATCGACATCGCCCGGGAAGCTTCCGGCAATCATCTCTATTTAGTGAATCATGAAGGCGAATTCCACTATGACTGCTCCGGGAAAGTGGGATACCCTTATTTCGGCGCATTTATTTTGGATATCCTCAACGGAACGGAAACTGCCATGACACAGGAGCATGCCTTTAAAGCTGCGGCTTTGTGTATCGAGGCGCAGAAGCAAGCGATTCGGATTGAAACAGATTAGAAAAATGAAGGGGCTGACCCACTCGTCATTTGCGATGACGTGGGCAGCCCCTTGGTTCGTCCATATTACTGCGGCATCGCTTTCCCATCGATACCGATCATCACGGCGTCGGTATCCGCCTTCAGTTTGCCTTCCGCCAAGTCGAGGATCGCCTTCGCCGAATCCAGTGGATCGCCGGGCGCCTGACTGCCGCCCATCGGAGTGCGTATCCAGCCTGGATGCATCGCGTACACGCCGAACCCTTGCGGCACCAGCTCCTTGCGCAACTGAGCGGTAAAATAGTTCAACGCCGCCTTGGACAACGCATACGGATAGTCGCCGCCGTAAGCACCGGCAAAGCATCCAGCCTCCGAGGATACGTTTAGAATAAACGGGCGGTCACTCTCTTTCAGCAGCGGCAGGAAATGCTTCACCATCTTCATCGGGCCGTACAGATTGGTGCGGAACGTATTCTCCACCGCAGCGAATTCCAATCGCTCGATCGACTGGTCCCGGGCCAGCAAGATCCCTGCGTTATTAATCAGCGCGTCCAACTTTCCCCATCTGTCAGCCATAGCCTCCTTGGCTTTGGCGATCGAATCTTCCTCGTCCACATCCAGCTCAAGCAGCGTCAACTTCCCTGGAGCTCCTTCCTGCCGCGCCTTCAACGCATCTACGTTCGTTTCCAGCGAGCGTATGCCAGCCGCTACCTCATGGCCGCGTCGCAACGCTTCCCCAACGATCTCCAAGCCAAGTCCCTTTCCCGCTCCTGTTACGATCAGTTTCATCGTCCAACCTTGCCTCCTTGAGATAGTATGAATCCGTTTTCATTTCTAATTACGACCATTGCTCAACATATAACTATCTTCGTGATTATCGCCTATTTGTCATTCTCCAACAGCTCGATCCACAGCTTCAGGTCCCGCGTGGCGTCCATATACGCATATCGTCCGCCGGTGTATTCCCCTTTTTGCGACAGCGACATCCCGCGTCCTTCGAGCAGCTGAATCTTCTCCTTCATCCCGTCGATCACAAAAGCAATATGGTGCATGCCTTCCCCTTTCTCCTCCAGGAAGTCCCGCCAAGTGCTGGGATGCTCATCCGGTTCGATCAGCTCCAGCTGCAGCTGGCCGCAATCAAAAAACGCCAGTTTCGCGCGAGCCAGAGACGGTGCCCCTTGATATTCCGTCTTCGCTACTTCCACCGCATCCGTCCAAAACCAAGCGGGCTTCTCCACGCCCAGGAAATCCGCGTAGGCTTGCGAAACGGCTTCAATATCCCTAACGACAATTCCGATTTGCGTAATCACCTTGCTGCCTAACGGTTGTTTGTCCATGTGCGGTCGCTCCTCTTTCTTTTTTTCATAATAAATGATTGTGATGAGGCCATCGCTCAATGCATCCCCATCTTAGCATATTCGCACGCATTCCGGTACAAAGCAGATCACTCGCAAAATGAAGGACACGAACCATCGGCACAAATGCCCATCTCCGTGAATATACTGCAGCAAGAACAAAGGAGGAATGGATGGAAATGCCAAGTATGTATTCACCTTACGGCGGTACACCAAGCCAAGTAAGCCCGATGAGCCAAGAGCCGATGGGATACGATCACAAGAAACAGATGATGGAGATGTGTAAAAAATATCATCATCACCTCATGCAAATGGAAGGCACCGATGGCAGAATGTATGAAGGGATCATCGATGGAATGGATGATGACCACGTCTATCTGCTCGTTCCGGTTGGGGATATGGATGATCGCGCATTCGGGTTCCCTTATGGCGGTTATCCTTACTACGGAGGCTTTGGTTACGGATATGGCTATCCGCGCCGCTTCCGCCGCTTTATTCGCCGGCCTTACCCGTTCTTCTTCTTCAGAAGATTCTTCTTCCCGTTCTTCTTCTAATCTTAAAGCAACAAAGCCTCCTGCCAGATGCGGGAGGCTTTGTTGTTCTTAGGCTTGGTTGGAATCCGGGTGATAGGCTTCGTTCTGAGAGCCGCGGCGACGATAAACGGTGCTGCCGATCCGAGCATACACGCCGCGTAAGGAACGAATATGATCGTAATTAGGATAAATGATCAAATCCATCAAGTACGCCGATCGCCGGCTGCCGGGTTTTCTTCTTCGGTTAAGCGCGTCGATGATCCCAGCGGAAGAACGGATGCCGATGCCATGGCCATAATAGCGGTCTTCGCCGAGCATGATGACGTTCTCCCCTTGCCATTCCGGAGTTTCAGGGTTATGATCCGGATTTTTGAAATAGAGAATATCCCCGGGATAAGGCCCCAGTCTTAAACTTCCTTGACGAAATCCCAGATCACTGTCATACTGCCAATCGTAAAGATACAAGTTGGTAAAATACGTATTAAACGCCCGGCTGCCGATTTGATCCAGTACGGCCTTGTACATCACGATCATCATCGCCATCGAGCATTCGAAGCCATAAAGCGGACCGTTCCGGTAAATGTCGGTGATGGCATCCGACGGCGCTACTCCATTTTTTAGCCGAAACCCTCCTTCCTCCGTACGGTTCCAGTACATCTCATTGCATCGGGATTTACGGTAGACCGCAAACTGAGCCCCACTTCCATTCAGCGCCAAGGCCGAATCCACGATCGAGTTGCGGAGCGCCAATTCGAACAGCAATTCATCTAAAGAACCGTAACGATAGGGTATCGGGCTTCGTTCTTGCGCCTGCACAATTTCCCTTTGAAGCGGAGGCAGCGTCATTTGGGCAAGTTCCCTCTTATCTTGTGGCGGCAGTAGGATCAAACCTGTTCCCCTCCTTGTCAATATTCAGGTGAATCTAGGTTAGTGTACGTGCGGATGAGGGGATTGGTGCCCGGCCGTATCGAATCTACCTGTTCCAGAAATGCTAATCCCATCATTTAGATAAAGGGGGTGACGCGAAACGATGAACGACCGTCAGAAGGACATTTTACATATGCTGCTTACCGATGCCCGGCCTCACTTGGTGATCCGGGATATCGCCGTGCACTTTGGGTGCTCGGAGAAAACGATACGTAACGATCTGGACGAAATCGATCAGTATTTAGCTCAATCGTCTACTAGCCGTGTGGTCCGCAAGCCTGGATACGGAGTGACCTTGGATATTTCTGAGTCGGACAAGGCTCAACTCACCGCAGAACTGCTCCGATCAAGGTCCAGCAAGCCAAAGGAACAGGAAACGGAAGAGGAGCGGCTTATTGCTGTGGCCTACCAACTCTTGATGGAGACGAAGCCGGTCACAATTCAAGAGCTGGCCGACAAGCACTACACCAGTAAGACCGTAATCAAAAAAGATTTGGATACCTTGCGGGATTGGCTCGACAAATGGGACCTGACCGTCGTTTCCAAGCAAAAGGTCGGCGTCCTGCTCGAAGGGAAAGAACGGGATAAACGCGCGGCGTTGTCCAAGCTGTCCCAACTCACCGGCGAAGCAGGCCAAGCCTTCATCAAGGATCGGTTTGCTCCCCATGAGCTTGATATCGTGACCTGCGAGCTTAAGCAGCTCGAGCTGGATGCCCAGCTTGCTTTTACGGATGAAGCGTTCGACAACTTGCTCATTCATACACTCCTCATGATTCGTCGGACGAAGCTGAACCAGCCGATTTCCTTCTCTGAACAGGAGAAAATGTTTGTCCGCGAGAAGCCGGAGTTCCGCTGGACCGGAGCCTTCATTCGGAAGCTAGAGCGCTTCTTCGCGGTTCATTTCCCTGAGGATGAAGTTGCTTATTTGACCGCGCATATTCTGGGCGGGAAGATTCGCTCCCGGGCACGGATCGAAACGGCGGAGCCTGAAGCCGGCCCATCTGCGGAAACGGCGGAAGCTCGCGGTTTAGCGGAGTCGCTTGTAAGGAAGATGTCTGCCTTAACCTGGGTCGATTTTGGCCAAGATGAGGCTTTGATGGAAGGCTTACGCATTCATTTATATTCCACGTTGAACCGGTTAAGTTATGGGCTTACCGTATCGAATCCGATGCTGCAGGATATCAAGCGAATGTATCCTTACATGTTCGATATGGTGATTTATGCGACGAGAGAGTTAAGCGAAGGGTACCCCTTCACCATTCCTGAAGAGGAGGTAGCATATTTGACGCTGCATTTTCAGGCTTCAGTAGAGAGACTGAGCCAACCTGCGGAGACAAGGAAGCGAATCGTGACCGTCTGCCATATGGGGGTGGGCATGTCCCAAATCTTGCGCAGCAAGCTGGAGCGCAAATTCCCTGAGCTGCATGTATTGGATTCCGTTCGGAAAGCTGATCTTACGGGATATTTAGCTCAACATTCGGTTGACTTTATCATCTCAACGATTCCTTTGGAGAATGTGAACGTCCCCTATATCACGGTATCTCCGTTGCTAGAGGCCGGCGAAACGCAGAAGATCACCGACTTCATCGGCAAGCTGGATCAACCATCCGGTCATACCGAACACGCTGGTTCGATTCTGGGCATGTACACGCAGCCTTCACTTATCTTCCCGCGCCTGACCATCGGCCATCGGTTTGAGCTGATCGAACTGTTAGGGAACGAGCTCGCCAAGCAGGGGTTCGTCGAACCGGATTACGCGCATCAGGCGTTGCTGCGGGAACGGCTCTCGTCCACGACTATCGGCGGCGGCATAGCAATCCCCCACGGCGAGCCGAAGCTGATTCGCACCTCGCGAATCGCGATTGCTACCCTGGAAGAGCCGTTGGAATGGCAAGAAGAGAAGGTGTCCGTCGTATTTATGCTGGCGCTGGCTCCGCAAGAGCAAGAGATGACGAAAAAGTTATTCCAGCGCCTCTCCCTGCTTAGCGAACAGCCGTCAACCGTTGAGCGGCTCGTGCAGGCACGGACTCCCGAGGAGCTGCTCAATTGCTTATAGGGAAAAAAATCAGTTTTTCCGCAACTTCCGGTAATATAAAGTTCTTTTCCGCCGTTCCTTTTGCGATAAGATGAGTCATGTAAACGATTTCGATCTTTGATTACAGGAGGAAACATCCATGAAACTACTGGCGATTACCTCATGTCCCAACGGGATTGCCCATACGTACATGGCGGCGGAAAATCTGCAAAAAGCCGCCGACAAGCTAGGTATTGCCATGAAGGTCGAGACCCAAGGCTCGATCGGAGTGGAAAACGAATTCACGGAGGAAGATATCCGCCAAGCGGACGGCATCATCATCGCGGCCGACAAAACGGTAGACAAACGCCGGTTCGTCGGCAAGAAGCTGCTCGTTGTTGGTGTGCAGGAAGGCATACGGAACCCCGAGGCGCTGATCCAACAGATGATTCGCGGAGAAGTGCCGGTATACCAAGGACAGGATAACAATGAAGGTACGCCGGCCAAACAGACCGGCGCCAAGCAGCAAAACGCCTTTTATCGCCACCTGATGAGCGGTGTCTCGTATATGATTCCGTTTATCGTCGTGGGCGGTCTCTTGATCGCCATCGCTCTCTCGATCGGCGGCGTACCTACTCCGGGCGGCCTGCAAATTCCAGAAGACTCGTTCTGGAAAACCATCGAGAAGCTGGGATCTGCGTCCTTTACGTTTATGGTACCGGTGCTAGCCGGGTTCATCGCGTTTAGTATCGCCGACCGGCCGGGTCTCGCTCCCGGGATCATCGGCGGTTACATCGCCGCCAATGGCAGCTTCTACGGAAGTGAAGCCGGTGCCGGCTTCATCGGCGGGATCATCGCCGGTTTCCTGGCGGGTTACGTTGCACTTTGGATCAAGAAGTGGAAGGTGCCGAAAGCGATCAATCCAATCATGCCAATCATCATCATCCCGGTTCTCTCTTCGCTGATCGTAGGTCTCGCCTTCATTTACCTGCTTGGCGGCCCGATCGCCCAAGTGTTTGAATGGCTGACCAACTGGCTTGCCAGCATGCAAGGAGCCAGCTCGATTCTGCTGGCCTTGATTCTGGGCGCCATGATCTCCTTCGACATGGGCGGTCCGGTTAACAAGGTAGCGTTCATGTTCGGCTCCGCGATGATCGCGGAGGGGAACTATCAAATCATGGGTCCGATCGCCGTTGCGATCTGTATTCCGCCGATCGGTCTGGGCCTGGCAACGTTCTTGTTCAAACGCAAGTTCCATAATGCCGAACGGGAATCCGGCAAAGCCGCCTTTACGATGGGCTTGTTCGGGATCACCGAAGGTGCGATTCCGTTCGCATCGCAAGACCCACTGCGCGTTATTCCCAGCATCATGGTCGGCTCGATGACAGGTTCCGTCATCGCCATGCTGGGCGGCGTCGGCGACCGCGTAGCTCACGGCGGTCCAATCGTTGCCGTACTTGGCGCCGTTGACAATGTCCTCATGTTCTTCGTGGCCGTCATCGCGGGTTCCATCGTTACGGCCTTAATGATCAAATTGCTGAAGAAAGAACAGGTCGAGCCTCAGCTCGCCGAAGCGAGCGCTGCGGACGAGGCGGCTCCAGCCATGGAAACGCCACGTGCGGAGAACGTCCGCCCGGTAAGCGTGCCGGCTGCCGAAGCTCAAAGCACAGTTCGCAAGCTGACGGATATCATCAGTTTGGATCTGATTGAGCCTTCCCTGTCCGCGTCAACACGGGACGGGATCATCGACGAAATGATTGCAAAGCTGAACGCTGAAGGTGTGCTGACCTCCTCTGCTGAGTTCAAGCAGGCGATTCTGAAGCGCGAGCAAGAAAGCTCTACCGGCATCGGCATGAACGTCGCCGTACCGCACGGGAAGTCGGTGGCGGTGCTGAAGCCAAGAGTCGTATTCGGGATCAAGCCGGAAGGCGTGGATTGGAGCAGCGCGGACGGAACGCCCGCTAAGTTGATCTTTATGATCGCTGTCCCTGCCGAAAACAAAGGCAATGAGCATTTAAAAATTCTGCAAATGCTGTCCCGCAAGCTGATGGATGACGCATTCCGCGAACAGCTGCTGCAGGTGAAAACCAAACAGGAAGCTTATCAGCTGCTGGATCAAATTCAATAATTAAACTAAGGTCCCCCGAGCCGTTGCGACGGCTTCGGGGGAATTTGCTTATTTTTGCAAATGATAAGGTACAGTCGCAATGACGATATCTTTCTTGTTAAACAAATAAGCTCTAAGCAACAAGCTCGACTGATTATGCAAAATATTCTGCCACCAGTGCCGAGGAATAAACTGAGGAATCAGGACGGTAATGTGATCGGTCTCCGCCGTTTTCCATTCCACGGTATCAATGAACTTCATCAGCGGCCGGATAATGCTGCGGAAGCTGGAGCGCAGCGTAATGAGCCGAACCCCCGGATTCCATTCCTCCCACTTCTTCTCCATCCGTTCGATGTCCTCATCATCAAATCCGACATACACCGCAACAACGTTATCCGTCAGCGATTTGGCGTAGCTTAACGAGTTCATCACGACACGGGTAACGCCCGCCACCGGCACGACGATCGTGCTGCCCTTTATGCAAGGTTTGTCTTTATCGATGTCAATCCGAAGCTGGTCGGCGATATTGATATAATGTCGATGGATCTGGTAGAAAATAAACATCACGAGCGGCAAGAAGATAAATACGAACCAGACATGTGAAAACTTCGTGATAATGAAGATGAGCGTAATGCCCAGCGTCGTCAGCATGCCAATCGTGTTAATCGTAAACCGGAACACCCAACCTTGCGGCTTGCGCTTGATCCAGCGCACCATCATCCCCAGCTGGGACAAGGTGAACGGAATAAATACCCCAACCGCATAGAGCGGAATCAGGCTTTCCGTGTCGCCGTGGAATCCAAGAACCAGCAGCGCCGAGGTTACGCCCAGGAAGATAATTCCGTTTGAAAAGCCAAGCCGGTCACCGCGCACCATAAACGCATGCGGCATGTATTTGTCCTTGGCGAGCATAAACGCCAGCAGCGGGAAGGCCGAATAAGCCGTATTGGCGGCCAAAAACAAGATTAACGCCGTAATACCTTGGATCAAGTAGTACAAGCTCCCTCTCCCAAAGGTCGATTCAGCGATTTGAGAAATCACGGTGGCCTTCGGATCTGGAGCAATGCCGTACCAATAAGCCAGCGTACTAATCCCAATAAACATGGTACAGAGAATAACCCCCATCATCACCAGCGTGGCTGCGGCATTCCGTTCTGCCGGTGGCTTAAAGTTCGGAATAGCGTTGGACACCGCCTCAACCCCAGTTAAGGCCGAGCATCCCGAACTGAACGCCTTAAGCAGCAGGAACAAGCTGACATTGGATACGGCCGTCCCAAACTCCGGCACACTGGCATGAATCCCGCCAGTCCAATACTTGTAAAGTCCCGACACAATCAGGACAAAGATGGAGGCCACGAACAAGTATACCGGAACCGCCAACATCGAGGCCGATTCTGTAACTCCACGCAGGTTCATCATCGTCAACAGCGTAATCATCAACAGGGCGATCAATACCCGTTGATCATGCAGCATCGGGAAAGCCGATGTGATGGCATCCGTACCGGCTGACGAGCTTACAGCCACCGTTAAAATATAGTCGACAAGCAGCGATCCGCCGGCCAGTAGTCCGGTTGAACGCCCTAGGTTATCCATCGCCACGATATAAGCGCCGCCTCCAGTCGGATAGGAGAAAATCGTTTGGCGATACGACAGAATCAGAATCAACAAAAGCCCAAGTACCGCAAATGAGATCGGAATCGAATACCAGAGAGCGGAAAATCCCGCCGCCATCAGGACGATCAGAATCTGCTCGGTCCCGTATGCCACGGAGGACAATGCGTCCGACGACAACACGGCCAGCGCTTTAAGTTTGCTAAGCTTTTCTCCTTCAATTTCAGTGCTTTTCATCGGTCTGCCAATCAATATCCGTTTCAGTTTGCTTCCCATGATGAGATCCTCTTTTCATTCGCAAAATAAACCTTCGATCCTGATCCATTCTTACTCCTATAGGGCTCTCATGCATGCAGCGAACAACGCAAAAAGGCCGCAGGAAAGCTGGACCTTCCCGCAGCCGCTTTGAAAAAAATCTCAAGCGTCACCGCGACAATTCCCTCTTTCGGACGCTTACGGAGTTAGCTGACGGATTCGGGCACGAAAGCAGCCCTACGCCGGTTTGGCTTACTGGCCAAATCAAGCGATTCACCCCGGAAACCGCCTCATTGGGCGAGTTTCATTGGTTCCCCCGTTTCTTTCTGCATGAGAAAGAACTCAGCGATCAGGTTTTGTCATATCAATTTTTGTTACGGATGAATCATACTCCCCGTCTGAAGAAGTGTAAAGAAGAGGGAAAGGCAAATTCGCCGAGAAAAGAGATCGGCCTTGTTCGAGGAAGCGCATACATCACTCTCTTGCATTCATTATTGCGAGCAGGCTTGAATTATCGAAGCATATATGCAAAAAAACACCGTAAGGAACGACATCAAATCGCATCCTACGGTGCTCTGCATCTCAAACAAATCCAAGTTTAAAGCGAAAGTCCCTTCAACTTCTTATCCAGCAGCTCGAACGCTAGCTGCAGCCGATCTTTCGGCACCTCACTGTAGCGGTCTCCGATGCTGATTTCAAAGGCACTTCCCCCATCCGCTTTCTCTTTCAAGAACGAGGTGAAACCAACCCCGGTTTCCCGATAGACTTCAATCAGCACGGACTCCAATCGCTCCTTGGGAACGTCCGAATGCACATGGAACATGTTCGACACCGGGATCTCCGGAACGGTCTTCATCCGATGACATTGATTAAACAGACTGGAGAGCTCTTGTGCTTGCTGATAATACTTTTTCATCTTTCCGACACGTTTCTCATAATAGTAATCCGCACTGAGAAAATAAGGATACAAGCTGATAAGATCCCCGCCGTGGCGCCTTTTCCATACCTTCGACTCCTTCGTCAGCTCCGGATCCCCGGCCAATATGGCTCCGGCAATCCCGCCGATCCCTTTGTAGAACGAGATATAGACGCTGTCGAACAGGGCGCAAACCTCAGCGGCGGTTTTTTCGTAGTAAGGCAACACTTCAAACAGTCGGGCTCCGTCCAGATGCAGCTTGATGCCTCGCTCCCGGCAGTAGGTGGATATAGCTTCAAGCTCTTCGAACGGCGGCAGTTGACCGCCGATTTCACGCTGCGGCAGCTCCAACAGCAGGCATGAGACATCCTCTGGCAGCTGACGAACGTCCTCCATCTCAATCAGCCGATCTGGATCCGCCAAGAGAATCGGCTCCAGCCCGTGCAGCTCCTTCAACCCGTCCTCCTCATGAATCTCCAAATGGCATAAAGGATGATAGGCCACACGTTTGGACCCTTTGCGGTCACACCATATCCGCAGGGCAATTTGCTGCGCCATTGTACCGCTCGGAAAAAATACAGCAGACTCCTTACCAAGCACTGCAGCCATTTTCGCTTCGAAAGCTTCCAGCGCTTGCCCTGAACCGTACATGTCACTGTCTACCCCGCCGCTGATCTCGGCAAAGGCCTGCTTCAACACTTCTACATTGCGTTTTCCGTGGCCCGCCACTTGATAAACTGTCCGTTCAAAGGCTGCCTTCAGTGTCCGCCTATCCAGTACTCCATCATTTCCATACATGCTCCTCACCGCTCCTCTCCCACGCTGTCTGTCTAATTTCAGTATGATCATGCTTATTATAACGCCATTTGAAGCAGGAAACGATGATCCAGATTGATCGGAGGGGCGAAGCAGTCTTATAGGACCCCTTCTGCACATTATCCCTTTCATTCAGTGTGAAGAAATCGAAAAGATGAATGATGAAATAGTAAAAAGAACGCCTGCAAAAGCAAGCGCCCTTTCTAATTGCTATGGGATTAAAGCTTGAACACGTTCGTCAACCCGTTCATATTCTCGGACAGTTCGACCAATTTACAGGAGGTCTGCTCGATATCCCCAAAGATCTGCTCCTGCGTACCCAGCTGATCTTGAATAACGCCAGAGACTTGCAGGCCCGACTCGATCGTGGTGTTCACATCCTCCAGCGTTGCGGTCATTTCCTCCAGCGCAGCGGCTTGGGTGGTAACCCCGTCGGAAATATCGTTCAACATGGCGAAGGTGTTCTCGATATTATCGATGATTTGCTCGATATTAACCTTCACATTCTCGGATTGCGTGACGCCTTGCTGCACCTTCTCTTCCGTCTGAGCAACCGCAGACACGACACTGCCAGTACGAACTGTCATATCTTCGACCAAGCTGCTGATTTCCTGAAGGGAGTGATTCGTATCCTCGGCTAATTTCCGGATTTGTCCGGCTACCACTGCGAACCCTCTTCCCTCTTCCCCGGCCCGGGCCGCTTCAATCGCCGCGTTAAGGGCTAACAGGTGGGTCTGTTCTGAAATTTGTTTAATGATGCTGATAACCTCGGTAATTTTCTGGCTTTGTTCCTCAAGCCCAAGCACCTCGCTGTTAACGTGCTCCGTATTCGCTGCGAGCTCGTTAATCGCCTCCACGATCGATTCCACCGAATGCTTCCCGCCTTCGGCGGAATGCATAACCGATTGGGCTTGCTCCGCAATGCGGCTTGTCAGTTCTGCCGTCGTCTGCGAATGGTTCGTAATCTCGGAGATCGCAATCGCCGTTTGCTTCATGCTTTCTGCATTTTGGGTAAATACGGATAACAAATGCTTGATGCCTTCGTTAATTTCGTGCACCTGCCCATTCGCCTGCTCAATGATGCGGTTTAACTCTTCCGAAGACAGCGTCACTCGTTCGGAGGAGGATTGGATGGATGCGATCAAATGCTTCAGGTTATCTCTGGCCTTCTGAATCGAGCGGATCATTTGCCCGGCTTCCCCTTGCTGAAACGTATGTATTTTGGTGGATAAATCATTTTCGGCCATGGAATTAGCGAGCTTCGCGCCTTCTTTGAGCGGACGAACTAGAAAAGCTTCGGAGATAAACGCAGACACCACTTGGAAAATAAGAAAAATGATCAATGCCTTTAATACCAAAGAGGGGGTAATCAGTTTAAAGAAATCATTACTCTGGCTATAGGATAAGGTTACAATAAGAGCGGTGTTGGAGACGAACATGGCCAAGAAGACAAGCACCATGATTCGGGTCCGGATAGAAATATTGCGAATTCGATTCATCTTAGTATCACCTGGTTTATTTGTAGTATGGTAAAAATCAAAATCCTCTGGCACATTTTTTTATCCGCTCCAGGTATCTCCTCCCATTCTCGAGATAGGCACTGAGTTCCAAATCTTGCATGTGATTTTCGTTATATAGTCCAATATATAGTCCAAATTGACCATAGTCAAATTCATGTTAAATGGTAGTAAACCGCTTACAAGTCTAGTAAAATAAATAGGTTAGGAAATCAGCCGAGCATCTTTTAGCACACAGGAGGGGATCCGAATGGTTGATGTGAAAGGCAAATGGGCGCTCATTACCGGAGCCAGCCGCGGGATAGGGTATCAAATCGCGAAGTTTATGGCCGAGCAAGGCTGCAACTTGATTCTGCATAGCCGCAAGCTGGAGCATACCCGGCAATTGGAGCAAGAAGTTCGGACATCGGGCGTCCAGGTCTACTCTGTACAAGCTGAGCTGTCAAACCAACAGGAAGTTGTCGCCATGCTGGATGAAATCGAAGCCAAAGGCACGCCGGTTGACATCGTATTTAATAACGCCGCCGTTCAAATCGCTTACCGGACCGATTATTGGCAGACTCCAGTCTCCGATTTCGAGCAGAGCTTCCAAATTAATTTCATCTCCATCGTCACGATCTGCAACCGATTGATTCCCAAGATGATCGAACGCGGTTTCGGCCGGGTCATCAACACAACCAGCGGGATCAAAAACGAACCGGAGCAAGCCGGCTACGCCGCAAGCAAAGCCGCGCTCGACAAGTTCACCAAAGATCTCGCCTCCCGTCTCGAAGGCACGGACGTGATGATTAATTTAAGCGATCCGGGCTGGTGCCGGACCGATCTGGGCGGCCCGCATGCCCCGAATTCGGTGGAAAGCGTACTTCCGGGCATTGTGGTCGGAGCTTTCGTTAACGACCAGAAGAGCGGGCGCTATTTCCCTGCGCAAAGCTTCACCGGTCTGACGCTGGAGGAAGCCATCGCTAAGGCAGAGGAGATCGAAGCAGTGCCTTATATGATTTAACGCAATTTAACGCAAAAAACCATCCCGCGAGCAACCCGCCGCGGGATGGTTTGCATTCAGAACTCATATTGTCTCGAGCGGGTGGTGTCCACCTCACCGGACGTTGCCGGTGCTGATTCGAGAAATACGCGTTGTGCCGGATAAGCCAGCTTAATCCCCTCTTCCTCCAGCACCTGCATAAAGGCCAGATTCATTTCCTGACGCGCTGACAAGTACTCTCCCCAAACGGTTGATCGCGTGAAGTAATAGATGAAAATGCCTAAGCTGCTCTCGTTGAAATCCGTAAACTTCACGAAAATGGTGCCTGGGTCGATTTGCTCGTTGTCGCGAAGCAGTTGTTCGATTCGACGGATGGCTGCCATCATCCGTTCCCGATCAGAGTCCAGCGCCACAGGAAGTGTAAAAGTCACTCTTCGCTTGCCCATTTTGCTCCAGTTCGTGATCGGCTGATCTGCCAATTGCGCATTGGGGACGGTAATCACCGCATCAGCGAAGGTACGGATCTTCGTGCTGCGGAAGGTAATGTCCTCCACCATGCCTTCAGCGGTAGGCGTCAGAATCCAATCTCCTTTGGAAAATGGCTTTTCCAAAATAATCACAATGCCGCCAAAGATGTTCCCTAACGTATCTTTGGCAGCCAAAGCTACAGCTAAGCTGCCTAACCCCATGCCGGCCACCAGTCCATTGATGCTAAATCCCCACTCCGCCCCAATTAAGGCTACAGTGATGATAACCACAACGATCCGGAGGACCTTCGATAAGAACGGAATAAGCATGCTTGCATCGTCTAATCGGATTTTGCGGCTTAATCCCTCCAGCAATACCGAGGATTGGGCGGATAGGATGTACATCCCCCATCCGATCAAGGCGATGACGCCGCTGCGGAATAAGGGATCCAGGCCTACGGCGATTTCCACATTGCGCGGCAGCAAATATTTCAACCCTATTTCAAGGCCAATCAGAATAAATAACCACCGAAAAGGCCGCTCCAGCACTTGTCTCCATAGATTTAGCCGGTCCGGCTTCGCCGTCTTTCTGCGATCCAGCAGAGCGAAAGCCAGCTTCACGAACGCTTTGCTAAACAAAGCGAACAGCGCCATAATGCCGACGGCAATTCCAAGATCCTCCCAACCCAATTGTCCGAGGGACTTCAACACTTTTCCCCCATCGTTCAATGTTATAGCACCCCCTTAAATAAAGGGCCATTATAACATGATCCGGTGAAAGATGTCTAAAGGCCATAACCCACAAACGACATGTCGTGAGCCCGAGGGATGCGCTGCCGCCTACACTTTAAACTTGCCGATCATCGCCTGCAGTTCCTCAGACAACTGACTTAGCCCCTCCATTGAAGCCATCATTTCTTGAACGCCGGCGTATTGTTCCTCGGTGTGGGCATAGACCTCGCGGGAGCCGCTGGCGGTCTGCTGAGCGACCCGGTCGATCGTGGTGATTGCCTGGACGACAGCATCCGATTGGGAGTACAGTTGCTCCGCCTGCCCGGTCACCCGGCTGATTTGCCCAGCCACCTGCTCGACCGCCTGACGGATGCTGCTGAACACCTCACCAGCTTGCTGAACCGTCGCAATGCCTGCTGCGACCTCCTGCGAACCGGCTTGGGCCGCCTCGATCACCAGCTCCATCTCACTGCGCACCCCTTCGAGCATCTCAGTCACATCGGCTGCGGCCGCTCCGGTCTCTGCCGACAGCTTGCGCACCTCCCCAGCGACCACGGCGAACCCTTTACCAGCCTCTCCCGCCCGTGCCGCCTCAATGGAGGCGTTCAGCGACAACATCTGCGTCTGCTTGGCGATCCCGGCAATCAGCTTCGCGGCCTCCGCAATTTGACCCGAGCGAACGCCTAGCCGCTCGATGAAGGCGCGAAGCTCGTCCATCTGCCGCTGGATCGAGGCCATCTGGGCCGCCGCTTGTGCCACAATGTCCTCGCCGGCCCGCGTTTCGTGCACCGCCGCTTCCGATTCTTCGCGGGCGTCATCCGCGAGGCTGGCCATCTCCTGGGCCCCCGCAGCCATCTTCGTCACTTGGGTCACGCCCAGTTCTACAGATTGCACCTGCTCCTCGCTTCCAGACGAAATTTGCCCCATGATATCGGAAATTTCTCCAGAGGAGGCGCGGAACTGCTCCGACTGGTGTCGCAGCTGATCCGCCGATGCAGCAACACGTCCCGCATGCCGACCCAGATTGCCGATCATTTCCTGCCAGCTTCGTCTCATATGGTTAAACGCAGCTGCGAGTTCGCCAATCTCATCACGGTTACTCACCGCGATCTCTGCAAGGGTTAAATCGCCGTCCGCCAATTCGCGGGCCCCCTTGACCATCACTCGCATCGGTTTGACGATTTTCCGGGACAACAGGACACCGGTCAAGACAGCGAACAGGATCGCGATGGCTCCGCAAATCGCTAATATCCATAGGGTGGTCGCCGATTCTTTCTTGAACTCGGCTAATTTCGCCTGAAGTTCGCTTTCCTGCAAGGTCCGCAATTCACTTGCCCCATCAATCATCGCATCTGACGTCGGAATCGCCCACATCAGCGCTTCTGTTTTCGCCAAATCCGGCTTGTCCGATTGAACATAATCGCGAACCTTCGTCAGCAAGCGAGCAAACGTCGCATTGGATTCCGATAACGAGGAAGCAACCGCCCCCTGCTCTTCACTTGCGGAAGCGCTTACGATTCGGCTGATGATTGTGTTCAGTTCTTCATTAGCTCCGGTTAACTGCTGTTCCTTCTCGGGCGAAGGCTCCACGATATAACTAAACAAGAGGCTGTTCTGACGCTGTGTCTCCATCTCCAACCTGGCCGCCTGATCCCGTGCTGCCGTATTCTGCTCAAGCAGCTCGGAATAGTTCTGATCCATCCGGTTCAAGAACGCGTAGGCCACTCCAGCAATAACCCCCACCAGCAGCGATACCGTGATAAAAGCTGCCGTCAGCTTCCGACCGAGCGAAAAAGCGTGCCCTCCAGCTCCTACTCCATTGGATTTCTTCTGCTTCTCCATCTGTTGTCCCCCCTTGGTTGGATCTAACGAACAAGGGCCGCCAGACAAATCATCTGCGGCCTATGTTCTTCTTGGTCTATTCACTTGTATCATCTATCAAACCGTGGCAAGAGGGGAATTCAAAATTCTCCTTTGTTCTATCAAAATTCTCATATCTCAAGATTTTGCCGAAGTTTTAGGCGGACTCTCTAGCCTTCCCGGCCCGCATAAAGATCTTGATGATCTCATTCAAGATCAGCGGGATTAACGCCAAGAGAATCACGATCCCCCAATCGGAGAGGCTGAGATTTTGGACCTTAAACGCTGCGGCCAAGAACGGGATCGAGATCGACAGGAACTGTAACAGCAATCCAGCAATAACCGCTCCAACGAGCAACAGATTGGAGAACAGACCGACGGTGAAAATCGACTTGGTCGCACTGCGCTTCGAGAAGGCGTAGAACAGCTGCGACGCCGCAAGCACAACAAAGGCCATCGTCCGTGCGTAAGTCATCACATCCTCCGGAATACCGGAGGTGCGCAAACCATACCCATGCTCACGAAGTCCTATGTAAAATGCAACCAAAGTCAGCGCACCGATCAAGAGCCCGCCAAGCACCGCCTGCCACGCTGCACCTCCGGCAAAGAAGCTCTCCTTCGGATCACGCGGCTTACGCTTCATGACGTCCTTCTCGCCAGGATCCACACCTAGTGCAATCGCCGGCAACGTGTCGGTGACCAGGTTGATCCAGAGGATCTGGGTTGCCAACAACGGCAACGGCCAGAAGAATAAAATCGAAGCGAGAATCGCCACAATCTCCCCGAAATTACACGCCAACAGGAACGTTACCGTCTTACGAATATTCGCGTAGATGTTCCGACCTTCCCGAATCGCGTGGACGATCGTGGTGAAATTATCGTCGGTCAGAATCATGTCGCTGGCGCCCTTCGATACGTCGGTACCGGTAATACCCATCGCCACGCCGATGTCTGCCGTCTTCAGCGACGGCGCGTCGTTGACGCCATCCCCGGTCATCGAGACGATGTTGCCCTTCGCCTTAAAGGCCTTGACGATCTTCACCTTATGCTCAGGCGAAACCCGGGCGAATACGCGGATGCCCTTGATTTTTTCGGCAAACGCCTCATCCGACAACTCGTCGATTTCGGCCCCCGTCATGCTTTGTTCCAGGGAGCTGGCAATCTCCAGCTCTTTGGCGATTGCCACAGCGGTGTTGCGATGGTCGCCCGTGATCATCACCGGAGTGATCCCCGCCGCTTTCGCCTCGCGGATCGAATCCTTCACTTCGGACCGCGGCGGATCGATCATGCCAACGAAGCCAAGGATGGTCAGATCCTGCTCCATCTCCTCGGGCGGCAGGATGCGATCCGTATCCTTATAGGCAGCACCCAACACCCGTAATGCATCGTCCGACATCGCTTCTGCGGCTGCCATGAAGCGTTGCTTCAGCTCTTCCGTCAGCGGTACGACCTCTCCGTGAACTACCGCGCTGTTCGATATCCGCAGCAGCTGGTCGATCGCGCCTTTCGTATGCACGCGATAGCCTTCCCGCGTCTGGTTCAGCGTGGACATCAGCTTGCGGTCGGAATCAAACGGCTTCTCGGAGATCCGTTTGTATTCGGCCTCCAGCGATTTCTTCGAAAGTCCATGCTGTTCGCCGAAAGCGACCAAGGCGATCTCCGTTGGATCACCGGTCCCTTCGCCATTCTCGTAAGTGGCATCGGAACACAACACGAACGTCTTGATCATTTCGATCGGGGCCTCATCGCCCAAAGGCTCCGCAGTAAAATGCTTGACGACCGTCATTTTATTCTGGGTTAAGGTCCCGGTTTTATCCGAGCAGATGATGTTCACCGAGCCCAACGTTTCTACGGCCGGCAGCTTCTTGACAATGGCGTTGATGCGAGACATGCGCGTGACGCCAAGTGCGAGTACAATCGCTACGATGGCTGGCAGCCCCTCCGGAATCGCCGCGACCGCCAGGCTGATCGCAGTCAGGAACAACTCAAACAGATCTCGTCCCTGAATAAGGCCAATGACGAAGATCACGACGCAGATGCCGATAGCGATGTAACCCAGCATTTTGCCGAGCTCATCGAGCTTCTTCTGCAGCGGAGTCAACTCCTGCGTATCTTCGTCCAGAATCTTGGCGATTTTGCCCATCTCTGTATTCATCGCCGTCCCGACGACAACCCCTTCGCCGCGGCCATACGTCACAAGCGTCGACATAAATGCCATGTTGCTCTGATCTCCGATGGGCGTTTGCGCTTCTTGATGCAGATCCTCCGCATTTTTATCCGACGGTACGGACTCGCCGGTCAGTGCGGATTCCTCAATTTGCAGATTCGCACTGTCAATCAACCGCAAATCGGCTGGAATGAAACGTCCGGCATCCAGGATCACGATATCGCCCGGAACGATCTCCCCGGAATCGATTTCCTTCACATTCCCGTCACGCCGTACCAGCGTTTTGGGGGTGGTCATTTGCTGCAGCGCTTCAATCGCTTTCTCCGCTTTCTGCTCCTGAATGACTCCGATAATCGCGTTCAACAGGACAACGGCCAAGATGATGACGGCATCCATGTATTCTCCGACAATCAGCGTAACGATGGCGGCAGCCAGCAGCACATAAATCAGCATATCCTTTAGTTGAGCGAAGAAGACCGACCAAATGCCCGGCTTCGGCTTGCCTTTAATCTGGTTTGGCCCGTACTTCGACAGACGCTTCCCGGCTTCTTCCGAAGACAGCCCGGCAGCGGGATCCACCTGCAGCTCTTGCAAGACGGCCTCCCGGGTTTTCGTATGCCACATCAGCAGCACCTCTTTACTTGAATTTGGCAGACATGAACATACCATTATTGTAAACCGAATCCGCGGGAAATTATGAGAAAAAATAAACAACACTCCACATCGATATCCCGCCACAAATTTGCCATAATATGAAGGACCTCGAGTCAGCCGCATGAAGATGAAAAAATGCCTGGGCTATGCTACAATACTGAGATGTTAAACGGGAACGTTTAGAGGGATGTCATTCTAGGAGGGTATTTCATTTCATGTTAATTATAGGTATCGCCGGCGGCACCGGGTCCGGGAAAACGACGGTGGCCCGCTCGGTTATCGGCCAGCTGGACACTGATAAAGTGACGTTTATTTCACAAGACAACTACTATAAAGACCAGTCGCACCTCAGCATGGCCGAACGGGAAAAGACGAACTACGACCATCCCTTCGCCTTCGATAACGAGCTGTTGGTGGAGCATTTGAACCTGCTCAAGAACGGACAAGCTGCCTATGCTCCGGTGTATGATTTTACGAAGCATACCCGTTCGGATAAGACGATCAAGCTATTACCTAATAAGATTATTATCGTTGAGGGACTCTTTGTCCTGTATGACGAGAAGCTGCGGGAGATGCTCGACATCAAGGTGTTCGTGGACACTGACTCCGACGTGCGCATCCTTCGGCGGGTACTGCGCGACATGGAAGAACGCGGTCGTTCGATCCACTCCATCCATCAGCAGTACCTGGCCACGGTAAAGCCGATGCATGAAGCTTTTATTGAGCCGTCGAAAAAATACGCCGACCTCATTATTCCCGAAGGCGGGCATAACGAAGTGGGCATTCAAATGCTGACCATCCTGACGGAGAAACATTTGACCGGAGGGTTTAAAGTCTAGATAAACAGCGGAAAAAACACCTGCAATTGGCAGGTGTTTCATTTTTCAACGAATGGGGTTAATTACTCCGGGCCGTCCGAATGCGGATCACCGCTTGTCTAACTAAAGCAATCAGAAACAGCAGCGGAAGGTAGCCGAAGGTCAGGAAGCCGCCAATCTGCGAGATGAGGAGTTCCATTCGTTCGATGCCCACCGGGGTTCGCACGGAGATGATCACTCCAAAAACCACGAGTAAGGTGATCCATAGCGCCCATTTCCTTGGCAACTTCAAAGTTTGATGCAGAATACGAACCGCTGCCCAGATCGAAATGCAGCAAACCGGGAAGATCACCAGCAGCCAATCAAAGATATAGATATAGTCGAAACGTTCCAAAAACGCCAAACGAATAATTTTAGATAGAACAAGCGTTGGCCAAATCGTTCCCTTCAGCTGCAACATATTGAAATATCCCAGGGTCGTGATCAGCACGAGCATATAAAGCACGGTGGTATAGGCTGTCGCGAGATGTGCCCATTTATGCGCTTTACGCTTATCCTTGAGAAATGGATAGTAGAACAAGAGAAATTCGGGCCCTAAGAAGATATAGAGTGAATTCACCGCCGACGTTATATAATCGCCCAGACCATGATTCATGATCGGAAGTAGGTTGTTCCAATGAGCGAGCTTCATAGGAAAATAGAGCGTCGGGAGAATGAAACTGGGAATAATAACGCACAGCAAGCAGATGCCGGTAACGACACGAAAGCCTCCGGACACAATGTACGTAGCCGCCGCTAAAATGATCAACGCAACTTGCCATAGCGACGAATCCGGAAACACCCATACATAGATCACTTCCGCATAGGGCCGAATCTGCCCTACACAAATCAGCACACAGTAGAAGAACAGAACCAAGCTTAACCCTCGGCCAATGACGTTTCCGAATATTTGACGGTGGAGAGAGAAGATATCCCCGTCTTCGGCCATACGCATCAATTGGAACAACATAAAAATAACGAGGTGCATCAAGATGCCTACCACCAGCAAGGAAATCCAGGCGTCTTGTTCCGCGCCGCGAACAATTCTTTGCTGAAAATTCAACATCCCGATCCCCGTTTGAACCCCGTGGACTAGAAACCAGGTGAAGTAAGCCGAGACTTGGCTGCTTTGCTTTACGTTTTGGCTCATCCGTTTCTCCTGCCTTGATCTAATATCCGATCCCCGATTCCTTTAAAGTGAGATGAGTATGAACTTCGAAACGCATTCGCGGGTACTCCCGCTTGTAGAAATCCTCTTCGTCCCAGGAACGTTGATGTCCCCGAACAAAGTCACCTAATCCGAGCGGATCTACGCCGTTGTCACGCAGCTTGTTCAGCAGCTTTATGGCATTGTCATTTATTTGCTGCTCTAGCTCGGATACCGTATATTTGTAGGTGATTTCAGAACGCATATTCATTCTAGGGATTTCCTTTAACATCCCTATTAGATGCAAGTCGATGGTCATTTTGAGGGCTTCTCCGTGATCCAGGGCGAAGTGCATGGAGGGCTCTTCCTTTAGCAGGCTGAGCGCTGCCACATGTTCCTCGGAACCCGCATTGATTTGAACGGGTAAGATCCCGCCTTTTCCACGTCCCTTCATCATTTTGAGGAGCAGCGTCTCCTTCGCATCTAGCACCAATTTCAGCCGATCGTATTGAAAAATACCGAGTCCTGTGAATTCGATTTTCCCATACTTGTTCCTCTTAAGATACGGAGCGAATGCGTCCCTCCCTGTTCCATAACAATTGAATAAAAAAATATGCAGATTGTTCAGAGGAGCGTTATCCGACGTCACATTTTGCTCGATTAAATGATAGGGCAGTCCTTCCCTGTTTTTTCCTTTTAAACTTTGGAACATCTCTTGCGGAGGTTCCTCCGAGACGGCCAAGATCATGCTTGTGCTGGTGATCGGGCTTCTGCAGAAGGTATGCAGGAAGGAATCCAAGCCTTGCTCGGCCATCCGGCGGCTAAATACTAACATTCGCAGCTTCCCCGTTTGAATCGTATGGGGGGACTGCATGTTCATTTGGCTGAGCATCAACTCCACCGTATCCCCTTCCCCATAGATGGACTTAATTCTATCGTTTTCCATATGGTCCATATAGAGACCAATAGTCTGGTATAGTCCGTTCTTCTGGTCGACTCCCAACACGGTGAGAATTTTAATTCTGTCCACGATCCGAGTTTGCATGCAGCCGATCAACGTCAGGGTCATCCCCAGCATAAGAGCGGTGAGAACAACAAACCTCCTAAGCCGTTTATTCCGCATAGTCATCCTCCTTCCGTGATTGTGGGTGGTAGCGATAAGCGGTTAACGGGCGTAGGAATAAGCTGCGACGGTTCAAGTATTGATAGGAAGCCCGAATGGCGCTGTCGGCCAAATTGTCTGTTCGAAAAGGATACAGCGGCGCGAGATACGGCACCCCAAGCGATTTGAGCCGCATTAAATGTCCCATCAACATCAAGAAACCTATAGTAATTCCAAGACCGCCCCAAAGGGCCGCTAATAAGATAAACGGAAAACGAAGCAGCCGGATCGTATTCGCCATTTTGACAATCGGAGTCGTAAAGGAAGCCAGGGCCGACAGCGCCACAATAATCAATAAAATAGTACTGGTCAATGCGGCTTGCACAGAAGCCTCACCGATAACAATACCGCCGACGATCCCAAGGGTCTGGCCGATTTTAGACGGCAGCCGTGCGCCTGCCTCCCTGAGCAAATCAATCGTGATCTCCAGAAAGATCACCTCCACGACCGGCAGAAATGGTACATGGATTCGCGACTGAATTAACGGGCCAAGAATCGTTTCAGGGAGGATCTCATAATGAAACGTCATAATCGCCACATAAATCGGTGTGGCAAACACCGAGAACACCACGCTCAGAAGTCGAATAATGCGATGGAATGACCCTAAGATCCAAGGCAAACAGTAATCCTCCGGCGACACGAAAAAACCAAGAAAATTAGCTGGGGCCGCCATGACGTAGGGAGAACCGTCCGTGAAGACAGCCACTTGCCCGGAGGTAAGGGCAAAGGTAACCCGATCGACCCGTTCGGTGGAGATAAATAACGGGAACATGGTGTTGCTCTGATCAGCAATGATTTCTTCCAGTTGGGAGGTGTCGTACAATACTTCGTAATCGATGCTTTTCAGCCGCTGCCTCATCGTGTCGACGATCTCCGGATTTGTGACATCCTCCAAATAAGCGATAACCACTCGGGTGTTGGAGTGAGAACCGATCGTTAGGGTTTCGAAAATCAACGCCGGCGTTGCCAGCTTCTGCCTCAAGAGATGCAGATTCGTGTCCAGATTCTCCACAAAACCAACCTTCGGCCCCATGACACTGAACTCATTCTCAGTGTCGTTGCTCTGCCGTTGACCGGTTTGGGCGTTATTCAAATTCGCCAGTACATACAAGTCTTCCGCTGAATCCATGCGGAGCAAGACGTACCCTTCCATGAGTTTTGCGACAACTTCTTTCTCCGTGTTCGCAATCATCACCTCGGCAAAAGGCAACAGGTCCATCAGCTCTTCCGGTTGACCGAGCCGATCCCGATGCTCCCGAAGAGCAGGAAGCAAATAACGGGTCACCTTATCATCCGACACCAACGAACTGTAATAGGCGACTCGAATCAATCCTTCATCTTCCTCAAAGGGCGAAAACTCGTGAAAATCACTGGACTTCCGGACCTGCTCCAGGCCCGAATGCCTCTGGTTCAGCCGTTTCTCGTTATCGGAATGCTTCACAAACATCCCCTCGATTTCAATCATTTTCCTTTAAGATTCCGCAGCGTGGCAGGGTTTATGCAAAATAATGATTCCGTTTTCCGCTCTACACCCGCATCTTCAATGCATAAATATACAAAATGACGTGTCCCGCGGTTTGATGGATCTGGAAATTCGCAGTATGATTAAAAAGCTGAGACTGGAAAAAAGGAGGTCGAAGGATAACAATCACCTTTTCTGGGAAAGGACGGGATGCCTGATGCGTGGAAAAACCTTATTGCTGAGCCACATGAAGTCGCATTTTCCGCTGTATTTGACAGCTGCGCTATGTTTGACGGCTGCCAATGTGACGTATTCATATTTCCCGAAGGTCCTGGGGGATTTTACGGATCACCTCCAGCAAGGCGGGCTGACTAGAAGCGGAGTAGGCCGATACGCGCTGACTCTGGCTGCCATCGCCGTCGTCTATGGCCTTTGCTTTGGATTCGGTCAGTACATGAACCATCGCCTGGGGCGAATGTTCGAATTTCGGGCCCGGAACCAATTATTTCGGCATTTTACTCAATTAAGCGAAGCGTTCTTCTCGAAACACGGAATCGGCAAACTGCTCAGCTACGTGATGAATGACGTCACCGGCGTGCGGGAGTCGATCGCTAACGGGTTGAACCAGTTAACTAATGCGTCGGTGTTGTTGATCTCCGTCATCACGATGATGATGGTCAGCGATATTCCGGCGCTTTTGATCGTGGTATGTGTCTTGCCGCTGATTGCCATCCCGTTTATCGTAAGCGGATTCGGCCCTAAGATCCGTGACAACTCGCGAAAGGTGCAGGAGTCGCTTGCGGCGATGACGGAAGCTGCGGAGGAGCAATTTGAAGGCATCAAGGTGACGAAGAGCTTCGCAATCGAAGAGATTGCCCGCGCCCGGTTTGGGCAGACTGTGGACCGCATCCTGAGCAGCCAGCTGTCGCTGGTCCGGATGAGCTCGCTGTTTCAGGTGCTGCTGCCGTTTACCGGCGCGGTTTCCATGGCGGTGGCCATCGCTTACGGCGGCCTGCTCGTCTCGCACGGCGAGCTGTCGCTGGGTAATTTCGTGGCCTTAACCTTATATTTGCGGATGATTATGAACCCGCTGCGGCTGATCGGCAACGTGATCAACTTCATGCAGCGTGCGCGAGCTTCCCTTGACCGGCTGAACCACCTGTTGTCCATGAAGCCGGACATTTACGATGAAGCCGATGCCCTGCCGCTGCCGGAAAATCCGCACAGCCTCGACATCGAGATCCGCGGGTTAACCTTCACCTATCCGGACGCCGCCCGCGCATCGCTGCAGGACATTCACCTTCGGCTCAAGCCTGGAGAAACGCTGGGCATCGTGGGCCGAACCGGCAGCGGGAAAACGACGCTCGTCAAACTGCTGCTGCGGGTATACGATCCTCCCCGTGACACAGTCTTCATCGGCGGCCGCGACATCAGAAGCTTGACGCTGGAGAGCCTCCGCACCCGGATTGCCTACGTGCCGCAGGACGGCTTCCTGTTCAGCACGACGCTCCGTGACAACATCGCCTTCTTCGACCGAACCTCCGAGCTGCGCCAAGTGGAGGACGCCGCAAGGATGGCGGATCTCTATGACAACGTCGTAAAGTTCCCGAAGCGGTTCGATACCGAGCTGGGCGAACGCGGCTTAACGTTATCCGGCGGGCAGCGTCAGCGCACCAGCTTGGCCCGAGGACTGATCAAGAACGCGCCGATCCTGCTGCTTGACGACAGCGTCAGTGCGGTAGATTCCGTAACGGAGACGCGCATCCTGTCTCATCTCCGGGAAGTTCGTAAAGGAAAAACAACGCTGATCATCGCCCACCGCATCAGTGCGGTGAAACATGCCGACCGCATCCTCGTGCTGGATGACGGGCGGATTGCCGAGCAAGGAACGCATGAGCAGCTGCTGCAAGCCGGAGGCTTGTACGCAGACCTGTATCACCTGCAGGAAGGAGAGGATTGCGATGTCAACTAATTCCGAAGCAGCCGACACCCGCAGGAAATACGAGGTCACTCCGGAGCAACGGAGGAAGGCGTTTGCCGCCCTGCTCACCTATGCCAAACCACACCGAAAGGCGTTCATCGCCGTGTTTGGTTTTGCCTTTCTGGCCATTTCCGCCGACCTGCTGCAGCCGTTCCTGATCAAATATGCCATCGATGAGAAGGTGCTGTTTGGTGCACACGGCCCCAGCATCCTGCTTAGCCTCGCTTTGGCCTACCTTGCGCTTGAGGCAGTCAGCGGCGTGTTCTCCTATTGGCAGGCGAATCTACTGCAACGGGCCGGGCAAAGCATCGTTGCCTTGCTGCGCAAAGATCTGTTTAAGCAGATCACCCGGCAGTCGATGTCTTTCTTCGACCGCAATTCAGCTGGCGGCCTTGTCACAAATGAGTCCAGTGATACGGAGACGATCAACCAGTTTTTTACCCAGGTGTTGTTAAGTCTGGTCCGCGACGGATTATCGCTGATCCTCGTTGTTGTCTTTATGTTTGCGTTGGACGTCCAGCTGGCCTTATATTGCCTAATTCTTTTTCCGATCATCACGGCCATTGCCATCGCCTTCCGTAAATATTTGCGCACCAGCTATCAGCGAGCCCGCTCGCTGTTGTCCCGGCTCATCGCGTTTACAGCGGAAAATCTGAGCGGGATGAGTCTGATTCAGTCGTTCCATCAGGAAGGGGAGCAAACGTCCCGCTTCAGGGACCGGAACACCGCCTATTTAAAAGCGAATCTGCGGGAAGTTCAGGCCACCGTCCTGTTTAACCGTTCCTTCGACGTGCTTGGCAATTTGTCGGTGGCCTTCGTCGTTTGGATCGGCGGCTTCGCGGTGCTGGGCCATCGCATCGAATTTGGCGTGCTGTATGCCTTCATCAGCTATATCCGCCAATTCTTTCAGCCGATCAACCAAATTACCCAACAATGGAACACGCTGCAGTCCACCATCGTGTCGGTGGACCGGCTGTGGCGAATCTTCTCCGCCGAGCCGGAGGTACAAGACCCTGCGCCGGAGAAAACCAAAGCGTTGCTGGCCCATACGGTACGCGGGCGGATCGATTTCAATCGCATCCGCTTCTCATACACAGAGGGCCAGGAAGTGCTGCATGGCCTCGACCTTCATGTGCGAGCAGGAGAATTCATCGGCATCGTAGGCACGACCGGCGCAGGCAAGAGCTCCTTGGTAAACCTGCTGACGCGGTTCTATGATGTAGACGAAGGCAGCGTCGAAATCGACGGCACGGATATCCGCCGGCTTCCGCAGGCCTCGCTGCATCGCATCGTCGGACTGGTGCAGCAGGACCCGTTCCTGTTCGCCGGGTCCATTATTGACAACGTCCGCCTCTTCCGCGAGGACATCAGCCGCGACGAAGTGATCGACGCCTGCCGGCGCATCGGCGCCGAGCCAATGATCACGCGGCTGAAGGACGGCTACGACACCCTGCTGTCCAATCGGGGCAGCGGGCTGTCTGCCGGTGAGCGCCAGCTGATCTCCTTCGCCCGGATCCTGGTCTTCCAGCCCAAAATCCTCATCCTCGATGAGGCGACGGCGAATCTGGATTCCCAAACCGAGCTGATGATCCAGAACGCGTTAAGCGTAGTGTCCGCCGGCCGGACAACGCTGGTCATCGCGCACCGCCTGTCCACCGTTCAGCACGCGGACCGCATCCTCGTGATCCAGAGCGGCCGGATCGCCGAGCAGGGCACGCATGAAACGTTGCTGGCCCGCGGCGGCTACTATGCGGAGCTGGTACGCCACTCACGGCAAGGTCGTGCGGAGCTGAGGCAGCTGGCACCGCGCAGGTAAGTCTGTCAAGTATAAGGACTGGTCTGAATGAATCGGACCAGCCCTTTTTTGATAAACCGCACCTCCCCACCTGGTTCGCAATACTATAGTTGTAAAGTCTATCTTAGGTGGGTGACCTGGAGATGATATACACCGCACTTGGGGATTCCATCACGTATGGTGATAACGCGACCTCGCCGCGGCTGGCCTATCCTCAGTTAATCGTATCGGAGAATAATCGCTCTACCCCCCGGCCCATCCGGGGTTATGTATTAGCCCGGTCCGGTTGGACCAGCGGCAATCTGCTGGATGCCGTACTGCGGCAAGGCTCGGACATGATTAAACAGTCCTCGGTTGTATCGGTCTGGATTGGGGGCGTCGATTTAGCCAATTCGGCGATTGACCCGCTGGTGAATGGCGGACCGTTTCCGAATATGGAGATCCTCTTCCAGTTTCGCAGAAATTTAAGCACCCTTCTGGGCCATATCCGCAAAATTAGCTCCGCCCGGATCGTATGCTGCACCCAATACAACCCGTTCCCGGGCAACTCACTTGCCATCGAGTGGATCAGTCGTCTTAACGAGACGACCCACGGCATCGCGGCCTCTTACGGAGCCAAGGTGGCACCCGCACACAGATGGTTTGAAGGGAAGCAAGCCGAACTGATCGACGGGTATCGAGGCGGCCAATTGGAGGACCTCCTCGGCGGTACGCTGCCGATTCATCCGAACAATCAGGGACACCGGGTGATTGCGAACGGACTTGCGCCCTACCTTTTTCCTAAAACCAGCGTATCTTCCAAGAAAAAAAAATAGCCGGGATGCTCTCACATCCCGGACCTTCCCGCATACTTCCACGGATTCCCCAGCTTATCTGGCGACTTCATCATTCGTGACATCGTTGAAGAACTTAAACGCGTAGATGGCGCTAATGCCGACAAGCGTGTAAATGATCCGCGACATGGTCGAGTCTTGCCCGCCAAAAATGCCTGCCACTAAGTCATATTGAAAGAGCCCCACCAACAGCCAGTTTAATCCGCCCACAATCAGTAATGCGAGCGCTATTGCGTTTAATGTTTTCATTCCGGGCCAACTCCTCGGTCGAAATTTTTTTATTCATTAGTTAAATTTCCAAGTTGCCCAAAATTTATGCAGATTCCGGCAAATATCACGAAACGGGCTAGAAATTGAGGAACAAGCACAGGCATCGAACCCATTTCGGAAGTAAGATATATCGAGGAAAACGTCTAGCGTAAAAACTAAGCACCGAGGTGATCCTTGCATGGCAAGTTCGGCAAACATTCGCAAACGTGCGAAACAGCTGAAGGGCCAGCCGGTTCGCGTGGAATTGCACGACGGGCGTTCTTATATCGGATGGATCGCCGGGCTGGATGCGAACGGCCTGGTTCTCTCCGTACCCCCGCGCGGCAAGAAGAAAATGAAGAAGAAGAAGGCAGCCCACAGCAAAAAAGCACGCTCATCGGCTATCCAGCAGCCATTGGACAGCGGCCTCCCAAGAGATCCCCGTTTCGCCCAGGGCATCCGTCCCGACGTCGGCTGGGGGCTAGGCGGTGTGCCTATGGGATATGGTCCTGGCCCAGGCGGCAATTGGGGAAGACCCCGGGAACTGGGCTATTACGGAAACTTGAACGGAGGATGGGGAAGACCTCAAGGTTATTATGGCTTTAGCGGAATGCCAGGAAGACCCGGACCCAGACCCTTTGGCTATGGCTTCGCTGGAGGGCCAGGGCGTCCGCGGAGACCCGGGCTGTTTGGCTTTGGCGGATCAAGCGGAAGCGAGGGCTCCGGCGGAACGCAGGAGCAGAACACGGAGACCTCTCCTTCGGAAAGACCCCGCCGGCCAGCCATTCTCGGAATGGTGCAAAAAGTGCAAAAATACATGCCCCTGATGAAGATGGGCTATAACGCCATCAAATCGATTATCCCGTTATTTAACGGCATCAAAGCCTTGATGGTCTGACCTATTAGGAATGGCTCCAAACAACAAAGAGACGCAAATCCTGCGTCTCTTTGTCTATTACTTGCGGCGGTTCTTCGAAAATCGGGTATACACGATCAAAGCGGCGAGCATCATCGCCACGAATCCGATATTCCCGGCAGCTTCAGTCGACATTCCAAACAAGATGCAAAGGTTCGTCACCAAACCGTTGGTCAGCAGCGCGATCAAGATCAAAAATACCGGCCGCCACAAGTTATATCCTCTCATACCGCGACACTCCTGCCCCTTTATTTTCAACGAATCTATGATTTCATGTTAGTAGCATTTTACCATAAGTAGAGAGCGTTTGCATTTTTGCGGTTATTTCCTTCCAACTCTCATTGGTAAGTTTTTTCATAGACACTCCCCGCCGAATGATTTGTATAATCAGTAAGATTGCTATTTTCTTGGAAGGAGCATAGATATGTGGTTTCTATTTGCACTACTGACGTCTCTAGCGTGGGGGAGTGCCGATCTATTCTATAAAAAAGGCAGCGACAGCAAAGACCCGTTCAGTCATCTGAAGATCGTCGTTATGGTAGGTCTGGTGATGGGGATTCACGGCACGGCGTACCTGTTGATCGAAGGGCTGTCCTTTGATCCATTCGATATGATTCGCTATTTGCCGGTATCGGCGCTGTACATTCTATCGATGGCGATCGGCTATTTCGGGCTCCGGTACATTGAGCTCTCTATCGCTTCGCCGGTGCAGAACTCATCCGGGGCGGTGACCGCGATTCTCCTGTATTTGTTCTTCCCTCATGATCTCGGATGGATGGACATTGCAGGGGTAGCGATCATTACCTTCGGCGTGGTGGGGCTGGCGATTTTGGAGAAACAAGAAGAGCGAATAGCCCTGAAGACGGGGACAGATCACCTCAACGCCAAATATCAAATCGGCGTGATGGCGATCACCTTCCCGCTGCTGTACTGCCTGCTTGACGGCTTAGGCACGTTTGCTGACGGCATTTATCTGGACGAGCTGAAGCTGATTGGTGAGGATGCCGCGCTTCTGGCTTACGAGTTCACGTTTTTCCTGTGTGCAGCGGTGGTTTATATTTACTTGGTTGCAGTCAAAAAACAGCGGTTCAACCTCTGGACCGAACGCGTCAAAGGCGTAGCTGCAATTTTCGAGACGACCGGCCAGTTCTTCTACGTCTTCGCCATGGCCAGCAACGCCATCGTTGCAGCCCCGCTGATCGCTTCGTACAGCGTCTTCTCGGTGATTTTGTCCCGCCTGTTCCTTAAAGAACGGCTCAGCCGGTTGCAATATGCAGTCATCGTACTCGTGCTGGCGGGGATCGCCTTGCTTGGCTTGGCGGACGAGCTGTAGGGTGAGGCGCGGGACCTCGGCAAGGCGAGCATCGGGCCGAGTGAGGGGCTGAGTGAGGGGCCGCGTAACGAGTTGGCCGCAGTAGCTATTGCTGTAACTGCTTGCCTTAACACGTAACGGACCGTAATGACCTTATTCGCACATTTCCCGGGTATTTCCCAGTGTAACGGACTTCACGGGCCTTATTCGGCTTGGAGAGCTGCAATTCACGGTGACTACCCTGAAATAACGTCATCTCTGTCCGTTACGTTCCAGAAGTCCCCGATGGCTCCCTATTAACGTCTCTAGTGT
>NZ_BILV01000008.1 GCF_004000745.1 Paenibacillus barengoltzii NBRC 101215
TTCGCCGCGCGGCGAGCTCGCCCAGCGCGGCGGCGTCTTGCCCGCTGGCGCTGGCCCAGCCGCCCAGCGCCAAGGCGGCCAGGCTCGAGACGCCGTAGACCGGCAGCCGTAACGACCACGCCAACGTCTTGGCGGTCGTGACGGCAATCCGGATCCCGGTGTAGGAGCCTGGCCCCACCCCGACGGCGATCCCGTCCAGATCCTGCTTGGCGAGCCCTGCCGCCTTCAGGCAATCCCCGATCGCCGTGACCAAATATGCCGAATGGTTCCGTTCGGCATGGATCGTTCGTTCGGCCAGCACACGGCCGCCCTCCATCACCGCCACCGCCAGCGAAGAAGTGGCGGTGTCCAGCGTCAACAGCCGCTGCGATGGCTGTATATTTTCATGTTCGCTCATGATTCAGATACTCCAATCTCTTTCAGGGCCGGCACCCATGGCTCATAGGTTGCCCCCTGCACGTTGATATGCATACGCCGTCCCGTGGCCGACACTGTCTCGATGTAAATCTGCAGCTTGTCCTCCGGGAGCAATTCCTCAATCAAGCTGGCCCACTCCACCAGCGTCACGCCGTGGCCGTAGAAATACTCATCCAGCCCCAGCTCATCCGCCTCATCCAGCGACAGCCGATAGACGTCCATATGATAAAAAGGCAGCCTGCCCTCATACTCCTTAATTAAGGTAAAGGTCGGACTGTTCACGGTGTCCTTCACGCCGAGGTGCTTGGCGAACAACTGAGAAAACGCTGTTTTTCCCGCACCAAGATCCCCGTCCAGGGCGATGACCGTTCCCGGCTGGGCCAGCTTCGCCAGCGCTTCCGCCAGCTGCTCCGTCCCCTTCAAATCCTCGGCTTCGTAGACCCACCGTGCGGAGGTGCTGCCTTTATGTTGATCCATGCTCACTTTAGCTTACCACCTTTTATCACGTTCCAACGAAATTGCCATACCTTTGAGTCACAACGCTTCGAAATCGAGCACCTGAGTTGCTCAGTTGGTCTAAATTGAACTTAGTTGATTGGCTTAAGCCGAACTCACTCGACAACACTTCGCTGAGAATTGCTGAACCATGATGAGCAGTGCTGCATCACTGAGCAACGCTGAGCTTTATCGTGCAACGCCGACCCAAGCTCCCCAGCCCTGCTCCACTAACGGACCGAGATGACCTTATTTGCTGATTTCCCGGACATTTCCCGCGCTAACGGACTCAGAAGGCGTTAATCCGACGTTTCGGAAGAAAAAGTTGATCATTTCCGTCAAATAAGGTCTTTCCTGTCCGTTAGATTCCTGATTTCCTTCCCTGCAGGCATATAACGTCTCTGGTGTCCGTTAGAAAGTCATGGTATCTGCTCCAGCAACCTGCCCACATCACCACGTCCACAATATCCGTTACAGCAACATTTCGTGCTGCCTCAAATCCTTGCTAGGCCTGTCCTCATTATATCGGTCCACTGCACCCCCCGCAACCGCAGAACACCGGAACGAAGATTCACTCCTCTAACGTAAATAGAAAATAGATTTCAAACCATACTACGGATTAATAGCAAATTTGCCTGCGACGATTATGAAGGATACACAAAGAAAGGGGTTTACACGATGCATACCGTCTGGAAAGGAGCGATCAGCTTCGGGCTGGTCCATGTACCGGTCAAAATGTTTTCGGCCACCGAGGACAAGGACATCTCCATGAAATACATCCATAAAGTGTGCGGCAGCCCGATTTCGTATGTACGGCGTTGTCCGGCGTGCGACGTTGACGTGAATTGGGAAGATATTTCGCGCGGTTATGAATACGAGAAGGGCAAGTACGTTCTATTTGAAAAAGAAGAATTGGAGCAGCTGTCTGCCAACGCCGAAAAAACGATCAAGATCATCGATTTCGTGGATTTGAAGGAAATCGATCCGATTTATTTTCAGAAGACGTATTACTTGGCGCCGGATCAAGCCGGAGGGAATGCGTATCAACTGCTGCTTGAAGCGATGCGGGATACGGGGAAGATCGGAATTGCCAAAATCGCCATTCGCTCCAAAAGCAGCTTAGCTGCCATCCGCGTGATGGAAGGGTGCTTAGCGATCGAAACGATCTTCTATCCAGACGAGATCCGCCCAATCTCCCAAGTGCCTAACTTGCCAGAGAACGTTCAAGTGAACGACAAAGAACTGACGATGGCCAAAATGCTGATCGAACAGCTGTCCACCCCGTTCGAGCCGGAGAAATACACCGACGACTACCGCGAGGGGTTACTGCATCTGATTGAGCAAAAAGTCGCCGGCGAGGAAATCAGCCTGGCTCCGGCCAAGCCGGAGACCAACGTCATCGACCTCATGGCAGCGCTGCAGGCGAGCATCGAGGCAGTCAAGCCGCCGGTGGCGACCGATCCGGGTCCCGCCGCTGCGGCTCCAGCCAAGCGGACGCGGAAGACCGCCGCCAAAAAAGCCAAGGCCGAGGACGAAGCCGCCTCCGCTGCAGGAAAGACCAAAAAGGCCGGGGCGGATCACGAGACCGTAACGCCAACCGTTGCCGTGAAGCCGAAGCCCAAGCGCCGCACCACCACCAATCCGGAGGCAAAATAGAGCTAAGGCCTCATCGTCACCGCTTGTTGCTCGAACCAGCCAGCCGTCACTACACGCTTTGCTCCATATGACAAGCCTCAGGCGGGACATTCGCCCATCCTTGGATAATCGGGTGGCGCATCGTGCCGCCGGGCGTCCACTCCAGGAACTGCACCTTTACCGTTAGGGCCGGCTGAATCCAGACGGCCCCTTTCATGCGTTCAGGGACGTTGGCAAACGGACGGTCCGGGATGATGAGCGGCTTTACGTTTTCAGTCAGGTCACGCCAGTCCGCCGCCCTCCATTTGCCGCTGCCGGCATGGCCGATGTAGATGAAGCGTCCCTCTGGGTCGTACAAGCCCAACAAGATGGCGTTCACCCCGCCGTCCCGGTAGGTCACCCCGCCAATGGCGGCATACAGGTCGCGGGCCAGCTTTTTCTTGACCCAACGAGCATCCTTGCCTCCAAACGCATAGGTGCTGTCGAGCCGCTTGGATACAATCCCTTCCCAGCCCCGTTGCTTCATCAAGTCAAACAGCAGCTCCCCGTCCGCCACATTGGGGACGATCTGCACCCGCTCAGAAGGGATGACCAGCTCCTGCAACAGCTGTTGGCGATGCGTTAACGGCTCTCCATTTATCCACTTGCCGTCATAATGCAAGATGTCGAAGATCATATAGATCGCCGGAATCCGCTGAGCTGCAAAGCGAATCTCCTGCTCTCGCCGCAAGCTGTCCCGCCGCATGATCTCATGAAACGATGGCTTGCCGCCGGAGAGGGCGATCATCTCACCGTCAAGAATAACCGAATGCGCCCGGCAGAATTCCCGCGTATCCAGAAACTCCGGATACTGCATACTTCGATCATTGCCCTTGCGGTTGATCAGTTTGACCTCGCGGCCGTCATTATAGGTTAACATCCGCACTCCGTCCCATTTGACCTGGGCCACCCATTCTTCGCCTTGAGGAATCGACTCGCTGCGAATCGGTTCAAATGGGATGATCGGTTTCCATTCCATGCCGCTTCTTCACCTCCCCGCTCCAATGTGCCCATCCTGGTTCTTACCTTCTCCAAACCCGAACAGCCGCTTGCTCCCCAGTTTGCCCCTGCCTCTCTTGAGCCATTCCGGACGTTCGTTCGCTCATAGTTTCCTCGCCCTCAGGCAAGCCTAGAATCAACAACCCGAAGCAGGCGAACATCTTTCATCGATTCCAGCAAGGAGGAACCGTTATGCCCCGAACGATCAAAGGAACGATTACCGTCGAAGGCGAAGAGATTCCCATCTCTAACCCGGACAAGCTATTGTGGCCCGAAGCCGGCATCACCAAGCAAATGTACTTGGAGAAGCTGGCCGAGCTGTCGCCTTACCTGCTGAAATATTGCCGCAACCGTCTGCTGACGACGATTCGTTATCCCGGCGGCATTCACGGCAAGTTTTTTTACCAGAAAAATGCCCCCGAACCGCTCCCGCCCTTCGTCCACACGGCCGTTCATGAGAACATCAATTATGTCGTGCTTGACCGGCTGCCGGTGCTGCTGTGGCTGGGCAACCTAGCTTGCATCGAATTTCATCCGTCTCTGCATTATGTCGGGGAGGAACTGCCGTGCGAATGGATGATCGACCTCGACCCCACACTGGAGGACGAACCGCGGATTATGGAGGCCGCGGCTTTGGTTGGAGATATTTTGACATCTCTGGGCTTGCAATCGGTGCCGAAGACGTCAGGTGCCACCGGCGTACAGATCATCGTGCCGATCGAATACGGCATCACCTTTGACGAGCTGCGGATGGTTGGGCATTTTGTCGCCCGCTACGTCACCGAGAAGCACCCTCACCTATTTACCATTGAACGGCTCAAAAAAGACCGCGGCGACAAAATCTACTTCGACTATTTGCAGCATTACGCCGGCAAAACGCTGGCAGCTCCCTATACCCCGCGCGCCCGGGAAGCCGCCAGCGTATCGACCCCGCTGACCTGGGATGAGGTACGGCAGAACCCGAGGCCTGCGGATTTTAACCTGCTGAATATCGGTCAACGCCTGAAGGAGCGGGGAGATTTGCTTGAGACCGTCCCTCCCCAGTCCCTTCAGCTGATTTTGCAGCATTTAAAATCTCCTGTCCGGGCCTAACGATGGAACCTATCGCCGCAATCGCTGCTAACCGCTACAACAACGGCGACAGCAGCCGTGCCAGCAGTTCCAGCATTTTCTGCCCTTGCGGCCGCTGAGCGAATTCCTCCAACACCACTGGGCTCGAATCGAGCAGATCTTGCTTGAAGTCGCTCTCCAGCCGAGCGATGGTCCCCGGATCCAACAACAACGCTGTCATTTCGAAGTTATAAAAAAAGCTGCGCATATCCATGTTCGCCGTCCCGACCGAAGCGAGCAGATCGTCGATGATCATCACTTTGGCATGAATAAAGCCCTTCGTATATTGATAAAACCGGACTCCGGCCTCCAGCAGCTCCTCCACGTAAGACAAGGAAGCCAGCTTCACCAAGCGACTGTCCGAATGGTAAGGCATGAGGATGATCACTTCGATTCCGCTTAATGCTGCCGTTTTCAGGGCGGAATATACGCTGGGGTCGGGAATGAAATAGGGTGAAGCGATCCAGATCCGGCGCTTCGCCACCGCAATCGAATTAAAGCACATTTCATGAATCGGGTTGCGCAGCAAATTGGGTCCGCTGGTCAAGATCTGCACCTGCTCCTGACCAGACCCTTCATGGGGCGGAAACAGAGCGAGGTCTCCAAGATCCTGCCCCGATGCCAGCAGCCAATCCTCCAGGAAGGTGAGCTGCAAATAATAAACCGAATCTCCATTCAGCTGCAGATGCGTGTCGCGCCAGTACCCCATTTTTTCATAAAGACCGAGATAGTCGTCGCCCACATTTAATCCGCCTACGAATCCGAACTTCCCATCCACCACAAGAATTTTCCGATGATTGCGATAATTGACCCGGCGGTTCAGCATAGCCACTCGGGCCGGCAGAAAGAAGAAGACCTCCACCCCGGCTGCCCGAAGCCGCTCAATAAATGCATGCTCCAGCTTAAAGCTTCCCAGACCATCGCAGATCATCCGGACCTTGACCCCTTCCCGGGCTTTCCGGATCATCACTTCGGCAAAGGCCGAGCCAATCATGTCGCTGCGGAAAATATAAAATTCCAGATGAATATGATCTCGTGCTTGTTCCATCCGCTCCAGCATTGCCCCAAACGCTTTTTCCCCGGAGGAATACACTTGCGTTTGATTTCGGCCAGTGATCGGATTGGCCGCATGGTGCGTCAGCAGCTGATACAGCCGCTCCTGATGATGCATATCCGGGTTGCTCATCTCCTGCAAGCGGACCGGACTTGCCAAGTGATTGCGCAGCAGCATCCGTAAGCTAAGGAATGGGACGGGACCCCGGTGCAGCAGTTTTTTGCGCTTCCGATAGTCCCGGGCCATGAAATAGTAGAGGACGGGACCTAAGGGTGGGCACAAAAACAAGATAAACATCCAGGCAACCGCTTTGGCGGGATTGCGGAATTCCAGCAGCAGGATCAATGCAACGTGTACGATAAAAAGAAGTAAAATGCCAATCAGCCAGAGCATGCCTTCCACCCTCCCCTGCCATCATCATTAACCATCCGGCCTACGGTTTATTCATGTTAGGTTTCGAAATTTAACGGATTCCGCCGTATTTATATTAGACAGGACCCGTTTTTTTGACATGTTTTAAGAATCATAGGAATAGATAAGTTATAGAACCAACGAAGCGTAGGGAGGGGATGCCATGAGGAGCGTAAGCGTACCGAATCCCAACCGGATGACGCTGCTTGTCCTTCGGGATGCCAATCGGCCCGTCAAACAGATGCAAGTCTCCAAGCCGCTTGTCGTTGCCGTGCCTTTGCTGGCGCTGCTGTCCATTTCCGGGCTGATCGTCAGCCTGCAAGTTCGCTCGGAACAGACCGTTTCTCGCCTGGAACATCAGCTTGAGCAGCAAACCCTGGCCTTTGAAGCGGTGGTGACCAACAAGGATGAAGCGATTCAGCGCTTGCAGAACGAAGTGATCTCCTTATCAAGCCAGTCCAAGGAAATGATGGAACGGATGGAGCGGGTAGCCGAGCTTGAAGCCGAGCTGCAGAAATTTATTGATAAATACGGAGATGGGGATGCGAAGAATCTTGGCAAGCTGTCTTCGTTGTCCTGGGACGAGACGCTGGACGCTCTAGGGGACAGCGGGGTTGGCGGTGAGTTCATCGCTGTGCATGACAATGAGATTGAGAGACTCGCAGCGAGTACGCGAGACGAATTTGCCGCGATGAACGAAATGCTGGACGAGATGGAGAAGCACGTTCCGCTCACCTTGAAAAAAGCGAAGCAGACCCAATACTCCCTCTCGGGCACACCGTCGGAATGGCCCACGCTGTCCACTCGGCTAACCTCGAATTTCGGGTACCGTACCGATCCCTTTACCGGCCGAGCCGCATTTCATGCGGGCATCGACATTGCCGGTAAAGTCGGAGACCCTGTGTATGCCGCTGCGGCCGGCAAGGTCATCACTGCCGACCGGGACGGGTCCCACGGCAAATACATTGTGATTGAGCACCCGGGCGGCCTGCAAACCTGGTACATGCATCTCAGCGACATTGATGTTTCCGTAGGGGATGAGGTGAAGAAGGGGGCCAGCATCGGCAACTTGGGCAGCACCGGACGCAGTACCGGACCCCATCTGCATTTTGAGATCGTCAAGGGCGGCAAAGCCGTTGACCCGATGCCTTATTTGAAGTAATCCGCATGTGGAAAGGAAGTTGATGAAGCGCTATGTTCAAAGACAAGAAAGCCCCTCGTCTGACCGATACCCTGATCGGTCAGGGCAGCTTGGTGGAAGGCAAGCTGGAGTGCAAGTCCAATCTGCGTGTGGAGGGTCAAATTCACGGAGAAATTGATTGCAAGGGACAGGTCATCATTGGCGAAACCGGCGAGGCTATCTCCAATATTAAAGGCGCCGATGTCATCGTCGCTGGCAAAGTGGTCGGTGATATCACCACCACCGGGAAACTCACGATTACGGCCAGCGGTCAAATCGACGGCAACGTGGATGTGGCCAAGCTGATCATCGTCGAAGGCGGGCTGCTGAACGGTTCGAGCAAAATGGAACGGGTGGCCGCCGCTGCTGCCCCAACGGCCTCTAGCGGCAAAGGCAAGGTCAAGAAAGCACGCCCTGAAGCAGGTTAAAAGTGAATCCGTGATAGATAAAGAAGCTCCCGCCGATGAGAAAGGCAGGAGCTTCTTTTATGTGCTACTTATGATGCTCATACAGCTTGCGCAACTTACGCCGCTACGTCGCGTTTTTTAAATACAAGCCAAGCCACCGCCAGGAACAGCAGGACGTAAACTGCCAGCACCGTAATAGAGAAGCCCAGCGTCATTCCGGCCGGCCCGACCTGCCCCCCGCGGTATTGACTTAAGTCCATATTGGTAAACAGCAAGTATTTGGCCCAAGCATAACGCGACGGATGGAACAGCAACGTAAAGATGTTGCCTGCAAACAAGATGAAGATCGACAGCCCGATCGCGATACCGCTGGAGCGAAAAACCGTCGACAGCATAAACGAAAATGCTGCAATGACCAGCAGATCAACATAGCTGTACAGCAGGCTTTCCAGAATCCGGCTTAAGGGGCTGTCCCCCAGATATTGCGACGGCTCATTCGAAAAGATCAGGAACGAAACAGCCAGCGCGATGACGAAAAATACCGCGCTCATCGCCAGCGTAAATAACAGCACAGCCAGCAGCTTGGACAGCAGCACTTTCGTCCGCGTCCATGGTCGGATCAGCAGCAGCTTGATCGTTCCCCAGGTGAACTCGCCGGCTACGATATCAGCGGCAATCACAGCCGCATAGATGCTGACGAGATAATACAGGAAGCTCAGTTGGTCCAACGCATCCCAGGCGCTCATCCGCTGGCTTCCGCCGTCCAGCGAGAACAGCACCCCAAACAGGATCGTCAGCAAGACAAGCAGCCCGAACATGATCCAGGTGCGAACCCGCCGATAAATTTTCATATTTTCGTTTTGGACCAGCGCGAGAAAATTATTCAATGTCCTTCCCTCCCGTCAGCTCCAAGAATTGATCCTCCAGCGAACGCGTCACCGCCTGGATCGCGTACACGTCAATGCCCGCCATGACCAGCTTCGCGTTGATCTCCGCCACTGCTTTCCGGTCGGCAGATACGATCAGTCGGCCGCCTTCGAGGTGTCCGCCTTCGACCAGTGCCGCTGCGCGCTGCGGATCGCTTACGTCGAAGGCCGTTTCCAGTGCCCGGCCTTCGGCAGCTTCCGGATGCAGGGACTTGACATCCACCAGTCGTCCCTGCTGAATGACCGCAACCGTGTCGCACATCAGCTCCATTTCCGACAGCAAATGGCTGGAGACAAACACGGTCGTTCCTTCCTCCCGCGCCAGCGCCCGCAGATAATCGCGGAGCTCGCGGATGCCTTGCGGGTCGAGCCCGTTGGTAGGCTCGTCCAGCACCAGCAGCTTCGGCCGATGCAGGATGGCCTGCGCTACGCCCAGCCGCTGGCGCATGCCCAGCGAATACGTCTTAACCTTGTCATGGATACGGTTCTGCATGCCAACCCGCTCGACCGCCTCCCAGATCCGTTCTTTCGTGACTCCTGGAGACATGCGAGCATAATGCAGCAAATTCTGGTACCCGGTCAGGAACTTGTACATCTCCGGGTTCTCCACGATGGCGCCGACATGCGAAATCGCCTCTTCGAAACGCTCCTTGATGCTGGCTCCCTCGATCAGAATATCGCCTTCCGATATCGACATCAGGCCAACCATCATCCGGATCGTCGTCGTCTTCCCGGCTCCGTTAGGCCCCAGGAAGCCGTACACTTGTCCTCTCGGGATGTCCAGCGTTAATCGATCGATCAGCGTCTTACTGCCGATGCGCTTGGTGACGTCCCGCATGCGTACGACGGGTTCCTGCGTCAACTCCATAGGATACTCCCCACTCTCTTTGCGAACTGTATCCCGTTCAATCAGGATAATTTCCCCTATTCTACCATAAGGTTTCCGTCAGCTAAAGCTCCGGGCAGTGATGAGGGACTGATAGCAAGCTGACATAGGTCCATCGCCCCAGCGAAACATCCGGACGATTAACCCGGGCGATCAACTCGAAAATGACCCGGGATTGACCCGGGTCATCATAACCACTAGCTGCCCTTCAGACCACCAATGAGCGCCTGGAGCTAGATTCGGACGTCTCATGCACCGTCTGTCTGCGGCTCCTCGCCGTACCAAAGCTGGCGGAAGCTGGCGCTGGTGGCGAGCAGCTGCTCCGCCGTGCCTTCGGCTTCAATCGTGCCGTCCTTCAGCACGATGATATGGTCCGCGTGCGAGAGCGCGGCCTTGCGGTGGGACACCACGAGGCAGGTGGCCTCGCCTCGGGATTGGAACAACCGCTCCCACAGCTTCCGTTCGGTCTCGACGTCGAGTGCGCTCGACAAGTCGTCGAACACGTACAGCTGTGCCTCGCGCACGAGCATCCGGGCGGCCGCGGTCCGCTGGACCTGGCCGCCGGAGAGCTTGACCCCGCGCGGTCCGACCATCGTGTCGAGGCCGTGGGCGAGCTGCGCCACGTCGTCTTCCAGCACGGCGACGTGCAGCGCTTGCGTCAGGCTGCTCTCGTCCTCTGGCAGCCCGAGCAAGATGTTGTTCCGCAGCTTGTCGCTGTACAGGCGCGGGATTTGCGCCGTATACGCACTTTGCGGCGGAACAAAAAAGTCAGCCGGCGTACGGACAAGGCGGCCGTTCCAGCGGATCTCCCCGGCTTCCGCCGGCAGGAGGCCGAGCAATGCCCGCAGCAGCGTCGTTTTGCCGGAGCCGATCATGCCGGTCACGACCGTAAACGAGCCGCGCGGCAGCCGCAGGCTGATGTTCTCGATGCCCCGGCCGGTCTCGGGATAGCGATACGTCAGTCCCCTTGCCTCCAGCAGCTGCAGCGGCTCCACCGGCAGATGGGCAGCCATCCGATGTGGTTCCCCCTGCACTAATGCGAGTTCCGACAGAGACGGCTCCAACCTCGAGCCGCTTAACGCCGTTGCCGCGCTCTTCATCCCGTGATCGGCTTCGGACGCTCTCCGCTTGCCGATCCCGATGTATGCGGGAGCCGTCAGCAACTTGGCGGGGGCGCCTTGAAGCATGTGCTTCAAGCGGGAGAAGCTGATCGCCATCTGCTTATAAAACGTCATAAAGTTCCCAACGTTCGAAATCAACTGCGTGACAAAGGTTAAGTAATAAATGAACAGCGACAAGTCACCGACGGAAAACGAACCGCTCCGCATCTTGTAACCGGCCAACACCAGAATCAGTCCGGTACCGAGATTAACGGAGTTCGTAAACACCGAGGACAGCGATTCGGTAATCAGCTTATCCTTGACCATCATCTTCCGGCGCTCATCGCTCAGCCGTTCGAACCGCCGGACGATCCGCTCTTCGGCTCCCGCGACTTGAATCGCCTGCACGTTGGCGAACATCTCGCTGATAGAGCTGGTCACATTCGCCGTGGCAGTGCGGCTGGCAGCCCGGTACTTCTGAATGCGCGCTGTCGCAATTTGCGCCGCGGTCACAACCAGAATGAGCGGGACGAAGACGAAGAACGTCAGCTGCGCATCGATCGAAATCAAAATATAACTGGAAATGATCACAAAGCCCATCAGGCCAAACATATCCACCGACCAGCTCATCGCTTCTTCCGCTTGATCCACGTCGTCCCGGAAGTTGCTGATCGCTTCCCCCGGAGCGCAAGGAATTGCTTTGGCCCCGGGCTCCCGGAGCACATGGGCCAGCATATTCCGCCGCAGCAGCATGCTGATCCGGAATCGGTAGCTGCCGTCCGTAAAGCAGCCCACAGCGATCATCGCGATGCGCGCCAGCGCCACACCGATCAGCAACGCCGTTAGACCCTCCACTCCAAACGGGAGGTTGACGTTGCCTTCTAGGTTATCGAAGAACGCCTTCGTAATCAGTCCCGGAAGCAGCGGAATCATATGGATGATCGTCCAAGAGAGCAGGTTCGCGATATAAATCGCCGGTCGATTCAGCAGCAATTTCCAGAAAAAATGCCGCGTACTCATGCCAACACCTCCTCCAGACCAACGGACAACATCCGACTGAATCGAGAGCCCGGATCAGCCGCCAGCTCTTTGCGTGGTCCATATTCTACGATTCGTCCGTTCTCCAGAATGAGGATATGATCGGCGCGTTGTACCGTCGATAACCGGTGTGCGATCATCATGCACGTCCGCGACTCCAACAGCCGATTGATGGCGGTCTCGATTCGTTGTTCGGTCAGCGGGTCGAGGCGCGAGCTGGCTTCGTCCAGAATCACCAACCCTGGATTCGTCAGGAATACCCGGGCAAATGCCAGCAGCTGCGCTTCACCTGCCGACAGGCTGCCCCCTCCGGAGGAGAGCACCGTATCCAGCCCATCCGGCAAGGCCGCGTACCATTCCTGCAATCCCAGCTCATTTAACACGGCGATGATGTCCTCATCTCGGATGCTTCCATCAAACAGAGCCAAATTATCGCGGACGGTGCCTTCCATAATCTCGATATTTTGCGTCACCATCGCCACCTTGCTCCGCAGCTCGTGCAGCTTGCACTCACGGATATCGATGCCTGACAGCTCGATCTTGCCTTGCTGTGGATCGTAGAAGCGCAGCAAAAGCCGTGCCAATGTCGATTTGCCGCTGCCGGTGCGGCCCAGCAAGCCCAGCGTTTCCCCCGGCTTCAGCATCAGATCTATGTTCTGCAGTGTCGGCTCCCCCTCTTCCTCGTACGAGAACGTCAGCCGGTCGATTTTTACGGATAATGGCCCCTTCGGCAACGGTGCACCTGGACCGTCAGTAATCCGTGATTTCGTATTCAGCAGGTCCCGGACACGGATCAGGCTGGCGTCGGCTTTTTGCAGATCATCCAACTGAGTACGGATCTTCTCGATTGGCTGAGCCAACAGTTCCGTGTAATAAAACACGAGGTAAATCGAACCGATCGTCAGCTCCCCTCGTCTCCATAACCAGGCGCAAACCAGAAAAGCAGCGGCATTACCCAGGGCGAATACGAGAATCGTTGTCCCCCACATCATGCCGAAGCCCACTGATGCGCGAACGCGTACCGGCAACATCCGCCGTGCCATCGCATAGAAGCGCTCCAGCACGTAACCGGCAGCTCCATTCGCCCGGGTATCCTCGGTACCTTCCAATTGTTCGCCGATAAAGCCGTAAAGCTCGGCATTTTGGGCGCGCCATTTGGTCCACACCGGAACCATAAATTCGCGAATTTTCCGAATCATGAAGATAGCGCCAACGACAAACAAGCTCATGGCCGCACCAATCCAGATGCTTTCACGGAACAACAGCAACAGGATGCCCGTCATCAGCAGTAAATTACCGATCATATGGATCAGGAAGCTGGAGAAGAAGTTGGCCAGCGCATTGACGTCCCCATCCACCCGTTCAATCAATGAGCCGGAGGTGTTCGATTTATGGAACGACATATCCAGCGATAGACAATGTCTGACGAGGTCTGCCCGCAGCTTGTTCGTCGTGGTCCAGCCCAGATTCTCACTGAAGTAGGACGCACACACCGATACGAGCTGCTGAACCAGCGAGAAACCGATGAAGAGTCCCGCCGCGATATATAACGGCTTCAAACTTCCTTCCCCTTGGGCAGTGTCGATAAAATAACGAATGACTTGCGGATTGATCAACTGCAGAGCAATCGAGATCAACAGCAGCGCAGCCATTTTAATTAGCAGCTTGCGTTGCGTGAACACGTATTTCTCCAGCATTTCGCGATAATGCCCGAGAGGTCTCGTCCTTCGTTTGCCGCTTTGCGATGCAACAGATTGTTCAGCCAAAAAGTCGCTCCCCCTTCCACGTTCACTTCCTAATTATCTCCAAATCATATTACACCAAAAACATATGTTCGCACAATCGATTTATTCTATACTGAACAAGACCGCCCCGCTGTCTTGTTCAGACAACCGGGGCGGTCCATACTATCATCGCTATCGCTAAAATTTATTAGTTGTTGCCGGCACGGGCCAGCTCGCGTGCATTTGCTTCAAATGCGGCCAGCAGCGCGGCTTCACCCTTCAGCCCTTCATTTTCAACTTTGCGGATTTGCTCTAACATCCGCTTGTAGTCCTTCGGAATAACGCGGACGAATTTCGGCAGATACTCGTTCCAACGATCCAACACGCGGCGCCCAACCGCACTATCCGTATACAGAATGTGACGGCTGATTAGCGTGCGCAGTTGATCGATCTCCGCCGGATCTTCTACCGACTCAAGCAGCACCATTTCTAAGTTACAACGGCTTGCAAAGTCTCCGCTCTCGTCAAGCACGTAGGCGATCCCGCCGGACATCCCAGCTGCAAAGTTCCGGCCAGTTTCACCCAAGATAACGACACGTCCGCCGGTCATATATTCGCAACCGTGGTCGCCGACACCTTCAACGACAACGTTGGCACCCGAGTTCCGCACCGCGAACCGTTCTCCGGCAATCCCGCGGATGTAAGCCTCCCCGCTGGTTGCACCATAGAACGATGTATTGCCGATGATGATGTTCTCCTCAGGAACAAACGTTGCACGCGGCGACGGCTTCACAATGACCTTACCGCCGGACAGCCCTTTGCCGGTGTAGTCGTTAGCATCGCCTTCAACGGTGAGCGTCATGCCTTTCGGGATAAACGCCCCAAAGCTTTGACCCGCAGAACCTTCAAAATGGAACGTGATCGTATCCTCAGGCAATCCCTGCTGTCCATAACGCCGGGTAACTTCGTAGCCCACAATCGTCCCGGTTGCCCGGTTCACGTTGCAGATCGGCAGCCGGGCGCTGACGGCTTCGCCGCGCTCCAGTGCAGGCAGTGCCAGCGGCAGCAGCTTCGTCATATCCAATGTCTCTTCCAGCCCATGGTTCTGCTGTCTTGTACAATAGCGGCTGCTTCCCTCCGGAAGCTCCGGCATATGCAGCAGAGAATTGAGGTCGACGCCTTTCTTCTTCCAATGATCCACCGCCTTCACCGCATCCAGGCAATCGGTACGTCCGATCATCTCTTCCAGCGTGCGGAAGCCCAGCTCGGACATCCATTCGCGCAGATCCTCTGCCACGAAGGTCATAAAGTTGACCACATGTTGCGGATCTCCGGTGAAGTTTTTACGCAGCTCCGGATTTTGCGTGGCAACCCCCACAGGGCATGTATCCAGCTGGCAGACGCGCATCATGATACAGCCAACCGCTACCAGAGGGGCAGTCGAGAAGCCAAATTCCTCGGCGCCAAGCAGTGCGGCGACAGCAAGGTCGCGACCGTTCAGCATCTTGCCGTCGGTTTCCAGCACGACGCGGTCGCGCAGGTTGTTTAAGATCAGGGTCTGATGCGTTTCAGCCAGTCCCAGCTCCCACGGCAGACCTGCATGGCGGATCGAGCTTTGCGGGGAAGCGCCGGTGCCTCCGTCATAACCGCTGATCAGAATGACGTCCGCACGGCCTTTGGCAACGCCGGCAGCGATCGTTCCGACGCCGGCCTCAGCCACCAGCTTCACGTTGATACGCGCCTGCGGATTGGCGTTCTTCAAATCGTAGATCAGCTCCGCCAAATCCTCGATCGAATAGATATCATGGTGCGGCGGCGGTGAAATCAAGCCAACCCCCGGCGTGGAGCCGCGCACTTCCGCTACCCATGGATACACCTTACGGCCCGGAAGCTGACCGCCTTCACCCGGTTTCGCCCCTTGCGCCATCTTGATCTGGATTTCATCGGCGTTCACCAGGTAATGCGACGTAACGCCAAACCGTCCCGACGCTACCTGCTTGATCGCGCTGCGGCGCAGATCGCCGTTCGCGTCCGGTACATAACGCGCCGGATCCTCGCCGCCTTCGCCGGTGTTGCTCTTGCCGCCGATGCGGTTCATAGCGATCGCAATCGTCTCATGCGCTTCTTTGCTGATCGAGCCAAACGACATTGCCCCGGTCTTGAAGCGGCGCATGATCGAAGCCGCCGATTCAACTTCCTCCAGCGGCACCTTCGGCCCAACCGGCTTCAGTTCCAGCAAGGAACGCAGCGTCAAATGCTTGTTGTTCTCGCCTTGCACCAGCTCAGCGAATTTTTTATACAGCTTATAATCGCCCGTACGGACCGCCTGTTGCAGCAAATGCACCGTCTGCGGGTTGAACAGATGCTCTTCCCCGCCGCTGCGCCACTGGTATTCTCCGATGGAATCCAGCACTTTATCGTTGCCGTCCTTGTCAGTAAAGGCCCGGAAATGATGGGCGAGCGTCTCGGCAGCCACTTCTTTCAGGCCGATGCCCCCAATCCGCGACGGCGTCCACGTAAAGTAACGATCGACGAAGGAAGGCTCCAGGCCAACCGCTTCGAAAATTTGCGCCCCGCGGTACGATTGAATCGTCGAGATGCCCATTTTGGACAAGGTTTTGACGACCCCTTTGGTCGCTGCTTTGATGAAGTTGTACACCGCTTTTTCATGCGAAATGCCTTGCAGCATGCCTTGGGCAATCATATCCTTTAGCGATTCGAACGCAAGATACGGATTCACTGCGCTGACGCCGTACCCGAGCAGCAACGCAAAATGGTGTACCTCACGCGGCTCGCCCGACTCCAACAGCAGGCTGACCTTGGTCCGCGTCTCTTCGCGAATCAGATGGTGATGCAAGCAGGACACTGCCAACAGCGCCGGTATCGCGGCGTTCTCCGCATCCATCCCGCGGTCGGACAAGATCAGAATATTGTGGCCTTTGGCGATGACCCGATCTGCTGCTTCGCATAACGTATCCAACGCCTTACGCAGCCCCTCCGCTCCTTCGGCAGCCGGGAACAGGATCGGAATCGTGATCGCCTTGAAGCCTGGCCGGTGCAGATGGCGGATTTTGGCGAAGTCCTCATTGGACAAAATTGGCGAATCCAACCGAATCTGACGGCAGCTCTCCGGCTCTGGTTGTAGCAGGTTGCGCTCCGGACCAATCGTCGTAGCGGTCGAGGTAACGAGTTCCTCGCGGATCGCATCGATCGGCGGGTTGGTGACTTGCGCGAACATTTGCTTGAAGTAGTTGTACAGTCGTTGCGGATGTTCGGACAAGACGGCAAGCGGCGCGTCGTAACCCATCGAAGCGATATTTTCCTGACCGGTTAAGGCCATCGGCTCAAGCACCTTCCGCAGGTCTTCATACGTATAACCAAATGCCATTTGACGGCGTGCAATGTCTTCATGGCTCTCCGGCGGCAGCTCCTTCGCTTCCGGCAGATCTTCCAGCTCAACGAGATGTTCGTTCAGCCATTCACGGTACGGATGCTCCTTCGCGATTGCTGACTTCACTTCCTCGTCGGAAATAATCCGGCCTTCCTGCGTGTCGACTAGCAGCATCCGGCCCGGACGCAGCCGATCCTTATAGAGTACGTTCTCCGCCGGGATATCCAGTACGCCGACCTCCGAGGAGAGGACGATCAGGTCATCCTTCGTCACGTAGTAACGCGATGGGCGCAAGCCGTTCCGGTCCAAAATCGCCCCGATCTGAACGCCGTCGGTAAAGCCCATCGCTGCAGGCCCGTCCCATGGCTCCATCATTGTGCTGTGATATTCATAGAACGCCTTTTTGTCCGGGTCCATGTCCTCCCGGCCGACCCATGGCTCAGGCACCATCATCATCGCTACGTGAGGCAGGGAGCGTCCGCTCAAGTACAGGAATTCAAACGTGTTGTCAAACATCGCCGTATCTGACCCGTCCGGATTGATGATCGGTTTTACTTTCTCCAGATCGTCGCCAAACTTCTCGGTCTTAAACATCGACTGACGTGCATGCATCCAGTTCACGTTGCCGCGCAGCGTATTAATCTCGCCATTATGAATCATAAAGCGGTACGGATGCGCCCGCTCCCAGCTTGGGAACGTATTCGTACTGAAGCGCGAGTGAACCATCGCAATGGCCGACTCCAATCTCTCGTCTCGCAAATCCAGATAGAATTGTCCGACCTGCTCCGTGGTCAACATCCCTTTGTAGACCACCTTCCGGCACGACAAGCTGGATACGTAAAAAGCATCCCCCTGCTCTGCGCCGCTATAACGGATCGCGCGTTCAGCCCGGCGCCGGATCACGTACAGCTTGCGCTCAAAGTCCAGATCCTCCTTCAGATCTGCGGAACGCTCGATAAAAATCTGGCGAACGAACGGTTTAGCTGCTTTGGCCGATTGACCCAGCATATCGTCGCGAGTTGGCACCGTACGGAAGCCGAGGACGCGTTGTCCTTCCTCTTCGGCGATGCGCACGAGCTCTTCCTCCTGCTTCGTCCGAACGGCTTCGTCATGAGGCAGGAACAGCATGCCAACGCCATACTGTCCTGCCTCTGGCAGGGTAAATCCAAGCTTAGCTGCTTCAGCGGCAAAAAAACGGTGCGGGATTTGCAGTAAAATACCTGCGCCATCCCCCGAATTCGGCTCGCTGCCTTGGCCGCCCCGGTGCTCCATATTCGCTAGCATGGTCAACGCTTGGCTTACGATATCGTGGGAAGCTTTCCCCTTGATATGAGCCACGAAGCCCATGCCGCAAGCGTCTTTTTCGAAAGCGGGATCATAGAGTCCCTGCTTGGGAGGTAATACGGTATGTTTCATCATCTGACGCAACCTTTCTATTTAGAGGTAGTTCAAACATCGTTAGCGAATAGAAATAGATCAGTCCCTATGTCCTGCGACTACGCCGGATAAGCCCGGTTCAATCTTTCTTTTTATTCTAACGGAAAATGTCACATCTGTTTTTGCATTATATTCTCTTTATTTTGCACTATTGATTAGAACTTTTAGGCCGTTGCAGGGCGGTTTTGCCACGAAAGCGTCACCATATGGAGATGTATGGTTGTCTTTGCCTGTCTATTTGCACCATTATCCCTTTTGATCAGAGAAAATAGTCGAGCCTGCCATCCGTTGCTCATAGCGTCCATAACCCGATCGAGAACTTAGTTACCTTAGTTACTATAGAGTTTATGTCCTCGCATAAAATGTGTCCCGACCCAACTCGACTGATGATTACGGGATCATCCTGCAAAAGGCTCGGTGCCGGAATATCTCCCCTACAGAAAAAGACCCGCCCTCCAGAAATCCAGAGAGCGGATCTTCTATATTTATGATTCGATTAGTGCGACTGTACGCTCAGGTTGGCTTCAGGACTGCGCTCTGTACTGCGTTCGTGGCGCAGGAAGTACACCAGTGTAAACACCAGGAATACAACGCCAAACACGGCCAGCCAACCAATGTTTTCCCAAGCCATCGCCATATCGCCGGTGGAGATGACCGCCTTGAAGCCTTTGACGCTGTACGTCATTGGCAGGATCGGGTTGAAGGCTTTCATCCAGTTCGGAATCAGTTCGAGCGGGAACGTTCCTGCGCTGGTCGTCAGTTGGAAAATCAGCATCAGGATCGCCAAGAACCGTCCCGGGTTCTCCATCCAGGTGACAAGTGCTTGAATGATCAACATGTAGCACAAGCTAGTAACAAAGGCGAAGAGATAGAAGAGCGGAACACTCTTAACCTCAAGCCCTAATCCGTAAAGAACCAGTGCAGATGCCAGCAAGGACTGAAGCAGACTCATGCCGGCAAAAGTCAACGTACGGCTTACGAAGCGGCTCCAGCCACTGGCTTCCGCCACCGAACTGCCTCTGACCGGCACCACCAGCGTCGAGATCAGCGCACCGACGAACAGGCCCAGCGACAAGAAGTATGGAGCAAAGCCCGTGCCGTAGTTAGGTACTTCATTCACCTTCTGCTCATTGATCTCGATCGGCTGAGCATACATGTTCACAAGCGCATCGGTTTTCTTCACGCCAGAGGTTTGTTCTGCGGCATCGGTCAGCTTTGAAGCCAGCTCGCCCGAGCCCTCCGTCAGTTGGGTCATGCCGTCCTTCAGTTCACCCGCACCTGCATCCAGTTGCTTCGAACCGTCGGCCAACGTACCTACGCCGCCAGATAATTGCTCAACGCCGCCAAGCAGTTGTTTGGCGCCTGCGCTCAGCTGCCCGGCACCGCTTGCCAGCTTCTTACCGCCAGCCGTTGCTTCCGACAGCTTGCCGTTAAATTGCTGCAAGCCGCTCGCCAGTTTCTCTTGTCCGGCGTTCAGCTCAGTCATGCCTTGCAGCAACTGTTCTTGGCCTGCCGTTAATTGCTTCCCGCCTTGCAGCAACTGCTGTTGAGCGTTGTGCAGGTCCTGGCTGCCTTTCAGCAATTGTTGATTCCCTTGGTGCAGCTGCTCACTGCCTTGGGCAACCTGCTTGCTGGCTGCGATCAACTGCTGAACCGCTGCGTTCTTCGCGAGTTCCGGATTCGCTTGGGCCAGCTGTTCTAAACCTTGCGCCACGCTGTTCGCTCCTGCAGCCACCTTCTCGCTGCCTTGGACCGACGCTTCCAGGCCAGTTTGCAACTGGGCGCTGCCTTGTTCAGATGCAGTCAAGCCAGCTTCCAGCTTCTTCGCGCCTTCCAGCGACGATTGAAGCCCTGTCTGTAGCTGGGTACCGCCTTGATGCGCTTGTTTAGCGCCGGCTTCCAGCTGTTGGCTGGCAGCTTCCAACTGCGTCAAGCCGCTGGCCAGGCTGCCCGCTCCGTCTTTCACATCATTAATGCCTTGGTATAAGGACTGTGTACCTTTCTCCAGCGGAGCAACGCCGTCCTCGAGTTTCATCGTGCCGTCAACGAGTTTCGCCAAATTTTCTTTCAGCTTCTTGGTTCCATCATCGAGCTTCACCGCTCCCTCGTTGAGGGTGCTGGCCCCGTTGCCGGCCTCGCTGAGACCGCCCGAAATTTTCTCCACTTGGTCAAACAAGGTCTCCGTATAGGCTTCCGTCACTTTGGCGGACACCTTGGATTTGATCTCTTTCACAGCCGTACCGCCGATTTGCGCGGCCAGGAAGTTGTAACCTTCGTTTGGCTCGAAGATCAATTGAGCCGGCGAAGGATTTTCATCCATCAATGTGGTCGCTTGTGAAGAGAAATTGTCCGGAATGATGATCGTCATGTAATACTCATTATTCTTCATTCCAGTTTCCGCTTGCTCACGGGTGACGAACTTCCATTGGAAATCGTCACTCTTCTTTAGTTCAGTAACGAGGTCCTCGCCGACCTTAAGGTCCTTCCCCTCGTATTGTGCGCCTACATCCTCGTTCACCACCGCTACCGGCAGCTCGTTCATCTTCCCGTACGGATCCCAGAAGGCCGTCAGGAACATGCCGCTATACAGTACGGGAATGAACAGCACTACAAGAATCGGGATCAACACTTTAGGATTCTTAAAGGTGGCCCCCATATCCTTGAAAAATACACTTAATGATTTCATTTTTGCTTTCTCTCCCCTTGGTGGCTTCTTTCTCTAATAGTTAAATGTAATTCCTTTAAACTTCCCTTGGCAGAAGCAAGCCTCCAGCTAGAAAATCGTGGATAAACTCCTTGATTTGCTCTTTGCTCAAAGGCGGATTATTCTTGTTCCAGTCCGAGGTTAACGCGATATAGAGCTTAAACACGACGAAAGCGAGCAGCTTGGGATCATACGAGCGAATCTCCTCCCGCTCAGCTGCCCGGGACAGATGACGCTCCAGATATTCCAGAATCGCGTTTTCGATTTGCTCCAATCCCTCCTTGGCTTTCGGGGTGCCGAAGTCACGAACCTCTTGGGACAACTTAATGAGCAGCTCATGCTCACGGCGAAATCCCAGCAGTGCATCCATCGCCCGGTGCAAATTCTCAAAGAAGGGCTTCTCCTCATCAATCTCCGGCTCGATCACCCGCTTCATCTCCGTAATGACGGAACGCAGAATTTCATCGAACAGTTCTTCTTTGTTCGTGAAGAAGGTGTAGATTGTTCCTTTCGCCACATTTGCTATTTTCGCCACTTGGTCCATTGTCGTCGCTTTGTAGCCAAATAAAGCAAAGGACTTTTCAGCTGCTTCGATAACGAGCTTACGGCGATCTACTACAGCCATCCATGTCACCTCCCTGCGCTTGGAATGAATAATGGAAAAACATTTCCTGGCCAAAAAAATGACTGAAATTCATTTTTGGTCATTTGGTCAATTCATACTTTACTCCACTTGCTATAGAAATGCAAGATGTTTTTTTCAGAATGTTTCATTCACTTTCACCAGCTTGTTCCATATCCCGTTGGCTCTGATTCTCCCCGACCTAGGTCCAGTGGATCGACCCGTCTCGAGCCTCTTTAATCCGGAATATAATCAACATAAACTTAGTATTAGGAAGCCATGAATCGGAACGATCTATATAGAAGAAGCAGGTGATATCCTCATGCGAAAAAGAAGAGTGTTGATCCTATCGGAAGGTTTTGGAAGTGGACATACCCAGGCCGGACACGCGCTGGCAGCCGGATTAAAGCGGAAGAACCCGCAAATCCAGACGAAAGTGATGGAGCTGGGCTCGTTTCTGAATCCGACAGTCGCACCGCTTATCCTATCCGCATATCGGATGACGGTGAATACGAGTCCTGCACTGGTAGGCCTGTTTTATAAGCACAAATACGAGAAGCCGGTTGGCAAGTTTGCTCGCCTGGCTTTGCATAAAATGTTCTATACTCATGCAGCCGAAGTAATCGCGCAGCTTCAGCCCGACCTGATCGTCTGCACGCATCCGATTCCCAGCGCTATCGTGTCCTACCTGAAGCTTAATTCAGATGTGAATGTGCCGCTGTGCACGCTCATCACAGATTACGATGCCCACGGTTCCTGGATGAGTCCCGGCGTGGATCGGTACCTCGTCTCCGCACCTGAGGTCAAAGCTTTGCTTGTCCAACGCGGAGTCGCTCCCACCAAGGTACAGGTGACGGGCATTCCTGTGCACCCGGATTTCTGGAGCAAGCAAGAGAAGGCGTCCGCCCGGGAAGAATTAGGGTTAAAAAATATGCCTACCGCCCTCGTCATGGGCGGGGGTTGGGGATTGTTGCTTCGTGAGGAGCTACTGGACAAACTAGCGGCTTGGCGAGAGGACATTCAAGTTGTCTGCTGCACCGGCAGCAACGAGAAGCTTGCTGCTCGACTGCGTGCACATCCAACATTTCATCATCCAAACATGAAGGTGATCGGGTTCACGCGGCAAATCGGCAAATGGATGGATGCCTCTGACCTTCTGATTACCAAACCCGGCGGAATGACTTGCACCGAGGGAATGGCCAAAGGCATCCCGATGTTGTTCTTTGAGTCGATTCCAGGTCAAGAGGAGAAGAATCGCGAATACTTCGTGCAACACGGCTATGGGGCGGAGCTGACCTCACCGGACGTGTTGGACGAGTGGTTTGATAACATTCGCCATCAGCACGCTTCGAATCTTCAACCTTGGCCGGAGCCTGCCTTGCAGCACCCCGGTTATCAGCCCGAACGCTGCGCCGAAGCCGTGCTTCATCTGCTGTATCAGGCTGCCGCTCCGGTCCGCATACGCCTGCAGACGGCCAGCCCTGCTGAGCAGCAGGCCAACTAAGTCAGCAGCGCAGATCCAACCACCTCATACATCGGACGCTTATGCATATGCGTACGATAAATGACCAGACGATCGGCCGTCCAGCGGCCGAAGTCCGGTTGGGTCTGCAACACTGCAGGATCTAATCTGGCCCCTTCCCGAAATTTCCGGGCCAACGTAATATGCGGACTGAAACGTCTTTCCTCCGGCACAAAGCCAAGTGCCTGGTTCTCTGACGTCACCCGGCTATGCAGACTCTCCAGCCCGGCTACCTCATCTCGGACGCCAGCCCATAACACACTGGGACTTGCCGGACGTCCGAAGGTGCCAATCCCCGCCGCTTCCATTTCCAACGGCCCGCTCCCTTTTGCTGCCCGCGTCAAAGCCGCCAGCAGCTCATCCAAACGCCCCGGAGCTAGATCACCCAGAAATTGCACGGTAATATGGTAGTCTTCCGTGTGTACCCACTTTTTGAAATCCAACCTCGTTTTTTGCTCGCTGCACCACGTCTCCAGCTTCTGCTTGATCTCTGGCGGAAGAGGGACAGCGATAAATAATCTCCATTTATCTTCGTTAATTGACATGATTCATCACCTTTTGTGATTTTTTTCTCAATTTTTTACTTAATTCGACACGCCAACGTGCGATTAGTTACATCCAGCACATTTATTCTCTATATAATGTGTCTTAGTGCTGCTAGCATATACACTCTTCAAGCTTGGGAGATAGGAGATGGAACATGAGTTTTGCTCAAAAAATCACCTCTGTCCTGATCGGACTACTGCTTTTAGTTGGTTCACTCATCGGGATATTTGCTTATCAGACGTCGTATCGTGAGGTCGAGACATCCGTCGGTATTGAAACGGTCGGCTGTGCTAATATTACCACCGGCCTGGTGGATCCGGAAGCGGTTTCCCGTCTTGCCTCCGGTGACCGCAGCGGCCTTGCGGAGCTGGAGGAACAATTAAACTGGACGGTAGAGCATAAATCGTTATTTAAGGAAGTGTTCTTGATGTCCCTGGACGGCACCATTCTTGCGGCCGACCAGAATCTCAAAAGCCGTGGGTACCAAGCAGGAGACGCTTTTTATTTCAATGAGCAGGACCGGAATATGATTCTTGAGATGAAGCATCCTGTATACACCAAGGTCTATTCTTATGATGGCGTAAAGCTGCTCACCGGTTACGGCCCGATCTTCAAAAATCATGACCCTAACGAAGAGATCATCGGTCTTATGGTCATTAACTTCGACGCCTCGATCATCGGCGAGAGAACTCGTGACATTCTGCTCCTGCCATTCATCATCGGCATCGTCGTCCTGCTCGCCGCAGTTGTATTTGTGTACTTCTTTATCCACCGGATGATTCGGCCGCTGGAAACGTTGTCCCGGCAGGTAGAACGGGTTGCCGAGGGCGATTTGACTGTGCAGACTAACGTGCGTCAAGGTAAGGACGAGATCGGCAAATTAACTCAAAATTTTGCGAAAATGGTTAGTAGCCTGCGGGAGTTGATCACCGAGGTGAACGGAACTTCGATGCATGTGGCCTCGTCCTCTGAGCAGCTCTCCGCGAGTGCACAGCAAATTGGAAAAGCGGGTGAACATGCGGCAGAAATCACCCAATCCCTTGCCGACGGGTCGGAGCGGCAGCTCACGAACCTGGAAACCGGGGCAACCATGCTGCATGACATGTCCGAACGGATTGGTCAGATTGCTCGCCATGCCGAAGGCGTCTTAGCATCGGCGCAGCAGGTCTCCGATGCATCCAACCAAGGGGAGCAAGCCATCCAGTCCAGCGTAGCACAGATGTCCACCATGGAAGCCAAAATCATTCATCTCTCTGCGATTGTTGAGGAGCTGGGCAGCCGCTCCAAAGAAGTGCAGAGCATCCTGGACATTATGACCGACATCGCCGCTGAAACTAACCTTCTCGCGTTAAATGCTTCAATCGAAGCAGCCCGCGCGGGAGAATACGGCAGCGGATTTGCCGTCGTTGCCTCCTCGGTCCGCAAGCTGGCGGAACGTTCCGCTGCCTCGGCGCAGCAAATCAGTGAGCTGATCACCCACATCGTTGGGCAGGTTGAGCTCACCAGCAGTGCAATGGATGAGACCGTCCGTGAAACGAAGCGAGGCGTCGAGCTCGTGAGCAGCGCTGGAGCTTCCTTTAGTGACATCGCAGCTTCAACAGAAATTACCGCTGCATCGATTGCGGATATCAGCGAAGCGGTTCGGCTCCTGTCAAACAACTCACAACGACTGGTGAAGTCGATTGACGATATCGTGAAGTTCGCCGGCCAGACTGCAGTCAGCGCACAGGAGATGTCTTCATTCTCCCAACAACAGTTGGCTGCGATGGAAGAGGTTGATGCTTCCGCCAGCTTCCTGTCCAGCCTAGCGGAGCGGCTTCATTCCATGATCGAACGTTTTAAAGTCATGTAATTGCTAAAAAAGACCTTGCCCAGCAAGCCATCTTGCTGGGCAAGGTCTTTCATGTATTCGGCAAGAACTTATTTGCCGAGGTAAGCGTTCAGCATCCAACGATGTTTCTCCAGCGAGGAGACGATACCGAGCAACAGATCACTTGTTGCTTCATCTTCTGCTCTTTCTGCCGCTTCCATGCCTTCCTTCAGCTCGCTGTCCAATTTTGCAAAGTCCGCCACGACGGCTGCTACCATTTCTTCAGCACTTTCCTTGCCGCTGGCTTCGGTGATGCTGGCCGTCGCTAGGGCTTCACGCAAAGTTGCAATCGGGGTGCCGCCAATGGCCAACAATCGTTCAGCAATATCATCAATATAACCAGCTGCTTCGTCATAAAGGGCTTCGAATTTCTCATGAAGTGTAAAGAAGTTCGGACCTTTTACAAACCAGTGGAAATTGTGCAGCTTCGTATACAGGACCGTCCAGTTTGCGATTTGCAGGTTCAGTTGTTTCTGAAGTTCTTGATTTGCTTGGGTTAAGGTTTGGTTTGCCATTGTGAATTCCTCCATTCAACATATGAAATATTTAACGTACCATTGTGACAGTTACCTAAAACTTGAACTAAATTAAATTTAGACTAAATCTAAATCTTGTTTATATCATACCACTCCACTTTTAGATATGCAACCATCATTTTCATGAATATTGCATGAAATACCAAACAACATCAGGTTTATTTTGTACCTCTTTTCCCTTACCTATGCAAAAAAAAACGAACCGGTAGTATTCTCCGGTTCGGTTCAACTCCATTTACCGCTCGCCGCGCAAATGCAGCTTAAATTGCTCCAGGCTTCGTTCCACTTGGCGAATGCCGTCCTCCACCAGTCTGCGGTCCACCGCATTTTCCATGTCGAAGGAAGGTCTGCGGGCCAAAGCCTTCTTCTCCTCTTCCCAATACGCTTGCCGACGCTGGATTTCTTTATATTTGTCCAGCAGATCGGTAATAATATCGTAGAAGCGTTCATAATCAACGATAATGTCATCGAGGAAGCGGTCAACTTCCTCCTTATCGTAGCCCCGCATTTTGGCGTCAAAATCTTTTTCGTGAATGGAGAGCGCATCCAGCTTGATTCCTAATTGTCGAAACAAGCTTTTCTGGTCTTCCAGCTTGCGCGCGTAATCGTCTTGCATTCCAAATCCCTCCGTACCTGCCTAAAAGGTTATCCAGCGCAGTTAATCTGCAAAAGCAGTCGTATCTACTCTAATGTACCACATTATTGCCCTTTCGTTCATCTCCACGTTAGGATGCGGGTGATACAAGTATTCGACATTGTCCCGTTTTCTTTTTATAATAGTCAATAGCCTGAGTCTAACATCTGGTGGTGAGTAGCGATTTTATACTTATGTACTTTTCTGTTATCGTTTCTGATCGTGTATTTTCTGATTCCCCCGCTCGGCAAGTTGGCCTTCCGTCTGGATTTCGTGGACAAACCCCGAGCGGACGTCGAACGCAAGATCCATCGTCAGCCAATTCCGCTTACAGCCAGCTATGCGATATTTGCCGGATTCTTTGTTGCATACCTGCTGTTCACGCGCAACTTCTCCTGGGAGACGGGAGCATTGTTTGCAGGCGGAGTGCTATTGCTGGCCATTGGGACCGTCGACGACTGGTACAAAACGAAAGGCAAAGACTTTCCGGCACTGCCTAAACTGATCGTTCAAGTGTCTGCTGCGGTGCTCGTTTATGCATCCGGCATCACCTTCAGCGGCTTCGTGAATCCCTTTAGCGGCGACTATGTCCTGCTGCCGGCATGGCTCCAGTTTATCTTAACGATTCTCTGGATCTTTGGCGTCACCACCGTCATCAATTTCTCGGACGGACTGGACGGTTTGGCCGGAGGATTATCCGCGATCTCGGCCGTGACGCTGTTTGTAGTGGCATTAACCAAAGGGCAGACCAACTCGGCGATGCTTTCGGTTGCCTTGATCGGGGTGACGCTGGCCTACCTGCGGTACAATAAACCGCCAGCCAAAGTCTTTATGGGCGATGCGGGAGCTACGTTCCTTGGGTTTATGCTTGCGGTAATCGCATTGGACGGCGCATTCAAGCAGGCTACCGTCCTGTCCCTGTTTATTCCGGTGCTGGCCCTTGGCGTACCGATTTTCGATAATCTGTTTGTCGTGATCAAACGGATGCTGCAAGGAAAATCACCTTACGTCGCCGATGCCAGCCAAGTCCATTATCGGTTGCTTCGGGCCGGATTAAATCAGAAGCAGGTGGTTATGTTCCTGTACCTGATCAGCACCTGTCTGGGACTGTCGTCCATCATTCTGCTGCTGTTGCAAGTCTAACGAAACGAAATGAAAGCGAACGGCCTTCTAGTCGTTCCAACCCAAAAGCGCGTGCCCGGTTCTTCCCGGTAGCACGCGCTTTGTATTGTACGGAATCCCCCACAAAAAAAGACCCCAAACAGGGTCTTTGTTAATGGCATCAGGATGATTTATTCGTATCTGCAGCGGGTTGAACTTCCGCTTTCTGCGGCTGCTCGTCTTCGAGAATGTCCCCACGTGCGCCTCTCTTAAACTCCTTGAGCATCGTGCCAAAGCTGCGCCCTAATTCCGGCAGCTTGCTGGGACCAAATAACAACAATGCTGCGATAACTAGAAGCAGCAAGTGAGACGGACGCAACAAGTTTTCAAGCACATTTATCACTCCCATCGAGTATCCTTGTGGACATTATACTACTTTCTTGAATACAATGGAAACCCTTTATCAACCGTTCCGGGTGTCTCAGCAAACAAGATGATGCTAGGCCATAAACCATTTCCCTCTTCTGGGCATATGCTGTGTCATCATGTATTGCAAAGGAGCGAACATCATGGGTTCTTACAGTCTGTTGGCCGTCATCGCCATTGGACTCGCGTCCAACTTGGATAATGCGGGAGTCGGTATCGCCTATGGAGTACGAAAAATCCGCATTCCTTGGTATTCCAATCTGGCCATCGCCGCCATTTCCTTTTTGGCCACTCTGGTGTCGGGTTATTTCGGAAGCTGGTTATCCTCGTGGGTCCATCCCTGGATCGGACAGTTGCTCGGAACGATTGTGATCGTTGGGGTTGGTGTATGGGTGCTGTTGCAGCCATTTCTGGAGAAGAAGAACATTTCGATTCAGGAAGAGGATGATGTCAATCCGCTGACCCGCCTGCTGCGCAATCCTGAAGAAGCAGATAAAGACAGCTCCAAATCCATCAGTCTTGGCGAATCGATTGTCCTCGGGATCGCTTTAGCCATGAATGCGCTGGCCGGCGGCTTTAATGCCGGTATCACCCAACTGAACATCTGGTATACTTCGCTGTCCGTTGGTTTGTTCAGCTACCTGTTGCTGGCCGCATGCGCCGGTCTGGCCGAGAAGGTCGCCGCAGAGAAATTTGGGAATCGGGCCACCGTCATTTCCGGTCTGCTGTTAATTCTCATCGGCATTCATCAACTTTTCTAACCTTTACTAAAGATAAGGCAAAGCCCCTCGCATCCTAAGGGGCTTTGCAAGAGTTTCTAGCAAACTACCTTGTCTACAAATTTTCCTATATAATGAAGAGGATGGTTCCTATAAAGGAGGTTCGATTTGTGAACTGGAATTGGTTTCATAGCTATGAAAAAGATTTAGAGGCGGCTTTCGATCAAACTGAGAAGGTTCTATCCGAGCTGCCGGAAGAATTCCGAGGACATGCTCTCAATTATTTGGGGAAATTTCACGCGTTAAAAAAGTCTGGCTCCCAGAACTACATATGCTATTTACTTCCATTCTGGATGCAGGAGGCTGCCGGTGCCAAGCCAGAGCTTAGCCGCGAGTTGACCGCAGCCATGATCTTGGTCATGCTGCATTACCATTTAATCGATGAAGTGATGGACAATCCAGAGGCGGGGGACAAGTGGAGGTTGCCGCTGGCGAATTTGCTTCAGCTTGAATTTTCTCGGATTTACGCCGCCTTGTTTACTTCCGAATCCCCGTTTTGGAGTTATTACCGGAAGTATACTGCCGAATGGGCAGAAGCCGTCTTGCTAGAAAATCAACATGACTTCTTCCAAGACAATCCGGTTTGTATTGCGCATAAAGCCTCCCCTGTGAAGCTGTCGGTGGCGGGCATGCTGCTCCTAACCGAACACGACCAACTGATTGCTCCTTTCGAATCTGCCGTGGATGCCGTGCTGGTGACGCTGCAGATGCTGGATGATTGGGAGGATTGGGAGAAGGATTTGCGAGAAGGAAGCTATAATTCTCTGATTTCCGTTGTACAGCATGAACTGCAGATTCCTTCCGATCGCAGACCTACACCGGATGAAGTCAAACACGCGTTGCATGTTCGGGATATCCTGTTCATTTTTGCCGAACGAACGGATCAGAACGCAGCGATATTAGAGGCAAACGCCCCGGGTCTAACGCACCTGCACGAGTTCCACGATTATCTCAGAACCAATCTCCGCCAAGGAGCTGAAAGTTTAAAAGATGAGCGAAGTTTGCTAGCCCAGGGCGGTTTAGCCTATTGGTTGGCGAATCAGAAGATCTAAACCTAGCAATCAGAAGATCCTATCCTAGCGTTCTGGCGAATTCCATGTTATAGTAATAAGGAAAATATAACTATTTTTACTGAGAAAGGGTGATCTTATGACATCAGGAGCGCTCCTTCAAACGCAAGTTGTGGAAAAAGCTTGGCAAGATCCTAGCTTCAAAGCGAAGCTGCTTGCCGACCCGAAAGCTGCGATCCAGGAGGCACTAGGTGTAGTTCTCCCGGATCACATCAAAATTAAAGCGGTCGAGGAAAGCACCGACGAATTTTACGTCGTATTGCCGCCTCAACCGGAGAAAGTTGTCATGAGCAAAATTAAACCAGCAGGAATCTGGGGCGAATAACCCCTTACGATCTTCGCTAGCACCCGAGCAGGGGCCGAACGACTTATCCCAAAGCATACTCCTCCACTTGAACGGAAGGGAAGCGGATAACGACTTCGGTCCCTGCTCCTTTTTTGCTCGTAAAATGAATTTGACCGTTCATTACTTCTATAATCCGGAACGTCACCATCAAACCTAGGCCTGTGCCCTTCGTTTTGTTAGAGAAATATGGCTCACCCAGGCGAGCCAGTACTTCTTCGTCCATCCCCTCGCCGTTGTCCTTGATATGGATCACCACATCATCGTTTTCTTCATAGCTCCAAATTTGGATGTCCCCTTCGCCCCGAAGCGCTTCGATGCTATTCTTGATGATATTAATAAATGCTTGCTTAAATTTAGAAGAATTGCCGCGCACATATAGATTTTTAGGAATATGAACTGTGATCTTGCCCCCCTGCAGGTTTGCCAGAGGGATCAGGATCCCTTCGATATGAATAAATTCCTCCAGCACGTTCAGCGTCGTCACCTTGCCGCCCTCCGGCTTGGCAAACGTGAGGAAATCCGTAATAATCGCCGAAGCGCGATCCAGCTCTTCCAACGCCATGCTTAAATACACCTTGTCCGAATTCTGCTGCTTCTCAACTAGCAATTGCAAAAAACCTCGGGTGACCTGCAACGGATTGCGGACCTCGTGGGCGACCGAGGCGGCTAATTCACTGATGATCTCCATCTTCTCCGAACGCTGCAGCTCGTTATTAAACATCTCCAACTGCTTGGAGTATTCCACGACTTGCCTGTGATTCTCTGCAAATCTTCGGCCCAGGATGATAATCAACGAGGTCAGGAAGCACACGATACCTAATTTCCACAAAAATAGCTTATAGTACCCGTCGTAAAAGTAATACCAAATCAATTCACCTGCGGATAGCAGCGTAAACGAGAGGACCCCGGCCAGAAAGATCAGAGCCTCTTTGTTCCCTTTCGCCACATAAACGGTTAAAATGCCCGCCAAGATCAGAAACTGCGCGATAATGAGATAACCGGCAAATTGAGTCGTAATGAGCTTATAGATATCATAGTAACGATTACCGGACAACTCGTTGGCTAACAGCAACAGGATGCAAAGCGCGGAGAAGGCCACAAACACTTTGCGCGAGCGCCGAATTAAAGCAAAATAACCAGGACCAAAGATTTTTTCAAAGAAAAAGATAAACGAAGGAAGCAGAATAAATAAAGCCAAGTCAAACATGACCACCAGTATTCTGCCCGCCGTCGTATAGTCAAACAGCCAAAAAACAAACGGAGAATACGTCAGCACAAGCAAGCCGCTGGAGAAAATAACCGCGCACAGCGAGAACCACATCGGCATGTTCACATATTTCAGGAAAACCGAACAGAACAACATAATTACCGAGATGAAGATCAGCGTGCTGCCCAAAATTAAGTCGGTGATGTTGCCGCGTACAAAGCTCTTGATCAATTCCTGGTTATTTCCGATCCGAATCGGATCAAAGATCCCGATGGTATTTGTCGTTGAGGATACGCCGATATACAGCGTCTGACCCGAATTTTGTGGAGATACCGGTACCAGCACACTATTGATACTAAAGTTAAACTTGCGCTGGGATTCGAATACTTTCGCTCCGTCCAAATTTACCGTAATGTGTTTACCATATATTTTATCGATCAATACGACCTGGGAATTTTCGGTGATTTGAGGAAGGATGATTTTGATCCACTGAACACTACCCTTCTCCGGCTTCACCGGGCTCTCTTCTCCCGCGCTTACACTCGTCCAGCCGTCCAGTGCCTCTAGCCATTCCTTGCTCGGATTGGGATCCAACTGATCCGTCCAAGTGACCTGCCAGTTTCTAATTTGCTGTACCTCCGAGCCCACTGCACTCGAATTTCGAAAAATAATACCGTAAAATGCAGCAATGAATATGACAAACAAGACGACAAATCCTTTGATCAAAGACTTCATTAGACACCTCTGGAGATATTCTAAAGTGTTAACCCGGTTGACGCGCCTCAGTTCGAAAGGATCTGAGCAGGGCTACTTTATACCATTCGATTAAAATCTCGCAATAACCTTCAATTTATGGAAATAGTGATAATTTTTTTTAGAAGAGACGTGCCACAGTTATTTTACCGTGGATAGCTAGTTTTATCTATGAATAGTTTTAATTTTCTATCAAAAAAAACGCAGGAGCTGTCTCCTGCGTTACAATGTTCGCCTTCCGGCGAACAGATCTATATTCCCTCTATTGCTCGGTTCGCGTCACTTTGCACAACGGACACTTCTTCCGAACGCCACAGTACTTTCCCCAACGTGAGCACCAACAAGCCAAGCGCTGCGATGACTCCACCTAAGTATATGAAAGATCGGCCTGGTCCGATCCATTCGACTAGAAGTCCTCCGAGTAAAGGAGCTACGAGCATCACTAAGCCCAAGAGGGAGGTTTGGATACCAAAGACACGGCCGATCATGTCCGCTGGCGTTTCTTTTTGTAAGCAGTAATTAAACGTGACGACCACCAGCCCATTGCCGACGCCTAATCCAAATCCCAGCAACACGATGGGACCTGCCGAACTCCCCGTAGGAAGCAAGCCCAGACCGCCGACAGCCATTCCAATCAGCCCGTATCCGGCACTGAATTTCCAGGCGTAACCCGCCGCCCCCTTATTCCAACGGTTAAGCACCGCTATGATCAACACAGCACCCATTCCCGCCGCAGCAACCATCCAACTGAGATAAGCCTCCTTCAGAGGGGCAATTTCCCGAAATAGGCTGGTGAATTGAAAATCGATCATTTGGATCGCTGCCGTCGCGACAAAACCAAACAGAAGAGTTACTAGTAAAAGCCGGGTTTTCAGGATAAAACGTAAGCCTTCGATCCACATGTTACGGAGGGACGTATCTTCAACCGTTTCCAGAGCCGAGGAGGAAGATCGATCAGGATTTCGTCCGGCCTTCTGGTTTTCAACTTCCGCCTTCTTGATCGTGAGCAGGATCAGCAATGAAAACATCCGAAAGCAAACATTCAGTAGAATGCACCATTCGGGGGTTAACAGAGCTAGTGCAAAGCCGCCAAGCAGCGGACCGGCGATTTTAGAGCCCTGGTTGACGAAGCCGTTCAGCGAGGTCGCTTGAAATAGCTGATCTTCCCGAACGATACTGCGCGTCAATGATTGCTGGGCGGGAATTATAAAGGTAGAGAGAATTGCGCGCAACGTTAACACCGGAAGCAACCACAGCATGTTCGGAGAGAGCAGAATCATCAGGGTGAGTGCTGCTGTCAGCAGATCGCAAAGTCGCATCAGCTTCAACTGATGGATGCGGTCGGCGACCACGCCGGCAAAGGACCCAAGCAGGACACTAGGTAGAGCGTTGGCTACGGGGATCAGCGCTAGCATAAGCGGTCCAGCCTCCCAGCGGTATCCCACCAGCACCTGAATCGCCAGCATGTCAAACCAATCGCCAAATGTCGCCGCCGTATATGCCGCATAAACGCGCATAAAAGTTTTGTTGCGAAGCAGACCCGCAGGTCCGGCCTGTACATTACCTGTCATGATTATTCCTCCAACCAACCTAGTTTCGTATCAACTAAGATCAATGTAGCGGAGGAATGTCAGAAGAATATCAGAGCGACTTCCCAGATCAAGCTAACTCTTCACGAATGACCGCATCGAGCCCAGCCGACAAGCGGGTGACGCCTATCCGATCCAGTTCCAGGTTGTATAATTCCAGGTATTTTTGCTGCAACGCTACGGGGGGCGGGAACATGGCGAAAACATTCACGATTCGGTATAGGGAGTGTAATCGAAGCGGCACGAAGCCAGACCGTTCCAGCACCGTCAGCCCTTCGTCCAGCTGCTCTTCCGCCTCCGTCAATTCCCCTTTCCGCTGTAGCCACAACCCTTTTACCACCCTATAACTGCCGATCTCTCTTAAGAAGGGTTTCTCGTTCAACATCCCATTTTCTACGGCATCCGCCAGCTTCGCAATTTGGGGCTCCGGTGATCCTGCCACCACATGAGCCAGCATCTCAGCGATCGTGATTTGCGGGATGAAGCTGTCATATTTCAACTCCGCGATGACGCGATAGCTGAAGCTCACGCGTTCCAGCGCTTTGTTCGGCTCACCGGCCAGCGTATAGACGTCCAAAATCGTCAGAATCTCCATCTCCCTATGATAAGGGGGCGGCAGCAACTTCAGGGCAAGCACGCGCTCGCATACCGGCAAGGTCTGCTCCGGACTCTTTGTCAGGCAGAAGAACACCAGCAAGTAGAACAAGCGGTCCCGCAAAGGGGCTTCGCTCTTATTTAAGAGCCAGTCCAAATCGCCTTGAACAAACTGAATGTACACCGAGTAGAACGGGTCCAGTTGATAACCCAGCACATCCTGTTGGCGCGCCAGCGTCAGCATCGAACGCCCCTGGCCATAGAGCTGGTATTTACTGAAAAGCGCTCGCATCGTCTCATGCAGCTCCGGGTCCGCTAAGGTTGGAATGACTCCCTCTGCGGGATGAGGAACCGGAAGCACCAGGCTGTAGCCTAAGCCCCGAACGGTCCTGATCTCCAGCCCATGGATAGGCTTTAGCTTTTTGCGAAGCCGGTAGATATGGTCGTCCACCGTACGTTCGACCGGGTATTCCAGAGGCCACACCTTGTCCAGCAGTTGCTCTCGGGTAAATGTCCGGCCCACGTTACGGTACAAGAACTGAAACAGCGCGAACTCCTTCGGTAACAGCTCCACCGTAAGCCCCTCTGCGGTAATCTCGAATCGATCGCTGTTGATGTCTAGATGCATCGCTGGTTCCTGCCTTCCCCGTAAATGATGACCTAATTATACCATCTACACGCATAAAAAAGACGCCGGACAAACGCAAGGCATCGTTACCTCGCGCTCATCCGGAGTTTCCTTGAACCTCAATGATCTCTCGCTAGACTAATTCTGCTACAATCCGACGCACCGTGCCGGTGCGGATCTCCTCGGCCAACTCGCCATCGATGACAGCACCGTCTACCGCAAGCTCCGATCCATCGTGCTTCTGCACCATCAACCGGCGAATCACTGCAGCATTCGGGCCATAAGTGTCCTTCTTCTGCGGGTTCCGGTAGATGACCTCCGTCGTACCCAGGAAGCGGAACGACACCTCGCCTTGCGCATCAAAGAGCCAACCGGGCAGGCGCGGATTCAGCGCAAGCCGGAGCTTGCCTTCATGCAGGCGGAAGATCCGTTTCCCCGCCATCATCGTCATCCACATGCTGAGGAACTCGGCGGTGGATCCGCTAAGCCGGGCGACATACCCGCGGCCATGGGTATCCGGATCCGGATTTACGCTCGTCGCGATAAAGGAGGAGTTCTCCAGCGTGCTGCGGCCATACACTGCCGGATCGAGGAACGGAATTAACGAGGTGCGAAGCTCGGAGAAGAACTCCTCGGTCAAACCGCTCTTAAGCAGCGCCAGTAAGTACTTATAGCTCATATGCAGGAACACCGATTCCCGTTCCAGCCACCCCGGCGTAAAGGCGCGAATGCGGCCGATCTCATGGGTCTCCGTATCCAGGCTGACGGAGGTTTTATACATTTGAAGCTGGGTGTCGAACAAGTCGCTGCGGCGAATTTGCTCATAAGTCCGCTTGGCTTCGTTAGGGTCCTCAACCGTCTTCAACCATCGAGCAGGACCTTCCAGGAAATGCGGCAGCGGGCGCACTGTAAATTTCTTCACGACCGCCTTCGGCAGACCGTATCCGCTGATCACCGGGTTTCCTTGGGCATCGGTCACCGGCTCAAATTCCGCCGCTTCGTAGGCGAAATACGTAGGTGTCACGCCGCCGCCCAGTCGGATCGCCTCCCGGATGCCGCGCTCGATCTGCTCCAGCATGCGATCCGCCAGCCGGCCGATCGCCTGAAGCTCCAGCGGAGATTCCGTCCCGCTGATCCCGAAACGAATAGCATCCCGGTATTTCTCACGCGCCGTCGTCACCTGATCCCAATAGTCAAACGCCTCCAGGCTCCCTGCCAAACGCGCTTCCAGCAGCCTTTCCACTTCGCTGAGCAGCGCAGCAACTTCCTCGGGCACTTGCACGACTAGGTCGTTGCCAGCGGCTACAGCTTCAGTACAAACTTCCTGAACGAACTTCAGCAGCCGCTTTAACTCAAAGGTTTCGCTCATCCCCGAGCCAAACAGCCCAGGCAAGCCGTTCATCGCATCGTTCCATCCCGGCTTGTTCGCTTCCATCTCCACGCCCATGCCAAACGGATCTAAGGTGGCAAATTTGACCAGTCCCAGCGACAACAGCTTGACGAACAAGGTCGTTCGGTAAATTTCACCGCGGCCGTGTTCGGTTTTTAGCCAGTTGGTGCTCTTGAGTGTCAGGCCGAATTGGGCCATCTTCTCTTCATCGTGCACCAGCGAGCCGTATTGGCGTACTTTACCACCGCTGATGACATATTTCTCACTGCGCGGCAGGACGCGGGCCGGACTGTCGAAGTACGTATACTCCCGTTCTCCAAACAGCAGCTGTTCTTTACGATCTGGAAAAATATCAAGATAACTGTCAATCAAGTCCATATTGTAAGTCCAATGGTCCGTCCAGTAGCCTTCTCCAAAAGAGGCTTCAATTTGCTGTTCAGCGAGCGACAGCACGCCGGTCAACAGCTCATTCTCCTGTACAAACAGCCTTACGCCACGATGATTCACGAGCGAAATCAGCTTGCCCGGAGTAAACGATCCCAAGCACAGAGCAGCCAGCTCCTCTCGATGATCGGCCGCCGCCTTCTCCAGGAAGGCGGATAGCTCTGCCGCCCGTTCATCCGGAACCCGGAAGGTAGTGCCTTCCACGCCCAGCGGATTATAACCATCTGCCTGTATCAGGCTGAAGAACGTGCGGATATTAAACGTTCCAACCCGAGGATTAAAATAGACATCGTTGCGCCGGTTTTGGTTGGCATCGCGGAAATTGCCGTTGCCCTGCGAATAATATTCCGGCGCGATCGAGAAGAAGTTGTAGTCCCGCTCCAGATCCCCGTGCTTCCGGGAATACAAGTGAACCACGAACCCTTCCCGGCCATTCTCGAGAATAAACGGATACCCGCCGCGCAGAAAATTGTCCAGATAGCTCTGCCGGCAGTAAGCATCAAACAGCGGCAGAGCTGTCTTCGTGGCGATGTCTGCAGTCAAATCCTCGGTTAACTGGCTGGCCTCTGCATGCTTGCGGGCAATGTAAGCCGGGCTGGCAATCTCGGCCGCTTTGCGTTTTAACCGTTCCACGCTTTCGATATGCCCGATCAACGTGTAAATGCGGCGGCTTTCGCCGGGGGCAAGCTCGGCAGCGAATGCCGAAAATCCGCAAGGCACCTTATTGGTGCAATACTGCGGTGCCGCCGTTAATGCGGCCAGCGGCTGCTCGGCAAAACGGTCGGGATACGCCAGCGACGTATTATCGCCGAAAATAACCGCAATGTCGGCTATCGTCTGCAGCAGCTTCCCGTCTTCTCCAAAGGTGAGGTAGAAATGTCCGCTTTGCACCTCGCTCACTTCGGCCTCATCATGGGTGCTGGAACGGACCCGATAGAACGGAATCCCATTCTCGATATTGTCGACCTCCATCCAGCTGCGCAGCAGATTCCCGATTTCCTTGTAGCCGGCGTTCTCTACCCCATACGGAAGAATCTCCGGCATCCCATCCAGCATTTCCAGCTGCACCGGCGTTCCGGAAATATTCGTGACCTCCACCTGACGGACCAGTGCCGCATAATCATCATTAGGAACCTGAAAATAACTTACCTTCACCCGCAGCCCCTGCGCTTCATGGGTTTCCTCAATCGTCAGCTCATTGGTTAAAATGTGCATACGGCGAACGGCTGACGCATCAGGGAAGGCACTTTGGAACGGCTCATAGATCCCCGCTTTCCCTGCGGTTTTGATAAACGTCCGGAAGCCTTTCATCGCAACCGATTGATACGTAATGCTGGCCGGGGAGAATTCCATGATCGGGCTGTTTTTGTCCCGGATCCCAAAGCTGCAGACCGACTGCCCCCGGTTCACATAAAACGTCCACATCGGAATCCCCTTCATGCCGGCAAGGCCGGGAAGGAAGCTGGAGAACGGTTTCGCCCGGTCAAACTGCTCGATCACGAACGCATTTCCCTCAAAAGAATAATTCGACATAAGGACTATCCCTCCGTTCATTAAATAAGGATGTAACTAGCCTTGGATGATATATGTCGCAATCGAATGCGCCGGCAACGTTTCGCTTGCAGCCTCACCGCCGAACTCCAGGGCAAACGGCTGCGCTACATCACATTCGTTCTGCACGACAACCGCGATGCTGCCGTCTGGATTACGGAACGCAGTAGCCAGCAAGTCCGGAGCTTGGGCTTCCAAGCCAATGCGGGTAGCTCCCGGTTTGATATATTTACTGAAATGCCCGATGTAGTAGTACGAGCTGTTGTAGTGAAGGGTATCGGTTGTCGTATCCGCGATGATGGGCGCATCACACAGGTTGCCTACATGGTTCGGACCGCCCGTTTCATCCAGCACCAAATTCCAATCCAAGAACCCTTCATTCCAATGGTTCAAGTCACCGATAATGTTCCGGCCGTAGCGTTCGCCGGTGAACCACTCGCCAAGCTTTACGCCGCCTTCCTGGCAGCCTTCCGTGAACAGAAGATGCTTGTCGGGGAACAGCTCATGTACTTTGCCAACGTTCTCGAACGCTTCGCTGACGTACCAGTGGAAGCCGGTGCCCCATACGTATTTCGCCGCTTCGGGATCGCTCAGTACGGCAGAGGCACGCTCAACCATAATATCCCGATTGTGGTCCCAGATGAGAATATGGACGTCCGACAGGCCTTCCCGGTGCATCACCGGACCCAGGTAATCGCGTACGAAATCACGTTCTTCCTCGCCACTGTAAATACAGGAATCCCAGGTTTGCACCGCCGCCGGTTCATTTTGTACCGTGATGCCCCAGATCGGGATGCCAGCCTCGCGATAAGCTTTGATGAACTTCGTATAATACAACGCCCACACCTCGCGATATTCCGGCTTCAGCTGGCCGCCGTGATTCATATCGCCGTTCGTTTTCATCCAAGCCGGAGGGCTCCAAGGAGAGGCCAGCATGGTGATGTTCTCCCCGGCAACTTTCGCCGCATCACGAACGAACGGGATCACCCATTTGTGATCGCGGGAAATATCGAACGTTTTCAGCTCCACGTCGCCATCCTCGATATACGTGTAGTTCTCCAGCGCGAAGTCGCAGCTGTGGATGTGCACGCGACCCAGCGTATATCCCAGCCCCTCCTGCGGATCGAAATACTTGCGGATCACTTCTTCCCGCTTCTGCGGGCTAATCCGAGACAACGTATAAGCGGCCGCTTCGGTGAACGCACCGCCAAATCCCATCACCGTTTGGTAGGTCTGCTCCGGCAGAACCTTCAGCTTCTGTTCCGTGCCAGCTACTGCGCTGGATTGAACCGCCACTTCCCCTTGCGGCTGCAAGCGGTCGGCGGAATCACGCGAAGTGAGCACTTTCACCCATTTTGCCATCGTAATCCTCTCCTTGGTTTTTGATTTGGTGTTTCTGTAATCGATTTCAAAATCAACAAGAGCAGTACCGGAAAAGCGCGCCGATCTTCAATAAATCGAAGAAATACAAGGAACGAAACCGGTTTCGATCTCTTGTAAAAAAATAGAGGCCGAGCGGTTTACAGCGATCGGCAAGAATCGCGAATAACCAGCTCTACCGGGATGACGCCTTGTTGCACGTCTTCCCCGCCTTCTATCGAATAGATTAACATGTCAGCCGCCCTGCTGCCAAGTACATCTGTATTTTGTCGTACCGTCGTTAACGCAGGAGTTAGATATTTCGCCATTTCTATATCGTCAAAACCTAGCAGCGAAATATCTTCAGGCACACGCAAACCGTGCCGCTTGATCGCCATCATAGCCCCGACTGCCAAATTGTCGCCGGCTGCAAACACAGCTGTAGGCCGCTCGTCCGCCTGCAATAGCTCCTCCATTGCTTTGCTGCCGCTCTCTACGGTATAGTCGTAGCTTCCTTGTACGATATGCTGCGGATGAATCGTCAGCCCTAGCTCTTGCATCGCTTGCCGAAATCCGTTTAACCGCTGCTCACCGGCGAAGGTTGGACCGCCGCCGATATGCGCGATCTTCCGGTGACCCAGGGAATGCAAATATTTCACGGCCTGACGGGCGCCTTCTATATTGTCCGAGTACACCGTACTCTTGACGGAAGATTCCTGATCCAACAGCACGCAAGGAATATCCGACTCGAGCAACTCCTCATAATACGGATCGGTAGCATCCGGCAGCACCACAACCACGCCGTCAATGCCGCGGATTTTACAGTGTTCCAGATAACTGCTTTTCTTGCCGCCGATATCCTTGGAAAGAAACATCAGATCGTATCCCTTAGAAGTAGCCACCCGCTTGAAGCCTTCGATCACGCCGCCAAAAAACGGATGCAGGATACCCGCACCGGAAGGCTCAATAAACAGCACGCCAATCGTCCAAGAGCGTTTGGTGGTCAGCGAACGGGCGTGAGCATTGGGCAAGTAGCCAAGCTCGTCCGCAGCATCTAAAATTTTGCGGCGCGTCTTCTCACTGACATCGGAATATCCATTAAACACCTTAGATACGGTCGTAGGCGAAAAGCCGGTCTTTTGTGCAATATCATAGATCGTGATCAACGTTCTCATCTCCTCTGCCCGGATCCGAGCCTGCTCGAAACCGGATTCACAGGCCATTGTAGCCGCAGGGGCGCTGGAAGTCAACCATATCAAGCGTTATGAGTCCTATTGGTCAGAAAAAAAAATCACAAGGCTCAGGAATGTCCTGAACCTTGTGATTGAGTTAAATTTGCCGGATTTGCTGAATTATTTTGGGGCAAACTTTTGGGGGAAATCGCAACTTTGAATAGGAAAGGCGCTGATCTGACATGGACGGTATCAACAAAAACTCCGCGGACTTCGAATATGAACGTTACAAGCTGCTGAAGGAGTATCGCCCGGAGAATGACATTCCCTTCGATGACTTGCTGCCGCACGATACGCGAATTGTCCAAGGCATCAGTGAACCTAAAGGTACGGTCAACAGCGAAGATGATCCGTTTCCTGATGTACCCGATGCGGATGCGATCCAGAAGGACAGTCCCGTCGACCCGGTCGCTCCCGATCCAGATGCCATGCACGGCACCGATTTACTTAACGGCTTTGATGGCGACGAAACCGAATAAACCACACAACGTAAGAAGCCTTCCATGTCCTATGGAAGGCTTCTTCAACCTAATCACGTTAATCTTTATAAACTTTAAACTTACCTACCAAAGCCTGCAGCTGTTCAGCCATCCGGCTTAAATCCGCTGAGGAGGAAGAGATTTCCTCCACAGACGCCAGCTGTTCTTCTGCCGCCGCAGAGATCGTTTGGGTGTTGCCCGCAGTCTGCTCCGAAAGCATGCGAATTTGCTCAATCGCATCTCGGGCGGCCTCACTTTCCCCTGCAACCTCCTGCATCGTGGCAGCAGCAGCTTCGACGGCTTCCGCCGCATTCATCACCGATTGGCTGATCGCAATAAACGATTGTCCCGACAAATCAACGGCTTCCCGGCCTTCGGTTACTTTATGCTGAATGTCGATCATCGCAGCCGCCGCATGATTCATCTCGTCCTGAATGCGGGTGATCAATTCGCGGATTTGGTCTGCCGAATGGCTTGAGCCTTCGGCCAGCTTGCGAATTTCGCTCGCAACTACCGCAAAGCCGCGACCTTCTTCCCCGGCTCGCGACGCTTCGATTGCCGCGTTCAGCGACAGCAGGTTCGTCTTCTGTGCAATCTCCGCCATCACAGCCGCGATGCCGCCAATTTGCTCCGCACGTTGGTTTAATGAGTTGGTGATGTCTGTCAGCTTCGTAACCGTTTGTTCAACGTCACGGATCTTATGTTCGGCGCCTTCCACTAGTTGGGTTCCTTCTTGAGCTGAGTTGGCCATTCCTGCCATTGTCCGATTAATTAGCTGCATATTGCCGGATACGTATTCCACCTGCTGAACCATCGTATTTACGCTGGTTGCGCCGCGTTCTACGCTTTGCATCTGCTGCTCGCTGCCGGCAGCAACGTCCTGGATCGCTACTGTCACATGTTCAATCGCCTTCGTGGTCTGCTCGGATCCAGCGGAGAGTTGCTCCGCTGAAGCGGAAACGTTATCGGTCATCTCCCGGACTCCTTCAACCATTTCACGCAAACTATCAACCATCTTCTGGAAGTTAGCGGCAAGTTCTCCGATTTCATCCCGGTTAAATCCATCCAACTTTTCCGTCAGGTCGCCATGGCCAAGGACCGCAGTCGCCTGATTTAATTTACGGATCGGAAGCAGAACCGAACGGATATTAAAGATGATCAGGAGGGCTCCTCCAACTATCGAAAGGACGACAACAAGGATGGACGTATTGCGAATGGCTGCCGTTTGCTGGGTCACCTCGTCTTTATTCATCGTTCCGCCAATTTTCCATCCCGTCAGTTCATTGGTCAGGAACTTCATTTTATATTTTTGGCCGTCCATGCCGTATTCGAAGGTTCCCTCATCCGCTGCGAACATTGGAGCTGCAATGGTATCATCCGCTGCTTCTCCGAGGCCGCCCTTCGGATTCACAATCACATTCTTGGTATTGTCCAGAATCAGGATGTATCCTTCTTCTCCTACTTTCATGCTTGCCAGATTGGAGATGCTGGTTAAGTTCAGGTCGAGTGAAAGAACGCCTTTCCCATCCCGAAGCTTCTTCGCAACGGATACGACGGTATTCCCGTCAGCGGAGAGATAGACGGGTGTAACCACGGCCTTGGAGCTGTCCATCGCCAGCTTATACCAATCCCGCGTTCTCGGGTCATAATCAGCTGGCAATTCCTCATCTTTACCAAGCAACATCCCGCCTTGATTAGTTCCAACATAGATATTAATAACTTCTTTATGCAAGCCCAAGTACTGACTAAGTCGATTCTTCACCGCCGTTCCACCCGACGCCAGGTCCGCCTCAACAGATGCCGTTTCGAGCCCAAGTTCGTTCACGAAATAATCCAGATCCGATCCTACGCTCTCAATCTCATTTGTGATCAACGAATTTGCCGTAGACACGCTTTCTGCCGCGCTGTACATAATCTCCTCTTCGATGTAATCACTTGCTTTCCAATAGGTTGTACTTGAGATCACCAGGCTCGGAACTAGCAGGATGATCACAAACGTGATGATGAGCTTTTGACGAATGGAAAATGATAACTGTCGACTCACGATGATTTGCCCCCTAAAATCGCTTCAATAGTCATTGGAATCCGCCTTGAACAGGTAAGGTAATGCTTACTTAGCGCATGGTCTATGTCACGTATACCCGGTTTCGTCCTGCCTCCTTCGCTCGATAAAGTGCCTGATCTGCCCTGAGGAATAACTCCACCTCATCAACACTCGGATAGGTTGCACTTCCTCCCGAGATCGTTAGCTTTAATTTCCCCCCATCCGGCAAAACAAAAAGATGGTTCTCCACATTGCGGCGCAATCGTTCGGCAATCACTTTGATTTGGTCCGCATCGCAACGATCTACCAAAATCACGAATTCCTCGCCGCCCTTGCGGGCAATGTGATCTCGCTGTGAGAACGTCTCTCGCATTACATCAGCGATTTGCAGCAGTACAGCATCGCCCGCCAGGTGACCATACTGATCATTGACACGCTTGAAGTAGTCAATGTCGATGATTAGCAGAGTGAACGGAATGTTGTCGCGCTGGGCGGCCGCGATTTTTTGCTCCATTTTCTTTGCAAAAGCCCGAGAATTGTATAAGCTCGTCAAGAAATCTCGGTTCGCCGCTTCCCTCATCTTACGAATGGAGTCGTCCTTGTTCCGGAGATAATGCAGAATGGAAAATGCGATCACACCCGCAATAATGAACAGAGGCAAATATAACCCCATCTCCAAATAGGGAAAGCCGTCGTACAGAATCCAAGCGATCACCACCATACTCACCGAACTTAACCCAAGCACCAGGAAGAGACGCGGCATCGTTGTCTTTTCCTGGCGCAAGAAGAGAACCCCAATGAGAAACGTCACCGGCGAATTCAAGGCAGCGATCACAGCGTGCGTTCCGAACTCATGCAGAAACAACCGATAAATCATGATCAACAGCGTCGTAATCGCTCCCGAAATGCCGCCTCCCAAATAAACGGAGATCAGGATGGGCAACTGCCTGAAATCGACCACTATATGCCTGGAGATCTGAAAATGGTAATGCATCAGAATCACGCCCAACAGCCCAGAAGCAATACCCAGTGCGAGCCGGGTCCCTAACGCCTTTTGCAGGCGTTCGGTTAAGGCGCTTTTTACTATATGTCCTAAAAGGATTCCCGTCGTCAGCAGTGTCAAATTATTAAGTAAGCTCTGCAGCATCAAATGTTCCTCTCAGATGTATATAAAGCATTATATAAGTAGTGCTAGCATAACATATAAATGCGACAAAAATAAGATACTTCTGCTATTTTTCGATTTTATTCGACATCTTTAGACACCTTCAGACGACTGCATTTTTCTGTCCTCCTGGTCATGATATAATGGCGTCAGATTGTTGAAAGGGTGACGGTAATGAATGACATGGCTGCGGTCCAAGGACAGGAGCCGGTACAGGTGTGTCTATTGGCGGGAAAAATTATGCTCCAGAGCGGAGCGGAAACGTATCGCGTGGAGGATACGATGAACCGGATGGCCGATGCGCTGGGTCTCTCCGGCTCGCATAGTTATGTAACTCCAACGGGGATCGTCTTTCAATCCGGCGAAACGGAGTCTGCCAAGCTGATCCGCATCGTGGAGCGGACGACCGACCTGCAGAAAGTGTCTGCAGTGAACGACATCTCCCGGAAGCTGCACAGCGGGGATATCACAGCGGCAGAAGCTCATGCCTTGCTCCGCGAGATTGAGTCGGAGAAGCACGCTTATCCGATGCCGCTGCAAATGGCGGCTGCGGCCTTGTCTAGCGGCTGCTTCACCTTGATGTTCCGCGGCCAGGCGGAAGATTTCCTGCCAGGCTTATTGTGCGGCGGAGTAGGATTTGCCGCGTATCTGCTGTTCCATCGGTTGGTGAAGGTGAAATTTTTCGCCGAGTTTACCGCGGCGCTGATCATCGGCCTGTTGGCCACGGGGTTCGTGCAGATATCGTTAGGCCGGGACTTGGATAAAATCATTATCGGTTCGGTGATGCCGCTCGTGCCGGGACTGCTGATCACCAATGCGGTCCGGGACCTGATGGCTGGGCATCTCGTATCCGGGTTATCCCGCGGAGCGGAGGCTTTTCTTACCGCCTTTGCCATAGGAGCCGGGATTGCCGTCGTCTTCACATTGATTTAAATCGCACTTAAAGGGGACCTATCGTCCGATGTACATACTCGTTCATCTGCTAATTAGTTTTATCGCTTCAGGGGCTTTTGGCATCCTCTTCAACGCCCCCAAACGAACGCTCCTCCAATGCGGCCTGTCCGGTATGCTTGGCTGGCTCGTCTACATCCTGCTGGAGCCAAGGATGGAGAGCGTATTTTCAACCGTTGCGGCTACGTTCTTGGTTGGCGTCTTGAGCCAGATGTTTGCCCGCGTTTACAAAAAGCCGGTCATTATCTTCAGCGTAGCCGGGATTATCCCGTTGGTTCCGGGCGGGCTCGCGTATGATGCGATGCGGCGGTTCGTGGAGAATGAATATAATTTGGCTGTGGAGCTCGCCGCCAAGGCCTTCCTCCTATCCGGTTCGATCGCGATAGGGCTTGTCTTGTCTGAAGTGCTCGGCCAGCTCTTAATTCGGCGGATCCCGCGGCAAGCGAACAGCCAAACCTTAAAACGGCGCTAACCGCTTATCGCGGCAGCGCCGTTTTCATCCAAAACATATTCATATACACCAGCTCAAAACCGCACTTCAACATGTTCGCATGGCTGACCGAAGCAAACTCCACATCGGTGTAAACCCGTTTCAGTCCGAGCTTCCTCGCCGTTTGCAGCCGATGCCGAATCAGCGATGTTTGGATACCGCGATTCCGGTACGCCGGGAACGTATAATCGTTGGCTAAATACCCGGTATCGCCGCGCACAAACAAAGACCCCATTCCTGCCGGCTCTCCTCCAAGAGAGGCAACGTAATTTCGAAAATCGTCCCGATAGTAATACCGGATCTTCCGCTTCACCATTCCTTCGTCCAGCGATGAACCGTCCCCGCCGCGTGATCGCTCGATCAACTGGATAAAAGCAAGAGCCTCTGCTTCGTTAGAGACCCGAGCCATGTGAATTCCTTCCCTCGATTGAGCTCGTTCCGAAGACTCTAATCCGAAGTTTTCCTTATCGAACTCATGCTTGAGAAAAGCGAGCTGAAGCCTCGGCACGAAGCCTTCAGCGGCCAACGCCTCCGCCACTTCGCTGGTTTGCCGGTCCGGGCTCAGGTCAAAGCAAGGATCGATACCAAAGGCAGCATACTTCCCAAGAATCTCCGGCAGCCGCTCCAAATCGGCAGGGCCAAAGCCAATCACGCGATTGTAATAACTTGATAGCGGGGACAACTCGTCAGACAGCAGCGTCGTCCCGCCGACTTGTGTCACTGTAAAATGAGATTCCTTCAAATACAAAGAACGTTCGTTATTAAACTTCGTCATCTCCATCTCCAGTTGAATCAATCGTTCCACATCGCGAAGAACAGGATGAGGTTGTCTGGAAGGAGTCATCATAGGCGCTTTCTCCTTTTCACGTTCTCACTTCATTCATTTTGTACTACAAGTCTTTATCCGCTCAAGCGGGGGCTATGATAACCTACCTGCAGCAGCAGATCAATTTGCATCTTCTACACAGCCGCAGGCGTGATATAATAACTAGCGACTGCCATTAAACGGTATTCGATTCCAGATCCGCGTCTAATTCTAGATTAGCGCATCAGAAAGAAGTGAACAGCAAGAGATGATCGGCGAGATTGTATTAGATGTCGTTTTGCCTATTTTTATCCTCATTGGATTAGGCGCCTTGATGCAACGAGCCTTTAAGCTTGATTTGTATACACTGGCCAAAATCAACTTCTACTTCGTGACGCCTGCCGTCGTCTTCGTCAGCATGTACGAATCGGAGATGTCCGCCGAGCTGCTGGGAAGCGTGACAGCATTTTACGTTTTGTACGTCCTGCTGCTCTATGGGGTCAGCCGGCTCGTCAGCTGGCGTCTGAAGTTTAGACCTGGCATGCGGGCCGCCTTCACCAACAGCTTGATCCTCGACAACTCCGGCAATTACGGATTGCCGATTAATCAGCTGGCCTTTAAAGGCGATCCGTTGGCTACTTCCGTTCAAGCGCTGGTCATGACGTTCCAGAGCCTGGTCACGTTCACCTACGGCGTGATGTCCGTGCAACGGGCCAAATCCGGCGGTACGCTGAAGGCCGCGTTGATCGGGTTTCTCAAGATGCCGGTACCTTACGCCTTGGTGCTTGGGATGGCGCTGCACTTGCTTCAATGGCCGATCCCTTATTTTGTGTCTAAGCCGCTTGGCTATATCGCCGACTCGATGGTAGCCATCGCCCTATTGACGCTTGGCGCCCAAATTGTCAAATATCCGTTGCGGCTCGACCGGATTGATGTCTATGTGAGCGTCGCTCTGCGTCTGTTGATTGGCCCGGTGATCGGATTCATCTTGGTGTGGGTGCTGGGCCTCAAAGGAATTCCGGCCCAAGCCCTGTTGATCGCTTCCGGTATGCCAACCGGCGTTAACAGCACCATCCTGGCGGAGGAGTACGACAACGAACCCGATTTCGCCTCACAAACCGTGCTGATCTCCACACTGCTGAACATCATTACGATGACGGCGCTGATTTCCTTATCCAAATACGTCGGATAAACGTGTAGGAGGGGGTGACTATCCCCGTCCTACTTGATTATTTCCCTGTAACCCCCATATACCCCAGATACTCTTTTAATGTTGCTATTGTTTTTAACGTTGTTTTTTTATGTTTATGAATCTTTACCATAAAAACTAAAACAATAAAAAAAACTAAAAAATTGATGATTGTATACAAATAGATTACTGGAACAGCAAATGACCAAGAGCCTATGTGAACCTCCCCCTATCTTTTCTTTATTATCCCCAAAACATTTTGTAATTCTCTATCGATTTTATTCTTACTAAATAGATAAATAAACAGGAGAATGAAAACAACAAATAATAATACTTCACTTGCTAGTAGTAGATAAATTGATAATTCATGTAAAAGCAAACTATAATTCATAATAATCTCACCTTTCCCATATTTTAGTTGATAATAATTATATATTATACTATTATTTTATTTGTAATTATTTCCATAATCAAGGAGGTAAAATTGCATGAAAAAGTCATTGGCTTCTATTATTTTGTCGACAGTTCTAGTATTTTCATCTGTACCAGCAGCATTTGCAAATGAAGTAATCCGGCCTACAGGAATTTCTAATGACGTCTTGTCGGAGTTGACTTTAAAAATGGATGAACTTGGAATTCCAAGAGAAACTCAAACGTCATTAGTTAACAAACTTGAGTCAGGTCAAATGATTGATTCAGATAATCCTGAAATGAGAGATCAAGGTGTTACTGAGCAGATCAAGATTTCTGATAAAGAGACAATTATTAGAACCACATTTCCTGATGGATCAGTTAGACAGTCAAAGATCGACAGTACTGAGGCGGAAATAATTGAAGTAGAAAATACTGAGGATCAAGAAATTACTCCTTTTGCATCAGTAGGAGGAGGAACAACGACACCTGGAACAGGCTATACAATTTATAGAAATGTTACCGTAGCAGAAGATACTACACTTATTAAGTGCCATTATAAAGCCGATTTTGTCAAAGTAGCATCTGGTTATGGATATTCTTACATTAACGAAGTTTACGATCCTTTTATTAGTGTAGCTGGTGGATCTTATGATCGGCTTTACTTTGGGGTTGACAATCCGCAGGAAACTTCCGGAATTAATGGGAGACCTGCTCGAGCAACTCTTATGTTTGACGCAACTGTCCTCGGATACTTTAAGAACACTTGTGCACTTTACTTATATGTTTCCACAGTAGCTAATGTTATCACGGCACAGTATGAAACTACTTAAACTTTTGTCTTTAGTAATAAACAATATTGAGTAGAAGGGGCGGTCAGCTTCCGTCCTTTCACTAACTAGCTTGTGAGTTTGCACTAGCCAATACCAAAAAAGGCTAACGAAGTCCAGATAACGAGAAAGCAAACTTTTCAGCCCTTTCGCTTCCTAGTAGGAAGTCGGAAGGGCGTTATTTGTGTTACAGACATTCTCATGCCCTCAGATTAGGCTTGCTATTGCTTTACAAGCCCAATATGGACTCTCAAGTGCTTGAGGTTTAAAATACGGGAACGTATTCAATTCGATTGACTTCCAGAGTTATATTCGGAGTCTTGTTCGAATCCACTTGTCGAATTTCTCTCAATAGACTCTGGCTGAAGCTAAACGAATTGTTGCTTGTTTGTCCCTGAGGAAGCCAAGTCCGAGAACTTCCGGTTCCAAGGTCTAATCACTGTGCTTTTATCCCACGACTCACGTTCAGTTTTAGCTTTTTTCTACAATATCGTTCACCTATAAATTCGAATGATTTCTGGTTTACTTAATCAATAAAGGTAGGGGGCCTTGCCTTAACTCCAGTTAGAAGATTGATATCAATCAGAATCTTTTACAATTCGTTTCGTCTTAATAGGTTAAACAAATGATTATTAACTAATTTCATAAGCATTATCGATCAATTATCATCTATAATGGTTCAATCATAATTCGACCCATAAATACTGGTAATTGGTTAGGATTTCAGCAATTCTTTTCTTTAGACAACAGCCGTATGCCCTCGGAGATAAAGGAGGCAGTATGTTGTCTAGTTTTTATCAATGCCCACTAAACAAAGTCTTGACCACTTAGCAGAGCTTAAGTTATATTATACAGATCACTATTTTACATAAATAAACAAATTATTATAATGTTAGTTAGAAAAGACAAAATATAAGAAGGAGGATATGAATAATGTATATACACTCACCGGAAGGGATTAATTCTAAATCAATAGCTTCTCTAATTTTAGGTATTTTATCTTTAGTAATACCATTTTTGGGATTTCTTTTAGCAATAATTTCTATTATTCTGGGAAGACAGGCATTAACTGAAATTACTAGGTCCAGTGATTCCGGTAAAGGCTTGGCACTGGCAGGACTAGCCTGCGGAACACTTAGCCTAACATTTTATTTTATTCTAATTTTGTATTATGTGATTTTTTGGTAGTCTGCCCAGCTTTACTGGACAGACTTTTTTCCGGGATTATTCATCTTGCTGCAATGCGGCTTCATGCTCCTTCACGAATTGCTCCGGCGTCACCGCTTTACCGAACAAGGCTTGGATCATATTTAAGTGCGTCTGGGCCGCGTTCCCTTTCATTTGGACGTCGGCAAATAAGGTCAGGTTGCTGGCATTGTTCAGCTCATCCAACAGATCAATGTAGAGTTTGGGCAGATCCGAAACTGTCGTATCCACCTTCGTTGCCGGAACGACCCCGGCCGTACTTACCGAATCAGCTCCCCACTTGCTAATGAAATACTCCACGAACTTCTTCGCTTCGTCTTTGACCTTGGAGTTCTCTGCAACGAACAAGCCGCCCCCAGGTCCGCCTACCCAGCTGTTAATGTCCCCTTTACCGCCGGTAAAGGTCGGGAACTTGAAGAACCCGACATTGTCTTTAAATTGCTGAGGGACGTCCGGGTTACTCGTAAAGTTAGGCACCTCCCAGGTTCCCGCCAAGAACATGGCGGCCTGTTCCTTCATGAAGACCGTTTTGCCTTCCTCATTAGACAATCCGTTAAAGCCTTTATTAAAAGCGTTCATATCCACCAGCTTCTGTATTTCAGCGGCTGCCTGAATCAGCGCTGGATTCTCGAAGCTGCCCGTACGGTCAATTGCCTGCTTTAGCGTTTCGGGTCCGCCGATCCGGTCTGCCAGGTACATATACCAGATTGAGCCCGTCCATCGGTCCCGATTCCCCAGCGCGATCGGGGTGACCCCTTTGCTGTTCAGCGTACGAATCACATCCAGGAACTGATCATAGGTTTGCGGCTCTTTCAGATTATATTTATCAAAAATTGCCTTATTATAATAAATCGGCGAAATATTCAGTTCGAGCGGTAAGCCGTACGTTTTGCCCTGCACCGCATAGGCATCGGTCGCCCCTGGCACGAATTGGTCCTTCAAGCCGCTGTCCAACAAATCATCCAGCGGGGCGAACAGGTCTCCCTTCACATAAGGGTCCATGAATCCGGCTGCCCAAGTAATACCAACGTCAGGCAGCTCGTTCGCCGCAGATAGTATTTTTAATTTGTTTTTGTATTGCTCATTTTCCATCACTTCTTGCTGTATTGTGATATTCGGATGCTCGGATTGATATTGGTCAATGATCTCATTTACCAGTTTATTTTGCTGCGGAGAGGAACTGGCCGGCCACAAATGCATAAATCGGATCGTGACCTTGTCACTGGCCGCCGATACTTCTTGGCCATCCGCCCCGCCGCCTCCTGCCGCCTTGTCGCCTACGCAACCGGAAAGTCCCAACATCAGGAGAAGCGCAATCCACAGGATGGATGCTGTTTTCTGGTTGGACATGCTTTAGCCCCCTAATTATCTCGGCTATTCGTGTAACCGCTTCAATCCAAGTTTATCATGTTGATGATTCCGCTTCCATAGCACACGAAGCTGAACACCTCATTTTTCGCCGCAACGATTTGTGACAAATCGGCCAAGGCTCAGGTGTCATCTCCTGTCTCTTTCGTCTGGCTGCGGTATTTGCTGGGACTCATTCCTTCGTAGTTTTTGAACACCTTGATAAAGTATTTGTCGCTTTGATAACCGACACGCTCCGCGATCTCCCCGACGGACATCGTCGTCCGCAGCAGCAGCTCCTTGGCACGGAGCACCCGCAATCGGGTGATATATTCGCTGAAGGTAAGCTCGGTCTGCTCTTTGAACAGCACGCTAAAGTAACTTGGATTCAGATGCAGATGATCGGCCACCTGACGCATCGTAATCGGCTCGTGCAAATGTTCGTCCAGGTAGTTCAATGCCTCCTGGACCTGAGGCGTATATTGCGTATCCGTATCCTTGGTCTCCAGCAACCGTGGATCCACCAGTTTCTCCATCGTTTCGATCCGATGCCGGTCGTCCTCTACCCGCAGCGCCTGCTCTACGGCTTGAACCAGCTTATGCTTGTCCACTGGCTTCAGCAAGTAATTAACGACGCCGAGCTGCATCGCTTTTTGCGCATATTCGAATTCCGCATAACCCGAAATGATGATCGCCACCGGCTTGAAATGCTTATGGCGTTGCTGCATCTCAATCAACTCCAGCCCGCTGATGCCAGGCATGCGGATGTCCGTGATGAGCAGGTGAGCGACATTGTGTTCAAGCCAAGCCAGCGCCGCCTGTCCGCTGTCCGCTGCCTCGATCCGGTATCGGCCGGCAGACCAGGCTTCCAATGTTTTCGTAAAGCCCTGTCTTGTTCTCGGTTCATCTTCCACCACAAGTATGGTTTTTGTCTGCTTCATACCGTTCCCCCGTAATCACTAGGTATTTCAAAGCTCACGGACGTTCCTTCGCCCGGGCGGCTGGTTACTTGCAAACCGTGCTTCTTCCCTTGCTCATCATAATACAAACGCAACCGCCGGTGTACATTCACAATCCCGACGCCTGTCCCCTTCGAGGAGATGGAAGGCCCGCCTTCCATCGCTTGCATTAAGCCGCTTAACGTCTCCTCATCCATGCCGGGACCGTTGTCCTGCACAGTGATTTTTAAGTACCCTTCCTTGTTTGAGGGTTCAACACATACGCTGACTTTGCCCTGGCCGAGTTGCTTTTCAACCCCATGCCAAATCGCGTTTTCCACGAGCGGCTGAATCAGAAGCTTAGGAATTTTCACGTGGCGGAATTCGCCGGCATCAATGGACCAGGTTAAGCGTTCTGCAAGCCGAATATCCATCAGCTGCAGATAACGTTCCACATGCTCCAGCTCGTCCTCAATCGTCACCCACTCGTCCTGGTTGGGACTGCTGATAATGTACCGGAACAAGCTGGACATGCCGACGACCAGGTTGGCCAACTCCTCCTCTCCCTTATCCTCCAGTGACCAATAGAAGGCCTCCAGCGTATTAAACAGGAAATGAGGATTGATCTGAGCCTGCAGCGCTTTTAATTCGGTTCGGCTCTGCAGAAGCTCCTTCTCATAAACGACGCGGATCAATTCGTTCATATTATCGACCATTTGGTTATAGGAATTGTTCAGCTCGTTAATTTCCATCGTGCTTGAGAACATCGGGTTCCGCTGAAGCACCCCGAATCTCGCCCCGCGCATCGCCTTGATGAGCCGGAAGATCGGGCGGGTAATCATCGTCGACAGCGACAGCGACATGATCAGGAACAGCAGCACCCCGATGGCTCCCGAAGCGAGGACAGCTGTGCGCAGCGCGGAAATCCCGCTGGTGACGTAGCTCATGGGTGTGAAGAAGACCAGCGTCCACCCGGTTGCTTTAGAGGCTTGCTTGACCTCGATAAACTTCTGTTCGCCGATGGTGATATTTTTCCCCTCGTTGCTCAGCAGTTCCTTCACATTTAATTCTTCCGCAGGGAAGCTGAAGTTGGTTGCCACCGGACGTTGATTCCCGTCGACCAGCAGAATATACTCCCCCACATCCTCGTCGATCTGATCATGAATTTGAAAATAAGTCCGATCGAGCCGCACCATCAAATATCCCCCGGATGAAAACCAGCGGTCGAGCAAGCTCACCCGGCGCAGTGCCAGCACGGTGGACGGATCGCGCGGATCGATCCCGATCCAGACAAGCGAACCTTTGCCCCAATTCGCTGCATTAATCCATTCCGAGTCGATCGTGTCAATCAACTGGGTTTCGTTCAGCGGGAACAAACGGCGGTAATCATTGGTATATAATTCCAGCGACTTGATGCCGGTCACATAAGCCTGATAGTCACTAAACAGCGGCAGCAGCGATTGGCGCGAACTAAAGGGCGTCTCCTTCCCTTGCACCTCAGCGAGCAGCAGCCTCTGAACGTAAGCATCGGTGGCGACCTGCGTGGTCAGCGTATTGATCTGGGCAATCAGTGCATCCAATCGACCATTAGCCTGCATCGCGGTTTGACTGATATGCTTCTCCGCATTGGTTTGCAGCAGCGCGGACATCCGATAATAAGTGAGTACGCTGGCGATGCCCAGGACAAAAATCATCAGCAGCATAAAACTGATGAAGATTTGATTTCTTAAGGTAAACCATCGTTTCGGCTTTTTCACGTCCGCTCCAAACCTTTCCACCCAAAGTATACAGTCCGATCCCATCATATCCGAAAAGGACCGGTCGAACTATGGATTTTTCGAAATTGTCACGTATAATGGGAAGGCGACGGCTCCCGCAGCCAGGACAATACATAAGCATTTTATAGGAAAAGGCCGCGGTTTTCTACTGCGGCTGGTAAAGAGAAGGGGATCATCACAATGAACGCAATGACTTCAAACCGCGCCATTTTTTTTGACGTAGATGATACGTTATACGACCACCTGCAGCCTTTTCGCGAGGCACTGGAAGAAATCCTGCACACCGGGCCGGACTTCCCCTATGAATCAGCGTACCACCGAATGCGTTATTACAGCGATTATCTCTCTGCCCAAGTCGGGGGGACGCCCACCCACGGACATGAGTTGGAATCAATGCGCACCGAACGTTTCGTACGTTCCTTAGGGGAGTTTGGGCTTTCGCTGACAACCGATCAAGCCGCAGCGGTACAGGCCGCTTACCTAAGCCGTCAATTTGACATTCGGCCGTTCTCCGGAGCGCTGGAGCTGATCGGCGAACTTAAGGCGCGCGGCGCTGTTGTCGGAATCATTACGAACGGGCCGCCGGACCATCAATGGCGAAAGATCCGGGCACTCGGGGTCGATCGGCTGATTCCTGCCGAACGGGTCTTCATCTCAGGGGCGGTAGGTTTAACGAAACCGGATGCCCGCTTGTTTAATCTGATTGCCGGGAAGCTGGAGATGGCACCGGATCAGTGCTGGTATATCGGAGATTCCTGGCGTAACGATGTCGTGGGAGCGGCCGGCGCCGGCTGGCACTCCATTTGGTTTAATCACCGCGGCATCCAGCCCGAATCAGATCCGCATCTCCCCCATACCCCGGTTATCAGTTATGCTGAATTATCCCGGCTGTTGCTGAAGTGAATCCATAGAATAACCATACATAGAATGCTGCGAACCATCGCAGTATTCTTTTTTTTGCACTTGTTCTGCAACCCATCCCGTCAAAATCTGCATAGTTCGATCAATGCTACACACAATAGAAGAAAATACCTCAGTTGGAGGAATTGCGCCTTGAACTCCCGATTATTGAAAACTATCATGACGATGGTAAAGCATAAACCAGAGCAACAAACATCACATCTTACTGAGCCTCAAGCCCCTGGTCCGCTCACTTTGGAGCGGGTGTTGGAGGAATTTAACGGGTGTTCCGATCTATCGCATCGGTCGTATCCGTCCATCCAGGCTGACATTATCTACTTTGATCATTTAGTCGACAACCACAAGTTTATCAACAACGTGATCATTCCGCTGGAAAATATTCAAAGGGAGGAACTGGGAGCTCTCTTGCAGCAATCCCAGTTCGTGCGCGAAGAAGAAACGAAGAACGTGATTCAAGGGATTTTGGAGGGCGAAGCCGCTCTATTTGTACCTCAGGGGGTTTATTTAATTTCGGCTTACGGTCCCGACGTCCGATCCATCGAGCAGTCTGAAACGGAATCTGTCATCGTCGGCCCGCATGATGCCTTTAATGAATCGCTGGATACCAATCTGTCCATTATCCGCCGCAGGCTGAAGAGCAATCGTCTGAAAGTTGTACAATTTGAAGTCGGCGAAGTGTTCAAAACGAAGGTATGTATGCTTTATATCGACGGATTTGCCAATATGGACTTCGTCAATCGGATGTCGGAGCGGATTCAGGGCATCGAGTACAGCGGTGTTTTGGATGGCAGTATGTTTTTACAGATGATCGAAGACTACCCTGCCACCATTTTCCCTCTTTATCTGAGCTCGGAGCGGCCTGACGTTGCCGTATCCAAGTTGAACGAAGGTCGGGTGCTTGTGCTCTTGGACCAGAGCCCGTCGGTCATCATTGGGCCTACAACCGTATTTGAATTTTTTACCTCCCCTGACGACTATTACAGCCGCTGGGCTGTGGGGACGTTTCTTCGACTGTTGCGCTATGTCGCCTTTATTCTTACGCTCACCTTAACTTCGATGTATGTATCAATCACAACGTACCATTACGAGATGATTCCGCAAAATTTGCTCGCTTCGATGTCTGAATCGCGCAGCCGCGTCCCCTTCCCTCCCGTCCTGGAGGCGCTGATGATGGAAACAACCTTGGAGTTGCTGCGAGAAGCTGGGGTTCGTCTGCCTACCAAAATCGGGCAAACGATCGGTATCGTTGGCGGTATCGTGATCGGTACTGCAGCGGTGGAAGCCGGGTTTACCAGTAACATTCTGATCATTGCCGTTGCAATGTCCGCCATCGCTTCCTTCGTCATTCCCAGCTACACGATGAGCGGTTCGATTCGACTGATTCGATTCTTGCTGATCATCTTATCCGGGATGCTCGGGAACTTCGGATTTATGTTCGGCCTCGGGCTGGTGATTATCCATCTGTCCAAGCTGACCAGCTTAGGTGCGCCGTACACCCTTCCGCTCGCGCCGATTAAACCAGGCGATTGGAAGGATACCTTTATCCGGGGCCCCTTCTGGATGTTGTCCAAACGCCCAACGCAATCCCGTACTCCCAACGAAACGTCCAACAAAATGAAGAAATAGGTGACTCCAGTGGAACGGGAAAAACTCAATCGCTTCCATATCGCCCTGATGGTGTTCAATACTCAAAGCGGTGCCGTCCTGTTCACTCTGCCGCGCCTCACGGCCCACGATTTCGGGAGCAACGGCTGGCTGATGATCCTTCCTATGTTCGTGCTGGTGACGCTGAACATTATGCTGATCTCTGCGGTGTACCGAATGGGCCGGGGCCAATCAATATTTGACATTCTCAGCGCTTCACTGCCGCGATTCCTGCTAATCCCTCTATATGTGCTGTTATGGGGGTTATTCAGCATGATCGGCTGCCTTGTCATCAAGCAATACGCTTTGATATATCAGATGCTGATCTTTCCGGCGACCTCTGACCTCATTCTCAAAATCTTCGTGGACGTGCTGGTGGTTCTCTACATTACTAAAGGGATATATACCATGTCTAAAGCGAATGTCATCTTCTCGCTGCTCCTGCTGTTGCATATTCCGCTGATCGTACTCTTCGTCCATGAGTTTGATCTCTCCCGCTTTACTCCTTTTTGGCTTAAGGAAGGAGCGGATATGTACGAGGGGCTGAACAACCTGTACGGCGCGTTTTTGGGATACGAGTTGTGCCTGTTTCTTTTTCCCTATGCGGAAAAAAACAAAAAATGGTTGAAATATATCCATCTAGGAAACGGAATTACCATGTTCGTGTATCTGCTCGTTTCGATTATGGCTTACGGCTTCTTCGGTCATCACGCTCTGGTCCATTCGTCGTTTCCGATCCTCGATATGTATGCTTATTTACGGTTTCCGTTCATTGAACGCATCCAGAACTTTCTCTTCAGCCTGTTCTTGTTCTCAATCGTGCAGACGGCAGGCATGTACTATTGGGCCGGTCAGGAGGCGTTGGCGCAGGTCTTTCCCCAAATCCCCTGGAAGGTGATCGTCTTCGTTTCCATGGTTGCAACCATCCTTGTAGGGATGATCCCCAAAACCTTAATCGTCGTAGAGTCTTGGTCCAGCTATTTCACCTTTGTACAGATAGGTGTTGCCTTCGGGCTCCCGTTGCTGCTGATTGTGCTTCTACTCATGCAAAGGAGGTTGAAGAAGCATGCTTAGACGATTTCTGCTCGCTGCCGTTCTCATCCTTGTACTCACCGGCTGCAGCCAGGACCAGCGGATTCTGGAACGAGTTGGTTATATTGAAACGGCCGCTTTTGATGCGGCTCCCGAGAATAAGATTAAGGCTACGGTCAGCATTCCGCTGGTTTCGCAATACGCCCGGGATGGCAAAACGACCGACGAATTGCTGTCAACGATCGCTTCAAGTCCAAAGCAAGCGAGGGAGGCCTTGTCGTTGCGGACCAGCCGAATCATTGCCAGCGGACAAATTCGCACCTTTTTGATCGGTGAGGAGTTAGCCCGCCGCGGCTTCTGGTCGTATTTAGATACGTTTCTGCGCGATCCCAGCATTTCCATCCGAACTTCAATGGTCGTCGTCGAGGGAGATGCCGGGAAGATCATCAGCCAAGAATATCCGCGGCATACCAAGACGGCGAACTATATCAACAAGCTGTTGCAAAAAGAATACTCAATACAATCGCTCCCCCGAACCTCGTTGTACGAATTTACCCGCGATTACTTCGATGACGGGGAGGATCCAATTGCCGCCTTAGTCCTGGAGAAGGAGAAGGATATTACCATCAGCGGCATCGCCTTGATGCGGGATGATCGAATGATTGCGAAGCTGCCGTGGGATGACGTTCACCTGTTCATGCTGTTGTATTCGAACCTGCAAGAGGGCGAGTTTACCCTGACGACGGAGCATCCCGACTTGAAGGCGATTTCCGTCAAGGCGGTAAAAAGCAAACGCCGGATCGTGATTACGAAGAACACGTCCGGCGATTATGAAGCGAATATTTATTTGAAGATCTATGGAAGTGTGGATGAGTACATTGGCAATGCAAAACTAAGCACCTCTGAACGGGCAAAGGTTGAAAAGCTGGTCAGCGAACATATCGTTTCGGAAGCGCTGCGGGTGATCAAGACCATGCAACGCCACCGCACCGACGGGATTGGGCTCGGGAAATATGTGCGCAACAGCATGAGTTATGATGAGTGGAAAAAGACCGATTGGCATGAGATGTTCAGCCAGCTTCCGGTCAAGGTCCATTGTTCCTTCTACATTAAGCAATTCGGTTCCTATTTCGACTAAGATGAACCTGTTGATGAACTACCCTTGCAGTGCTTTGCGCACACTGAGAATATATTTCGCCTGATCTAACGGATTAACCCCCTCGCCGAACCCGCTCGGCGTGCACATCCGGCGGGCACGGTTCATAGCCGGCAAAGGAGGAAGCAAAGGTGCTGCGTCCCTTGGTGTACGAGCTAAGTTCAATGGGATAATCCAGCGAAGTCGAGAGCGGTACATGCCCTTCAATCAGCACTCGTTCTCCTTGCAGCTGAGGCGGCTCGAACCGGCCGCGCATCTGCACGAGGTCATTCATTACCCGACCGGCATTCTCTTCGGGGACAACGATGCGGACATGCAAAATAGGCTCCAGCAATTGGGTCCCGGTATTCGCCAGCCCATTCATAATTCCCATCGGCGTGGCGACAGCAAAATCCAGCGGATGGGTATGCCATACGTGATGCTGGCCATAGACCAACGTCACCTTCAGATCAGTAACCTCCCAGCCATACAGCCCTTGCTGCAACGCCTCAGGAACACGGCGCGCCACCTCGTTCTGATATTGCGGCAGCAGATCCTCGTCCCGCACCCGGGCTTCGTAGACCAAGCCGCTTCCCCGAGGTCCGGGCTCGATCTGGAATCGCAGGATCGCCCAGCACGGCTTCGGCATCGTATAAGCGATGAACCCTTCCCCGGCTTGCTTCGGTGTTTCTTTATAAATGACCGATGGCTTCCCGAAGGTCACCTTCAAGGCGTAACGGGATTCCATGACGCTGCTTAACACTTCCAGCTGGATCGGCCCCATCACCTTTACGTGCAGCTCCCGTTCTTCCTGCAGCCATTGCACGTCCAGCAGCGGATCTTCGTCGGACAGCTCCTGCAGCGCTTCCGCTACGGCGCGGTATTCTGCTTCGTTGGCCGGATGAGCTTGTACTGTAAGCAGCGGAACGGCCAGCTTGGCTTCAGCCGGCACTGCATCCGGCCGCCCCAGCACGTCGCCGATCCGGACATGGGATAAGCCGCAGACGGCCGCGATATCGCCTGCCCGCAGCAGACCGATATCTTCCGAACGTGTTCCGTCGATTTTGCGGATCTGTGTCACCTTCTCGCTGAGGTTCTGCGTATAGTTGTACACGGTATCGCGATTGCGGAGGCTGCCCTCATAAAGGCGAACATAAGCCATCCGGCCCATCGTCTTGTCGCGTTCGATCTTGAACACGACGCCGGAGGGCGGGGCCTCCGGATCCCCTTCCGCCGGAGGGAAGTAGCGCACCATGGCATCCAGCAGCTCAGCGATACCCATTCCCTTCGTCGCCGCCCCGTACAGCAGCGGATAGATTCGGGCAGATCTCGCTTGCTCCTCCGCACAGCGTTCCCAGCGTTCCTCCGCGACATCCTCCCCGCTAAGGTAGGCCCCGAGCAACGCCTCGTCTCGCTCGGCCAACGCTTCGATCAAGCCGCTCCGCGCCGCCGTGAACGCCTCAAGACTTCCCGCATCAGCCGCCGCCGCTTCACCTCCCGCGCTCCACAAATCCGCCGCTCCTTGATAATCCTGCCACATCCCCAGCGGATGCTGGACTGGAACGATGTCCGGGGACAGATATTTGCGTGCTTGCGCCAGCACCGCATCAGGGTCCGCGCCAACCCGGTCCATTTTGTTGACGAATAGAATCGTTGGAATTCGCAGCTTAAGAAGCGCGTTCCAGATCATTTCCGTTTGGGCCTGAACGCCTTCTACGGCGGAGATCACCAGCACCGCGCAATCCATCACGCGCAGCGAACGCTCCACTTCGGACAGGAAATCGACGTGGCCCGGCGTATCAATCAAGTTCACCTGCGTACCTTTCCAAGTAAAATTCGTCATCGCCGCACGAACGGAAATCCCGCGCTGGCGTTCAACTTCCAGCGAGTCCGTCAGCGCGGTGCCGTCATCCACACGGCCCGGCGTCCGAATCCGCCCGCTGGTATACAAAATATGTTCCGTCGTCGTTGTCTTGCCCGCATCGACATGGGCAAAGATCCCTACATTCAGAAGAGGGGTGCTCATCATCTCAGCGCTCCCGTTCATCATCACTGAAGTACCACGCCAAGAATGCGTCGGCCACGACCTTGCCTGCCGCTCCATTCGGATGGGGATCGTACTCCGAGCTCATGAATTCCGGACGCAGCCGGTGATCCTGCGGCGCGGGCTGGGACAGATGAACGGCCATGTCAAAGACGCGGTCAACGCCCGGAAGCGAGGCGGAGCGGATATGATCATTGACCCGCCGCCAGACCTGTTCCCGCTCTTCGCTGAAATTAAATGGCGGAACGGTGAACAGGATTATTTCCGTAGTCGGATCGTTTTGGCGAAGTAAGGAAACGATGGTCGTCAGGTCGGCCAGCAGCTCCTCTGAAGTACGGGCGCCGATATCGATATCGTTAACCCCAAGCGCCAGGATGATTTGGGTGTTCGTCCCTGGAGCCTGCCCCAGCTTCACCTTGTTCAGCCAGGCCCGATCGGCGGCAGCATCGTAGGCTCGTGCCCAGCCGGAGCCAAGGTTCCATACAGCATAATCATTGCCTAAGCCATCGGCAATTCGCGCCGCCCAATACTCGTAACCGTCCCGGCGAGTCCTTACGCCTTGCGTAATCGAATCACCAAGGAAGATGAGGCGTTGCTGCACCGGCTTTGCGCTGGCAATCAATGCGGGCATGACCAGCAGATTCTCCGACTGCACAAAGCCATCGGCAGCAGCTTGATCCGCACATGCTCCCGGCGCATCAAACGCCATTACTAACATCTGCTCGGTATTGTAGGGAACCGTTTTGCCTCCCGACTCCGTTGAAATCGTCCAAGTAAACGCCAGCAGATGGCCTTCCGGCAGGTCGATCTTGACCGGATCGCTCCAAAACAACTCCCCGGGGGCGACCGCTTTGACTTCGTTGCCGCCGTCAAACGTAACGCGTACCTGTGAACCGGGCACGACCGAACCCTGCGGTTCCAAGCCGCCGTCCCCGACGTAGGCAGCTTCGATTCGCCACTGTCCGCCATATTCCCCACCGCGGGCAACCGAACCGTTATCCCATGTGGAATCGATGGCATTGCTATGCCAGAATCGGAGTTCTTGTGCTCCGTTTTCTCTTAATTTAATATAGGTCCGGTAGGTATGAGTGAACTTGTCCGGACGCTCCATGATATAATTGCATGCCGTCGAAACGACGGTGGCCGATGCATATTGATCTATCATTTCGTAGGTTCCTCCATCCTGCTGGTGTAAACGGCTTCTTTTTGATTCTACAACAGGGTTGTCAAAAATGCTCGCGTTACCTCCTAATTGCGCCAGCTTTTGACATAGCAACTTTTACAAGAGTTGAAGCGTCTAGTCATTAGATGACATCTTGTGTCTGGTTTATTGAAGGGAGAGTTTCGTATTGAAGAAGAAAATCATGTTGCTGCTATTAACAGCATGTCTAGGGCTGGGAACAGCCGGAGTTCATGCCGCTGAGAAAGCTAGCAGCCCAGTCCAAGGAAGCAGCAGCAGTTCGCTGAAAGAGGCGTTCAACGAGCTGGCGATCATTCCTTACGACTATCAAAGCAAAGCGTTTTTGCAAGGACAGAAGACAGATATTAGCGGAGATTATGAAGTCGTCCAGCGTAACGGGCGCGTCCTCGTGCCTATTCGTCTGATGGGATACTTGGCCGAGCATACCACCGGGGCCAACCAAGGGTATTGGGAAGTCGTCTGGAACGCGAAGACACCGGACGATGTGGTCCTCCGGAACGTAACACTCAAGCGAACGGTCAAATTCAAAGTGAACAGCAAGACCATGCTTGTTAACGATGAATCGGTGAAGCTCGACGTGCCGCCGCAAAAAATCGGCGGGCGGGTTATGTTGCCTCTGAGGGATGCCGCGACTGCACTTGGCAAGCAGATCGCTTGGCTGGACGGGTTGATTCTGATCGGCGATACGCCGATTAACCTGAAGCACCCGGATACGCTAGCAGTCAAAGACTCGATTAAAACACAGCTGACCGATCGGCGGAAACGGGTGGACTACGAGAAGATAGCGACCCCGTTGACGCAGTATGGAACCGACGTCTATTACATGAAGACCGTATACCTGAACAACGGCGCTTCCGTAGAGGAGCAGCTTTTCCGGAAATCGGGAAGCAACCAAGCGACGCGAGTTCAGGTGCCCGGCACACCGGTGTTCCATTCAGGAAAAGTGATCGGGGATCTTCTCTACTACGTGTCCACGGTGAAGAATCAAGCTTACCTGTACGCCTATGACCTGAAAAAGCAACAGGCTGAAAAAGTCGCCTCGCTCGGCGATTGGCGGTCGGAGGACGGCTGGCTGACGGATGTACGGAAGTCCAATAACGAATTATTCGTTAACCTGCATGTCGGCGATTTAACGATGGGCGGGGACATGTTGTACCGGGTGAAGAACGGAGCATTGCAGGAGGTCTTGTCGGCGAAAAGTTTGGCCGGTCTTGTCTCAGACCGAGAAACCTTGTACTATACCGATTTCCGGTTTATGACGGAAGTGGCGAACAACTTGAGCCGGTTTAACATGACCACCGGAGAGAAGGAATTGCTCGGAGAGCCCGGATATGCCTACGGCGTGGCCCGTTCGGTGGAAGAAAACGGCGGGGTCGGGTACAGAACCGATTCCTCGTTGGTGCTGAAAAACGGAGCCCTTTATACGATCGGCTTTAATGACACCGATCCGAAGGATCCGAACTCCGTGTACCAGATCGATACAACCGGCCGGGCGCATGTGAAGCTGGCCGCGGGCGCAAGCCAATTCTGGGTGATTGGCGAGCAACTGTATTATCTGGAAGACAGCTCGGGTCACTTGATGCGCACCGGGTTAAATGGCGGAAAGCCCGCCGTTGCCTTGTCGTCACGGAACATTTCCCAGATCCGGATGTATGAGAACGTATTTTATTATACGTCCGCCAGCGGCACGGACATGGAGTTATTCCGGTTTGACCCAGCAACAGGTCAAGAGAAGAGGCTGGCTGCTCTGGCGCCCGGTGCGACGGCTGATACGACCTTTGAGGTCAATAAGTCCGGTGTCTACTACGTATCCCACGGTTATGAGCCCGGCATATACCATATTGCTGCCGACGGGAAACAACGTCGCTTGTCCAAGGATGCCGTGGACCAGTACGTTCTGACCGACTCGGGTATGATTTATACGTTGATTTACAAAGAAGGGGTTTACTCGGTGAAATAAAATAGGATGAAAAAAAAACGGCGGCAGCCTCAAACTTCGTAGTTGAAGTTCCGAGGCTGCCGCCGTTTTTGAATTTAGTGATCACAGCACCCGCTGCAAAAAGGACCGCGTACGCTCATGCTGCGGCGCACCAAACAGCTGCTCCGGCGGGCCGGACTCGATAATCTCCCCGTCCGCCATAAACATCACGCGGTCGGCTACCTCCCGCGCAAAACCCATCTCATGCGTGACGACAATCATCGTCATCCGCTCTTCGGCGAGCTGCTTCATCACCTGCAGTACTTCGCCCGTCAACTCAGGATCCAGCGCAGAGGTCGGCTCGTCGAACAGCAGGATCTCCGGGTTCATCATCAGGGCCCGGGCGATGGCAACCCGTTGCTTTTGCCCCCCGGACAAGTTAGACGGATAGACCTCCGCTTTATCGGAGAGCCCCACTTTCTCCAGCAACTCCGTCGCTTTAGCGCGGATGTCGGCAGACGGCTGCCTTTTTACCAGCTTAGGCGCGAGCTCCAGGTTCCCGCGCACCGTAAGGTGCGGGAACAGATTAAAATGCTGGAACACCATGCCCATGCGGGTAGCAATTTCCTTGAGCTTGGCGCTGCCGGCATACCGCCCATTGTCAACCAGCGGCTCCCCGCCAATCCGGATCGTCCCCCCATCAATTTCCTCAAGATGGGCCAAGGCGCGCAGCATCGTGCTCTTGCCCGATCCGGACGGCCCAATCACCGCCAGCACTTCGCTCGCAGCGACATTAAAGGAAATGTTTTTCAGCACCTCCAGGTGGCCAAACGATTTACGTAAATGCTCGACTTGAACGATTGCTTGATCCATGATTCCAGCCCTTTACTCAAATTTGAACTTCCGTTCCAACGCCTTAAACAGCACGGTCAACACCAATGTCATCAACAGATATAACACGCCTGCAAGTACAAAAGGTACGATCGTAAAATCCCGGTTGACGGCCGTTTGCGCGAAATGCAGCAGCTCGGGAACAGCCACTGCATAAAGCAGCGCTGTATCCTTGATCAGCGTAATCGACTCATTGGAGACAGCGGGCAGCGCGATGCGCAGCATCTGCGGCAACACGATTCGCGTTGTCGTCTGCCAGCGGCTAAGCCCTAGCACCTTTGCGGCTTCATATTGTCCTTTGTCAATCGCCAGCAAGCCGCCCCGGAAGATCTCGGCGAAGTACGCCGCGTAATTCAGCGTAAAAGCAACGCAAGCAGCAACAAACCGATCCATGACGAGGTACTCGCCGATACCCGGGATAACCGGCAGCCCAAAGCAAACGAACAGCATTTGCAGCAGCAACGGCGTACCGCGCATGACGTAAATATAAGCTCCGGCAAACCAAGCGACCGGCTTGATTCGGCTGCGAACCATAAAGGTAAAGGCGAAGCCCAGCGGAATCGAGGTCACAATGGCCAGCAGAAACAGCCAAATCGTCGTTTTCGTTCCTTCCAGCATCGGCCCTAGGATACTTAACAAATACTCCAGACTCATGATCGCTCTCCTCGGAACATCTTGAATTTTAACTTAATCAGCAAAAAACCGGATTCCGAAGCAATCCGGTTTCTACGCTTTCGTATCTACTTCAGCACTTTATCTTCGCCAAACCATTTCTTCGAAATTTCCGAAGCGGTACCGTCCTGGTTCAGCTCGTCGAGCGCTTTCTGCAGCTTGTTCAGCAGCTCCTCGTTGCCTTTCTTCACGCCGATGCCGTATTCTTCAGGCGCCAGCGACTCATCCAGCAGCTTAAACGTACCTTCTTCTTTCGCCATGTAGTATCTCGCCACAACTTCGTCGATTACGACCGCATCAAGCCGTTTCGTTTTGAGATCCGTAAGAGCAAGTACGTTGTCCGGGAACTCCGAGATCGTTTTGATCTCGCTCTTGATCGGAGCTGCATCCAGCGCATCCGCTGCGGAGGACAACGCCTGCAGGCCCACTGTCTTGCCAGCTAGATCACTCAGCTGAGTAATTTCCGAATCGGCCAGCGTTACGACCACTTGGCTATTTTTCAAATAAGGCTTCGTAAAGAGGACCTTGCCCTTGCGCTCCTCCGTAATCGTATATCCGTTCCAGATCAGATCGATCCGTCCGCTGTTTAACTCAGATTCCTTAGCCGACCAGTCGATCGGCTGGAACGTAGCTTCCATTCCCATTTTCTCCGCCGCCGCTTTAGCGTAATCAATATCGAAGCCCACAATCTCGTTATTTTCATCGCGGAAGCCCATTGGTGCGAACTTATCATCGATCCCAATCACCAATTGATTATCCTCTTTCCCGGCTCCCGACCCTGAACACCCGGCCAGCATCGTTAACACCAGAGCCATCACTAGGCTCATCAAAACCATTTTTCTATTAACTTTCATCTATCTCTCTCCCCCTGAGTAATACTATTAGCTCAACTCAAAACACCGCTTTAGTTCGCTAATACGTTATCAGACTATCATAATACCATACTACCAGAAAAGAGTCGATAGAATCCCATCCGTTTGCCAGAAACTCCCGAAGTAATGTGACAGGTCTTCGAACAATTTTCACGACCGCTTGACTGACTTGACCACACTTGACCACACGAATACTTGAACGCATGAACCATCCTGAACCCATCCTGCTCGAACCCATGACTGATTAATAGATTAGGAGGAGGGGCTTCTTCCCCCAGTCCCACCTTTTGCACGATTATCCCTTTGATTCAGGATTGGCGAATCGATCAAGGAGATTAAACTAAAGCTGCACAGTGATCTGAACATCCACATTTTTCGTGAATATTTGGGATTTTTTAGTTGATACAAGAACGTATGTTTGCTATAATGAGAAAAAAGGGAACACACGTACGCATTCAGTGAACTAGAGGAACTTCAATTGGAGGGATCGGACATGGAATTAGGTACGAGCATGGAGCTTAAATCTATCAGCAGCCGTTTTCAAAGCGAGGCCGACTGTATCGAGGCAATTATCGCGATGAAATGGCCAAATGGCTTCATCTGCCCGCGCTGTGCTTATACCGAGTGCACCCGTCTGTCCACTCGACATATTCCTTTATTTGAATGCGGAAAATGTGGCTATCAAGCCTCTCCTTTGGTCGGCACCATTTTTGAAAGAACCCATTTGCCTTTGGTGAAGTGGTTCC
>NZ_BILV01000009.1 GCF_004000745.1 Paenibacillus barengoltzii NBRC 101215
CTTATGCCTTGCTCCAGCTCGCGATATACTGCCTCCACGCCATAGTTTTCCATAATGGACAGACATTTTATGCCCTCGTTCGGCATAATTTGTTAATACTTTTCACCCGGTCGGCAAGCGGGGACTGTAAAGCAATGCGGAGAGGAGATAGCAAAAATGTGCGGAATAACCGGCTTTATCGAATGGAACCGGGACCTGACGAAAGAATCGGACTTGGTGTTATCCATGACGTCCTGTCTGGAAAAACGGGGACCGGATGCCCAGGGAACTTGGATTTCCGGCCCGTGTGCCTTCGGACATCGTCGCCTCAGCGTCATGGACCCCGAGAACGGGGCACAGCCGATGATTATTCATGAGGAAGATGCGGTATTCACGATTGTATATAATGGGGAAATTTATAACGCACTGGAGCTGAAAGCTGAACTGCAGCGGAGAGGCCGAACGTTCCGTACCAACTGTGATACGGAGGTGTTGCTGCAATCGTATATCGAATGGGGACCGGATTGCGTCTACCGGCTGAATGGGATTTTTGCGTTCGCCATTTGGGACAGCGTTCGGGAGCATGTCTTTTTTGCCCGGGATCGCCTTGGTGTCAAACCGTTGTTCTACAGTGAAATTGACGGTACGTTGATCTTTGGTTCCGAGCCTAAAGCGATCTTACGCCATCCGAAGGTCGAGCCCGTCGTCGGGCCCGAAGGTCTTGCCGAAATTTTTGTCATCGGTCCAGCGCGGACGCCGGGCCATGGCGTGTACAAGGATCTAAAAGAACTGCGTCCAGGCCACGTCATGATCTTCAACCGCAATGGGCTGCGCAAATACGCTTACTGGAAGCTGGAAGCCGAGCCGCATACGGACAATGTGGAGGAAACGGCCGCAACGATTCGCCAGCTGCTGCAGGACACGATGGATCGTCAGCTCATTTCCGACGTGCCGGTATGCACCTTGCTGTCCGGCGGTCTGGACTCCAGCGCATTAACCGCACTGGCCGTCGATTATTACAAGCGGACCGGCCAAGGTCAAGTTAACACGTATTCGATTGATTATGTCGACAACGACAAGCATTTCCAAGCCCACAGCTATCAGCCTGGTGCGGACGGTCCGTGGATTCAGCGGATGGTCGAGGAACTGCAGACCGCCCATCACGCCATCAAGTTCGATACGCCTGAACTGGTTGCGGCGCTGCCCGACTCGACGATTGCCCGCGATTTGCCAGGCATGGCAGATGTGGACGCCTCATTGTTGCTTTTTTGCCGGGAGATCAAAAAAGGAGCCACCGTCGCCATCTCCGGCGAAGCCGCAGACGAAGTCTTTGGCGGTTATCCATGGTTCCACCGCGAGGAGCTCCTCAATTCAGGAACGTTTCCGTGGTCGGTGGCAACCGGGCTGCGCGCAGATCTGTTGTCACCGGAAATCCGCGAGTGGATCAAACCGGAACAGTATATCGCCGACCGTTACAGCGAAGCGGTCGCAGAGACACCGAAGCTGGAAGGGGAAAAAGGGGAGCGGGCTCGGATGCGCGTCATGTCGTACCTGAACATCACCCGGTTCATGCCAACGCTGCTGGACCGCAAAGATCGCATGAGTATGGCGGCAGGATTGGAGGTCCGCGTGCCTTATTGCGATCACCGTCTGGTGCAGTACGTCTGGAACATCCCATGGGAGATCAAAACGACCGGGAACCGGGAGAAAGGGATTTTGCGCAAAGCGCTGGAAGGCATTCTGCCTGAAGACGTTCTTTACCGCAAAAAAAGCCCGTATCCCAAAACGCATAATCCGAACTACCTGACGGCTGTCCGCGATCAAATGCTGAAGATTCTCGACGACCCGACCTCGCCGATTTTGCCGCTCATTAATGCGGACAAAATTCGTGCCATCGCCGCGTCCAAGGAATCGTCCTCTAACCTGCCTTGGTTCGGCCAGCTGATGAGCGGGCCGCAGCTGTTTGCGTATCTGTCGCAGGTGAACTTCTGGCTGAAAACATATAACGTGAAAATCCGGTAATTGAAATGCGAAAAAGCAAGCCGGGAACCTCCCCAAGGTTCCTGACTTGCTTTTTGTGATGTCGCTTATAGTGGGTTGCGAAAAAATAACTGGAAAACCTGCCGTTAATTTTACTGGTTCGGGTGCTTTAACAGGCATTAACGGTATTTCCTGACGTTAATTTCGGGCATTTGGGCCGTTTCCGGCCTTTAGGGCAAAATTAACTGTAGGTTTTACCGTTAATTGGTGCAACGAGCCAAAAAGTCGAAAATTAACAGGAGGATTTACCGTTAATTTCCCGCAAGCAAGCGGCTATGAGCCAAGCCGCACGGGCTGCACGGTCTCCTCGGGCCTCACGTGCTGCACGGTCACACGGCCCTCGCCTACTTCCCTGCAGCCGCCCCGCTCAGCTTGTCCGCCAACGCCCGCAGTGCCGCACCGCGGTGGCTGATGGCCTGCTTCTCCTCCAGCGTCAGCTCGGCCATGGTCTTCTCGTACGCCGGCAGGTAAAACAGCGGGTCATATCCGAACCCGCCGCCGCCCGCCGGCTCGGAGGTGATCCAGCCCTCCACTTCGCCGGAGGCTTCGATAAACTGCCCTTTGGCCGGGTCGTACAAGGCCAGATGGCAGACAAAACGCGCCGTGCTCAGCAGCGGCTGCTCCGTATCCTCGCCCAGCCGCCGCTTCTCCAGCTCGGCGAGCAGCTTCTCGTTGTTATCCTCGTCGCTGGCGCCTTCCCCGGCATACCGGGCCGAATACACGCCCGGCGCACCGTCCAACTGGTCGACGCAGAGGCCCGAATCGTCGGCCAGGACAGGACGGCCCAGGGCGTCGCCAACCGTTTTGGCCTTCTTGCGGGCATTTTCGGCGAAGGTTGCCCCGTCTTCCACAACTTCCGGCGCATCCGGGTAGTCAGCCAAGCTCCGAACCTCTTTGCCCAGCGGCTCCAAGGCATGAGCAAATTCCCGCACCTTCCCGGCATTCCGGGTCGCCACGATAATCTCCGTTCCTTCGATCATGCCTACACCACCGTTCCGGACTGCCCGCTTACGATCAGCAGCGCAATCGGCCCCAACGCCTCACGCTGCTGCTCGATCATCTCCCGAATTCCCTTCTCGGCGAGCGCCAGCATTTGATCCAATTCCGCTCGGGAGAAGGGGTTCTCTTCCCCGGTGCCTTGCACCTCAACGAATTGGCCGTTGCCAGTCATCACCACGTTCATGTCGACCTTCGCTTTGGAATCCTCCTCATAGTTGAGATCCAGCAGCGTGTTCTCCCCAACGATCCCTACGCTGACGGATGCGAGAAAGTCGGTGATCGGAAACTTCGGCAGCGCGTGCTTCTGAGCAATCTTGTGCATCGCTAACGCCAGCGCCACGAACGCCCCGGTAATTGACGTCGTCCGCGTTCCGCCATCGGCCTGCAAGACGTCGCAATCGATCGTGATAGATCGTTCACCAAGCGCCTGCAGATCGACGACCGAACGCAGTGCACGGGCGATGAGCCGCTGGATTTCCATCGTGCGGCCGCTCAGCTTCCCTCGGGCTGATTCCCGCTGGTTCCGCGTTTGAGTTGCGCGAGGGAGCATCGAATACTCCGCCGTTACCCAGCCTTTGCCCTGCCCTTTCATAAACATCGGGACCTTCTCTTCGACCGTAGCGGTACACATCACCTTTGTATCGCCCACCTCGATGTAGACAGACCCCTCTGCGTATTTATTAACATTGACGGTTAAATTCATCGGCCGGCGCTCGTCCGCCTGGCGTCCGTTGCTTCTCATCTTTTACTGCCTCCTACGTGTTCTTGCTGTCAATATGCTTTCCCTATTCTACCAAAGTGTGGGCATAAAAGCACCTTTCCATTCGGCCAAAAAAAAGAACCCTGCACCTCGCAGGGTCCGGTTTGCATCGTAGGGCGTGCCGCGGACAACATAGTTACAGCGGGATTTCGTTAATCGTTTCCGGCCGTATCACCGGTTCGCTGTAGGTCTGGTTATCCAGGCCGACAACTTCCTTCTGACCGTTGAGCCAAATGCGCACCTTGCTGTCGTCCCGGTTCTCCGTCACCGTCAGCACCAGGGATTGCAGCATTTGTGCTGGCAGCTTCTCCCCAGCTTCAAACATATCGTCCTTCAGCGCAACGGTCACAATGCCGTCCTTCGAGACCTCGACGCTTTCCAGCTTCGTGTTATCGGTCACGACCCGCTCCAGGCCGTCTCCTTGTTGCGGCCCTTTGAGCAGCTCGCCGAGCGCGGATTTCACGCGATCGCCGTCGGCCGGGACAAATCGCGTCACCGGGACGAAGTATTGAACCCCCTCTGGCGTTGCTGCGGAGAAGTAGACAATGACCGGGCTTAGTTGGGATAAGCCGGATTCTGCTTTAATTTCGAGATTAATCCCAAAATTACGGCTAAGCGGCCGATCCAGCGGCGTACCGTTCACCGGCATTTCGTTTAACTTCTGCCCGTCCACCCATAGCTGAACCTTCTCCACATCCGGCGTTCCGGTCAATGTCCAGGTCAACGCTTCAAGAATTTTGCGCTCATCGGCGGCTTCATAGCCCGTAAATGCTTGGTTAAACTCGACGACAGCCAGCTTCTCATCTTTTTTAACAGTTACAGCCTTCACTTCACTGCCCGCCGGAAGAATGCCGTTAAAACCAACCGGGAGGAGGCTCGCATACTTGCCGTCCTTCACCAGCATCTCCAGCATCCGGTTCAGCTTCAGCGAAGCCTCGCCATCAGGCAAGTGCAAGGCGACCGGGGCCAGCAAGCCATGCTCGTTCACCAAGTAAACTGTAGAGAGTGCTTCCTCCTGGGCAAAGCTTGTCTGCTCCGCGGCATCCAGACCTTCCAACATTTGCGTTTCAATATCGGTAGGCGGAGGATCGATTTGAGCGGAGCTTCCCCCAAACATACCGCAGCCCGACAGCAGCAGCGGAAGCGTAATTGCCCCGGCGGCAGCCGTATTTCGTAATCGGCGGTTCCATTTCATTTTTGCTCGTGCCTCCCTAAGTTTTTCATTTGGCTAAGGTTTGTATTACTATATATACGAGCCTTGTCCCGAAACATAACTATATTTTTCCGGGATCTGGACAAACTTCTTCATATCTTGCCAATCCAACTATTAATGACGAGGAGTAGAGTGTATGGGGATGGAACAACCAAAGGCCAAAGCGCCTTACAGCCTGAACAGCAAAAAGGTCGCTGATGCCACTAAAGAGTGGCTGCACAAGCGCGGCGTAACGACGGAGCAAATCGCGGAACTCGTAATGTTTTTGCAACAAAAATACTACCCGAACCTGACGATGGAAGAGTGCATACATAACGTGGAGCAGGTGCTGACCAAACGCGAAGTGCAAAATGCGGTACTGACCGGCATTCAGCTCGATATTTTGGCGGAGCAGGGGATGCTGATCCCTGAACTGCAGGAGATGATTGCCAATGACGAGGGGTTGTACGGGGTGGACGAGATTCTGGCCTTCTCGATCGTCAACGTGTATGGAAGCATCGGCTTCACCAACTACGGTTATGTCGATAAGCTGAAACCGGGCATTTTGGAGCGGCTGAACGACAAGACATTGGGGCCGTGCAATACGTTCTTGGATGACATTGTCGGCGCCATTGCTGCCTCGGCCAGCAGCCGGATCGCCCATCGCAAACAAGCCGAACGGGAAAAAGAACGCGGTGAAGAATCCCTTGACTCCGAGCGGTGAGCCGCATCATGCAACCCAAAGAAGGACGGCAAATCCAAGCCGTCCTTCTTTGGGTTTTATTAGATTATCTCACCGGAGCGTACCGGATGATCTCGGTTTCACCGGCTCCAGTCTTTTGCTCTTCCACCCGTCCTTGCCGGGCCAACTCCACGAGATGCGCCAGCGTCTCCGACATCGCAAAGCGCATTTGGTGAATGCTCAGCTCTGTGCCAAATAAGGCGGTACAAACGTCAAAGGCCGTTTGCGGCCGCTCCTGCAGCAACCGTTCGATGCGCAGGAGGCGCTCACCGTGATGCTCAAGCAACAGCCGCACACGCTCTGTAAAATAATCAAACGGATGGCGGTGCCCCGGATAGGCGGTTGCCACCTCGTAAGCGCTCAGCTTCTCCAGCGAATCCAGGAATGATTGCAGCGGCTGCGGATCACTGCCGGGCAGAAAGCTGACGTTGGGCGAGATTTGCGGCAGCACCGCATCCCCGCAGAACATCAGCTGCTGCTCGGCATGATAAAACGACAGGTGCCCCGGAGCATGTCCAGCCGTTTCAATCGGCAACCAGGCTCGTCCCCCCATCTGGATCAACTCCCCCTCCCGGAGGAAGGTCACTTCAGGAGCCGGAGTCACCTGGGTAAAGAAGCCGTTCAGGTGTCCCGGCAGCTGGCTGTACCACGATTCGGGCATTCCGTGCCGCCGATACAAATCAGGCAGCGCTTCGTGCATCCGGCTCTCCGGCCCCCACATCAACCGCGTTTCTTCATACGCCCGCGGAGACATGAAGACGGTCGCTCCGGTGATTTCCTGCATATATCCCGCCAAGCCATAATGATCGGGGTGATGGTGGGTTAAGACAATTTGCGTCACGTCGCGCGGCGAAATCCTGAGATCCTGCCAGGCTGCACGCCACTCCTCAATCGTCTCCTCCGTTCGCGGTCCCGGATCGATGATGGTAATCCCCTCATCCCCCTGCAGCACATAGCTGTTCACCCGGCGAAGGGGAGGGGCCATCGAGATCGGAACCCGAGCCACGAGCTCCCGGTCCCAGAGCTGGATTTCCGGTAGTAATGTCATGCCCGCACCCCCACCAAAATCATGCGCCGAGACGTGTTTGGATCGTAAAGTTCTTCGTCATAATCCCCATGAACGTTCTGCAAGGTTAAACCGGCCTCCTTCAGCATCTGCCGAAAATCATCCAACTCGTACAGTTTAATTCGTTCCATATAATGCCTTGGCTCTCCGCCAGGTGCGGTAATTTCAATATCCTTGATGACATACCCATCTTCAATCCGACGTCGTTCCACAATCTGCTGCCCCGCGTCCTCCCGTTCCGAATACGGAACAAGATGAGCGGCAACATACGCAGGATTCAGAAAATCGAGAAGGAAGCGGCCGCCTGACTTCAGAACGCGAGACGCTTCGCGCAGCACTTTGATCTGCTCCTCGTCCTCTTTAAAATATCCAAATGAAGTGAATAAGTTCACCACCGCCGCAAACTCCCCGCTTTGAAACGGCAACTCGCGCATATCCGCTCGGTGCCAGATGATCCGACCTTCGGGGTCGAGGCGTCTCGCCTCGCGCAGCAATACCTCTGACAAATCCACGCCGGTCACCTGGTACCCTGCTTCGGCCAGCGCCAGTGAATGGCGGCCCATGCCGCAGCATAAATCCAACACCTTTGCGCCGAGAGGAAGATGAAGCCAGCGAATCATCCGCTGAACCTCGTGTTTCGCACCTTGCGCGTCGCGGTGCTTATACACCAGCAAATAATCTTCCCCGAAACTTAGCTCATACCATTCCGCCATGTGCCCCTGCCTCCATGCATTCCGTCCCATTTAGAGATGTACTTTAATGCATCCGTGTATCCTCATTGTACTGTCAGATTTCCAGAAACACAAAGCGATCTTGCTGTGCAGGATTCGGAAACCGACATGCCAAAAACCGTCGAAGCTCTGCTCCGACGGTTTGAAGGGCTGCGTTCTGCAACCGAATTACTCGGCTGCGGCTGCATCCGTTAACGTATTGGTGATTTGGGCTTTGCTGCGAACATCCTCCAGCCAAGCTCCCGACATGCTGGATACCTGTTGGGAGATCAGGGTCTTGCGGATCTCGTCCTTCTTCTCATCCAGCGTTGCTGTATGGGCTTCCTTCTTATCGGTGACTTTGATGACCTGATATCCTTCGCTTGTCTTAACGGGGTCGCTAATTTCGCCTTTGGCCAGCTTGAAAGCGGCCTCTTCCACCGCTTCTTCTCTCTCGCCGCGGGCGAAGAAATCGGTGTCCCCGCCTTGATCCTTCGTCGCCGTATCCAACGATTTGCTCTTCGCCAGCTCTGCAAAATCGGCGCCTTCCTTCAACTGCTTCACGATGTCCTTCGCTTCCTCTTCGGTTGCGACCAAAATCACGGAAGCCCGCACCTGTTCCGGTGTATTAAAGGAATCCTTATAGGTTTCGAACGTTTCCTTCACCTGATCATCGGTGACATTGATCTGCGGTTCCAGCAGCTTCGTCAGCTTCAGCTCCATCACGACCTGCTTGCGCAAATCGTCCATGGTCATCCCGTATTGTTCCAAAGCTTGATTCAGCGCTTCTTCCGAACCGAACTGGGTTTTGTAGGTCTCGATTTCGGTGTCGACATCGGCATCCGTGATCGTGATATTTTTCTTAGCCGCCTCTTGGTTCACAAGCTCTTGATTGATGAGGTTCGTCAGCGCCTGCTCTCCGCCATTGGCAGCCAGTTCTTCATAAAGCCGGTCCTTCGTAATTTCCACACCGTTCACCGTCGCAACGGCCTCAGCCTTATTCGTTGCAAACGGCGGTTTGATCAACACCACAACCAGCAAAACGGCCAGGACCAACGAAACGATCTGCCATACTTTATTGCTGGATTTCGGGGCTTGTGGGGCTTGTCCCGGTGCAGTCTCGGTCTCCCCGTTCATGGGAACCATGACCGGCGTATCATACCCATCATTTGCTCCCTGCTCATTTCTTTCTTTTTCGTCCATACGTCTTTGCGACTCCCTTCTTCTGAAGCGTTCAAGATTCAATTCAGTCGTGCTTTCTTGACTTTACCAGATATCCATCGAATTTACCTTAAATATTCCTGAAAAAAAGCACATCTCTTTTAAGTTGCATTTAAGGAAACGAAAAGCCCGCGCGGTGACTGACATTACCCAATCATTCGTTTTCTTGGCAAAAAAGGTGTAGAATATACGGGTAAACCTAGTTCTAGTTCGGGAGGAACATTTGACGATGGATTATCAAGCTTACTTTAATACGAACCGTGAACAACACTTGAAGGAACTCGGCGATTTGCTTCGGATTCCCAGCATCTCAGCTTTGTCCGAACACAAAGGCGATGTGCAGAAAGCTGCCGAATGGATCGCCGAAGCGTTGCGCCGCGCCGGGATGGAATCGGTAGAGATTCATCCTACCGCAGGGCATCCGATCGTTTATGCCGAGCATCTGCATGCGCCTGGGAAGCCAACCGTTCTCGTATACGGGCATTATGACGTTCAACCGGTAGACCCGCTGAATCTGTGGGAGACGCCGCCGTTTGAGCCATCCATTCGGAACGGCAAGCTGTATGCCCGCGGAGCGACAGATGATAAAGGCCAAGTATTTATGCATATCAAGGCCGTAGAGGCGATTTTGAAGCAGGAGAAAGAACTTCCCGTTAACATTAAGTTCTGCATCGAAGGGGAAGAGGAAGTGACCAGCCCGAACCTGCCCGCCTTCTTGGAAGCGAACCAGGACAAGCTGGCCGCTGACGTGATCCTGATCTCTGACACCGCGCTGATGGCACCGGGCAAACCGGCGATCTGCATCGGCCTGCGCGGCTTGTGTGCGATGGAAGTCTCGGTGTATACCGCCAACACGGATTTGCACTCCGGTACCTATGGCGGCGGCGTCCCTAACGCGTTGCATGCGATGGTATCGCTGCTCGCTTCCCTGCATGACGAGCAAGGCCGAGTCACGGTCGAAGGCTTCTATGAAGGCGTACACGAGCTGTCTGCACTGGAACGCGAAGAGTTCGCCAAGCAACAATTTGACGAAGAGAAGCTCAAGCAGGACCTTGGACTGAAGGAGCTGTTTGGCGAAGCGGGGTACTCCTTCGTTGAGCGGACCGGAGCCCGGCCAACGCTGGAACTCAACGGGGTGTACGGCGGATTCCAAGGGGAAGGAACCAAAACGGTACTGCCGAAGGAAGCCCACGCCAAAATCACCTGCCGCCTCGTTGGCGACCAGGATCCGCAAGCCACGATCGATCGCATCGAACGGCATCTGCACAAACATCTGCAACCGGGAGCAACCTTGAAGGTCAAAGCGACCGAGAAAGCGCGTGCCTTCACCTGCAATCCGGAAGATCCGATGCTGCAAAAAGCGGCCGATGCCTACGAAGCCATTTACGGCACTCGGGCGCTGTTTACGAAGGACGGCGGTTCGATCCCGATCGTCGAGACCTTGTCCCGCGTCCTGTCGGCTCCAGCTGTGATGATGGGCTTCGGGCTGCCGGATGAAAACCTGCATGCGCCGAACGAACATTTTAACCTGGAGAACTTCGACAAAGGGTTGCTCACGATCGTTCATTATTTGAAGTCGCTGTAAGCAACGTTCGTTTAGCCAATAACCTCCGGCATCTGATGTGAATAGGATGCTTGGAGGTTTTTTTATTGGTGAAAAATGCGCACAAAAAAACCTTCCCTTTCCCCCTTGCGGGGTGAAAAAGAAGGCTTGCGGCTTTCTACGAACACGTAGTTCACCGTCAGATTTTCAGCTCCCCAAGCTTGATCAGCTCGACAACCGCCTGCGCGCGACCTTTGACATTCAACTTTTGCATGACGTTAGAAATGTGATTACGGACGGTTTTCTCACTAATAAACAGTTGCCCGGCAATGTCGCGCGTCGTTTTATCCTGCACGAGAAGCTCGAAGACCTCTCGTTCACGATTAGTTAACAGAAATTTGCTGTTACGATCGCTGCTCTTCAAAATGCGTCACCCCTCCTTGCTCGGGTTTTGTGGTTTAACAAGGTTCAGGGATACAGTCAACACATCTTATGAAGAAACAGGGTTAATGGTGCGGTGCCGTATAGAAATGGGCGGCCCGTTATTTGAAGGCCATCGCGGCCTGAACCGCTTTCAGCCAGCCTTGGTAGAGCGCTTCCCGTCTAGTCTGCGGCATCGTTGGGATAAACCGGCGTTCCAGGCGTTTGCACTGCGCGACTTCATCCATATCGCTCCAGTAATCAACCGCGAGACCCGCCAAAAAGGCCGCGCCCAACGCCGTCGTTTCGCCAATCGCCGGACGTTCTACAGGAACTCCAAGAAGGTCGCTTTGGAACTGCATCAGAAAGTTGTTTGCCACCGCGCCACCATCCACTTGCATGGACCGAACAGCATATCCGGCATCCTGCTCCATCGCACCAAGAACGTCTTTGGTCTGGTAAGCCAACGCCTCAAGCGTCGCCCGGATAAAATGCTCCTTCGTCGTTCCCCGCGTCAAGCCAAATACCGCGCCGCGAACCTCGCTGTCCCAATACGGGCTGCCGAGACCGACGAAGGCCGGAACAACGTAGACACCTTCCGTGGAGTTTACGCGCGATGCATACATCTCGCTGTCTTTGGCGTTCCGGAACATGCGCAACCCGTCGCGCAGCCACTGAATCGCCGAGCCGGACACGAAGATACTGCCCTCAAGAGCGTACTCCACCTTTCCGTTTAGGCCCCAGGCCAAGGAGGTAATCAGCCCGTGCTCTGATACGACAGGGGTGCTGCCGGTGTTCATCAGCATGAAGCAGCCGGTTCCGTACGTTGTTTTGACCATTCCTGGTTGGAAGCAAGCTTGCCCGAACAGAGCTGCCTGCTGGTCTCCGGCCGCCCCTGCGATCGGCACCTCCTCCCCGAAGAAGTGATACGGAACCGTGGTGCCATACACTTCGGAGGAGGATTTCACCTCAGGCAACATCGCCTTTGGGATATCCAGCAGAGCAAGCAGTTCATCGTCCCAGGTCAGCTCGTGGATGTTGTACATCAGCGTCCGCGAAGCGTTCGAATAGTCGGTGACATGCAAGCGTCCGCCGGACAGCTTCCAGATGAGCCACGTATCGATGGTGCCGAACAGCAACTCGCCCTTCGCCGCCCGCTCCCGTGAGCCTTCGACATGGTCGAGGATCCACTTGACCTTGGTTCCAGAAAAATAAGGATCGAGCAGCAACCCCGTTTTGGCTCGGAACAAAGCGTCATGCCCAGCATTCCGCAGCTCCTCGCAAATGGCGGCCGTTTGCCGGGACTGCCAGACAATCGCCGGGTATATCGGAGTGCCGCTGTCTTTTTCCCAGACGACCGTCGATTCCCGCTGGTTCGTAATTCCGATTCCGGCAATTTGCCGCGGCTTGATCCCGGATTCGGATAAGCAGGAAGCGATCACTGACAGGATCGAGCCCCAAATCTCGTTAGGATTCTGCTCAACCCAACCGGGTTCGGGGAAGTACTGTGGAAATTCTCGCTGTGCCGAATGAACAATCTCCCCTTGCCGGTTAAAAAGAATCGCCCGCGAGCTCGTTGTGCCTTGATCCAAGGCCAAGATATATTTTTCCATGAAACTCCTCCGTTTCGGTTTGATGAAATAACGCTTACATTCTTATGTCTATCATAACCCGGCAACTTACGTGTACGCTATCAGAACAGGAGATAAAAAAAGAACCACGGCTCATCTCCATGGTTCCTTTCCGTTAACATGTTCACCGTTCCTCATCCGCCTTGGAATTGTTGGATAGCTTCTCCAAAATTGTGATCATCATCTCCAGCTCCTGTTGGCTGAGAACGGATAAATGCGTTTTCAATACTTCCCTTGATTTCTTTCGAGCTTCCGCCAACACCTCGGCCCCCCGCTCGGTTACCGACAGCAGCACCGCCCGCCGGTCCTGTTCGTCATGCCGTCGCTCCACGAATCCGCTTTGGACCAGACGATCGACCATCACTGTAATCGCGCTGGGCTTCACCTCCAGCTTGTCAGCCAAATAGCTGACATTGCAGTTGGACTTCTTCGCAATCAACATCAGCGTATGAAATTGCGGGCCCGTCAGACCAAGTTCCTGATGGTGCATTAATTCGCTCTTCACTTTCCGAAACGAACGGGTCCATACCGACTCGATCCGATCTATGTAATTGTCGAGATCAAAGGACAACAATACCATTCCTCTCTCCGATAATAACCCTGCTTTTAAAGTGTATTATGCGAACACCGAAAATTCAAGGAATCTGTCGCCATTTGACGGGCAACCCTACTTGAAAAGGGCGGGAAAATCGCTTATGATGAAACCGAGTTATCAAAATAATTTTCACAATCTGCAGAAAATTAATAAAAATTATTTTCGCAGAAAGCGAACAAGCTTATCAACGGCTGAACTTCCTGAGGGAGGGACTTATCTATGACACCCATATTGCATGCGGTATCCAGTCACTTAGAGACGCTGTCGCCGCAGGAACGCAAGCTGGGCGAATACATTTTGGAGTCGCCGGCCACCGTGATTCATCAGGGAATCACAGAGCTAGCCAATGCGTGCGGGATTAGTCCCTCCACGGTGACAAGGTTCTGCAAGACGTTTCACTTTAAAGGCTTCCCTGATTTCAAAATGAAGCTGGCTTCCGAGCTGGCTCACAAGCCTGCCGAGAACCACTACCAGGACATCATCGCCGGCAACGACCTGCAAAAAATCGTCGAAGCGATGGAAACCAACCATCTCGCCTCGATTACCGACACCACCCGGCTGCTGGACATGAACCAGCTGTCTCGGGCCGTTGAGGCACTATGCTGCGCCAAGCGCATTGATCTGTACGGTGTGGCGACTTCCTCAATTGTCGCCCAGGACTTTTACCAGAAGCTGGTGCGTATCGGTAAGAACTGCACCGCCTTTGCGGATTCCCATATGCAGATCACTTCCGCCTCTTCGCTCAACGAAGGCGACGTAGCGTTGGCGATCTCCTACTCAGGTGAAACGCCAGAAACGATCGATGCCCTGCGCTGCGCCAAGGACAGCGGTGCTATCACGATGTCGCTCACGCAGTACAGCAGCAACTCTCTGGCTTCACTTGCAGATATTGCTTTATTCTCCTCCTCGTTAGAGGAAGGCATGCGCCGAGGCGATATGGCTTCGCGGATTGCGCAGCTGCACGTCATCGATATTTTATTTACGGGCATGGTCAGCTTGGAATTCGAGGACTTCATTCCGAAGCTGGAGAGCTCGTATCAGAATGTTCAAATTTATCGTAAAACCCAAGGAGGGCAACACGAATGCTGAATATTATTAAAACCAACAGTGAGCAGCAATTTAATGAAACCGGGGCTGGTATCATCGCAAGCCTCCTGCAATCTAAACCTCGGGCGATTTTGGGGCTGGCTACCGGCAGCACGCCGGTCGGAGTGTATGAGAAGCTGATCGAATTGTATAAGCAAGGCAGCGTCAGCTTTAAGCAAGCCAGCAGCTATAATCTGGATGAGTACATCGGTTTGCCGGCAGACCATCCAGAGAGCTATCGCCGTTTCATGGACGAGAAGCTGTTTAATCATATTGATATTTTGCCTGAAAATACGCATGTCCCTGAGGGAAATGCTCCGGATCCTGAGCAAGCTGCCAAGGACTATGCCAAACTACTGGATCAAGCTGGCCAAATCGATTTGCAGCTGCTGGGCCTTGGACATAACGGCCATATCGGGTTTAACGAGCCAGCAGATGAATTGACGGGGCCACCGCATGTCGTGAAGCTGCAAGAGCGCACACGGCTGGCGAATGCACGCTTCTTCAACTCCATTGACGAGGTGCCAACTCACGCGCTCACCATGGGGATCGGCTCGATCCTGCAGGCTAAACAAATCCTGCTTATGGCCAAAGGCGAAGACAAAGCCGAGATTATCGCCAAAGCGTTGAAGGGGCCGATCACGACCCAATGTCCAGCTTCACTGCTGCAAACCCATCCGAATGTAGTTGTCGTCGTTGACCAAGCTGCGGGGAGATTCCTGTGATGAGCAGCGCCGGACGTACCTTCAACCTGATTCATGCCGAAGTTGTCACCCCGCGCGGGACGTTCCGCGACGGCGCAGTGGCGGTGAAAGACGGCGTCATCACTTACGTCGGCACCACCGCAGGATTGCCTGAAGCTCATGCCGCAGGTGTTGAGACGATGGATGCCAAAGGCAGCTATGTGCTGCCCGGCTTTATCGACGTGCACGTCCATGGCGGCATGCTGGAGGATTTCTCTAAACCAAGCAAGCAAGGTCTGGACGCGATTACGAAGCTTCACTGCAGTCAGGGAACGACATCGATGTTGGCGACAACGATGACCCTTCCGAAGGCGATGATCGACAACGTGCTGGAAGAAGTCCATCAATATATGGCTGGCGAGATGCCTTATGCCCAGTTGGTTGGCGTACATTTAGAGGGGCCATTTATCAGCCCGAAATGGCCGGGCGCCCAAAATCCCGAACACATCGTCCCGCCGAATCGCGAATGGATCGAAGGCTGGGAACAGCAGTATCCGGGGCTAATTAAACAGGTTACGTTTGCGCCTGAACGGGATGGAGCACATGAGTTGATTCGCTATTTGCGGAAGCAGGGAATCGTCGCGGCTGCCGGACATACCGATGCCACGTACGAAGAAATCATAGCCGCTTACGAGGTGGGCTTGAATCACTCCGTGCATATGTTTAACGCCATGACGCCGTTGCATCACCGCAAACCGGGTACCGCCGGGGCCATCCTGAGTACGCCGGGCATCAGCGCAGAAATTATTGCCGATGGCATTCACGTTCATCCAGCAGCCATCCGGCTGCTTAGCAGCGTGAAGACCGGCAGCAACCTGCTCCTGATCACCGATGCGATGTCGGCTGCAGGCTTAGGTGACGGGGACTACATGCTTGGCGATTTGCCGGTTGTCGTGAAGAATAATGTCTGCACGCTGCGCGACAGCGAAGGCACGTTAGCCGGAAGCACGTTAACGATGATTCGCGGTTTCCGCTATCTCGTCCAAGAGGTGGGATTGTCGATCGAACGCGCATCGGAAGCCGCCAGCGTCAATCCGGCGAAGCTGATTCGCATCGATCATTACACCGGCTCGATCGAAACCGGCAAACAGGCGGATTTGCTGTTGGTTGACCGTGATTTGGAACTGCAACGTGTATGGGTCAAAGGCCGTGCATTCCAAGATCACGAATAATCCAAATCCTCCAAACACAAGATAAAGCGCGAGACGCAGGAAGATTTCTTCCCGCATCTCGCGCTTTTTGGCATTACTGTTAAACCGCCGTTAGCGGGTCGTCCCTCCGGTGAAGCCGGCGTTCATGTCACGTGCACCTGTTCCTGTCCCATTGCCCATGCCGGCATTAGGTCTAGTTGGCGCATAGCCGTTTGGTCCAGTCATCGTCCCTGCACGGCCGGGGAATACACGGTTAAGCATCGTTTCAAAATCTCTGATGTAGTTGTTCAGCGTTCCTCCGCCACGGGACTCTGTAGCATATTGGCCGATGGTGGATACAAAATCGGAATCGCTTGTTACATAAACGTTGCGGATATGCGGTGCCGTTTGCTTAATGGCAGCCTCGATCCGGTTCTTCAAATCCTGGGAAACGTTGCTCGTTCCAGCTCCCAAGGCCCCGTTCCCTGTCGTGAAGCCCGAAGGGGTGTTCGTCATTCCACGCGTACCCATTCGATCTGTTGTCGTTCCGGTACCTCGGTTCACGCTGGACATGCCCATATTGCCCCCAGGATACATCGACCCGGAGCGGTTGCCAGTTGTACCGGTGCCCTGTATAGAGCCGTTGTTGTTACGGCTTACGTTGTTCCCGGTTCCAAACCATCCGCGTCCAAGGTCAAAGAGCCCGCCCAAACCGGCTCGATCGTTGCCGCGAGCTAGTCCGTTGTCCCCAGCCCCGCGGGTACCATAGTCCGCACCGTAAGGCCCGCCAACATTCGTCGTACCCAGGCCCACTCCGTTTGGACGTTGCATACCATAGGCGCTAGTTCGGCCATTCATATTCATGCCGTGGAGTGTGACACCTACATATGCATCACGGTCGGTAACAACGACATGTGCGGTTTGAACGTCGCGAAGCTGTGCCACCTTGTTGCTAAGCGCAGGGCTGTAACGCAGGGAACGGATACGCGTATCCTGTCCGCTGCCGGCGCTGCGGGAGAACAGACGGTTGCCGGGGTTCAAAGAATTGACATCATAATTGCGGTTATTGCCCCGTAAGCTTTGCGTACGCACATTATTGTCGCCCTTTCCGTCACCGCAGCCTGCCACTAAAGCCATCCCTGCAATTAACGCTGCGGATAACGATAAGTTTACGACTTTCGCTCCTCGCATGTAGTCAACCTCCATCCGAAAAAGTAATGTATGAAACAGGACTTATGATGCGCCAAATCCCGTAGTCGTCATACAGGTAAACATAACCGAGCCACCCACCTGCCACCTGAGCTTTTGCAGGCTTTTATCGCGGGAAATCTACCCACACGTCCAAATCAGATGACGCGTACACTAAATCTGAGACGCTGATTAACCTCAAGGGGTGCTGGCCCATGAAAGTGCTGTTTACGTTTTACGTTCCGAGCGGCGGGGTCGAAACATTAAACCGCTTGCGCTGCGAAGCGCTCAGAAGCCGGAACATTGAAGGCCATATTTTGTATTTGCGTCCCGGTACCGGGCTCATCAACACGCAGCAGGCTAATATTCCCGTAATGGTGGACCCAAGCGATGCCGAACTCGCTCAACGTTTGCCGCAATATGATGCCGTTATAGCTACCTCGGATTATTGGATGCCCGGACGGCTGCGCCGGCTTGGGTTTCACAAACCGATAATTTTTGAAATTCAAGGCTTGGGCACGCGGGAGCAAGCGGATCAGACGCTTCGGGAAGGCAAGGACGAAATCTTACGAAATTGCCAGGCTTCGCTGATGCCTCCAACCCCCCATTTGATGGAGTTGGCCTCCACCCACTATCCCACATTGCCCAAGTTCGTATTGATGAATCCGCTGGATACTCGGCACTTCCGTCATATCGCACAACCGAAGTATCCGGTACCCATTATCGCTTGGGTCGGACGTCTGGACCCGAATAAGAACTGGGAATTATTTCTGAAAATTACGGCCGCCCTGCTTCGTCAACGTCCACAGATGGAAATTTGGATGTTCCTCGATTATCAACTTCCGTCTGAGGAGACGAAAAACAAGTTTTGGCAGTATGTTCAACGCTTGGGATTAGAATCCAACCTGAAATTGTATCCGAATACCCCCAATCGGGAGATGCCTTATTATTTATCCCGCGTCGGCGATTCCGGAGGGCTCATGATTTCCACATCTACCCTGGAGGGCTTCGGATATGCCGTTGCCGAGGCATTAGCTTGTCGTTGCCCCGTGCTGACCACCGATTCGGATGGTGTACGTCTCTTTATCAAACATAATGAGACGGGAAAATTTTTCGCGTACCCGCAAGTGGGCCAAGCGGTTGCCGGCGCATTGGAGCTGATGGATCATCACGAACAGCGGGAGAAGATCCGCAGCATGGGGGAACAGCATGTCCACCAGTGGCTGTCGCCGCAACAATATGCTGATTCCTTCCGCCAAATGTTGCAAAGCTTAGGAGTAAAATAAAGAAACAAATGAAAGAACCTCCAGGAATCTGGAGGTTCTTTTGTCGGCAATTGTTCTGCAAAATGCATATACTATTGGGGAGCCGCCTATGAGGTAGACGTATTTTCCAAAGCCAACTTCAACTTCTTCTCATTTTCACGGAGGCCTGGATCCTCTGGCAAATAACGAAGCGCCTCCCGGTTATGTTCATACGCTTGACGTAAATGGCCAAGCCGCGCATAACACAAACATAACCGACTATGCGGCAACCAGGTTCGGGGCGCCGACTGAACGATCGCTGTCCAACTGCCAACATGGGCATTCTGTAACGCCTGACCGTACCAATAGACTGCCATCGCCCATTCCTGTCGATCCTCCATACATCTTCCGATCGCACAGCAAATTTCCGAACTCGGAATTTGATATTGGAGAGATCGCAGCAACGTCTCCAGTTTCTGTCCTTCGCGTCCCAAAAAACCATAGCAATCCGCTAAACGAGCGCAGGCCAGAATCAGATCATCCCGGTTCGCCATCGGATCGAGAAGGAATTCCGTAAACTGCGGTACGGCTTCCTCATATCGTCCAGCATCTGCGAGCTCGCATGCGAAATGAAAACGCAGTCTTCCTTGCAGTTCACCGCCGGAAGCCAAATGATGCTCGATGATCTTTAAATTTCGGCCGGAATGGCCCCCGGTTCCGCGATGAGTTACAGCGATATCCGTTAGCAGCTGCTTTCCATCCGGAATATCCAAGTATTCATGTACGATGCCAATCCAGCGATACTTCCGGCTCCGTTTGACTAATCGGTTCCGCCGGGTGTAGGCCAGCGGCGCTCCGGTCTGTTCCTCCTCATGCAGCACATAATTCATCAGAACCGCGTCGATGTCGGAGCTCAAATTTTGCTTGAGCTGAAGGAGCTTGGCGCGGTTGGGTTCGGTGAACACATCATCGGCATCCATCCACAGAATATATTCACAGGTTGCCAAGGAGAAAGCGAAATTCCTTGCAGCCGCAAAATCGTCCTGCCAAGCGAAATCATACACCTTGGCCCCGAATTCCTCCGCAACCGCCTTCGTGCGGTCGGTTGAACCCGTATCTACGATCACCATTTCGTCCACCAGATCGGAGACGGACTTTAAGCATACGGGTAAACGGGCTTCTTCGTTCTTGACAATCATACATAAACTTATCGTGATCAGTTCAGGAACCCTCCCTCCCGCAGCAGTTCTGCCACTTCGGCCTTATCAAGCAAAGAAGCGTTGGAATTGTATTCAGAGAACAGTTCGCGAGGCAAGCTGGAATAATGGGCAATGAGTTCCTTGGAGCTGGGAGGAAGAATGACATAATATTGATCGCTATACTTGAGTGTATAAGGAGCTTCGTACCGGGAGACCAGCACCTCATGCAGCTTCTCTCCTGGCCGAATGCCAATTTCCTGCACCGGAACGTGATGTCCGACATAATGCTCCGTAAGCACCTCGGCAATATCGATGATGCGGCAAGCCTTCATTTTCATCACGAACGTTTCGCCTCCGATGGCTGTCGTGGCCGCTTTGAGCAGAAGATCGATCGCTTGGGACAAGGTCAGGAAGAAGCGCGTCATCTCTCGAGCGGTAATCGTTAAGTCTTTCCCGTCCCGCAGTTGGTTAATGAACAGCGGAACTACGCTGCCGTTCGTCCCCAGCACGTTCCCCCCGCGGATACAAGTGAATCGGGTATGTTCACTTAAATCGTTGGCGCGAATCATCAGCTTCTCCCCGATCGCTTTGGTCATCCCGTACGTATTGGTCGGATCCACCGCCTTGTCGGTAGATACGTCAATCACCTTGATAACCTTATTCGCGATGCTCGCCCGAATGATGTTTTCTGTGCCGAGCACATTGGTCTTAAGCGCTTCTTCCGGCTGGAATTCGCAAACCGGCACATGCTTTAGCGCTGCGAGATGAAAGACATAATCGACTCCTTTACAAGCCGCCTCCACCGCCGTGTAATCCCGGACATCGCCGATCAGATAGCGCATGGAGACGTGCCCGCTAAATTCCCGCTGCATCAAGACCTGAGCGTATTCGTTTCTCGAGAAAATGCGAATTTCCCGCGGTCCCTCTTGCAGGAGCCTCCTCGTCAACATTTTCCCCCAGGATCCGGTCCCGCCGGTAATTAACACGATTTTGTCTCTAAACATCTATATACCTTCCTTTCGTAACTAGATTCATCGAGAAATTCCGTTTTGAGCGGATCCTGTTTTTCCGCCCCCCAACCTAACGATCCGCGCCTTGCCTTGCATACCGGCCACTGCATTCCGAGTATCGAACACGAAACGTGCGTGCTTTACGACCTCCTCAAGCGGTAATCCGCGGTGACGTACCGCAATCAACACACCGTCCGAGGAGGCTAAGCGCTCAGCTGTCAACTCCACCGAGAGCAGCTTAGTTCCGCCGATCTCCACCTTGGGAATCAACGGATCATGATAATCGACTACAGCACCAGCGGCCATGAGCAGCCGGATCACCTCAAGCACGCTTGATTCGCGGATATCGGCGACATCCTCTTTGAACGTAACTCCGAGCACCAAAATCCGCTTGCCAGCAAGAGTGGAACCGTCCATTTCCTCTTGCAGTCTGGACACAATGTAACTTGGCATTTCGCGGTTAATCCGCGTGCTGAGCTCGATGAACGAACTCTCCATTCCCAACTGCTGTGCTTTCCATTGCAGATAGATCGGATCCACCGGGATGCAATGTCCGCCTACGCCTGGGCCAGGATAAAACGCCTTAAAACCAAACGGCTTCGAGGAGGCGGCCTCCACCACTTCCCAAACGTTGATTCCCATTTGATCGCAGAGCAAAGCAAACTCGTTGATGAATGAAATGTTTACGAAACGAAAGGTGTTCTCCAGCAGTTTCGCCATTTCCGCCGTTTCTGTCGAGGATACCCGTACCACAGTGCGAAATCCTGCACGATATAGCTCTTCCATCCGATCTGCGCAAGCCGTGGTAACTCCGCTAACAATCTTAGGAATATCCCGCAGCGAGTAACGGCGGCTTCCGGGATTCACCCGCTCTGGCGAAAATCCAACAAAGAACTCCGTCCCGAGGTTCAGACCGCTTTTTTGTAACAGCGGCAAAATGACTTCCCGAGTGGTTCCGGGGTAAGTAGAGCTTTCCAATGCGACCAACTGCCCGGGCTTAAGATGCTTTCCGATGTTTTCGGCAGCATCGATCAGATAGGTCATGTCCGGCACATGCTTCTTTGTCAACGGAGTTGGTACACAAATAATGACCGCTTCTGCGCTTGCGATTTTGGCGAAGTCCGACGATACCGTCAATTGCTGCGCATCGGTATATCGTTGGATTTTTTCATCAGGAACGTCAGCGATGTAACTGCGTCCCTGTTGCAACAGCTGTAACTTCTGTTCGTCCTTGTCGATGCCGATAACGCGAAAGCCTTGGTCTAGGTACGTTTCGGCCAATGGCAGACCAACATATCCCATACCAACTATGGCTATGATTCGTGACAACATCCATCTCCCCTTTCGCTTGAAGTTTGAACATAAGGACGAGTCTCTGGCTTTCTCTAATGCAGAAATTTAACCAACGATGGAACGGATCATTTGAAGCAGCTGCTGAGTGCGAACGGAGGTTGTATGTTTCTCCCGAACGAACTCATAGCCCTGCCCGCTGATTTTGGCTCGAAGCGATTCGTTGTTGGGATGCAGATAGAAATGAATTTTGGCGAGAAAATCTTGCTCCGATACCGCCACATAATGCACGCCAGATTTAAATCCAAGCGCACGGAGATCAGCGTTCTCGGATGCAAGCAGTAGCGTGTTGCAGGCGAGCACTTCAAAATATTTGCGAAGCGGATAATGGAATTTGGAATCGCAAGTCAGGAAGATCTTGGATCGGTTCACTTCAAGTGCAAAGCCTCGCGCCACCAGCGCCTGGGCATCGGAATCGAAGTTCGTATACCCGGGATGACTGTGATACACAAAGCCGGGAAATCCGGACAAAGCCGTCTTCATCTTATGGCGCAACGGATAAACCTTCGGGTTCGTTGCTCCCATAAGCAGAACGTTGATGTTTTTCCGGCGCCGATAATCCCTGAACACCGTAGGTTCTACAAAATGCGGCAGCCAATAAAGACGGCCCTTAAACTCGGGATACCGTTGCCGGAACGCTTGCTGATACATCACAAAGATGGCGGCTGAAGGATGTCGACGCAGGAACTCTCGTCGCTGCTCGACTTTGGCATGCAGATCATGCATGATCATGCCCCAGGGTAACTTCAGATGTTCCAGCCCTTCAACCGGAGGACAATACGTGGCATGAAACCGATCATTAAACAGAACAAAATCGGGCTGAAAGGGAGCTCGCCGGAGAATGGCCCGCACCTCTCCGCCCCAATGATCCAAGGCTAAATCGGCATATTTTCGCAGTTCCAATTGCATGTAGTGAAAATTCCGTTCCAAATACCGACTGAAATCCTTCGTTACGAACAAAATTTTTAGCCGCTTCATTCCTTCAAATCCTTTTCTATCGGAGCTGATATCCTTTGTTTAGCAGAAAACCTGCCCGGGTCACCCCGAGGCAGGCTTTCTGGGTTCAACCTAACCCTGTTGGGCAATGCCTACTAATGATTCTGGACCGTTACGGACTGCCGTTGTTGCTCCAGAGATAAAGGACGTATAGACGGTTTCCGGAGCAGCCGGAGCCAGAAGGTCGGCGGCTACGAAAGACGTAACTTCTGTGGATACGGCGCTGCTAACTACGCCGTCGAGGGTATAGATGACGTTGGCAGGGTTGTACGTAGCACCGCGAACGATTTCAATCGTAAACGTATCGCCGACGTCTCCCAGAATTCCGATAGTACCCGACAGCACAACGATCGGATTCGGAACGTTCTGCGTTTGCAGCCCGATAATCCCGAACAATGCAGGAGTATCTGTGAGTGGAGTTCCGGGGAAACCAGGCTGGTTGGAGTTCACGGAGCTTCTGGCATCAAGAAAGACACCCATCTTTTAAATCACCACCTTCTTGTAATCTAGTACAGGTTATGAACCGAAGAAGGTTTTGGTATAGACATCTTTATCAAGATAACCGCTTATTTTGTCTTCTTAGGCTTCGTCGATAGCTTGGACAGGCCCGCTAGTATCGTTATGAAGTCGCTATGAGATGGGTCAGTGCATCCCGGTAACGGTTCTGAATGAACCGGATCTCCGCCGAAATCGCCGCCTGATGGCGCAGCGTCCCCATCCCCGAATGCCGTCGGTAAGAGATAAGCGGAACGTTCAAATAAGGAAAAGCCGTCCGAGAGAGCATGACTCGATGCCAAAGATCGTAATCGTGGGTGTACGGCAGTCCTTCATCAAATAGGCCTACACGCTGAATCAAGCTGCGTTTGATCATGACCGTACAACCGTTAATCGGGTTGCCGCTGTACAACGTGTTCGCCAGCTCTCGCATGCCGAGGGGCTGCATGCCAGCATTGTATTGTGTGATTCGGCCGTGTTCATCGATGTAGTGGAAATTGGTGTGGGAAATTTCAGCGCCTTGCCCTAGCATGAAATTTAATTGCATTTCGATTTTCTGAGGCGCGAACAGATCGTCCGAGCTAAGCCACGCAATATACTCCCCGGATGCGTGTCGGATTCCGTGGTTCAGCGCGGAGGCCGTTCCTCCATTCGCCTTGCCCAAATAATAGATATGACCGCGGTAAGGCGCAAGCCGTTCGGCGTGGACAGACGAACCGTCATCCACAACGATAATTTCTGTGTGCGGATACGTTTGACTCAGTGCACTTTGCACTGCCTGTTCAATGTAGGGACAGTTATAAAACGGAATAATGATGCTCACGCGTGGATTCATAATGTTGCGGCCCCCTCTTTGCGAAAATAGTCCAGGATGTCCAGCAGCGATTGTTCCCAAGCCACATTGGCCCGCCACCCCAGGCCCCAAAGTGCCTGGGGAAGGGGCGGCTCGGCAGGGGACGCCGAGCCGCTTCCGGATGAAGGACCCGCTTGGATCCTCATATCCGTTACGGTTGTTAGCTGTGCGAAGTCCTCCACCAGTTCGGCCAAGCTTCGCTCTCGCCCGGAGCAGACGGGATACACCTCTCCGATCTCCCCTTTGCGCAGTAGCATTTCATAGGCGTCCACCGCGTCACGTACGTCGAGAAAGTCACGCCTAGCATCCGCCGCAGACAACTGGAAAGGGGGAGGGGACTCCCCCCGCTCCAGCCGGACGATATGCCGGGCGAGCAGAGAGCATATCCCTGTGGATGGACCGGCGCCAATCAAGTTGCCGGGTTCGGCGATCAACACGCCAAGTTGGAACAGCTTCCCCCAGGCTAAAGCGGCCGCCTCTTGCAAAGTTTTGCTTAACCCATAAGGATGCGTGGGATGAAGCGGCCGATCCAGTCCAAATTTAAGCCGAGAACCGGCTACGAGGATACGGGTATCCCCCAGACCGCAGGAATGTAACGCATCCAGCAGATATAGGGTCGTCATGACATTACTCTCCATGTAGAGGAGGGGCTGAGCCCAGGAATCCGGGACGGAGTTTTTCCCGCCTAGGTGCAGCACGTACTGCGGCCGGGTTTGCTCAATGGCCTGCTTGACCCCTGCCCGGTCAGTCAAATCGCACGGAATGTACTCTAACTTCTCGTTGACAGGCCATCCGACTGCCTTCCTGACCATAGCGAAAACCCGGTATCCCTTGGCAGCAAAACGTTGGCAAGCATGACGCCCGGTAAAACCGCCGGCTCCTGTTATCAGAACCGTCGCCCGGTCATTCATGCTGTTTCATCCATTCCGCCATTTCCTCTATCATCTTTCGGAACGAAGGTAGAGGGACTACCGCATCCGGACGGGTGTTCACCAGCGTTCGGTCGAGGTTCGGGCCATCATCCGGTTCGATCTCAACGTCGTCTTTCCCCCAAATTTCTTGAAACATTTGCAGCATTTCGTATTTGCTGACGACCTCTGGATGCGCTAAATGGATCAACCCGGACACGGGCCGGTCCAACAGCAATTCGATCGTCTTCGCAAGCTGGATCGTCGTCACGCCGTTCCATTTGACTTGGCGGTACCCGGACACCTTCCCTTTCTGATTCATAAACCAATGAAAGAGACCAATTCCATGACGGCGAATCTCCGGTCCGATAATGGAGGTACGGATGGTCAGATGTCCTGCGTCACGGATCTCCCCAAGCGCCTTCGTTAAGGCATACGTTGTGACACCGTCGGGCTGATCATCCTCCTTATAGCTGCCACGGTCACCGCGGAAGACGCAGTCCGTACTGATATGAATCAGGCGCGCATGGATTTTGTCAGCTAAATGGCGCAGCCGGTGGGGCAGAAATCCATTGATGTGATAAGCCATAATTTTATCCTGGTCGGCAAATTGATTTAGCACCCCAACCGCGTTAATGATGACATCGGGACGAACTAACTGCACCGCCTGATCGACAGCGACGATATCTCCGGCATCCAAGATCAACGAGTTGCGGTCACCAGGGTCGCGTGAGGTATAGAACACCTGGTAGCCTTCCTTCTCGCGAAAATGTCGTACCAATACATGACCGGCCATTCCATGGCCCCCAAGGATCAGCAATTTCATGAGAGAAATCCTCCTTTATCCAGCATGTTGCGGATCTCCTCCTTGCTCATCAGCTCATGTTCCGAACTCAACTCGCCGTAAGGAACGAGCGGCAAATGGCCGTAACGATCTCGCAGACCCGCGATCTCGAGCGCAGGCATGATGACCAGATACTCCTTGTCGTATACCACGGTCGACCGGCTTTCATATTCACTGAGCAGCAACTCGTGAATCCGTTCGCCAGGGCGGATCCCCGTCACCTCAATCGACACATCGGGGATGCCTGAAGCCTCAATCAGCACCTCCGCCAGATCGATAATCCGGCAGGTTGGCATCAGCATGACGAAAATCTCCCCGCCGATGCTCTCCCGAGAAGCCTTAAATAGAAGCTGGATCGCTTCCGGCATCGTAAGGAAAAATCGAGTCATTTCCAAATCGGTGATCTTTACCCGCTTCTGCTCCCGAATCTGCTGCTTGAACAAATGAATCACGCTGCCGTTGGTCCCCAGAACGTTGCCGCCCCGAATGCATACAAATCGGGTTTCATCCTGGATCAGGTTGGCGTAAACAACCAGCTTTTCACCGATAGCTTTGGTCATGCCATAGAAGTTCGAGGGGTTCGACGCTTTGTCCGTAGAGATATAAAGGACTTTTTTCACTTTGTTTTTAATGGCGGCTTCAATAACGTTTTGGGTGCCGACCACATTGGTTTTCAGCGCTTCAGCAGGTTGCTCTTCGCAAATGGGCACGTGTTTCAAAGCAGCCAGATGATAGACGATGTCCACGTTCTGGCAGGCCGTGATCAAAGCCTCCTTATCGCGGATATCGCCGATTCGAAACGTCAGGCGCTCATCATGAAAGGTGCGGCTCATCGCAACCTGCGCCGCTTCACCACGGGAGTAAATGATGATCTCCTTCGGGTCTTGGGGGAGGAGCTGGCGGATCAGCTCGTAACCCCAGGAACCGGTCCCCCCGGTGACGAGAATCACTTGATCTTTAAACATTCAACTTCCCCCCAAGCACGAATTTGACCACTTTTTGTGAGACCTTCTCCTCCAAATATCCTTCAGGACAAGGCCATGAACGTTCCATACCGGACATCATCTTCGCTGCTTCGGCGATTCTGCCGGCGTCGATGCCGGATACGACGTTGCTACCGCAATCCACGGTCTCCGGCCGCTCTGTCGTACGGCGAATTGTTACCGTTGGTACCTGCATGATGCAGCATTCCTCCTGCACGGTGCCGCTGTCCGTCAACGCACATAGCGCATGCTTCTCCAGCTTCACGAAATCAAAGAAACCAAACGGCTCATAAAATTCCACTAAAGGATGCATCTCCAACTTCAGGTCCTGTTCAATCCGCGATCTCGTCCGAGGATGAATGCTGCAAATTAACCGTTTGGACGACATTTCTGCGACTCGATTCAGCCCATCCATAATAGCGTGCAGGGAGGGTGGTCGATCGACGTTCTCCGCCCGGTGGGTCGTCACGAGATAATAATCTCCTTCTCTCAGTCCCAGCCGCTGCAGAATATCGCTTGCTTCAATCTGAGGCTCGTAATGCTTCATCACCTCGTAAATCGGATTGCCGATCAGCACGATCCGGTTGCTCGGCACCCCCTCCGCCAGCAAATGAGCTTTGCTCTGCGGGGTGTATGGCATATTGATCGTCGACACCGCATCGATAAGCTTCCGATTTTTCTCCTCAGGCACCTCGAGGTCGAAGCAGCGGTTACCCGCCTCCATGTGGATCACAGGATAACCGAGACGTTCAGCGAGTATGGCACACAACGCACTGTTTGTGTCCCCTAGCAGCAATACGCGGTCCGGTCTCTCCGCCTCCAAGATCTGCTCCATCTGGCCAAACATCGCCGCTAATTGGCTGCCCAGCGTCGTTTGCTGATCTTGAAAGACATAGTCTGGCTGTCTCAAACCCAGCTCTTGGAAAAAAACATCGCTGAGACTAGCCGTAAAATTCTGGCCCGTATGCACCAGTACATGCTTATCGGCCCATTGATCCAGCAACGGGATGATCCGGCTGAGCCGAATGATTTCCGGTCGGGTCCCCAAAATGGTCATGATCTTCACGGTCTCATCTCCTTGCTGACTCATCTCCTTGTAAATTTCTGGCGTTTCCGCACGCGTTGCCTGCGGGGATTTCTGGTTCTCCGGCTAGGTTTGCGGCGGATTCGGTTCATCTTCCGGGTGCCCCCCGCCTTGCGCCGGGTGATCTTACTTGCGCGTCGCTTCCCGCCGCGTCGGGCGGTGAAGCTCCTTCCCGCACCGGATTTTCGCTTACGCAGTTTGGCTCGCTTCAATTTGACTCGTCTGCGGCGGCTTGACGGACTCGCTGCACCCGCCGCCGATCCAGAGCCTCGATACTCCGCCGCATCTGGGGAAGTCGTGGTCGGGACCGGCTCAGGCAGAGGTACGGCAACCCCCGACAATCCCTGCATCCGCTGAACGAGTTCTTGAAGCCGCAGCTCGTAGGCAGCAGGGCCAAACATAACCTCTGCTTGAACTCGATTCCTTTCCCCTACGCTGCGGGACAGTTCCGAAGAAGACAGGAGTTCTGCACACTTCTCCACAAGTCCAAGGCTGTCTCCTGTCGGTACCAGATAAGCTCCGTTACCTGTCGACTCCAAAATTTCGCGCAATCCGCCAGAAGCATAGGCTACTACCGGTTTCCCGAAGATCATCGCTTCCAGCGCCGTTAATCCAAACCCTTCGGGCAGAATGCCCGGAACAACGACGATGTCCATCGCACTAAAGGCGGATTCCACATGGTATTCCATACTCACAAAAATAAATCGCTGCCCATGCGGTGACCCCTGTACCGCTCGCTTTAAACTCCGATAATACTCAGGTTGAACTTCCGCACCGATCATGACGAATTTGGCCTCCGGGAACCGGTGCGCCAGGTTCAGCGCTGCTTCGATAAAATGGTTGGCACCTTTCTCTGGAATCAGGTAAGAGGAAATATAGCCGACCAGAAATTCGGACGGTTTGATCTTCCATTGTGCTCTTCGTTGCCAGCGTTGTGCCGGCCAAAGCTCGGGATGGATATCCTCCGGGTTCCACGAAGGATAGAGCAATACGGTTTTGTGCATAGCCTGCGTTCCAGCGAAAGGAAGCAGGGCAGATTCGGAAATGCCAACAATCAAATCGCTGTATCTGTCGATCAGATTCACTGCTTCCGCCGTAAACTCATTGGATGCAATGACCTCCGTAATCTGCCAAATCACAGGGATTCCCAACTGTTTAGCCGCAATCGCCGGTGCTACATTCACGCTGGTATTTACCAGTACCGCATCCGGCCGCTCCTCTTGGAGCAATCCGATTGTACGCTGCACCGAGTCGCTCCAGGCAATCGTATGGATTTCGCCAGACAGACTGGAGTTCGGGGAACACATCGCGTATATCAACGGGTTATCACACAGCAGTGTGCGAATCCCATAACGATGGGCCAGCACCGACAAACTGCCCTGTCTTGGAACCACGATGGTACAGTCGTAATAAGCCGACAGCTTTCTCGCGCTGAATAACAACAGCTTTTCGGCGCCGGTTACGTTTCTGGAATTGCACACGTGCGAGAACAGCAGAAGCTTCTTTCTATCCGACACAATTGCCCCTCCTTTGCCTGTGCGTTTGTCCGAGGCTCAGGAACCAGCTTCCACTTCACTGGATTCACCCGAAAATCACGGTTAGCAGCTGATCTAACCGATTGGAATAGGTATGGTCCCGCAAGGTCCGATTCAGCGCACGCAACGCAATTTCCCGTCTTGCTTCCTCGTGATTCAGATAAAAACGCACCTTCTCAACCAACTCCTCCGGCGAGGAGAAGGTTTCAATTTCTTCGCCGGGGACGTAGAACGAAGCTAGGTCATCCCGCGAATCAACCAATTGAAGCGTTGCGCAGGCCGAAATTTCGAACGTCCGCGGGTTTGGCGACGCCGCTGTGATACCCGCTTTGTTGTTATTAACATCCTCCTCAAACGGGGAGCGGTGTAAGTTCAGGACAATTTTCGACCCGCTGTACACTTCGGCGGTTTCCACCGGACCCATCCATTTTCCCAGCTCGATCCGGTCCACATAGTCCGGGTACTCCGGCAGCCGATCCCACCAGATACCGTTAATCATTAAGCCTTGTTCAATCAACGCTGGAAAAATAGGCCGGAGAAAGTTCACCCGATTCCAATACGCTGAACCGATAAAGCTTAAATTGCGGCGGTGCGGGGATGGCATCAAGGTCGGACGATAGTGCTCCGGAAAGGCGGCAAACGGCAAATAATGAACTTGGCTGCAGCCGGCTGAGCGATACAGATCAACGCAATTTCGTTCAAGAGTAAACACGTAATCATATTGCGTACTCAGCGGAACCGTCAGATCCGTGTAGTAGGGATCATCCGTAAACCATATCGCCGTAGGGATACCCATCGCCCGCACGGCGTTGACATGCTCCAGAGGAAGCTCCAAGCCGTCGAGGGCGAGCAGCAAGTTCGGTTTATGCAGCGATGCCAAATCCGGTATCGAATCGCCCGGCACAGCGGTAATCACTTCAGCAGTTAACGTGCGGAGCGTGGAAGTTACGGCCTCATCAATCGGAGAATAAGGAAATCCTTTCCCCGAGCCAACATATAATATTTTTAAGTTGCGTACCGGGAATTTCGGCCGCGGTTGACTGACAATATAGCTGGCCCTTCCTCTCAGGTACCCCTCGGCATAGCCGTCACGGAACCCGTTGGTTCTACCGCTCTCCTCCGGGCTCATCACGGGTTGAGTTGGATGGCCAGCCGCTTCTTCCATGAACATAAGGTCACTCCTTTACTAGGTTGAATCTAGTTGGATAGTTCTAGCTGATGAGTTCTTGATAGTTGGTTCTCGTTGGGGTGGTTCCAGTGGGTTGACTCCTCTACTAGCTTTTGGTGACTGCAGCCAACAGGCGGCTAACCCGGTCCATATACGTATGGAACGCCGTCGTCGTCCACAGCGAGCGCCAAGCGATTAAGCGTCGTTCCTCATCATGCTCAAGATAATAGCGGATTTTCGCCTCTAACTCCGCCTCATCTCGAAACGTCTCGATGTCGTAGCCCGGCCGATAGAACGAGGTTAAATCGCCGCGGATATCCGTAATTTGAAAAGCGCCGCAGCTGGCAATTTCATAGGTTCGCGGATTGATCGAACTCCCAGGCGTATCGCTCCCGTTCCGGTTGTCCTGGCCGGTTTGCGTTGGTCGATGGATGTTGAGTACAATTTTGGCGGCATTGTAATAACGGACCGTCTCCTCAACGGGAACCCACCCTGGGCGGATGAACCTCGCCAGCTTCTCGTATCTGGGCAAGCGATCCCAATGGTATCCTGCGATCAGCACGCGTTTGTCTTGCAGGAACGAGCTTAAGCGATCAAACAAGGCTACTCGATTCCAAAAAGCATTACCGATAAAACAAACATCATAGCGATATTCAGGCTTAGCCGGAATGGGCCGAAATTGACGCGGATTCGCAGCGAGCGGAAGATGGTGTACGCTTTGCACCCCTAAGGAGCGATAGAGCGGCACACATTCGATTTCGTGCGTAAACACCACATCGTAGCTTAAAGCCAGCGCGGTCGTATCATCGGTAAAATAAGGATCATCCACGAACCAAACAGCGGTCCGAATCCCCATTCTCCGGATCTGCTCCAACTGCGTAGTATGATCAGGCGGAAAAATGTGCAGCGAATTCATGACCAGCACCAGATCGGGACGATGGTGCTCGGTTTCCTGCAGCATCATTTCCGGTGAGGCAACGATGCATTCCCGCGTCAACTCCGCAAGCGCCGTCTGAACCCCTTCGTCAATCGCATCGAACCCTTGAGGCACATACAGCACCCGCAGGTCCACTTTCGGCCGAGAAACCGGCGGAATGCGTTCCAGCACAGCCTGGCATCCGCCATACCGAATCCCATCCTGGTATCCGGCCTGATAAGCCTCGCCGTATCGATTCTCGTTGACGTTCTCCAAGGTTCTTCATCCTATCTTCGTGGATTTCAATCTTTCGTTTCCTGGGTCTTAATAAATATATGCTGAGGGGACACGTGCATCATGGACGACTACCCGCCCGCCGTATAAATTGGCGAATGCCGCCTTTTGACACCGCCTGCCTCCGAACTTTGGGCTTTCGGCACGCCTCTTTTACACGATTATCCCTTTCGATCAGAATACGGAGATCGCGATAGAAGACCTCTCGTAAGCGCCTATTTACGCCTTGCTGTTTCCTCGTTATGCCTTTGTGTACCTTTGTGTGCCTCGTTGTGATTCGTTGTGCCCTTTTGCACCATTATCCCTTTCGATCAGAATTGAGAGATTAGGGAAGAGAGTAGAGGGGATTTTAGCCCCTCTAGCCCCTCTAGCCCCCCAACCCCCTTTTTGCACGATTATCCCTTTGATTCAGATTTGGCGATCGATGAGGGGGATTAAACTAAGGCTGCACAGTGATCTGAACATCCACATTTTTCGTGAAGATTTGGGATTTTTTAGTTGATACAAGAACGTATGTTTGCTATAATGAGAAAAAAGGGAACGCACGTGCGTATTCAGTGACTAGAGGAACTTCAATTGGAGGGATCGGACATGGAATTAGGTACGAGCATGGGGCTTAAATCTATCAGTAGCCGTTTTCAAAGCGAGGCCGACTGTATCGAGGCGATTATCGCGATGAAGTGGCCAAATGGCTTTGTCTGCCCGCGCTGTGCTTATACCGAGTGCACCCGTCTGTCCACTCGACATATTCCTTTATTTGAATGCGGAAAATGTGGCTATCAAGCCTCGCCTTTGGTCGGCACCATTTTTGAAAGAACCCATTTGCCTTTGGTGAAATGGTTCCAAGCATTGGAGCTGTTCCTGCTCCCAGATGGCATCTCGGCGCTGCGGTTGAGTCAGGTGATTCAAGTGACCTACAAGACCGCTTGGCTCATGCTGCACAAAATCCGTCATACCCTCGGTGAATGTGATGCGAAGGTCTTGCTCTCTGGAGAAGTAAAGGTGAGCCGCGATCAATATGGCACGGATACCAGACGCTTTCATCCAGCTTGTCAGCCTTATGCCACCGCGGTTGTTGCCGGCTGCACGGTCACGGAGACTGGTGAACCCGAGCGAGTGAAGATTCAATTGATTCCGCACAAAAGAGGAGGGGGCGAGCAACAGGCTGACCGGAGCGATCTTGAGGCATTCATCAACAAGTATGTCGATAGACAACATACCTCAACTAAGCGGTGGTTCCCTTTCGTTTATCGGATGTATCTGCCCTTGCGGAGAGTCGTGAGACAAGCAAGAGACTCGATCCGACGCACGTATGTCGCGCTGGGAATAACGCATTTGCAGGCGTATTTGAACGAGTACACCGTCCGCCGTTACCTGCGCATGACTTGTTCCGAGGAAGAGATACGCCAAAACCTGCTGCAAATGTGCTTGTCCATTCCTGCCATCCCTTACCGCCAGTTAATCGCCCATGGTCTGAACGCACGCCAGCTGAAGCCGTTCCTTGCAGGTGCAGCGTGAGGCTGCTAACTGAGCTGCTACGCGATTTTTATTGAGCTAAGAAAGAATGCTGATCGGAATGCCAAACAACATGAAATCGCCTACCTTGACTTTCGAACACAGTTAATCGACTCATTTAAAGCTACACCAATTTCAGCATTTCCGCTTCTTATTCAGTATTTTCACTTTCAGTTCAACCGATTTAAGCTATACCCAAGTTCAATTTATCGTGTTTTTCACAATCTAATCTATATTAACTCAGTGAGTGGTAGCTCATATGTTCCTACCCATCGGTTTTCTCACATCACTTGTTTATTACTGATCTTTCATACTACTACACTTGTTTATTACTGATCTTTCATACTACTACACTTGTTTATTACTTGGATGCTACTTTCTGCCCGCTACTTCCTTCACATTTCCCGACGGCTGATTCAACGGGATAATCGTTAAGAAGGAGGGCGAGAGATTATTCCTCCCTATTGCACTTTCTCTTGTTTCCATTTCCTGATACAACGGGATAATCGTTGAAAAGAACGTGGAGAGACTATGTTCCTCTCCCCCCTAAGGAAGAAACCTTCCAACTCGAAGCAAAAAACCGTCCGATATCCATCGGACGGTCTATAGGCAGCTATTGTACTCGGTTCGCAGCCGAAGAAAGGACAAACTGCACAATCGGCGTGACATCGGGCAAGCTGTGCGGGTGGTGGCCCCCGCCTGGCTTAAGGATGGTCATCACCGATCCGCCATGTGCCCGGTAGGTGCGCTCAAGCACCGCCCCGTTCTCCTCAAACGGCACGTCGAGATCAGCGTCGCCGGAGATGAGCAGCACCGGCACGCCAGCGCTGGCCGGTGCGGTGAGCCCCGCGAGCAGGCGATCCGTCTCCTCGCCGGCGAGCCGGTTGGCCTCCGCCGGAGTGGCTGCTGACTTGGCGATGTCATACACCGCCAAGCAGTCGTGCCACTCCTCCGGCGCGCCCCGACCCGCACCCTGGCCCCCCGGCCAGCTGCGGATGTCCACCACCGGCGCGTCAAGATACAGCGCCGCGACGTGGTCAGGGTACAGCGCGGCGTACCGCAGCGCGTACAGGCCGCCCCGGCTGAAGCCGAACAACACCGGCTTCGGGGCGAGCTCATATTTCGCGGTCAGCCAGGCGCGAAATGCTTCCATCTGCCCGGAGGCATACGGGCAGCCGTAGAGGTGGCTCAGCCGGCAGTTGGCCACGTGCCAGCCTTGCTCGAGCAGGGCCAGGTCGGCGTCCGCGAAGGCGCCGAAGAATTCGCTCCGCCAAACCCAAGGCCGGCCGGGCGCGGCCTCCCGCGGAGCGACTACCACGCATTCGCGGCCGCCGAAATAGAGGTCGGTGCGCGCGAACCCCATCCATTCGCGCACCTCCGCGCTCTCTGTGCCGCCTTCCAGCGCGGCGGCACGCTCGATTGCTGGCAGCAGTGCCTCAGCCTGCTGCAGCGCCTCTGCCAGCGGCGTTGTCTCCAGCTTGTTCGGGTTCGTGTGCCCGACATGCTCTCGCCACGCCGCGTTCAGCACGGCTCGCCGCTGGCCGACGAGCCGGATAAACACACTGTCTCCCCCGTTGACCTCAGCCCAGGCCGGTACCCGCTCCAGCTCCAAATGGAACACACGGCTCAGGATTGTCTGGGCGATTACCCAATGTCCCTCTTCGTTTGGGTGAATGCCATCGCCGTAACGATAGCCCGTGTCCGCCTCACGACGTTTACGAATCAGTTCACTCAACGGGCGGCGGAGATCTACCACCGTCAGTCCTTCTGCTTCGCCGTACTGCCGCACCCAAGCTGCGTAGCGTTCCAAGACTTCGTTATATTTGACATACGGCCGCTCAAACGAGTATTCATTCATATCCTTCCCGTCTGGCAGCGCCTTCCCGCCAATCGAAGCAACATCAAATGGCGGCGGCGTCATCAGGAAGACGCGGGCTCCGAAGCTTTGCACCAGTTCCACAGCTTGACGCAACCCGTCGCGGTAGGCTTCAAAACGCGCCTCCCCAAACGGATGATAAATGCCGTCGTTCATTCCGTAGCAAATAAACACCCAATCCGGCCGGGTTTCGGCCAAAGCGCGCTCCAGGCGCTCATGCACGCAGGGACGGGGGAAGGGGTGATCTTTTTCGCTGGTTCCCGCCACGGTCTCGCTGCTGACCCCCAAATTGATCCACTCCAGCCGATGTTCCGGCAGATGCTTCAGGAAAAAAGCCTCCAAGTTCCGGATATACGTACCGTTCTCCGTAATGCTGTCGCCAAAAAAGACAATTCGCTCGCTTCGCGGTATCGCTAATAAGTCAGCGCTTTCATTTATGGTGGTCAAAACAGCTAGCCCCTTTCAAATTATTATGGATATGAATTTAAGTTAAATATGAAACCGCGCTCTAAACTTGCCGGGTGATTCTCCAGTCCAGCGTTTAAACTGACGGCTGAAATGGGCAATATCCTTGTAACCAAGTCGTATCGAAATAGCTTCCACCGATAACTCCGGCTCCAACAGCAGCAGCTTGGCCTTCTTAAGCTTCAGCGCCGATAAATACTGGCGTGGCGACATCCCGTACACGCTGCGGAAAATCCGATTGCAGGAGGACGCGCTGTACCCAAGTCCGGCAGTGACCGCCGCGACAGTCTCGCGTGATCGATCCGCGTCCAGAACGTCGACGGATCGACGACCGAAGGAGCCTTCATCATGGGAGACACTACCGCGACTAACATTACTGCTGGTACCATTTTCGCCGTTGCTGCTGGAACTGTTGTTTCTGGAACTGCTGCTTGTGGGGCTTGCGTTCCCTAATGTTGACACGTTCCACGCCGCCCCCGGCTCCTCGACGCTGCGCTCCAGCGCGGCGGCGATCTCCGCCGCGATCCGATTCATCCGGCCGTTTGGCGCGCCGGCCTCCTGCTCGGCCAACCCTTCGCTCAGGCCGGCAAACAGCTCGAAGACCGCGGCCATCGTCCGCATCTTGTCCGCCACCTTCGTACCTGACCCGTCCGAAGTAAGCGCAATAAGCTTGTCCAAGCTTGGCCGAATAACTTGGGCCAGCGGTCCGTCTGCGGTGTGGAGCGGATTCTCGCCGCGGCACAGCAGCTCGCGAAGCACGGGCTCGTCGACGTTAAAATGCAAGCAATAATACGTCATCGACTCTGTTCCCAGCGCCCGGCTTTCGTGCATGTCCTCGGGGCGCAGCAGCAGAAAATCGCCGGGCTGCTGCACATAACGTTTACCGCCGACGATCATCTCTTGACTGCCTGCCAACAGCAAGTTCACCTCGAACAGCGGGTGGCTGTGGCGCGGATACGACCACTCCGGCGTGACCGTTCGCAAATGCGCGGCAAAGAGCTTAAAGGTCGAATCCATATTTGGCAGCATATATTCGGTAACCTGATGTTCTCTAGCCACCCTTATCCCTCCGCTTCTCTATAATCGCTTTCCCTGCCTCACCGCCGTGCACGTTTTGGATAAATCGATCGGCGGTTTGGACATGGGCGTTCCCCAAAAGCCTTGTTATAATCAAAACTAGCATAACCGCTGTGAATTGAACAGGAGGTAATTAACTTGGGTAAAAATATATTTTTTAACGCGCATCACTCTCCGATGGGAGCGTTTGCCAGCTTTACATTAGGTTATCCCGGCCAAAGCGGCGGCTTCGACCTAGAAATGGCCAGCCCGCCGAACCAAAACATCTATATCGGCCTGCAGGACGATGGGCAAGAGCATTACCGCGCTTTCCCGTTCTTTGGCGAAGGTCTGGACGAGCGTAATCGTTACACGACCGAAGAGAGCGGTTCAGACTCCAGCGAGCGACATTCCGTTCAGCAAGTAGAGGGCGGTCTCATCCTGCCGTACAACCGGAATGAAATCGTCCGCCGATTTGGGGCAGCCATCGACGAATGGCAAGCCGGCGATTTGACGTTCCGCTTAATCTCCCCGTTTGAAGGCGTACCTGATCCCGAGACAGCAACGGAAGAGCAGCTGCGTTTCGCGCTGATGCCGGCCGTGCTTGCCGAGATCACGGTGGACAATACCCGGGGAACGTCGACGCGCAAAGCCTTCTTTGGTATGCAAAACAACGACCCTGTCAGCGCCATTCGCCGCCTGGAGGACGTGACGAGCGGCCGCATTTGCGGCATTGGCCAAGGCCGCCATACCGCCATTGCGGCGAGCGATCCGCGGATTACCAGCGCTGGCTTTTTTACGATGGAATCGATTCTCAAACCAAAGGTTCCGGAAAATCTCCGGTTTGGCCTTGGCCCCGTGGGCGCACTGCTTATGGAGACACCGGCTGGCGAGAAAGCCACTTACCGCTTTGCACTTTGCTTCTACCGCGCTGGTTACGTCACAACAGGGATAGATGCATCCTACTACTATACGCGGTATTTCGCGAACATCGAAGAAGTAGCCGAGTATGCGTTAGCACAATTTGACCGTAAGCTGGAGGTTGCCCGCCAAGGCGACGCGCTAGTGAACGACGCTAAGCTAAGCGAGGATCAGAAGTTTATGCTTGCACATGCCATCCGCAGCTATTACGGTTCCACGGAGCTGCTAGAGCATGAGGGCAAGCCGCTCTGGATCGTCAATGAAGGCGAATACCGGATGATGAATACGTTTGATTTGCTGGTTGACCAGTTGTTTTACGAGATCAAAATGAATCCATGGACGGTTAAAAACGAACTCGATTTCTACACCAGCCGCTACAGCTACCGGGATACGGTGCGGTTTCCGGGAGATTCAACCGAATATCCTGGCGGCATCAGCTTCACGCATGACATGGGCGTAAAGAACTCGTTTACCCTTCCTGGCTATTCGTCTTATGAGCTGCATGCGCTCGACGACTGCTTCTCTCACATGACGCAGGAGCAACTCGTCAACTGGGTGTTAAGCGCCACCGTTTACGTCCATCAAACGAACGATCGCGAATGGTTGAAGCAGAACCTGCCGATTCTGGAGCAATGCCTGGAAAGCATGGTAAACCGCGACCATCCTGATCCGTCGCAGCGTACCGGCATTATGGGCCTCGACAGCTCCCGTACAATGGGCGGAGCGGAAATCACCACCTATGACAGTCTGGACGTCTCGCTGGGGCAAGCGCGGAATAACATTTATTTGGCCGGCAAGAGCTGGGCAGCGTACGTTGCCTTAGAGAAGCTGCTTCGCGACAATGGCCGCGAAACGGCGGCTGCGCTGGCCGGACGCCAAGCCGATTTGTGCGCCGCCACGATTACTTCTCATATGCTGCCGGGCGGTTACATTCCAGCGGTCATTCAAGAGAACAATGACTCGAAGATCATCCCTGCGATCGAGGGTCTTATCTACCCGCTCTACACCGGCTGCGAAGAAGCGCTGGATCCAAACGGTCGATTCGGCGCATATATCGCAGCGCTGTCCACGCACCTGAACACAGTGCTGCAGCCGGGCATCTGCCTGTTCGAGGACGGCGGTTGGAAGTTGTCCTCAACGAGCAACAACTCCTGGCTAAGTAAAATTTATCTCTGCCAGTACATCGCCCGCCGGATCTTGGGTCTTCCGTGGGACGAACGAGGTCAAGCTGCCGATGCAGCACATGTGGGCTGGCTGACTTCCGAGAAGAATGCCTACTGGAGCTGGAGCGACCAGATGATGGCCGGTGTCATCTGCGGAAGTCGGTATTATCCGCGCGGGGTTACAGCAATTTTGTGGCTGGACGAGAACTGATCCCGCTTGCACACAACCAAAAAAAGGCTGGTCCCTTATGGGCCCGGCCTTTCGCTGTTATGCTCCGCTACGTGCAGCCTGGTTACGGCCAGCATGCTTGGCTTGATACAAAGCTTCATCGCTGGATTTAAACAACTCCTGCAACGGCACATCCGAGCCTGCGGGAACAGTGACCACACCAATGCTGATGGTATACTCGGGTCTAGTGTCCAGGCGCCCGCGATTTCTCTGACTCTCCAGCACGGCGGCACGCAGATTTTCAGCGAACTCATCCGAGGCCTGCTCGTCCGCTCCCGGAAGGAAGATCGCGAATTCATCTCCGCCATACCGCCCAAACAAATCCCCCTCCCGCAGCCAGGGATGGACCTTCCCGGCGAATTCCTGCAGCAGCTCGTCTCCGATATGATGACCAAAGGAGTCATTAATCGTCTTAAAATGGTCCACATCGATCAGAATAAACGAGGCCGGGATCCCCACCCTCCGGCATTGCCGCAAGGTCTGCTGGGTATGGTGCATAAAGGCCCGCCGGTTCAACGCACCAGTCAGATCGTCATAGCTGGCCAATCTCATCAACTCCCGGTCCGTCCGCTCCTTGGAGAGAAGGAAGAAGCCCATGTTCCCCAGCATTAAAAGCGCATACAAAGCCAGGAAGGTTAACGTTTGATAGACGCCGGGGTTCATCATGTCCACCAATCCGAGACTGAAGAAAGCCAGCGGGGTGCGAGCGGTCAAGACAATCGCGATTGTGAGGTACATGTAACCTATCAGCTGGGACAATGAGGAATTCAAGGACGATGGCACTAACCGAACGGCAGGGATCGCCAGCATCACCGCGATAGAGAAGGAGACGACAGCAATGCGAAGTGAAGCGGTATTATGCAGGAGAACAACCAACAGGTAGGCTGTCATACCCGCTGCGGTCCAATATACGTAGAACCTCCTCGCTTTGGTGCTAAATCCGTCAGTCACTTGCAGCAATGCAACCATTTCAGAGACAGCCCCCAGCAGTAAAAACAAATTCGCCGCTGTGAGCACGGCCATGCCCGGTGTATTTTCCGATAATATAAACAAACCCCAGGTTACAGCCTGCAGCCATTTGGCGGCATAAAACACGTCCATCACTGACTGTTTGGAATTACGGAACTTGTATGCACTAAAGAGAATGATGGTCAGAAGATGGCCCAATACGAGCAATACGAATTCCGTTCCCATATCTAATTTTAGATCCAACATGAAACTTTCCACCGTCTCCATCCCACGAAATAATCTTCATCCTTATTTGATACTTTTTCTTATCATATAACAAATTTCGCCAAAGAGGATGCAGAGAATGAAAAAAAACGAGGATTTCCTTCCTGTCAAACAGGAGGAGATCCCCGCTATTTCATCGTTTTGCAAAATTAGTGGTTGGTATCTCCCTGACGGGAGATCAGGAATAACGTGCCCCATATCAGCACGAACCCACAGGCTTGGGCGACTGTAATCAATTGCTGGAACGCAATCCAGTTAATCAGAACGCCAACCATTGGGAAGCTCAGCTCCGCCAGAGTCGCGACCGACGCTTTGGTTGTGGTCAGCCCCTTGTAATAGACGAGCAAGCTTAGCAGGCCTGGCAACAACGCTTGTCCAAGCATATTGAGGGAAAATGCAGCAATTTGGGAGGTGCCGGTCGGCAGGCTCCATGCAGCCCCTTCATTCCAAGTGATCGCCAGCAACAGCGGCAACGCCAAAATAAACCGTAACGATGTCACTGTCTCATATTTCATCGTCCCGACCATCAACCGCCCCATTACCGTGGATCCGCCCCACAAGGCGGCTGCCCCTAATGAGAGCAGGCTGCCGATCTGCACGAAATCACTCCAATGCCCAATCGGCATCGTAAAACCGAAGGTCAGCAGATACGTGCCCAGCAACGCAATAAGCAAATATCCGAAAAAGTAGCGCGGCAGTTTCTCCTTAAGCAGCAATCCGGCCAGCAGGATGGCAAACAGCGGCTGCATTTTTTGCAGCAACAGGACGGCGTTCAGATCTCCGCTCGACAAAGCTAACGTAAACAGAATCGTGGCAATCGCCGAACCGCCCCACGAAATGAATAGCAGCGCGCCTCCTTGACGCCAACCTAGCCCTTTAAGCTCAGAGCGATTTTTCCATAAGACCGGGATGGCAAAAAGCGCAATAATCAGATGCTCAATCAGTACGATTTGCGCCGAGGTGAGCGACTTCAGCAGGATGACCCGAAACAACGGGTCAACGCCCCACAAGGCTGCCCCCAACACGACAAGCCAGAAACCGCTGCGCGATTTGCGGGCTTGAGCCGTTCTCGGCGAATGTTGAATCGGACCGGATGCGCCGGCAAGCGCTCCTGCATTCACTCCGGCTGAGAATTGCATACCACTGCTTACTTTGACTTTCTCCATGGTGTCTGTCCCCTTCTTGAATAGAGGGTCTACGTAGAAAACCCCCGCATCGACCTTCCTGAAGGCTTTGCGAGGGCTGACCAAATAAGCTTGGCAGGCGACCATGACAGGTCCCTGATTCAAACTTTAAGCTTCATTGATCTCCTCCCATCCGGACTATACCGTCGGCCTTGGATTCTCACCAAGTCAGTCACTTCAGGCTATGAAAGCCATCCGCGAGTCGCGGGCTGCGGTTTCCTCTTGACGAAACCTCACCGCCGGTCGGGAATTTCACCCTACCCCGAAGATCTCTATTCATTTAATTTTGGATTACATAAGTTGCTTCTATCATACCGCAGGCTGTCAAGTGACTCTGTTACAAAAATCACAAAGTTTACTCGCGTCCCAATCAATCAAAGTTATCCCCGTTTGACCACCTCGAAATTGTCTTCAAGCAACAGCCAATTTTGCGGAAAACTTAAACCCAGCTTCCAATAACTCATTCCGCGCAGCCCTAACTCCTTGATCAGGTCAAACTTCGCTTGAATCGAGCGAGCATCCTCAAACCAAACTTCATGCTCCCGACCTTCCGCATCCCAATATTGGAAAAAAGGTGCCTGATCCCGCTCGCTGTATTGAATGGCGACGCCATGCCGCGCGGCAATTTGAATCGCCTGCTGCGGACTAATCGCCCTTGCGGAGCTTCCCTCCACAAATGGCAACGTCCAGTCATACCCGTATAGGTTTTGCCCCATCATGATCTTGGAGCCCGGCATTTCCGTCAGCGCATATTCAAGTACCCGGCGGACAGGACCAATCGGCGACACTGCCTGAGCCGGTCCACCGCTGTAGCCCCATTCATAGGTCATGATCACAACAAAATCGGCGATTTCACCGTGGGCCCGGTAATCATGCCCTTCATACCATTTCCCTTTCTGATCGGCACTGGTCTTTGGCGCTAAAGCAGTCGACATCAGCCAGCCCTGCTCCGCGAATCGCGCTTTGGCTTTACGCAAGAAGGCGTTGTATGCCTCGCGGTCTTCGGGCCGCAAAAACTCGAAATCGAAATGAATATCCCGAAATCCGTATCGGTTTGCGGTCGTGACGATGTTGTCCAGAAACCGATCTTGAATCGGGATATCATTGAGCAAGATCCGGCCAAGCTCATCGCTAAACTGGTCGTTCTCCTGATTCGTGATCACCATCATCAGGACAACCCGGTTTGACCGAGCAATTTCCGGAAACTGATTGAGCGGCGGCTCTCGAAGCGAGCCGTCCCGTTGCGCTAGGAAGCTGAACGGAGCCAGGTAGGTCAGATATCGCGCGGTTTCCCGCGCACTTTCCTCCAGCGCTGCAGAGACCGTTCCGCCGCGCGGCTCTACATAAGCGTTAAACTCCGCTCTTCTTCGCGGCCGCGGCGGAATGTACAGCCGAAACCCGATCGAAAGGGGTTGATCTACGCTGATGGCATTCACGCGGGCCAACTCATGATAACTTAATCCAAATCGTTGAGCGATCGACCATAAGCTGTCCCCAGGCCGGACCCAATAATAGTTGCCGACGTTCGGGATGACCAAGGTTTGTCCAACCACGAGCCTCTCCGGATTCGGCAATTCATTAGCTTCAACGATATCTTCATAAGGTATGCCATAGGATTGTGCGATACGATATGTCGTTTGCCCCGGCTGGACGATATGAACCTGCATCGACTCCCCTCCTCCATATGGATCATGCTAACATCATCCTATGAGGAGGGAAGTTTGACCTATTCCGATCAGCAGGTACTATACCAAGATTCGTGCCAGGGCACTAAATTAAAACGCCGGAAGCGCAATCTCGTCGTAGTTGTCCTCGAGGAACTGCTTGACCTCTGGACTAGAAATCGCCTTTGCCAGCTTCTGAATCGGCTCGGAATCGCGGTTATCCTCACGAGCCACCAAAGTGATGGCAAATGCCGATTCGATGGTTTCCGTCAGCAAAGCATCCTTCTTCGGTGTAAGTCCCAGCGGGCTGGCATAAGCCGGTGTCATCAGCACCAAATCGGCATCGTCCAGCATCCGGGCCAACATGAGCAGGTCAACTTCCTCGAATTTATAGTTATGTTTGTTCTCTACGATATCTGCAACAGTCCCGTTAATCCCTACGCCTTCCTTCAATTTAATCACGCCGGCTTTGTCCAGCATGTCAAGGGAGCGTCCACCGTTAGACGCGTCATTGGCGATAACAATCGTTGCTCCATCCGGGAGTTCTTCCATCGATTTATACCGTTTGGAATAAGCGCCGTATACCGCATGATACACCGGCTGAACCGGTACGAGGTTCGCGTTTTTGTTTTTATTGTACTCCTCCATCCAAGGGACATGCTGGAAGAAGTTCGCATCCACTTCCTTGTTCGCCAGTGCATCATTGGGCTGCACATTGTCCGACAAGATCACAACTTCCAAGTTGATGCCCTCTTCCTTCAGCTGCGGTTTGATCAGCTCCAGAATGTCCGTCATCGGTGGAATCAGCGAAGCTACTTTCAGTGTGGTTTCTGTAGTTCCGTTCTCTGTCGTCTCCGTCTCTGCCGCTGCCGGTGCTTCCACACCTGTTCCGTTATTCGAGGTATTGCTGTTATTGCCGCAAGCGCTCAGCACCAACATCAGAACTACGAGCGACATGATCCATTTTCCTGTTTTTAGCATGGTTTCTCCCTCCATTGTCAGCGTTTATCCAACCATCGGGACAACGCATTTCCTATAAATTGAATTCCTTGTACCAAAATAACCATCAGCACAATCACCACAGCCATCAGCTCGGTTTCGAACCGTTGATAACCGTAACGGATGGCAAAATCGCCAACCCCTCCGCCGCCAACCACACCCATCACCGTCGAATAGGAAATGAAGCTGATCGTCGAGGAGGTTAATCCCAGCACCAGGCCGGAACGGGCTTCAACATACAAAAATTTCGTGATGATCTGCAGCTTGGACGCCCCCATCGACCGGGCCGATTCAATAACGCCGCGCGGCACCTCCAACAGCGATTGCTCAACGAATCGCGCATAGATGGCAATGGCCACAACGGCCAGCGGAATCGAGGCAGCCAGCGTTCCGATCGCCGTACCCACGATCAGGCGGGTGAGCGGAATCATAAACACCACCAGCAACAGGAACGGAAAGGAACGAACGACGTTCACGATCCCGTTCAGCAGAGCGTACCTCAGGGAGTGCTCATATAACTGGCCTTTACCGTTCAGATACAATGCTGTTCCCAGCGGTAAGCCAATTAGTAAGGCTGCCAGCAACGCGATCCCAACCATCATGAAGGTCTCGCCGATCGCTTCGCCAATTTGACTGCGGTACTGAACGAAGCCCTCCCACATCATCATGAGAAAATCCAACGCCTTTACACCTCCATCCCGCCAAGCAACTGCTCCCGGTACGAGGCGTGGTAACCGGTTCTTCCAGCAGTGCCAACTTCCGCCTCATTCCGCTGAAGCGTAAACGCATCGGTGATCCGCCCCTCTTCCATCACCGAAACCCCTTGGCAAATGCTGCGCACCACGTCCATCTCATGCGTGACGATCACGATCGTCACCCCTAAGGTCCGATGGATATGCAGCAGCACCTCGAGAATCTCTGCTGTGGTTTTCGGATCAAGCGAGGAGGTCGGCTCATCGCACAGCAGGATGCTAGGCTGACTTGCCAACGCCCGGGCAATGGCTACCCGCTGCTTCTGTCCCCCGCTGAGGGATGCCGGATATTGGTCAGCCTTGTCCTCCAGGCCAACGAAACGCAGACATTCCCCCACGCGTTCGGCGCGCTCCTTCTTCGGTAATCCGGCAAGCTCCAGCGGAACCGATACGTTCCCGCTGACCGTCCGGTTATTCAGCAAGTGGAACTGTTGAAAAATCATGCCGATCGAGCGCCGCACCTCACGCCGCGCTGTTTCAGGGAGCGCAGTGAGCTCCTGGCCCAGAACTGTCACTTTCCCTTGATCCGGCAGCTCCAGAGCATTCATCATTCGCAGCAACGTCGATTTCCCTGCTCCGCTAGGTCCGATAATGCCGTGGATGGTGCCTTCCGGGATCTGCAGGGAGACATTGCGCAACGCTTCAAATTGCCCGTTTTGCAAGCTGTACGTTTTGCTGACATGCTCCAACGTGATGATAAGCGTCCCCCCTCTCACTCCAGTGACTGTATTACTTATTTTTTTATTCTGTTACATTGTGCTTTCTTCCGTTGATTATAGACCATGTATGCATCTGTGTCACTAATTTTTGATGTTTATTATAAAAGAGAAAAAAGAAAGAACCGCCTCGTCGATCTTAGCGGTCCTTTAAGCGGTTCTTACCCTATTCTCATCTTCCACACTTCCTGCAAAACAGAAATGAACACTTCATCCAACATAGATAACAAAGCCGGGCCCGTATCTCGACTTGGGGATTCCATGATCGATGCGAGCCGCTCGTATCCTTCCATTCGACCGGTTAAATAACCGTCCAAACGCGAAAGACGGGACTCGGACTCTGGGTGGGCTCCGCTTCGCTTCAATTCCAGCAGCAGGTCGATCTCTTCGCGGATCCCGCCGTCCAAGTCCGGTAATGCAGCTTCAAGCAGCAACTCTATGCTCATTGGCGGCGGGCTGCTATAGCGCTCGATCCAAGCACAAGCCAACACAGGCCGGAGTACCGAAAGGTATGCCTTTGGGGCAGCTTGCTTGCCGAGGTGCTGGGGGCGCCAATTTTGCTTCGCCATATGCAAGTAATGGTACATCGCCGCTTTGGCAGAGAAAGCACGTTCTGCGAGCGACTGCAACCGTTCCTTTAAGGAGTAGGCTTCGGTATAAACAATAGGAGCAGACAGCCACTCGAACAAAGACGGGTTACCCTTCCCAAGCAGCGACAGAGCCTTGCGCAGATCCCAACCCGCAAGGTCAAGGCTGCAGGCGTTCCCCAACTGAGCCGGACCAAGTGAATCAACGCCAGTGGCTCGTTCTTCTGTTTCTCCCGTTGGGCCATACTCGATGACGTCCCTTTTTTCTCGGAGCGACAAATACCACTCCACCGGCCGCACATAAATGAACCTGACGTCGTAGTCGCTGGCAGGAGACGCAGTACCCCAGGCCCGGCTGCCCGCTTCGCAGGCATACAAAATCCGCACCCGCTCCGCCATCTCCATCTGTCGTAAATGGCTCTGGATCAACGAGTAGCTTCCTTCCGCCGATTCCACCTTGCGCGCCTCCTTCTTATCCAGCCTCACTTAGCCATGGCCTAAATAGCCGGCATCACATTTCCACCGGTCACCGGGAGGTACGCTCCTGTGATAAAACCAGCTAAATCAGAAGCCAGGAACGCCACCGCATTGGCAATATCTTGATCTTCTCCCCGCCGCTTCAGCGGAACTCCAGTAATATAAGCTGTATCATTCCGATCCGTCAGTTCACGGTCGCGATCGCTGATCGTCCAGCCCGGGGCGACCTGATTTACGGTTATCCCGTACTCCCCAACCTCTTTAGCCAGGACGCGGTAAACGCCGTCCATGCCTCTTTTCCCTGCCGTATACGCCGACTGGTTGGGGAAGTTCTGCATAGCGCACTCGGTATTAATTCCGATAAAGCGCCCCTTTCTTTTGTCCATCATCGCAGGAATAAATGCCTTGGCCAGGAACACACTCTGCAGAACACAGGATTCAAACTGGCTCACGTAGTCTTCCGCTGGTTGCTTCAGAACCGAAGTCCAGTTATATTGCACCACGGCATTGGCAACAACGATGTCCGGATCGCCAAGTTCCGCCGTAACCTTCGCTTGGATTGCTTGGATATCCGCTTCCTTCGTAATGTCGCCTTGTACGATCAAGGCCTCTCTTCCGGTCTCAGTGATCTCTTGAAATAATTCCCGGGCTTTGGCTTCGTTATTCACATAATGAATAACTACCTTTGCTCCGCAATCGGACAATGTCCGGGTGATCACCCGACCTAACTGCCCAGTCGCTCCGGTAATCAGCGCAATTTGTCCTGAGAGATCCAGATTTAACATAAGGTAAGCTCCCCTTTGGCTTCGATTTCTCACTCAAGTCTCTACTTTAATAAGAACATCTTAAATAAGAACATCTTACTCCGATTCGGCGCATTGCTCCTGCGATTGGGTTTTCTCATAAGCCTCCAGGATCGAATTCAACAACCCGGGAAAGCGGGCTTCCAAATCCTCTTCCCGCACCGATATAAACCGCTGTGTCCCTTGGATTCGAGTCGTGATGACACCGGCTTCCCGCAGTGTCCGGATATGGTGAGACAACGTTGATTTCGCGATTGGAACCTCGAAATAATTACATGGCCGTTCGCCGGAACGCCGCATTTCCGCCACGACGCTAAGCCGAATCGGGTCACTTAACGCATATAATACGGAAGACAATTGAATATCATCCCGTTCGGGGTGGTATAGAACTTTCATAAGGAAAAACTCCTTTATTACTAAATTTCGTGATGAATTTTATTCTCCCCTCTTTACATCATAAGATAAGGCGTGTTATATTTCAAACGTTCGATAATATTAGAACAATAGAACAAAGATAAGAGTGGAGGTAAAAATCATGCGTAACACTACCACCGGTCCTCAATCTTCCGGAACTCCCACTTCTTCGGAAGCACTCCAACGCGAAGGGCTGCTGACAGTGTTGCTTGCTTTCGCTGTCGTTCTGGTCATCATGAATACAGCGATGTTTAACTTGGCGCTGCCGGACATCACCAATACGTTCCAAATGTCAGCGGCCACTTCGTCACTAATCATCACCGGCTATTCGATTATGTTCGCCATCTCGTCGATCACATTCAGCCGGCTTTCCGATTTCCTGCCGATTCGGCGATTACTGGCAATTGGACTTACGACACTGGGTCTTGCCGCCATTACCGGGTTGTTCAGCCCCAACTTCTGGATGGTGCTCGTTGTTCGCATCGTGCAAGCATCTGGTGCAGGAGCAGTCATATCGTTATCCCTGGTTACATTATCCCGTTACGTTCCCGTCGAGCGGCGTGGCAAAGCGATGGCTATGATCATGTCGGCCGTATCACTGGGTCTTGGTCTGGGGCCCGTTGCCGGCGGCGCGATTGTCGAATATTTTGGCTGGAGATACCTGTTTATCATCACGGCGTTAACTCTGATTCTGGTACCGCTGTTTCTTCGGTATATTCCAAAAGAACAACCCGTACGGGGATCGTTTGACACTCTTGGTGCAATATTCGTCGCTGTGGGAACAACAGGTTTGCTGATGTACTTGACACAGCATTCCTGGTTGGCACTCGCCATTGGCGCAGTTGCGCTAGCGCTGTTCGTCTGGCGCATACGCACCGTCGCAGATCCGTTTGTTTCGCCCGCTTTATTTCGTAACGGGTCATATTTAGCATTGTCGATCGTAGGGATCGCGTCGTATTTGGCCAGCTTTGCCACCTTGTTTTTGCTGCCGCAAATTTTAGTGCATCACTTCGAATTAACCGCCAGCCATGCCGGTCTGATCATCTTCCCGGGTTCGATCCTCGCGACGGTGGCTTCCCGCAAGGTAGGTTCAATCATAGACCGTCACGGGAACGGTATGATCCTGCGGTACGTTCCGCTGCTCGTATTGATCTCTATGGTTTTGTTCGCGTTGTTCAGCGGGCAATCATGGCTCGCCATCCTGTTTATCTATATTCTGATGAGCCTTGGATTTACGATAATCTCGAGCAGTGTATCCAATGAAATCTCCCGTGTTCTTCCGGCATCTCAGGTAGGTTCGGGAATGGGCCTTTACCAGCTGTTGCAATTCTTTAGCGGTGCTTTCAGCGTCGCCATGGTATCCAGCGCAATGGAATGGCAGCACGGTTTGCCGTTGTCCACGGCTTACTCGAACATTTTCTGGGGCTTGATGGTGATCGCGCTGCTTGCACTCGTCTCGTCGTTCGTCTATTTGCGCAGCGTTACTGTTAAAATAAGTCCGCAACAAAGTACCTCTTTGGAAGCATAACCCGATAAAACTCATACAACCCCTGAGGGAGCATTCCATAGGCGATCCTATCGATGCCCCGCAGGGGTTTTGTTTTTTTCGTAATCCAGTTCCGCAATATCCAGTGCAGCAGCGGCGTTAAGTTGAAGATAAGGGGTACACAATCACTTCTTCCGACTGCGCAGCTCCTTCATGATCTTACGGCCGGTTGGCGTTTGCGCCAGCCCTCCTTGCGCGGTTTCGCGGTGGCGGCTAGGCATCGCTGAGCCGACCTCCAGCATCACGTCGATCACTTCATCCGACGGGATCGCGCTGCGCACACCGGCCAAGGCCATATCAGCGGCAGCCAGCGCATTGACCGCTCCAAAGCCGTTGCGAACGATGCAAGGGATTTCGACCAGGCCGCCAACAGGATCGCAGATCAGGCCCAGCGTGTTCTTGAGCGCGAGGCCAACGGCGTGCACCGCCTGTTCCGGCGTCCCGCCGCGCAGCTCGACCATCGCCCCGGCCGCCATTCCGATCGCCGATCCAACCTCTGCCTGGCAGCCGCCTTCCGCGCCGGAAATAAACGAGTTGTTGGCGATCACATACCCGATGGCTCCAGCGCAAAACAGCCCGCGCACGAGATGCTCATCCTCCCATCCGAAGCGCTCTTGGGCGCTGACGAACACGCCAGGGATGATGCCGCAGGAGCCCGCCGTCGGCGTAGCGACGATGCGCCCCATCGAGGCGTTCACCTCGGAGACGGCCAGCGCATAAGCCATGGCCTGACATGCGATGTCACCAACCGAAGCCTCACTGCGATTGCGGTAGGCTTCGACCCTTTTGGCATCGCCGCCAGTCAGCCCGCTTGTGGAGACGATGTCCTCGGTCAGCCCTTTATGTACCGCCGTTTTCATGATTTGGTAGTACTCGTTCATGGCAGCCACAATTTCTTCCTCCGTTTGCCCGCTCTCTTCCACCTGATCCTGAATCATGATGCTGGAGATCGTCTTGGATTCCCGTTCACAAAGTTCAACCAGCTCACGCAAATTTTTAAAACGCATCGTGCTCCCTCCTCGTTTTACTTCGTCAGATCAATGTAGGACACTTGGCTGACATGCTCCAACGCACGGATCGCCTCCACTAATTCCGGCGGAATGGACGAGTCGGCCTCCACAACCGTCAGCGCCTCGGCAGTCCGCCCTTTCCGATCGGTAATAATGTAGCCGATATTCACATTCTCCCGGCTAAACAAAGCCGTAATTCCTGCCAACACTCCTTGTCGGTCCGCGTGGGAGATGACCAGCGTTGGCAGCTCGCCAGAGCATTTCACCTCAAAACCGTTAATGCTGCGAATAACGATGGTCCCTCCGCCGATGGATGCGCCCATGACCTCGATTGAACTTCCGTCTTGGCAGGTCAGTTTTATTTTTACCGTATTCGGATGGGCCCCAGGCAGGACTCCAGTAGTAAACACCACTTCAATCCCCTGTTGTTCAGCGTTCTGTATCGACTGGCGGATTCGCTCATCGTCCGTACGGTAATCCAAAATGCCGCCAACGATGGCCAGATCGGTTCCGTGTCCGCTGTACGTTTCAGCAAAGGAGCCATAGAAGCAAATCTCCGCCTTAACCGGCGCGGTTCCGAGCAGCTGACGGGCAAATCGTCCAATCCGTACAGCCCCGGCCGTATGTGAACTGGAGGGCCCAATCATCGCTGGACCGATAATTGAAAATACGCTTTTAAATCGCATCGTACATCTCCCCATCATTTTTCTATGACGAAAAAGAGACAGAACAAAAAGGCTGCTGCCTTTCGCTCTGTCCCCGTTACCTGAAAGTTTAATGGTCCCGGTCCAAACCTCAAATCCGAGATCCATGTACCTCTTGGGTGGCTGTTCGCTCTCTCCAGAGCGGCGTCCGATCATGGTCCTTTGTACCTGAGAGATTCGGCTGCCGGCTGCAGGACCGGCCCTTGCTCCTTCGGTGCCGCTAAGCCGGTTCCATCTTCGGTTCAGCCCGCGGACTCTCCCATCATCCTCATTCGCCAATATGAATTTGTGCTTAATGTAAACCGAAGTTAGCAAGATGTCAAGATAACTCACATAAAATCCGATAATTTGCATCAAATTCTAGTTATTTTTTCCTATTTTTATAAGAAAATATGTATATTTTACACATCCACCTACTTGTGTACCTGATTTTACAGATATATACTGTCCCTAACAACCCCAGATATTACCTTATTTTATGAAATGTTGAGAAATAAGGTTCATTCCATGTTAACTTTTCTTCACACTATGACCCCTGCTAACCTAACGATTCACTCCACACCATTGGTTTCAACTCACATCTTCCATGGTTTACTACGCCTGATTCCACTATTTTACATAAAGGAGGTGATGTACCCAAGAGGCAATTGATTCATTTTTTGTCAGTCATGCATCCGGACTCAGTTCTTATTACTCCGGACGGCCGTCACAAAGATGGATGTTGGGCTTAAAACTTAATCTAAGGGAGTGAAGAAGTTGATAAGTCTCAAGAGATTTCGCAAACCTTTCTCGCTTGGCATGTCGATCCTTCTTGCGTTAACTCTTGTTCCCGTCGCCTCCGCCAGCAGCAGCAGCAGCGTATCGGGACAGAGCAGCTTGAGATCGTCCACGCCCCAAGTGGCCGAAGCCAAAATTGACGCTAAATTGCAGACCCAGTTTAAGCAAGACGACTTCGTCACCTACCTTGTCAAACTCAAGGAGCAGACCGATACCACTTCGGTCGCCAAGCTGGCTCTTCAGAAAGCCCAGCTGGAGAAATCGACTCCTTCCGCCGCGAAGCTGTCCGTACGGACTTCCGTTGTCAGCGCTCTGCGCGAAACGGCCTCCCGCACCCAATTTAAGCTGGAGGAATACTTGCGGAAAGCCCAGCAATCCGGAGAAGTGAAAGACTACAAAAGCTACTTTATCGTAAATGCCATGGCGGTGACAAGCTCCAAAGAAGTGATGGAGCGAATCGCCCTTTTCCCCGAAGTCGAGAAAATTTTGCCGAATGAAGAACGTCATCTGCAAAAGGTTGAAATCGATAAAGATGCGGCTGTAGAGCCTGCCGTAAAGATGCCTGCTGTGAAACCGGCCGACGAGGTCTCCACTTCACTGGGCGATTCAAAGCAAGCGACCAAGGACGTTAACCCAAGCAGCGTTGAATGGAATATTGCCCAAATCAACGCCCCTGAGGTGTGGAACATGGGCATCGATGGCACCGGCATCGTGGTCGCCAACCTCGATACCGGCGTGGATTACAACCACCCGGCCTTAAGAAGCAAATGGCGCGGACTGGATGCTTCGGGCAATATCGTGGATCCCGAGCTCAGCTGGTATGATCCGCACAGCCACGCTCCGCTGCCTGCCGATTCCCATGGCCACGGTACGCACACCATGGGAACGATGGTTGGTTCGGAGCCAGACGGCTCGAACCAGATCGGCGTCGCGCCTGGTGCAAAATGGATCGCTGTCCGGATTTTTAATCCTACCACAACGGATGACATCATCCTGGATGGCGGCCAATGGCTGCTCGCGCCAGTGGATGCCGAAGGGAATCTGCATCCGGAGCTCGCTCCTGACGTGGTGAACAACTCCTGGGGAGGCGGTCCCGGCATCGATGAATGGTTCCGCCCGATCGTACAAGCTTGGAGAAGCGCGCAAATCTTCCCTGAGTTCTCGGCGGGCAACACCGATTTTGATAACCCCGGCGGTCCGGGTTCGGTAGCTGCGCCAGCGAACTATCCAGAAGCGTTCGCTACCGGCGCTACGGACATCAACGGGAATTTAGCGGATTTCTCTTTGCGTGGACCTTCCCCTTACGATGAAATTAAACCGGAGGTTTCCGCGCCAGGTGTTAACATTCGTTCCTCTGTTCCTGGCGGAGCTTATCAGGGCGGCTGGAACGGCACCTCGATGGCAGGTCCGCATACGACAGCCATCGCGGCCTTGCTGCTGCAGGCGAACCACTCGCTCACGGTAGACCAGCTCGAGGAAATCTTGACCAGCACGGCCACGCCGCGGACAGACGCTGAGTATGACACAGTACCTAATAACGGGTACGGATATGGCATCGTAAATGCATTGGATGCCGTAGGCTCCGTGCTCCAAGGTATCGGCACGGTCTCAGGTCGTGTGATCACGGCAGGGGAGGATTTAGAGGAACCGGTGCTGACACATACACCGCCTACTTTAATATATGAAGGCTTCGATGTGACGTTATCCGCTCAAGTAAGCGATGATGTTGCCGTCACATCCGTTGAATTTTACGCCAAAGAAGCGGGAACCAGCCATTATGTATACATTCCAGCTGTACGAGTGTCGGGGAACGAAAAAGACGGGGTATATGAAGCAACGATCCCCTCTTTCCTAATTAGTACTGCTGGGCTCGACTACTACATTCGAGTGAACGATTACGGTAACAACGGATTTGACAGCGACCCTTACTCCGTGAGCGTATCCGCCGGTGTTGTGCCCGGTTATTTGCAGGATTTCGAAACGGATATCACTGGGTTTGTTTCCGGCGGAGCCGGGAATACCTGGGCTTGGGGAACGCCGGTCAGCGGACCGGGCAGTGCTTATTCCGGTGAGAAGGTGTACGCTACCAATCTAACCGACAGTTATGAACCCCTTGCCAATTCCTATCTGCTGGCGCCTCCGATTGATTTAACGGACAGCCCGGAAGGAGCCATCCTCTCTTTCAAACATTGGTACGATCTTGAAGAGGGATTTGATGTCGGCACGTTGTACATGGCAACCTTGGATACCGATTATGCCTTTGTACCCGTGGCAGAGTATACCGGAACGAGCAACGGCTGGACCACGCAATATCTGGATCTGCGTGACTACGCCGGTCAGCAAGTGTACTTGCAATTTGGCTTAACGAGCGATGGTGTCGTGCAGAAAGCAGGATGGTATCTGGATGATCTCTCCCTGCAATTGCCTGATGACTCCGCTCCTGCGGCTCCTACGGATCTGAGCGGCTCCGCCACCCTCGTAGGCAGCGTTGAACTGACCTGGTCTCCTTCCGTTGACGAGGACGTAAAAGAGTACACCGTATACCGTTCCACAACTTCAGGATCCGGTTATGAAGAACTCATTACAACATCTTTGACGGAATATACCGACACCACAACCGAATCGGACATTACTTATTATTATGCGGTTACCGCAACGGACTATAGCGGTAACGAAAGCGCCAAGTCGGAAGAATTGGAGATCAACGTTGTTCGTCCGCTTATCATTTTCAGCGACAACTTTGACGGTGACAGCGATAACGGCTGGACGCACAGCGGCGCAGGGGATAAATGGGAACGCGGCACTCCGATGGAACCCGGTCCGATCAGCGCTGTATCCGAGCCAAACGTATGGGGAACTGATCTCGACAACAATTATGAGAATGGAGCAAATGCTTCGCTTGTCTCCCCAACGATCGATTTGAGCACCGTCGATAATGCAACCCTTGTGTTTGATCATTGGTTTGAAATTGAGAGCAACTTTGATTACGGTTATGTGGAAATCAGCTCCGACGGCGGAGCGACATGGAACGAGCTGGGGAGATTTTCGCATAACACCGAGGGCAAGGTTTGGAGCCCTGCTTATTACGATCTCGAGGATTACGTCGGAGAACAGGTACAGGTTCGCTTCCGATTAGCAACAGACGGCAGCGTTGTGAGGGCCGGCTGGTACATTGACAACGTTCAGGTGCTGAGCGTGAATACACCCGAAGATCAGGTGACGAGCAACGTGCTTAGTGACACCGGAAAGAAAAAGGACAAGGTTGTAAAATCCGGACCGGCCTACAAACTGACGCGTACCAGCAAGGCTGAATTTGAGCGACAAGTGAAGGAAGCGAAGCCAATCGGTGACATCGGCATCAGCAGCCTGCCGGCCAGCGCAACGGTGACGGTGGTGGAAACCGGGCGTTCTGTCAAAACCGATCCAGCCACCGGACGCTACAGCTTCAATCATATGGCTGGGGATTACACGCTGAAAGCGGAAGCCTACGGCTATTATCCGGAAACGGCAAATGTGACCATCGCCGATCAGGTGAACGCCAAGGTGAACTTCACCCTGGAGCCGATTCCAAAGGGCACGCTCACTGGCACGATCACGGATGAACGTACAGGTGAGCCGATCGAAGGTGCAACAGTATCCGTACTTGAAGATGCGATGGTTGCACCACAAATCACCGGGGCTGATGGCAGCTTCTCCTTAGAACTTCTGGAAGGGACCTATACGTTGTCGGTAATTGCAGCCGATTATTACGGCGATACGTTAACGGTGACAGTACCGCCGAACGGAACTGCTGACGGCTCGCTGGCACTCAAGCCGTTTGTGGGCTTGCCTGGCGAAATCGCCTACGATGACGGCACGCTGGAAAATGCGTGGGTCTTCAACAAAGCAGACAACGCCTGGGCGGTACGCATGACGCCGGAGGCCGGCGCGGTGCAAGTCACCGGTGCATTGATCCGTTTCATGAATACGGAATGGCCGGTTCCGGGCGGAACCGAAATCCAATACGCCGTTTACGATGCCTCCGGCCCGGACGGAGCACCAGGCCAGCAAATCGCCGGTCCTTTTGACGGCACTGCTTTGCGTAATGATGAATGGACCGTGCTTGAGCTGCCAGAGCCGGTTACAGTTGAAGGTGACTTCTACATCGTCTACATTCAAACCTTAGTCGGAACCAACGCTCCAGGGATTGGGACGGACGAATCCAGCCCGAACGCCGGTCGCAGCTGGAATCGCATCAACGGAGTGTGGAGCTTGGTTGATCAATCACAAGGCAACTTTATGATTCGCGCCGTCGTCCGTTATCCGGTGCATGCACCAGTGATTACGTCTCCAGAGGATGGATCTTATACGAATCAAGCCGCCTTTACCGTAACCGGAACCTCTATGGCGAACGGCGCTGAGGTGAAGGTATACAACGGCACCGAGCTGGCAGGAACAACGACGGTTGAAAACGGGCAATTCAGTCTGCCGATCGAGCTTCATGACGGAGCCAATGAGTTGACTGCCGAAGTCCTCGTGAACGGGAAGGCAACCGATCGCTCACTGCCTGCCACAATTACACTGGATACGGTTGCTCCGGAACTTGAAGTCGTTTCACCCGTGGACGGCTTCCGAACCAATTCAGAAGTATTGAATGTGACGGGTTCTATGTTCGATGAGTTCATCAACAAGTTGACCGTCAACGGGCAAGAGGTTCCGTTGGAAGGCAGCGGCGCGTTCGCATATCGTATGTTGATTAACGCCGGTGAGAATCTGATCACCGTGACCGCGACGGACCATGCCGGAAACGAAACGACGGTCACTCGGACGGTCTACGTGGATACCGAGCTGCCGGAGATCATGAATCTGACACCGGCAGAGGATGTTCATTTAACAGCAGGTGAAGCGCTGACGGTCTCCTTTGACAGCGTTCCAGGGCTGACGGCTTCGTTCCACATCGAATTGCCGTTATCGGTATCGAGCGCTTCGAACAATGGAATTCCATTAACGGAAACGGAACCAGGGCACTATGAAGGAACGTACACGATACCTGCCTCGCTTGTCTTGGAAGGCGGCGTGATCGTTGTCACTGTCCAAGATGCGGCTGGAAACAGCGGCGACTTCCAAGCACCGGGCCGCTTGTTTGTCAGCGCTCCGGGTGAAGATCCGGGAGAAGATCCAGGTGAGGATCCTGGTGAAGACCCTGGGGAGGATCCCGGGAATACGCCAAACGTCCTGCCGGTTGCTGTCATTCATGCCGTGGAACGTTCAGCCAAGAATAAGCAAGTTGAATTTGACGGATCCGCCTCCTCCGATGCCGACGGTCGCATCGTCCGCTACAGCTGGTCGTTTAGCGACGGCGGTACTGAGTTCGGCCCCAAAGTCAAACACCGCTTCTCCGCTGCTGGATCGTACACCGTCACCTTAACGGTGACTGATAACGCCGGCGCGGAAAACAGCGTGGTTCACAGAATCGTGATCCGGTAATTCCTTGGACACGATCTGAAAGCAAATCAGCCCCAAGCGGCACAAAACCGCTTGGGGCTGATTTTTTTATATCTAACCGAATCGACAGCCTTTTTTACCGTTAGACAAAAACTGTGGGGGCGAACGCCAACGTTACGCTTCGCGAATCCGGTACAGCACGCTGTCGAAGTCGCCGCGCAGGGGCAACTCGATGCCGATTTGCATCAGGCTGCGGCCGCTCCAGGCGCCGGACACCCCTTCGATGGCGTAGGTTTTGTCCGGCGCAAGGCCTTGCAGACGCAAGCGAGGCAGGCAGTCGCCCAGCCGTTGCGAATGCAGGAACGCCAGCAGCACGCTATCCCCGCGAGCTGCGTCCACATACTGAACCGCCGTCACACCCAGGTGGCTCAGCGCATTCAGCCGGTACTGGTCGCCGAACTGCACCAGCGGGCGGATCGCTTTGTATTGCTCGACGAACCCGGCCGCCTCCTCCAGCTCCGCATCGCTCCAATGGTTGAGGTTCGCACCGATACCCAGCGTCCCCATCATTGCGCTGTGGAACCGGTACGGCAGCGACAGCACGCGGCGGTTCATCCCGGTAGGAGACTCCGTCACCCAGCAGGTCATCATCTTCGGCGCATACACATAGGAGAAGCCCTCCTGGATATTCAGCCGATCGAAGGCATCCGTATTATCGCTGGGCCAAGACTGATCCGCATATTGAAAAATGCCAAGATCAATCCGCGAGCCCCCGCCCGCACAAGTCTCAAACTCCACGTGCGGGAACCGCCGGCGCAGCTTTGCCCAGATCTCATATAGGCTTTGCACGTGCCGAATCCAAATCTCCTTCTGGCGATTCAGCGGATGATCCTTCATCCCTGGCTCCGTCACCGTCCGGTTCATGTCCCATTTAATGAACTTGATTTGGTGTTGGCTAAGCAGATCAGTCATGAACTCCAGGATGTAGTTTTTGACCTCCGGCTTGGAGATGTTTAAGAGCAGCTGGTTGCGCAGCTCCGTCCTTCCCCGAGTCGGAAAATGGTACACCCAATCCGGATGACTCCGGTACAGATCGCTGTCCGGATTCACCGCTTCCGGCTCCACCCAGATCCCGAACTCCATGCCCAGCTCATGTACCCGATCGATCAGCTCACTCAGGCCGTTCGGGAACTTCTCAGGGTTGATGACCCAGTCGCCCAGCCCAGCGCGATCATGGTTGCGCGCCCCAAACCAGCCGTCGTCAACGATGAACAGTTCCACACCAAGCTTGGCCGCGCGCTCCGCTAAAGCCATTTGGTCCTGCACGTTCACATCGAAGTACGTCGCTTCCCACGAATTGTACAGCACCTTGCGCGGCTCTCGGCTCGGCAGCACGTAATCGTGTTGATAGCGATGCAGCTTGCGGCTCATCTCGCCGAACCCGGCGGCGCTATAACCGCCGACAAACATCGGTGCGGCAAACGTCTCGCCGGGGCCAAGTAACCACGTACTGTCGAAATCGTGGATGCCTCCGATTACACGAACGTGACGAAATGCAGTTTGTTCGGCGACGATTTTCCAGTTGCCGCTCCATGCCAGCGCCCCGAACCATACATCGCCGCGATCCTCCGCCGCCGTCCCGTCATCAACGGCAAACCACGGATTCGCATGGCCGTCGGTGAAGCCGCGGCGCGATTCCAGGACTTTTTTGCCTTCGGATAAGAAGGTACGTCGCAGTTGGAACTCGCCCACCCACTTCCCTGTGACATGCGTCAACCGATAGTCCCGCAACACCGGCATCGTCCAAGCAGCCGATTGCATCGTCTCCAACAGCACCGGTTCACCGCCCAAATTCACAAAGCTGGCGGACCGCTCCAGCACATCATGTTCAGGAATCACCACATAGCTCAAGCGAACCTCAAACGGATACACCTCATCTTGAAAGGTAAGCGTCAGTGTATCTTTCCCGTTTGGCTGATCGACCCGGTACCCCGCATACTTCGGGCAAAAATCCCGCACCCCATCCGGCCAAGTCACTTTTAGCGACGGTTCAACATATCCTACACCGCCCCAGAAGCTATACTCCTCCGTTTCCCGTTCAATCTCCGCGTCGAAGGAGCTATGCCCCCGCGTTCTCAACAGCGGCAACGCCTCGATCGGATCGATCGGCGCTCCCCAATATAGATGCTGCAGTCTGCCTTTCTCATTCAAGCCAAATACATAAGAGCTGCCGTTCGTTTGCAATGCAAAAATCTGATGTTGTTCATCCACCCAAATTGCCATGTTCAGATCACCGTCCGCTGAGTGAGTTTAAATAGTTTGGCTTCCGCCGGCTTCAGGTCGACAACCAGCTCGCCCGCAGTTTCCTGTTCCGTACCTTCCCACAAATCATCAACCCGGTACAGCACCTTCGGATTCAGACCCGCACGCGATAGAGATACCGTCTTCCGAGCCCCCTTCGTCCCATCAAAGTTAAACACGGCCATATACCACGCATCTCCGCCCTCAGGATTTGAAGCAGGAACCTCCAACACAAACACATCAGCTGCCCGATCACCAAAGCCCCCTTCCAACGGCCGGAAAGTTTGCCCCAATCGGGCGATGTCCATCACCGCGCGATTGCCCAGCCAAGCCTTGGCACGTTCTGCGGCGCCTTCCTTGCGGAAGTCATCGCCAAGCAATAGCAGTGTTCCGGCAATGACCGATGCCGTCAGGCGGCTCCGCCCTTCATGCCATCCAGTCTCGTCCTGATTGAAGCTTTTGTAGAGTACCGTGTGGTCTGGATCGTTAAATCGGTACAAGCAGCCATTCATCCACCAGCCGTAAGTCAACGAGTTGAGCAAATATTCCGTATCTCCGATCTGTCCAAACACATCGCAGGAAATGCGGCGGCTATGGGCAAAAGCGTACGGAAACAGCGGCGCAATCGACAGATTGATAAAAAATGGCCGTCCAACCGCCTCCGGCGACAGCTTTGTTGCCAAATAGGATAAGCCGTGGCGGTAAGCCGCGATGCCGGTCGTGATCGCAGGGTCATAATGCTTCCCTTCCAGCGCCCCGTGCGCCATGAAGTCGAGCTTCACGTATTCGAAGCCTTCGCGAATGATCTTCTCCGTAAACCAATCGATCCGCTGCAACGCCCCCGGATGTGTGGGATCAATCGCCAGACCGCCGGCGATATCGGCCACGATTTCCCCTTCCGCATCGCGAAGCAAGATCTCACCGTACGTATACTTGCCGCCCGTGCCCTCCACTTCCCGGCTGAATTGCTCAGGACTGCCCCAGAAGGCAAACGGCGTCCAATACGTTCCCGGCTTATGTCCATTCTCCCGCACCCGGCGCAGTGCATCCGCCATCTCTTCTGCCGTCAGCCGATCCCAGAAGGCATCGAAGTTGATGTAGAGTGTCTCTCCGCTCTCAAATCCCAGCGGCTGCACTTCACCTCTCAGAAAATCACTGGTTGACGTATACAGCTCGTAATCCAACGTGCTCATTGCCGCCGACCAGCTGTTCCAGCCAAACGGCACGCCGCCTTCCCACTTCAGCGGTGGCTCAACCGCCGCGTTGGCTTGGCCATATGCCTCCAGCCCCTCGCGGTAATCGTCATAATATCCCGCGAACACCAGCGGGGATTCGACCCGCGGCCTGTGCACATACCCGTGCGGCTGCGTATCCCGTGTCATCACGCCGGCTGCCCCGGCATACAGCTCGAACTCATCCAGCCTGCCAGCTCGTTCACTTCGGATGCGGATGCCCGTCTTCCAAACGTCGTGGGACACCGAGCCCGTCACAAAGCCCCGCCGGCTGCCCGGATAAAACAACGCGGCCGCTTCATAGCTTTCCGTCTCCCAAGGCAACGGCTGTGCAATGTAACGCACCCATTTATCGTTGTCGTAAGGGATGCGAAGAGCATGCAGTTGATCCTCCCCAGACGCCTCGTGACGGGAGGGAGCGTTTTCGATACTCAGCTTGGCGGACTGCAGCACCACAATCCGGTTTAACTTTAGTCCGCCTTCAGCTGCCACAACAACCCGGATCAAGAAGAAAGGTTGCTGCTCATAAAGGGAAAAATACTGCTCCACGATCGGCAACCCCGGTTTTTCGTGACGAATCCCCACCTGCAGGCCGCATCCAAACGCATCGCTAAGCTCCTTCGGCTCCCCGATCACTTCATGGCGCTCATACAGGCCGGTATGGTATTCCCTCCCCTGCCACCGAAACGCGCTGCGAATCTCGTGCCACACCAGCGCTTCGCGGCAGGTCCAGGCAAAGGTGCCGCCAGCCAAATCAAAGCTTAAGCGACCAAGCCCGTTATCCAAAAATTTAAGCGTATCTGATTCCACCCAGAAGCGGACTTTTTCCGTGATCGTTCCGTTAATCGTCATTCAACCCCACCCTTTCTCCGCTTATTCGCCCCCATTATAAGGTCGAACCTTATGAGGTTCCATGCAACGATGTTCCGATTGATAGCGGGATATGCCTTTTTTGATTAGCAGCTTCGTTCAAAAACAAAGCAGCGGAGGAACCCATTCCCCCGCCGCTTCAGTCACATCGTCTTATTTCCACAGTTCCATACGTTCTTGATACTTCTTGTTATACACATCTTCCAGTTTCGATAGGCCAGCAGCCTCCACTTGCTTCATCATGGTGTCGTACAACGTCACCACATCTTGCTCGCTAGGAGCCAAGGCCATCTTCAGGAAGTACTCGTTAATCGTCTCGTTCACCTTCGTCTCCATAATGGCTTCCGGTGTGCCACCGTCCGGGCCAAGGCTATCGTAAGGCGCCGTATCAAACGACGTATCCGCCAAGTTCTTGATCGCCAGATCCGTCGTCGGATCGCTCATCCCACGGCCAATCAAGTCATATGGCGTGCCGTCAGAGCCCGGTCCGTTCTTGATCGTCCAAGTCCATTTGCGGATCCCGGTCGTGCGGGAGGCTTCTGCCCAATCCTTCTTGAAGGCGTCCAGTACTTCTTGACGCGGCACGTGCTTGCCATCCTTCATATCCCAATGCTCGCCTTCCACGCCCCACATCATCAAATACTGCCCTTCCTCGCTGGCGAGGAAATCCAGGAACTTGATCGTGCGAACCGGGTCCTTGTTCGTCTTGGTGATGGAGATGCCGTCCCAACCAAGCGAGCTCTTTGGCCCGTACGTCGTTTGGTCTGGTCCGATGCCCGGTGCCAGCACTTTATATTGATAGAACTGTCTTTCCTCCGCCTTCGCGGGGTCCGGAGCATCTGCCTTCAACAGACCGTTGGCTCCGCCTACGTTCCAACCTGCATCCGCGGTAGCAAAAACGTTCCCAGCTGCCAGCTTCTGTTCATACTGCTTCGTCTTCATCGTTACCCACTCTTTGTCGAGCAGACCTTGGCGATACAATGAGTTCATATATTTCATCATTTCCAAATACCGCGGATCGCGGATATCCTTCAGCAGCTTGCCGTCTTTCTCGTAATACGGCATAATGCCATACATTCCTTTAAACGTACCGGTGACCCCGCTCATGTTGTCGCCATTTAACGTCATCGGAATGGTTTCCTTGCCATCGATTGTTGGGTACTTCTCCTTAAACGCCTTTAGCAGGTTCTCGAACTCTTCGGCGGTAAACGGCTCGCCGTTGTTCACCTTATCCCCAACACCCAGCTCCTTCATCAAATCCATCCGCATCAGGAAGCCGAATACCGGATACTGCTCCAGACCGTACCAGTTAGCCAGATAGTAGTTCTTCCCGTCCGCACTGCGCGTCTTCTTCAGCGTATCCCCATACATCTTCTTGATGTTCGGGCCGTATTGCTCGATCAGATCGTCCAGCGGGATCACGGCTCCCGAGGAGATATACTTGTTCATGATGTCGCTTCCGCGGCTCATCAGCACGATGTCCGGCAAATCGTTACTTGCCAGCATCAGGTTCAGCTTCTCCGCTGGATTCCCGGTGGGCTGCTGGATTTCTACCGTCACGCCCGTTTTTTCTGTAATCGCTTTCGCTACAGGGTTTGTAAATGGATCCCCGGTGTTCTGGTCAAACAACGTCAGCGTGATCGGCGACTTGTCATCCGCCGGTGCCTCTCCGGTTGTTCCGCTCGCCGCAGGAGAATTGCCTCCCGCCGACGGGGTGTTCCCGGACCCGCAGCCTGCGAGCAAGGCCAGGACCAACATAGAGGATACCATGAATAGCAGCTTTTTCTTCATTCGCGTAAACCCCTCTCTTGAACTTTTGCGCTTGGACCTCAAGCTCACCTCAATTGTAAAAAGCGCCCCCCGGGATATCTATAACGTAAAGTTACTATTCATAATGGAAAACGACTTTCATCGACTTCCCTCCGTTAGAACCCCTATATCAGCCTATATTCAGCCGCGTTTCCAGCTCGGACGCATTCGGATTTAACGGCAGGCGAATCGTCACATTCGTCCCGATGCCAAGCCGGCTGAAAATTTCCACCCCGTATCGCTCCCCATAAGCCAGTTTGATCCGGTCATCTACATTTTTGATCCCATAGCCGGATTGATTGCTCGCTTTGTTAAACGCCTCCTCCAGCCGCTGGCGGGTCATGCCTTGTCCGTCGTCGATGACCTGCAGCAGAAGATCTTCTCCTTCCGCCTTGAGCTTGACGATAATGTTGATGCCGGACTCACTCCAAATCGCGTGATTGATGCAGTTCTCGATAAATGGCTGCAAAATCAACTTGATCACCGTGCGGTTAAACAACGACTCGTCCAAATCGTAGTGCATATGCAGCATCCCGCGGAACCGAATCGCCTGGATGGAAACGTAGTTTTTGACCAACTGGATTTCTTGTTCCAGCAACACCACCCGTTTGCCCTTATTCAACGAGATTCGATAATATTTCGATAAATGGTTAACCATCTGGTACACCTGCATGCTGCCTTCCTTCAATGCCAGCGAAGAGATCGAGGACAACGTATTGTATAAAAAATGCGGATTAATCTGCGCCTGCAGCGTCGTTAGCTCCGAATCTTTGACGGCGATTTCCTTCACGTATACCTCATTAATCAGTTCCTGAATACGCGCCGCCATCTTCTGGAACGCGTACGACAGCTGCCCGATTTCATCGTTGCCCATCGGCATGCGTTGCACCTGAAAGTTCCCCCGCTCTACCTTGCGGATTTGCTGCAGCAGCCCCTCGATCCGTTTCGTAATCACCTTGGCTGTCACAAAAATAAGCAGGGCGGCAACCGCAATCACAGTGACCGATACCCAGACAATTCGTTTGGTCGCCTTATTCGTATTGGCGAGCAGCTCGTCATAGGGAACGGTGATGACCGTCGTCCATCCGTTACGTAACTTTTTGTAGGTAAAAAACAACTCCTGTCCGTCAATCCGCTTATCGAACTTCCCGCTGGACAACGTTATATCCCCTTGAATCGGATAGAGGTCGAACAGCTGATTGCCCTTCATCGCCGCATCACCGGAACTGATCACGCGGCCGTTTTCGTCGATGATGTAGACGCTCTTGTTGACGTTCTCTTTTTCGATCAGGGAGTAGATTTCCTTGTCGTCGATATTGATCGTTAGAATGCCATACGGTTGCGATAAGCTGAAGTAGCTCAGCGAACGGGCCAGTGTGACATAGGACGACCCGGTCTGCGGATCTTCGATATGGGTGTAGACCGGACTTCCGGCCGCGTCCAGCGCCTGTTGCTTCACCCTTTCCGGGAGCTCCTCGGTGTAGCGGATGTACTGCTTATCGGAATAGAGCGTCTTGTTATCGATGTAAATGGTGATGCCCTGAAGATTAGAATTGGAAATCATCATGGAGGACATCGTCCGATTGATATAGCGGAAGGCATCAATATAATAAAAGGCCTGCTCATAATCATTGGACAGGTAATTCCGCAGCTGCGCATCCATATACAAAATATTGGTCAACTGCTCGTAATACCCCAGCCGGTTTTCCAAGTTCGTATTGATCTGATTTAACGTCCCGCTTAACGAAGCATATGTCTGCTCCGTAATCGTGTCCCGCGTAGAAGTGTAGGAATAATAAATCAGCACGGAGCACGGGATAAAGGACACGAGAAGAAAAATAATAAACAGCTTATTGCGCAGCCGAAGGTTGGCGAACCAATGGGGCCTGAACAGGAACAATCGCCGAGTGATCGGGTTCATGCCTTTCGTCCTTTTAGAGATTTTTTCGATATTCATTTGGCGTGACTCCTTGGTTTTTCACGAATAAGGAAATGAAATAGGACGTGCTCTCGTAACCGATTTTCTGGGCGATATCCTGTACCTTCAGCGATGGATCTGCCAGCATCTCCTTGGCTTTCTCCAGGCGGATGCGAGTCAGATAGTCATGAATCGTCATCCCGGTTTTGTCCCGGAAGATCGAGCGCAGATAGTTTGGTGACAAATACACTTGGCTGGACAAGCTTTGAATTGTGATCGGCTCATGATACGTATTGTCGATGATCTGGCAGACCTGATGTACCAGCTTGGCGTTCTTGTCCGTGGACCGCTCCATCAGCAACTCCAAGTAATGGGCTGCCGCCCGCCAAATCGCCGCTTCAATCTCCTGCAACGTCTGGCAGTCGTACACCGATTGGTACAAGGCGGCACGTTTGACCGGCTCGGCTTGGCAATTTAGGCTCGGAGTGTGAATCTGTTCCTCCAAGCGGTCCAACAAATCGATCGCCCACTCGTACACAAGCGATTTATCGATCCGCAGCTGGCGAACGTTCATGAGATAATCACGCAAGATCGCTTCTGCCTCTTCACTGCGCTGTTGCTGCAGCACCTCCATCCACGCCTGCTCTGAGAAGGGCGGCAGCTCTCCATAGCGGTACCCCGGTTTGACGTCACCGACAAATAAAATCTGCCCCGGCCCAAGGAAGAAGCGTTCGTCCCTTAAGCTGCACACCCGTTCATACAGCTGAGCGATACCGGCAAGTTCGGCTGCTTCGTTGCTGATGGCGAGCGTGACTGACAGCCCCAGCAATCCTCGGACCGTCTGTTGCAGTGTCCCCCACTGCTCTCGTGTCATAGCGGGTTGGCTTCCTCTCTCAGGTTCAGCCGCGATAAAGATCGCCAGCTCCCCTTCCTGCAGCGTAGCCACCATCGCGTCTTTACGAATCGCGTGAAAATAATCCTCCAACACTTCCGGCAGACGGGAGATCGCCGTTTCCAACGAACCCGCCTCCCCTCTGACGTCGGTCTCCCCGCGGTTGATACTTCCGCTTGCGCAGCGGTCCACACTGCAGAGCGCCAATGTGTAGGAAGGAGCGGATGCTCCCCTCCCCCGTTCACACTTTCCTAGCTCGACGGTGAGTTGCTCTTGCCGAACTAGAGATTTTTCGTGAAGCAGCTCCTTCAACAACTTGGCTTTGGTCATCTGGACCGATTTATATTTTAAACGCACCTCTTCGCACTTTTGCTTCACCTGCGCAATCACACCGGAAATTTCCTCCAGATCCAGCGGCTTCAGCAAATAACCTACTGCTCCGACGTGCAAGGCTGATTTCACGTAACTAAACTCGTCATGACCGGTCAGAAACACGATCTGCATCCAGTCATACTGCTCCCTGACCCACTTGGCCAACTCCAGGCCGTCCATGAAGGGCATCTGAACGTCTGTCAGCACGATGTCGGGTTGAATGGCTTGGATTTTCTCCTGAGCGTCCTTCCCATTGATGCCGACGCCAGCGACGTAAATCCCCATCTCTTCCCAACGGATGATGTCCCGCATCATTTCCAATTCCAATTCCTCGTCGTCCACCAGAAAAATGCTGTACATGTCCGCAAGCCCCCTTCGTTTGTCTTTCTATGCCTGATAACCGTCCTGGGAGGACGGTTCTTTCAACTTATAACTTCGTGCGTCCACTTCAATTATAGCGCTTACATCTCCGGGAGCTGAATCCTCCTTACGCATGAAAGTTATTTTCAAGCATGATTCGATGTTTTGCTTTATCGACATGGATTTTTCGGGAGTCTTATAATTTTTTTAAGCCATAGGCTGGACGTCCTGACTTGAACTTGAACTAGAAAACCAATGCGAGGTGCCGCTATGCAAACCGACTTGAAGCTTCGTGAAGGCACGGACCTAAACCTCCCGCGCCGGAAAGTTTGGCCCGTCTTCAAACAACAAAAATACCTGTTTCTCCTCATGCTGCCGGCGCTGATCTGGGCGATCCTGTTCGCTTATGCGCCAATGGCCGGGTTGTATATGTCGTTCGTGAACTACCAGCCCACGCTCGGCCGTTTCTGGTACAGTCTGTTCCACAGTGAATTCGTAGGCCTGCAGTGGTTTCGTTATTTTTTCAATAATGGCGATTTCCTGATCATCATGCGCAACACCTTGGCTTCGACGTTAATCACACTCCTGTTCTCATTCCCGATGCCAATCCTGATCGCGCTGGCGATTAACGAAATCAAGAACGTCCAATTCAAAAAAATCGTGCAAACGTCATCCTATTTGCCGTATTTCATCTCCTGGGTTATCGCGGCCAACATTATCGTAACGCTGCTGTCTTCGGATGGTGCCGTGAACGCATTGCTGAAGTTCTTCCATCTCACCAATGAGAGCATCCTGTTCCTGCAGAACGGGAAGTATTTCTGGTGGATTGTAGCCTTGGGCAATACGTGGAAGGATATGGGCTACAGCTCGATCATGTATTTGGCAGCGATCTCTTCGATCAACCCGGAATTGTACGAAGCGGCCAAGGTGGATGGGGCCAACCGGTTTAAGCAAATCCGCTATATCACGTTCCCGCATCTGAAGCCGACGATTGTCATCCTGCTGATTCTGGCTATGGGCGGCATTCTGAACGCAGGGTTCGACCAGCACTTCCTGCTCGGGAACGATCTGACGAAGGATTACTCTGACGTGCTCTCCACCTACTCATTCCGCTATGGGATCCAGAACGGGATGTTCTCTTACGCTTCCGCTGTCGGCATGTTCAGCTCGGTGGTCGCTTTTATTATCGTGGTGATCGTCAACCAAATCGCGAAAAAAATCAACGGCCAGTCCTTATTCTGAACCTGGCATGGAGGGAACTGCATGAAAAACCAAAAAACGCTGACCGAGCATCTGTTTGACGCGGCCTTGTACCTGTTCCTGACGTGCATTTTTCTCGTCACGTTCTATCCGTTCTGGAACATTCTCATCATCTCGTTGAATGACGCAACGGACTCGCTGCGCGGCAACCTGTATTTCTGGCCGCGGGAGTTTACGACCGCCAGCTATATTACGATCTTCCGCAACCCTGAAATCTGGAGTGCGCTGCAGGTGACGGCGCTGCGAACGGTGATCGGGACCGCGATGTCGATCATTTGCATCTCCATGCTGGCTTACTCTTTAAGTAAACGGTATTTGCTTGGCTGGAAGTATTTTTCGTTCTTCTTTGTGTTTACGATGTACTTTGGGGGCGGCTTGATTCCAACGTATATGGTGATCAAGGCGTTGGGGTTAATTGATTCGTTTTGGGTGTTTATTTTCCCGGGGCTGATCGGGGTGTTCCTGATGATCCTCGTACGCACCTTCATCGAGCAGCTGCCCGGTGAAATCGAGGAATCCGCCAAAATCGACGGCGCCAACGATTTGCAGGTGTTCGTTCGCATCGTGCTCCCGCTGTGCGTCCCGGTACTGGCGACCATCGGCTTGTTCCTGGCTATCGGCCACTGGAACGCTTGGTACGATTCCTACATCTATACGTATAAACCGGAGCTCAAGACGCTGCAGGCCGTTCTGGTCAAGATCCTGAACCAGTTCCAGACCGGCGCGATGATGACCGATGCCCAGCAACTGGCGCAAAACGCCAAACGCATCCCGGTCTCCAGTGAAAGCATCCGGATGGCGGTTACGATGGTAGCGACGCTGCCGATCATCATGGTGTACCCGTTCGTGCAAAAATATTTCGTCAAAGGGATTATGATGGGCGCGATCAAAAGCTAACTATATTTAATGAAGAAACCCGTCGCGGCGTTTTGCCGGACGGGTTATTGTGTTATAGGATCGGCTCTGAAGCTTATGCTGTTCTAGGCCTAGGCCTATCTGGGCTTAGCCTAGCACGTGCTCCTGCCGAATCAAGTCCAGCAAAGCACGGCAGCCCTTCTGCACTAGGCCATAAACCTCCTCAAAGTTCCCGGTGTAATACGGATCGGGAACCTCCTTCAACTGCGAGTCCGGCACCAGATCCAAGAGCTTCACGATCCGGGCATCGGCCTCACGGGCCAGCGCCTTCAAATCGCGTTCATTCTGGTTATCCATCGCAATGATATAGTCGAATTTGGCAAAATCGTCCTGCGCCACCTGCCGCGCTTTCAGCCCTTCATAGGAAATGCCGTACTGATCCAAAATGCGGCGCGTGCCGTGATGCGGAGGATTGCCTGTATGCCAGTTACCGGTTCCCGCCGAATCGATCACAAATCGTTCGCCGTATCCGGCTTCGTTCACCAGATGCCGAAAGACGGCTTCCGCCATGGGCGAACGGCAAATGTTCCCCAGGCATACAAACAACACTCCCACTTTGCTTTTCTCGTTATCCATGGTTCTCCTTCTTCCTTCCTGTATAGCCTATCTGTTCAACACTCTCTTAGCAGATAGTACTATAGGTTAAGCCGAAGGACAACCGCAGCCCGGTCGAAGCTTCAGCCTTTGCGTACCACGGGAATCCAGATTTCGCTTCGGTAATTGGACAGCGACGTGTCCGGGCTCTCGTTCCATAGAAGCTCCGGTCCTTCGGCCAACTCGTAATGAGCAGACGGGAACCACTCGGAATAAATCTGTCCCCAAACGTTCTGCAGCGTCTCCGGGAACGGGCCGACGGCAGTGAATACCGCCCACGTCGAAGCAGCCACCTCCAGCGAAGCATAGCCGTCCGGGCCAGGCTGCGTTGTCGCCACACCCAAGTAATGATCCAGTTCCCCTTGCTCCTCCATGCGTCCATCCGAGAAATTGATCGATGCGTTGACGATCCCGGTTGGTTCGATATTGGACAACCCTTTCAACTCAGCGATTTTCTCCGGGGTTAACTGCTGTGCCATTTCTGCGATATGCGGGTTCACCCCGTGAAATTGGATCGGCACCCGCTTATGCAGACCAACGATCCGAAACGCATCCTTATCTACGATCCGATAATTCATTTCGTTTCCTCCTTGTATGGTGAGTTGGAAGGACATCCGAGGATAAGCTTTTAGCGGCGCTCCCGGATCTCTGGCCTCCGACGGCGTGATGCCATGCATGGCTTGAAACGCTCGGGTAAAAGCATCCGCGGAACCGTAGCCATACTTCACCGCGAGGTCGATGACCCGCACCGGCCCTTGCTGCAGCTCGAAAGCAGCCAGCGTTAATCGACGGCGGCGGATATATTCCGTCAACGGAATCCCGGCCAGGAACGAGAACATCCGTTTAAAATGGTACTCCGAACAAACCGCGATTCGGGCAACCTCTCCATAATCGATCTCCTCCGTTAAATTCCGCTCGATGTAGCCTAGCGCATCGTTCATGTTTTTAAGCGTATCCATCGTTTGCACCTCCTCTGGTTCCCATCATACTATGAGTTCTCTGGCCCCTTCCGACTTTCCGTGCACCAACTTTGCAGGGGATCTGGTTGTCGAAGCCGTTCAATGGAGCAAATTACCGCGTGCAAGCCCGATAAGCCGTGGGTGATATCCCGGCATGACTCTTAAACTGGCGGGAAAAATGCGCCAGCTGCATGCCCAGCCGGTCAGCGATGTCGGCGATGCTGTCATCCGTATAGGTCAACAGCCGTTTGGCTTCCTCCATCCGTTTGCGCTGCACATAGTGCATCGGGGTGACTCCCATGATTTTTTTGAAATAAGGAATAAAATAGTTCGGATGCAAATGCACCAGGTCAGCCAAAGTCTCAATTTCGATCGGCTCGTGCAGATGCTCCTGGATATATCTCAACACGTCGTTCAGCTTGTTTCGTTCTGTAAACTGCATATAGTCCTTCAAATAATCATGATAACCGCCTTCCTCCAGGCAGCATGCCAGCAGATTCAGCAGACAAGCTTGCATCCGCAACCCGGCAAAGGGCCCTCCGGACTGAAACTGGTGAATGAGCTCCTCGAAGGTCGCTTGGACCTCCTCGGGATTGCCGGCATCGCTGATATACAACTTGCTGCTGGCATGAAACAGCGGCCATTCCCCCACCTGAGCATCGAAGTGACAGAAATATCGGGTATAAGGATTTTCCGGGTTCGTAAACGTCGTTTGACTGCTTCCCGCCGGCATGATCATCAGCTGCCCTGACCGGGGATAATACGTCTCCCCGTTGATGATGACTGACCCTTCCCCCTCGGCGATAAAATACAGCCGATTAAAGCTGGGGGCCAGCTCCGTCCGGTTCCAACCAGGAAAGCCGCTTCTCAGCTGCGCATGCGTCACGGTGACGGTTAAGCTCTCGGGCAAACGCCCGGCCAACTGGTCTATTTCATTCATCGCCTTCTTCCTCCTCCCCTCCGTCTCACTGTAAGCCTTTTCAATTCGAAAGATTCTTATCCTATTGTATCAGCGTTATTTATCGAATACACCTTAATTTTGTGCAAAACCGCCTTAATTCGTGCCATTCTCAACCCTTCCGATTCAAGCTAAGCTAAGAGCGACAGGACTACCTAGAAGCTGACAGAACAGGAGTTTAATGAAGGTAAAAAGGGAGGATTACATGGACAAAGTACGTTTCGCGATCATTGGCATCGGCAATATGGGAACGTCCCATGCACTCAACCTCAGCAGCGGCGAGATTCGGGGGGCGGAATTGACCGCCGTATGCGACACGAACCCCGACCGCTTGAAGTGGGCGAAGGAGCATCTGCCGGAGACGGTACAGCCCTTCGATACCCCGGAAGCGCTGTTGGCTTCGGGCGCGATGGATACCGTGCTGATCGCTACGCCGCATTATGATCATCCGACACTGGCGGTGCAAGCTTTTGAGAGCGGTTACCATGTGCTGGTGGAGAAGCCCGCCGGCGTGTATACCAGAGCGGTTCGCGAGATGAATGAAGCGGCGGCGAAGTCTGGGAAGCAGTTCGGCATTATGTACAATCAGCGTACGAATCCGCTGTACGCAAAGCTGCGGGACCTTGTATTGTCCGGGGAGCTGGGGACGATCCGCCGCACGAACTGGATCATCACGAACTGGTACCGCTCGCAAAGCTATTACGACTCCGGCGGTTGGCGCGCCACTTGGGCTGGAGAAGGCGGCGGCGTGCTGCTGAATCAGGACCCGCACCAGCTTGATCTTTGGCAGTGGACGACCGGGATGATGCCGAAGCGGGTACGTGCGTTTTGCCACTTCGGCAAATACCGCAATATCGAAGTCGAGGACGATGTGACCGCCTATGTGGAATATGAAAACGGCGCCACCGGCCTGTTCGTCACCACAACCGGCGAAGCCCCAGGGACGAACCGCTTCGAGTTGACCGGCGACAACGGCAAAATCGTCGTGGAGGATGGCAAGCTCACGTTCTGGCGGTTGCGCGTGCCTGAGCCGAAGTTTAACGCGGAATATACCGGCGGTTTCGGACAGCCGGAATGCTGGAAATGCGAAATCCCGGTCAGCGGCGGCGATGGCCCGCAGCATAAGGGGATTTTGCAGAACTTCACGAACGCGTTGCTGCACGGTGAGAAGCTGCTTGCCCCTGGTGAGGAAGGCATCCTCGGCCTGACGCTCTCCAACGCCATGCACCTGTCGGCCTGGACGGACGACTGGGTGGAGCTGCCGCTGGACGAGGATCTGTTCTACGCCAAGCTCCAGGAGAAGATCCGCACCTCCTCGTTCCGCAAGGAAGGCGGCAGCGGCAAGGTGCTGGACGTGTCGGGCACGCACTAAGGCGGTGCGGAGTTACATCGGCACGTTTCCGGAACGCTCTGAGGCTGCATGTCAGCGCCATGGGACGTATCGGGGCGCTGTAATCTGGCGCTGGAGCGAACAAGCAATCAGGAATTTCAAGGAGGAGCGATACCCATGAAATTGTCCGTTTTTACCGTATCTACCCCGGATTTGACGCCGGAGGAGCTGGTGCAGGCCGCGCGCGAAGCCGGGCTCCACGGCGTAGAGTGGCGTTTCAAGGAGGTTCCCGCCGAAGTCGCTGGCGAAAAACCCTCGTACTGGCGCAACAATCTGTGCTCGATCGACCCGTCTTCCTCCGAAGAGCAGCTGCTCCGTTTCAAACGGATCACCGAAGCTGAAGGACTGGAGGTCGCCAGCATCACACCTTATTTAAACTCGCTGGATCTGGAGGAGACGGAGCGGGTGTTCTCTGTCGCCCGTCTGCTCGGCGCCAAAATGATCCGCGTCGGCGCGGCCGGATATGACGGCACCACCCCCTATCCCGAGTTATACGAGAAGACCGTGCGCTACCTGAAGGAAGCCGAGCGCCTAGCTAAGCAATACGGTGTCAAAGGGGTTGTGGAAACGCATCATCTGACGATCGCACCGAGCGCCAGTCTGGCCTATCGTCTGGTCAGCCACTGCCATCCTGATCAGATCGGCGTCCTGTATGATCCAGGCAACATGGTGCACGAAGGGTATGAGCAATTCAAAATGGGACTGGAGCTGCTAGGCCCCTATCTCGCCCATGTTCACGTCAAGAACGCCGCCTGGTCACAGACCGGCAAACGCGAAGACGGCACTGCAGCATGGCGCTGCGAGTGGTCACCTCTGGCGGGCGGCGTGGTCGATTACCGCCGTCTGCTCCAAGACCTGAAATCCGTTGGCTACGACGGCTACCTCGGAATCGAGGATTTCAGCGGTCACTACGAGTCGAAGGAAATGCTCCGCCAGTTTGCCGAGTTTATCCACGAAAGGATGTAAGGCTAACGATGAATGCACGACAGCAGACACCTTCTTTTCAAGCGAAAGACGGAATGAACTATGCGCCAAAGGGACGTCCCAATGCCGTCGTGAAACCCGGTGAATTCATCTTTGCTGCGGTGCACCTCGATCACGGGCATATTTACGGCATGACCGGCGGCTTGATCGAAGCCGGTGCGACCTTAAAGTGGGTGTACGATCCCGACCCGGCCAAAGTCCAAGCGTTCGTGGAGCAGTACCCGCAAGCTGCCCGGGCAGACAGTCTAGAGCAGATCCTCTCCGACCCCGAAGTGCGGCTCGTCGCTGCAGCAGCGGTGCCGTCGGAACGTGGTCCGCTCGGGCTCAGGGTGATGGACGCCGGGAAGGATTATTTTACCGATAAGACCCCGTTCATCCGCCTGGACCAGCTGGAAGCGGCGCGTCAGAAGGTACGCGAAACCGGACGCAAATATATGGTCTATTACAGCGAACGCCTCCACGTGGAATCCGCCGTGTATGCCGGTCAGCTCGTACAGCAAGGAGCAATTGGGCGCGTACTGCAGGTAACCGGGTTTGGTCCGCACCGGCTGAATGCGGGCTCGCGGCCGGAGTGGTTTTTTCAGAAGGAAAAATACGGAGGAATCCTTTGCGACATCGGCAGCCATCAAATCGAGCAGTTTCTGTTCTACACCGGGTGCAAGGATGCCCAAGTGTTACACAGCAAGGTAGCCAACTACCACCATCCCGAATACCCCGAGCTGGAGGATTTCGGCGACGCGACATTGGTTGGGGATAACGGGGCGACGCAATATTTTCGCGTGGACTGGTTTACCCCGGACGGCCTCAGCACCTGGGGAGACGGGCGGACGTTCATCTTGGGCACCGAAGGATATATCGAGCTGCGCAAATACGTCGACCTGGCCCGGGATGCGGAAGGCGACCATGTCTACCTGGTGAATCAGGACGGGGAGCAGCATTTTGCCGTCCGCGGGCAAGTCGGCTATCCGTTCTTTGGCGAGCTGATTCTGGATTGCCTGAACCGCACAGAAAATGCCATGACCCAGGAGCACGCCTTCAAAGCCGCAGAGCTGTGTCTGAAAGCTCAACAGCAGGCACTTCGTGTCACCCCAACATACTAGGACAGGAAGGGACCATACATGACGATGCAAGAACCGATCGGCGCGGCGATTATTGGCTGCGGTGCGATTTTCCCGCTGCATGCCGAGGCGTTACAGCAACTTGACGGCGTGAAGCTGAAAATGGTTGTCGACCGCGATCCCGCCAAGGCAGAGCAGGCCGCAGCGACATTTTCCTGTGAAGCTGCAAGTGATTACCTGACCTTGCTGGAACGTGACGATATTCAAGTCGTCCACCTCTGTACACCTCACCACCTGCATGCGGAAATGGCGACGCAGCTGCTCCGCGCCGGCAAACATGTGCTGACGGAAAAACCGCTCGCCCATGCTTTGCAAGCGGCGGAGAACCTGGTGGCAGAAGCTCGGCGCAGCGAGGCGCAGCTGGGCGTTGTTTTTCAGAATCGTTATAATGCCTCGTCCCAAAAAATCCGCGAATTCCTGGAATCAAACACGCTGGGCCGGCTCATCTGTCTGAAGGGCATCGTCACCTGGCAGCGGGACGAAGCCTATTACACCGACAGCCCATGGCGAGGCCGCTGGTCGACGGAAGGCGGCGGTGTGTTGATCAACCAGGCGATCCATACGCTTGACCTGCTCCAATGGTTCGGCGGTGAAGTTCTCTCCATCCAGGGCAGCGTCACCGCCGACGCCCTTGGGGATGTGATCGAAGTGGAGGATACGGCGCATGCCCGACTCCTGTTTGCGAACGGTGTTCGCGGGTTGTTTTACGCCACCAACGCGTATCTCACCAATTCCCCGGTTGAACTGGAGCTGGTGTTTGAAGGCGGCACGCTGCGGCAGCGGGACGATTGCCTGTATTTAACCCAGGGCGGTCGGGAGAGCCTGGTGTGCGAACCGCCGACGAACCTGAATGACGCAGGACAAATCATCGGTAAATCCTACTGGGGCTCCAGCCATCGGTTGTTAATTGCCGACTTTTACGACCGCGTCCGAACAGGAACTCGCTTTGCGATTGACGGCGAAGAAGGCCTCAAGTCGCTGCGGCTCATCACAGAGCTATATCAGTCCTCTCGGACGCGGAAATCCAGATGAACACTAGTAACGTCAGAACCGGGAACTTACGACATACACCAACGGATAATTAGATAAAAACGTTGCGAAGCGAAGGACCGTTCCTTACGAGGGGCGGCCTTTTCTAAAATGGGGGACTTGTCGGAGGGAGGGTTCGAGGTTACAGCCGCTTTCTCATCCTGGTGAGGATGGTAACCAGTACCGAGTTGAAACCTATGGGGACTTTGGTCCGCTCATTTTTGGGCTTCTCCCGCTCCCTGCGCCGGATTTGCTCAGCCAGCAAGCAACGATCCAACTCCTGACTAAGGTCCCGAATATGCTGCTTCGCAATGTCTAAATTGTTGAGATACATCGTGCTCCACCTCCTATTCATCATGAGTTAAAGATCTCCAACATTGGATCAACCCTTCCAGCTTGATCCTTCCCTATCATAACGCCGCAGTTATCGCTGCGTCAGGGTACAAAACACCTTAAGTTCTTTTTTCCTCCCTTCTGCCATGCAAAATAAAAGCGGCCACCTTTGTTTTATGCAAAGGGGTCGCTTATGTTCACGGCGTTTTCACACGCCAGCGATTTTATTGAGCTAAATGCCGAATTCAATCGGTTGATTTGGCGCTCCGTTAACTGACCAGGTGGCCGCCAGAGGAGGGATGATTCGCCGCTAACGTACGTCGAACAGCTTCTCCGGAGTGAATCGACATCGGTTCTCCTTCGTGCCGAATCACAAGCCCCTCTCCTTCGCGCAGCGTGTACACGACCTGTTCCCGGTCGAAGAATACTTCCAACAGCTGCCCCCGATACATCACTTTAAACCGGCAGCTGCTCCATGGCGGTGGCAACACTGGATGAAAGCTTAACTCGCCGCCAACTAACCGCATCCCGCCAAACCCGTTCACCACCGCCATCCATGAACCCGCCATCGCTGCGGTATGCAAGCCGTCTTTGGCATTGCCGTTCACGTCATCGAGATCCATCCGCACCGTCCGGCTGAAGTAGTCGTAAGCCGCCTTCAGATCGCCAATCTCGGCGGCAACGATGCTATGGATGCATGGCGACAGCGACGAATCATGCGTGGTCAGCGGTTCGTAATACCGATAGTTGCGGATTTTCTCCTCAGTCGAAAACTGCTCGCTCAGCAAAAACAACACCATCACCAGATCCGCCTGCTTCAGCACCTGATGGCGGTAAATCACAAGCGGGTGATAGTGGAGCAGCAATGGATATTTTTCGGGTGGCGTGCCAGCGAAATCCCATTTCTGCTTGGACAAAAATGTATCATCCTGCGCGTATATCCCCAATTCCGAATCATACGGGACGTACATCTTGTCCGCCGCCCGCTGCCACTCGCGGAGTTCCTCCTCGGTAAGACCGATCTTCCGCGCCAGCCGGGCGTATTCCATAGGGTATCGCTCGCGCAGCAGCTTCGCCGTCTCACAGGCATACCGCAGGTGCTCGCGGGCCATGAGATTTGTATAGGCGTTGTTGTTCACCAACGCGGTATACTCATCCGGCCCGGTCACGCCGTCGATGCAGAAGGCGCCGCCACGGGCCGGGTTATAATGGCCCAGATCCACCCAGAACCGCGACGTCTCGAACAGGATTTCTGCGCCTTGGCGCACGAGAAAATCCTCGTCCCCCGTCGCCTGGACGTATTGGCGGATGCCGTACGCGATATCGGCGTTAATATGCGCCTGGGCGGTGCCCGCCGGGAAATAGGCGGAGTTCTCTTCGCCGCCGATTGTTCGCCACGGATACAGCGCGCCCCGCTGCGACATCACCTGCGCCCGCTGCCGCGCTTGCTCCAGCGTGCGGTAGCGGAACTCCAGCAAGGCCCGGCCGATCTCCGGCGTCGTGAAGGTGAAGAAGGGCAACACGTACATTTCAGTATCCCAGAAATAATGCCCTTCGTACCCTTCGCCGGTGAGCCCCTTCGCGGCCATGCTGGTTCTGCCGTCGCGACCGGCCGACTGCAGCAGGCCAAACGCGTTAAACCGCAGCCCCTGCTGGAGCGCGGGATCACCGGCAATTTCCACGTCGGCGCGGTGCCAGAACGCGTCCAGGTAAGCGCGCTGCTCCTTGGCCAGTCCGTCAAAGCCGCGGCTGACGGCCAAGCGCAGCTCTTCCGCGCTTCGCATCCGCAGCTCTTCCTCCCGGGTATCCCGGGACGTATGAACGCTGATGAACTTGCTCAGCGACACCTTCTCCCCTTGGCGCAGCGACACGTCGTACTGCACCGAAAACCACGGCCCGTCTTGCTGCTCCGACAGGCCGAACGCGGCTGACGGCGGCAGCTCCAGCTGGTGGCTCACCGCCGTCAGCAGCGCGAAGCGGCTGCGCCGCGTGCGCTGCTTCAGCCAGCCGCCGCCGCGCCCGTCGCTCCCCGCCTCCTCGAACAGGAGGCTGGGCTCCGTGCGGCGCGCCCCCAGGCGGGGGTCCCCGCCCCGGTCCGCCGCCCCTTCCGCCTCGGCGATGTCTCCGTCCATCGCCGAGCAGATCGAGACGGTGCCGGCGAAGTTTAGCGCCGTCACCTCATAGTGGATCGCCGCCAGGTGCCGATGAGTTAACGACACCAGGCGGTGGATCTCAATCCGCACGCGGTGTCCGGCTGGGGATTCCCATTCCACCAGCCTGTGCAACACACCGTTTTGCATATCCAACACTCTTCGGTAAACCTGCACCTGTCCCCGGTTCAGATGAAAAGATTCGCCTTCCACAGTCAGCCGGATAATCCCAGCGTCCGTCACATTCAGCATTGCCTGGCCTTCGGTCGGATACCCGTACGCCCCCTCCGGATAATGGATCGGTGCGGTATCATAAAATCCGTTCACATAGCTGCCCCGCACCGAGGCTCCTTTCTTACCGTGGTACCCCTCCTCAAAATAACCGCGCATTCCAAAATATCCATTGCCTAAGGAAAACAAGCTCTCCATGCGCTGATTGTCTTTCTCGTCGTAAGCCTCCTCAACCAGATTCCACTCCGGATCGGGAGACAGATTCTCCGTAAGCTCCTCGTTCATCCTTTCACCGAGCCTCCCATCAGCCCTCTAACAAAGTACTTCTGCAGGAGGAAGAAGATCGCGAGCGGCATCAGCATTGAAATAAATGCGGCGGACGTCAGCAAATGCCAATCGTTGCCTCTTGAACCTACGAGATCGGCGATCTTCATCGACATCACCTGTACGCTCGGCTGGTTGCCGATAAAGATCAGCGATACCAGATAGTCGTTCCAGACCCACAGGAACTGGAAGATCCCGATCGAAGCGAGCGCCGGCACCGACAACGGCAGGATGAGCCGGGAGAAGATCGTAAAATGACTCGCCCCATCGATAAAGGCCGACTCAAACAAATCTTTGGGCAACTGGCTGATAAAGTTATACATAAAGTACGTGACAAGCGGTAAACCAAAGGCGGTATGTGCCAGCCAGATCCCCAAATAGCTGCCGTTTAAGCCCAGCGCAGTATAATCCTTCAGCACCGGGATCAGCGCAACCTGCAGCGGAATGACCAGCATCGCGATGATCACCACAAACAGGGTTTTGCGGCCAGGGAATCTCAGCCAAGCAAACGCATAGGCTGCAAATGAAGCGATTAGCACCGGAATCACCGTGGCCGGAACGGCAATCGTCAGCGTGTTCCAGAATGCCTGGGACAATCCGGTCCCTCTCTGAATCGATTCGCTGCCGTCGGCGAGCTTCAGCTTGTATTCCTTACCGGACAGCACGTTTTTATAGTTCTCCAACGTCAACGCCGGTTTGAACTCCCAGCCCTGCTCCTGGACGTTAATCGTACGGGCCCGGCGATTTTCCCAGATCATCCGTTGTCCGTCTTTCACAACCCCGGCTTTCAGTTCATCGTCGCTGTAGGTTTCCCCGTTCACTTCAATCGGTTCACGCAAATCGATATCTTTGGAAAGCTGAATCGTCTCCGCGTTCGTCCATGCCTTGTGCGGGAATACGTTCCACCAACCGGTTTGCAAGATGTCTGCCGCCGGACGGAAAGATGAGATCAGCAATCCCAGCGTCGGGATGAGCCACACCAAGCAGATGAGGCCGAGAACGAGATTAACGATCGTTTTACCGCGTTTGCGCTTACGCAATTTCGTGCCCGCCATTAGAATCCCCCCTGCTTGCGGATCTGCCGCAGATTAAAGAAGATGACCGGTGTGACAGCAATCAGCAAGACGATCGCCAGCGTGGACCCGTACCCGAAGTTACGGTACATGAAGAATTGCCGATAGAACTGCGTGGCCACCACTTCAGTCCCGTATTGTCCGCCAGTCATGACCATGACTACATCGAAAATTTTGAGCGTAAACACGATGATGGTTGTCGTCACCGTCAAGATCGTCACTGAGATATACGGGATGATGATTTGGAAAAAGATTTTAATCTCACCGGCCCCGTCTACTCGCGCCGCTTCCAAAATATCCTCCGGAACGCCTTTGATCGCCGCAGAGAAAATCACCATGGCGAACCCGGTTTGCATCCAGATCAGGATCAGAATAAGAAACAGGTTGTTCCACGGCTGCAGCATGCTGGTCCAGGCTTGTGCTTCTCCTCCGAAAGCAGTGACGATAGCGTTAAGCAGACCAATTTGCTGGTCACCGGGCTGATAATAATAAACGAACTTCCAGATGACGCCCGCTGCCACAAACGAGATCGCCATCGGCATAAAAATAATCGACTTGGCAATCTTCTCGTAGCTGCTGCGGTCGGCAAGGATGGCAATCAACAGCCCAAGCGTGACGCAAGCAAGCGTGCCGAGGAATACCCACAACAGGTTGTTGCGCAGCGCCGTCCCCATCAGCTTATCGGTGAAGATCGCCGCATAGTTGGCGAGCCCAACGAATTTCTCCGACGAAGCGTTAAAGAAGCTCAGATACAACGTCCGTACGGCGGGCAGCACCAACAGCCATCCCAGCAAAATTACGGCCGGACCGATGAAAATATACGGCAACACCTTCCGCCGCACTTGCTCCGGATACTGCTCCACCGCCCAGTTAAAGGTATAAAATAGCAAATACACGCCGAGCACGCCCCATAAAACAGCGAAGATCGCGGTCAGCAGCGGATTCAGCGTCGAGTCGCGGAAGAAGCGGAAGATCAGGCCGTGTCCGGCAGCATTCGCAACCAGGACAATCAGGGTGAAGAGCACGGCCCTCAGGCTGACGATTCGCTTGGCCTCTGAACTCATCATGACCCCTCCTAAATGGTTTGTGAGCGTTACATCTTGAACCAGCTTAATGGATGAAAAAGGAAAGGGCGTGTGTGCCGGAACCCACGTTTCGGCTCGCGCGCCCCTCCGCGGTGCTTCAGTTATCGTTTAGATCGCAGTTCAGAATTGACTTAGTTGTTCCAGCCTTCCTGAATTTGCGCCAACGCTTCATCCAGTGTGGACGTACCGCTCACGTAGTCGGTCATGCCTTTCCAGAAGGTACCGGCACCTACTTTACCCGGCATCAGGTCAGAGCCGTCAAAACGCAGCGTTGTCGCTTCTTGCACAAGTTGAGCCATACGACGATCGGCCTCGGAAGTATACCAGTCAAGCGAAGCATCGTTCATCGGAGCGATGACGCCGCCGGATTGTACCCATGATTTGATCGATTCACCCGTTGTAAAGAATTCCATCACCGCACGAACCTCAGGACGATCGTTGAACATCGCGTAGATATCGCCAGCTACCAGCACCGGCTTCCCGTATTGCTCGTCGATCGGCGGCAGGTAGAACCAGTCGTAGTCTTCATCGATCTTCGCCGTTTCCGGGAAGAAGCTAGTGATAAAGTTCGCTTGACGATGCAGCCAAATTTTCGGCGGGTTGTCGAACATCGGCAACGCCGAATCCCCAAATGCGGTCGTGACGATCGACTTCGTGCCGCCGTATACGTAATCTGGGTTCATCCAGATTTCTGACATCACTTCAACAGCATGCTTCACTTCAGGGGAAGTGAACGGCAGTTCGCCGCTAACCCATTTATCATAGTTTTCCGGCGAAGTCGTACGGAGCATGATGTCTTCTACCCAGTCGGTAGCCGGCCAGCCTGTTGCCGCACCACTTTCAATACCAATCCCCCAAGCGGTGTCGCCATCCTTAGCGATTTGCTCCGTTAGTGCCATCAGCTCATCCCAAGTTTGCGGAATCGTATAGCCCGCTTCCTCAAATTGCTTCTTCGGATACCATACCAGGCTCTTTACATTACTGCGGTTCCAAACGCCCGCCATGATTTGCTTGCCATCCTTATCTTCCATCGTCGCCATGTCGAGCCAGCTTTGGTTGTAGTTCGCCTTCAGCTTCTCCTGGTCGAGAATGTTGTTCAGATCGATGACCTTACCGGTCTTGGCCACGGCAGCCAGCAGACCCGGTTGCGGGAAGTCCGCGATGTCAGGGGCGTTGCCGCCGTCTACACGGACGTTAATGGTCGCTTCGAACTCTTTGGAGCCCTCGTATTGAATATCGATCCCTGTTTTCTCTTCAAACTCTTTGATGCTGGTCTCGAACTTCACTTGGTCAGCATCTACGAACGGGCCAAACATCGTCACTTTCGTCCCTTTATATTCACCTTTCAACGCCAGCTCGAGCGGAGAGCCAGTGGAAGAACTGTCATTGGTTGCGGCAGTATCATTTGTATTCTGTTCCGTGTTCCCCGTATTCGCCGGAGCTGTCGGTTCATTGTTTGCCGCATTGTTCCCTCCGCCGCAGGCGCTGAGGAGAAGTGTGAACGATAACCCGCTCACGAGCAATAAAGAACTCCATTTTGATCTTTTTTTCATTGACCCTTTCATCCCCTTCGATATGATTTAGGAACAACCATCTTAGGTCTGACTGACCCTTATTCGCTTTCGGCGAATCACCCCCTTAATCAAGCCTTTCAACAACAATCAACGATAAAAATAGGCATGTATCCGTTTTCATTTTGGTATAAATGTATGACCTGCCCAGCCGGAATGTTCCGTTTTTTTGAAAAGCTTTTCATAATTCTGTTCAACTATTGTTCATGTGATGGTGTTGGAATGTGTGAGTAGTTTCTATTACGTGTGTTGTGTTGCGATGTGTGAGTTGTATTGCGTTGTGAGTATGTTGTAACGTTGTGTGTTTGTTGCGTTGTGTGTGTAATTACTTGGTTAAATCGTGGCTCTTTCCCGCGAGGATTCTCTGACGATCAGCTTGTGTTGGAGAATCTCTCTGGGCACCGCCACACTCCCGGTAGTTAGCAGTTCATGCAGCTTCTCTGCGGCACGGTGGCCAAGATCATAGATAGGTTGGGATATCGTGGTCAGCTTAGGAATATACATGCTTGCCATTCGGTGATTGTCAAAGCCAATGACGGACACCTGCCCCGGGACGAGAATGTGTCGGTCTCGAAGATACGAAATCGTCCCCATGGCAAATTCGTCGGCTACGCAGAACACCGCGGTCAAATCAGGATGCTCAGTAAACAGCTCGTGTGCCGCCTGATACGCATGCTCAAAATAGTGACTGGCAAATTTCACGTGTTCAATATTCGATGTCAGTCCGTATTCCCTCATGGCCCGAACAAACCCGGCGAATCGCGGCGGGCCAGAAATGGAATTGTCGTGATTAAAGCCAATCATACCGATTTGGCGATGACCAAGCTCGATAAGGTAAACGGCTGCGTCATAAGCTGCAGCCTCATCGTCAACTTCGACGCACGGAATATCGTATTCGTCCGAATGGGATGACACCATGACACAAGGGATGCGGCAACCGAGCAGTTTCTCGTAGTACTCCGGAAACATTTTGTCGCTCGCAAATACGATCCCATCCACCTGCTTCTCATGAAACGTATCGATATACGACAACATCCGCTCCTTATCACGGTCCGTGTTGCAGATCATCAGGCTGTACCCCAGCTTGTTGCAGGCATCCTGCATTCCCCGGATCATTCCCGCGTAATACATGTTCTCAATATCGGGAATTAACAATCCTAAGGTAAAAGACTTCTTGTAAATCAGTCCGCGGGCAAAAGCGTTCGGCTGGTAATTCAATTCCTGGATCGTCGCCAGCACGCGCTTTCGCTTGCTCTCCACCACTGTAGCCGGCGCGTTCATGACGCGCGAAACCGTACTGATGGAGACCCCCGCCTTTTTAGCAACATCACGGATCGTTGGTTTGCTTTTGTTTTTGTTCATCGTTGGCATCCTCGGTTTGAAAAGCTTTTCAATGCGATTATAACAAGGGACTTTGGGGATGACAAGAGTTTTTTTGAAGCGCTTACAAGCCTAGGGGGACCAAAGCCTGTACTGCCCCTTTTCCACCATTATCCCGTTGAGTCACCAGCCCGTACGTCGCTCCCTTT
>NZ_BILV01000010.1 GCF_004000745.1 Paenibacillus barengoltzii NBRC 101215
GGCCGCGCAGCGCAAAGCGCGCTGGCGGCCCTGCAGCCGCAGCGTGCCGCTGCCGAAGCGGCGGAAGCCGCGGCTTCCGGCCAGCTGAAGCAGGCGGCCGCCCGCAGCGCGCAGCATCGTGAGGCCCTCGCGGCCAAGCAGCGCGAGTGGGCCGAGCTGTACCCGGGCCTCTCGCCGGAGGAAGCCGCCCGGCAAATGGAGGCGTATGCCGCCAAGGATCGGCTGGCCGAAGATTTGCGGGGGCGGCTGGCTGTCAGCGTGCCGTTTATCGAGGAGAAGACGGCCAAGCTGCAGGCATTAACCGGCGAAATAATCGAGCTGGACAAAACGCTCGTGCAATGGGAAGTACAGGAGCAGGGAAAACAGGAGCTGCTTCGGGAGAAACAGGAGAGATTGCACGCCGTGGCCGGGGAACGACCGGTCGATGAGCTGCTTGCCGAAGCCCGGGAGAAGCTGGCAACCCTTCGTCAGCAGGCGGAACGCAGCCGGTCGATGCAGACCGAAACCGCGGCCCGCAGCCATGAGCTCGCCAAAGCGGAAGCGTTGGCGGCCCAAGCCGCTGCAGCGGCCCGGGACCAGGAAGCCGAGCTTCAGGTCCGCTGGGTTCAGGCGCTGGAGGCTTCGCCTTTTGAGGAGGAAGCTTCCGTATTAAATAACCTGCTGGCCCCGGGCGAAGCGGAATTGCTCGTGGAGACAGTGCAGCAACACCGCAGCCGGGAGCAGGAGCTTGTCATCAGCCTAAGTGAGCTGGATGCCAAGCTGTCGGGGCAAACGGTCAGCGACGAGGAATGGCAGTACATTGGAGCGGCCCTCGCTGCGGCAAAAGAGCAGGATGAAGCGGCCCTGCAGTTCAAGGCCCGGGCCGAGCGGGACTGGGAGGACCTGCAGGTGCGGCATGTCCGCTGGCAGGAGCTGGAGCAGGTCCGCAGCCAGCTGGAGCATGAAGCCGGCTTGCTCGCTAAGCTGCAATCGGCATTGCGCGGGAACGCGTTCGTTGAGTATGTCGCGGAGGAGCAGTTGATGAACGTCAGTCATGCCGCTTCCCAACGCTTGCGGTTTCTGACGAAGCAGCGGTATGCGCTGGAAACCGACTCTGGCGGCGGCTTTGTCATCCGCGACGATGCAAGCGGCGGCGTGAAGCGCCCGGTGGCGACATTGTCCGGCGGGGAGACCTTCCTCGCCTCCCTGGCGCTGGCGCTGGCCTTGTCGGCACAGATTCAGCTTCGCGGCCAATATCCGCTGCAATTCTTTTTCCTGGACGAAGGCTTTGGAACGCTGGATCCCGAACTGCTGGATACGGTCATCACCTCGCTGGAGCACCTGCATCACGACCATCTCTCGGTGGGGATCATCAGCCACGTTGCCGAGCTGCAGACCCGGTTGGCCCGCAAACTGGTGGTCATTCCAGCGGACAGCGGCGGGGCGGGTTCCCAAATTAAGCTGGAACGGCTGTAGCTGCCTGAGTAAGGACACGAAACGGAGGAGCAGGATGAAGATACGGGTGCTGATCGCAGATGACAACTCGTTTATTCGTGAGGGAATGCGAATTATTTTAAATAGCTTCGAGGAGTTTGAGGTGGCGGAGACCGTAGAGGACGGGCAACAGGCGGTCGACTACTGCCGCGCTAACCCGGTAGATGTAGCGCTGCTGGACGTGCGGATGCCCAATATGAACGGGGTGGAAGCAACCCGGCTGCTGACGGAGGAAGGGCTGGCGAAGCCGCTGATTCTGACCACCTTTGACGACGATGAATATATCATGGACGCGATCCGTTTCGGCGCGAAGGGCTATTTGCTGAAAAATAACGACCCGGAACGTATCCGCGACGCGATCAAAAGCGTGTATTACGGCCACAACGTCTTGCAGGACGTGGTGCTGGATAAGCTGAAGCAGACGCTTGCTTCTGGCGGGGCTTCGCAGGATACAGCTGTATCGCCTCCGCCGGAATCGGCGAGCGCGCAATCCAATACGGCTGCTTCACCGGCGGCCCCTTCCGCTGCGATAACTCCGGAAGGCACCGGTCTGTCGCCAAGCGATCTGGCGCGGTTCACCGAACGGGAGCTGGAAGTCATGTCTCGCATTGCCAAGGGCTTGTCCAACAAGGAAATCGCCAAGGACATTTTTATTTCGGAGGGAACCGTAGCCAACTACATCACCTCGATTCTGAACAAAACCGGGCTGGAGCATCGTACGCAAATCGCTATTTATTACTTGACCGGGAGGGTCCGCTAACTTATGGAACGGTGGAGCATCGGCAATAAGTGGCTCGTGCTGGGCCTGGCCATTGCTTTGATTTATATCAGGGAAGCTTCCCCGTCCCCTTGGCTGATCTTGTTCGCTTTACTTTATTTGGCTCTGGACCTCACGGCGCTGCTGCTTCCCAAAATGGCGTATCGAAATGCGCTCTATGGAGCAATGCTGATCTACTGCGTCTGTTGTGCGGTATACTTCTCTCCGGAGTTCGCGCTGTTGTTGCCGCCAACCGCCTATGAAATGGTCAAGGGGAAGAGCCCGCTCGTCTTAGCTGCGGCGTTGCTTGCGATCCCGCTCCTCTTCCTGAAAGGGACGCTGGCAGTGGTTTATGCGTTTATCGTGATCATCAGTTGGTTTAATCGATATCTTTTTTATCGTCTGTTGCTGAGGTTAAACCGGCAGGAGGAGCAGCTGGACAAGCTGCGTTTGAAGCAGGATAAGCTAAGGAAGCAGTTGAATGACAACGAGGACTTCATTCGGGCTTCGGAATACACGTATAAGCTGGAAGAGCGAAATCGCCTCTCTCAGGAAATTCATGATGGCGTCGGCCACTCGATGACCGGGGCGCTGATCCAGATGGAGGCCGCCAAGCGTGTTCTGCACACTGACCCGGCCGGGGCGGAGAAGCTGCTGCAGAATGCGATTGGCATCGCCCAGGAATCGATTGAACGGATCCGACAAACGTTGAAGAACCTGAAGCCTCCGGTGGAGCAGTTAGGGATCCATCGGCTGAAGAGCGCTGTCGAAGCGTTTGGCAACCGTTCCGGCCTGCAGACCTTGGTCGTCCATAGCGGCGATCTGGAGAAAATTACGCCGCTGTATTGGAAAATCATTTATGACAACGTGACGGAGGCGCTGACCAATTCAGCCAAGTACAGTGGAGCGACCTTTGTACAGGTTGAGGTGCGGGTTCTCGGGCAATGGATTCAAGCCGTTGTAACGGATAATGGACGTGGTCAAGACAAGATCGTTAAAGGCATGGGGCTGATCGGCATGGAAGAGCGCGCAGCCTCGGTGAACGGCACGGTCATTGCGGACGGCGCGCAAGGGTTTAAGGTGACTACTTTAATCCCCTACGTATCTCCCAAACCATGAAGAACCTCATTGACGGGGAGCCGCCCCCAAGACAATATGAATTTTCTCATGCACAAAGGATGAACTTATGCACTGACATAAGGGCATCCTTTTTTTCTACAATAGGGTCAAGAACGAAGCAGAATGGAGAGGTTGCAATGAACGTTTTAGAGATTCGCGGACTCACGAAAAAATTCGGCGACTTTATCGCAGTTGATAATATGTCCTTATCCGTGCGGGAAGGGGAGATCTTTGGGTTTCTAGGATCCAACGGCGCCGGCAAGAGCACCACGATTAATCTGGTTGCATCGCTGCTGCGACCAACGAGCGGGGAGATCCGCATTTTGGAGAAAGACATTAGCAAGCACAACCGTTTCGCCAAAATGAACCTAGGGATTGTTCCGCAGGATTTGGCGATTTACCAAGATATGACTGCTTACGAAAATGTGAAGTTTTTCGCCGGCTTGTACGGCTTGCGGGGAGCGGAGCTGAAGGAACGGGTGGAGGAAGCGCTGCGGTTTGTCGGTCTGGAGGATAAGGCGAAGAGCTTTCCAAAGAACTTTTCCGGCGGGATGAAACGGCGGCTGAACATCGCTTGTGCCATCGCGCATCGGCCAAAGCTGATCATCATGGATGAACCTACGGTCGGCATTGATCCGCAGTCGCGTAACTATATTCTCACCTCCGTCCGGAAGCTGAATGAAATGGGCTGCACGATCATTTATACGAGCCATTACATGGAGGAAGTTGAAGAAATCTGCTCCCGGATCGCCATTATCGATCATGGCAAAATTATCGCGGACGGCACGAAAGAGCAGTTGATCGCCACGATCACCGACATGAAGGAAGTGCGTATTGAACTGAAACAGGATGGTGAGGCGTTCTTGTGGCTGATCCGACGCTTGCCAGGGGTAAGGACGGCAACGGCGCATGAATCCGAGATTCGCATCCATAGCGACCTGTCGGTGGATAACTTGAGCGGCATCCTGAAGCAGCTGATCAACGGCGGGGCGGTCATTCGTTCTGTCGAGGAGCAGGAGCCAAATCTGGAAACGGTGTTCTTGACGCTGACCGGACGTAACTTGCGTGACTAGGGCAGCGATCGCAATCCGATTGCTTTGGGAGGAGATTTGAGAAATGAATACGATATCGATAGCACTTAAGGAGCTCAAGCAGGAGGTTCGCAACCGTTGGACGTTGGTGTTTATGCTCGCTTTTCCGATTGTGCTGATCTTAATTCTAGGCACTGCCCTGACAAATGCCTTTGAGAGTACGGCCCAGATTGGGGATATTCGGGTGTTGGTGAAGGACAACGGTGAGAATCCGGCTTTAACGCAAGCCTTCCAGGCTTTTTCCCAAGAGACGGCCGGTATGGGATTAACGTTCGAGCAACTGGCTCCGGGCGCAGACGCTCAGAAAGAGGTTGAAGCCGACCATTACGATGAGTACGTAGAACTGAGTGATCAAGGTGTGTTGCTTTATTTAAGCGGCCGGGATCCGATTCAAGGCAACGTCGTGCAAGGAATGCTGACAGCCTTTGCCCAGCAATACAACGCGATCATGGCCATTGAGAAGAACGCTCCCGGCCAGGCGGAAGGGGCGCTGGCAGCAGGTGCGGCGAATCAGCGGGAATATATCAAAGAGACTTCAATTGCAGCTGACCGTCAGCCGGGCTCCATCGATTATTACGCGATGGCGATGACCTCGATGATCGCTTTGTGGAGCTCGCTGTCTGCCAGCCGGCTGATTACCGGGGAGATTCGCCAAGGGACCAGCATGCGGCTAGCAGCCTCTCCGGTTGCCAAGGGTGAGATTTTCGCTGGTAAAGTACTTGGCAACATGGTGACGAACCTGTTGTGCGTCATCCTCCTGATTCTCTTTAGTAAATTTGCCTTTAATGCTTATTGGGGAGAGCATCCGGGTGCGGTGATGGCAGTGCTAAGCTCGGAAGTAATCATGGCCGTCAGTCTGGGTCTCGCAGTAAGCTATGTGCTGAAAGAGGCGGCGACGCAAGGCGTGATCTTGATTTTTACTCAAGTCGCGGCATTCTTAGGAGGAGCGTACTTTCCGATGGGGGAACTTGGTCCGCTGGCGGCGGCAGCCAACTTGTCACCGGTTCGATGGGCGAACGTAGCGATTACGCAAATTATTTATAACAATCAAATTTCGGCGATGTGGCCGGTCGTAGCTTTAAATTTAAGTTTAGGTGTCGTGCTGTTGGCGGCGGCAGCCTGGATGATGCGGCGCAAGGAGGGCCTGTAACATGATTAAGGATATTTGGTGGTTGACGTCCCAAACGCTGCGGAAGACGTTCCGTAAACGCAGTAATCTTATTTTATATGTAGCCCTGCCGCTGGCCGGAATCTTATTATCGTTGATGATTTATGGCAACGGGGGAGATGCCGGACTGCGAGTTGGCGTAGTGAATCAAGACGGGGATAAACCAATTGCAACGGATACGATTCGGTTTCTGGAAGGACTGGATCAAATTCGGTTGACGGAAGTGACGGAGTCGGAGCTTCGCGAGCAACTGGCCGCCGGTCAGCTGGACAGCGGTTTGGTGCTGGGTGCCGGTTATTCCGATAGCATCCTTGCCGGGGAGCCTGACCATATCGGAATTCAATCGGTCAAAGGCACAACGGTCACTGCTTACATGAAAGCGATGCTCTACAATTACACTGGGAATTTGGCAGCCCTAAGCCGGGTGGCTCAGGGAGACGAGGCGAAATTCGCCCAGCTTTACGAAGAATATCAACAGTCCGGGATTACGTTCACCGTTCATTCGGCTGACAGTTCTGTCGAGCAAAAGCAGGCGATGACGTATCAAACGATTGGCTTTCTCATTATGTTGATGATGATGTCGGCCGTGAATTTGTCGGAGTTGATTCTGAAAAGTCGGGAGGACCGCACTTTCTTCCGCATCATTTCTTCTCCAATCAACGCCAAGCATTTTGTCATTTCCATCTTAATAGTCAATCTCATTGTGATGGCGGTACAGATTGTGGTCACCCTGTTCTTCCTGGAAGTTGTATTCCACATCGATACCGGGGTGCCGTTTGGAAGAATGGCGCTGCTTCTGATGCTGTTTGCGCTCGTATCGATCGGCCTGTCGCTCGTCATCGTCGTGTTCTCCAAGAACAGCGGCATCTCCAGCGCGCTGCAAAATATCATTGTGACGCCAACCTGCTTGTTGGCAGGCTGCTTCTTCCCGAGCGAGATCATGCCGGAAGCGGTGCGGAGAATCTCTGAGTTCATGCCGCAGCACTGGGTGCTTCAGTCGATTGAAAACCTGCAGCAAGGCGAAAGCTTAGCTCAGATCGGGTTTAACCTGTCCGTTCTGGCCGCGTTCGCTCTAGTTTTCTTCCTGCTGGCAGCTTACAAGATCGCACGGAACAACGACACGCGCAATTTCGTTTAAAATATTTGTTTGCCCGTGATGCACATCACAGTAACAGTATCAACCTGCTGTTATACTACAGTTAGCCGACATCCTATTTACAAGCACCCCGCCGGACGTATTGGTTACAGAAAGAGTCGACAGCTGTTTCCGTCCAATACGTCCGTGCGTAAAGCCAACTCATTCTGTGAGGCGGCAGGGTGCTTCTTTTTTTTGCCTGTTTTCGGTAAAATGAAAGCTATCACAGATTCTGTTTAGGAGGCTTTCTGATGGACAACTGTTTGTTTTGTAAAATCGTTGAAGGATCGATCCCGTCAAACAAGGTATACGAGGATGATCGCGTTCTCGTTTTCCACGATATCCAACCCGCTGCGCCGGTACATGTGCTGGTCATTCCGAAGAAGCATATCGCTTCCATGAATGACGTGGCTTCTGAAGATTTTGGTCTGATCGGTGAGATGCATCGCGTTGCGCAGGAAGTCGCGAAGAAGCTAGGCGTGGCAGAGAGCGGATACCGGCTGATCAATAACTGCGGACCTGACAGCGGACAAGCGGTCGCGCATTTGCATTATCATTTGATTGGAGGCGCCAAGCTGGGCGCATTGGTACAATCCTCTAGCTCCCACGCGCTATAAAACTCCTTTTAGAATTTGGAAGAGAAAAAAGCCGGTGCTCAGGTTGACACCCTATTTCTCTTTCCCCTATAATGAAGTTTGATGAACCGTGTTATGCTCTTGGACGGTCTGGTCGGAGGGAGGGAAAACTGGTGTCTGAAACTAAAGTTCGCAAAAACGAGACAATTGATGCTGCACTTCGTCGCTTTAAACGTTCCATCGCGAAAGATGGAGTATTGGCTGAGGTGAAGAAACGTAAGCATTATGAAAAGCCAAGCGTAAAGCGCAAGAAAAAGTCCGAGGCTGCTCGTAAGAGAAAGTTTTAGGAGGATTTAATCAACGATGAATCTTAGCGAGCGATTGAACGAAGATATGAAGCAAGCGATGAAGAGTCAAGACAAGTTCAAGCTCTCCACCATTCGAATGGTTCGTGCTACGATCAAGAATCTTGAGATAGATTTGAAAAGAACTTTGAACGATAATGAAGTGCTTGATATCCTAAGTCGTGAAATCAAACAGCGCAAAGATGCCCTCCAAGAATTTGAGAAAGCGGGTCGTGACGATCTTGCCGAGCAAGTGAAAGCGGAAGCGGAGATCCTTGCTGAGTACCTTCCCGAACAGCTAAGCGAAGAAGAAATTAAAGTCATTGTACAGCAGACCATCCAGGAAACCGGTGCTTCTTCGAAAGCCGATCTCGGGAAAGTGATGAGTGCACTGATGCCCAAGGTAAAAGGCCGGGCAGACGGTAAGCTCGTAAACCAGACGGTTCAACAGCTTTTGCCATAACTTCGAGAGACAAACACCTTTTACGATGTATTCGTAGAAGGTGTTTTTTCATTATATATCCCCTATGCAAGCCGAGGTTGCCGTCCTATGCAGCCTTGGCTTTTGCTTTCCCTTTTCCCTTCTCATAAATCCAAGCAGGGCCGCATAATTTGTACAGTAGGGGAAGGAGGATTGCCTCATATGAGCCGGTTTGTCCGCAAAATTCGCAAATGGACGGTCGATGCGCTCGACCTGCCAAGTGATCTTGTATTCGATTTGCCGAGGCTCACCTTAATTGGAGGTCAGCAGCTATATATAGAGAATCATCGGGGTGTGGTCCACTTCTCTCCCGAAGCGCTGCATCTGGCGCTGAGTGAAGGAACGCTGGAAGTTGAGGGAAGCGGTTTGGTTATTAAAGCTATCATGCCTGAAGAAGTGGTCGTGGAGGGCCGGATCTTCGGCATTAAATATCGTGGAACGGAGGAATGAAGCGTGAAATCACCGGCTTTAAACCAGCTGAGAGGCATCGTTACCGTCACGGTCCGCGGAGGATCGATCGAACAGCTTGTGAATGAGTTATCTCACCAGGGCATCGACATTTGGGATGTCCAGCCCTTGCCTGGGGGGCAAATGAACATGAAGATCGCGCTGCCCGATTTCTTCCGGCTGCGGCCGCTCTTGAAACGGACAGGCTGCCGATTGTCGGTTCAGGGCCGCTCCGGGCTCCCGTTTGTATTAGGCCGCGTGTGGAAGCGGAAGGGGTTTATCGCCGGATTCGCTTTATTTATTGCGGCGATTTTTTGCTTATCTTCGCTAGTCTGGGATGTCGAGGTGGTAGGCAACAAGGAAATTGCCTCCCAAGACATTCTCCAAGCGGCGAGACAGGAGGGGATTTATCCGTTTCAATGGATTTTTCGTTTGCCTGAGCAGGACAAGCTGTCTGCCGAGCTGAGCCGCAAGCTGCCGGGTGCGTCCTGGGTTGGGGTAACTCGTACAGGGACGAAAATCACGATCCAAGTCGTGGAGGCAACGAAGCCTAAGGATCAGAAGCTGGTTAGCCCAAGCCATTTGGTCAGCAAGCATGACGCGGTGATCACCCATATTTATGCGGAGAGAGGTCAGCCGGAGGTCAGGAAGAACGACCGGGTGAAGAAAGGACAAGTGCTGGTGTCGGGATTCCAGGGCGGCAAGCCGATCATGCCCGTAGCGAAGATTCGCGGTATCGTCTGGCACGAGTATAATATCCAAGTGCCGCTAGTATATAAACAGAAGGTTTATACAGGAGAGCGCAAGCAACGGGGGTATTTATATTTTGGTGATACTGCAATTCAGTTCACCGGTTATGGGAAAGTGAGCTATGCGCAATCCGAGACGATGACGGATCAGGATCCGCTGACATGGCGCGGTTGGAAGCTCCCGATTGGCTGGATGACCGAGAAGGTGATGGAAACGACGGAGCTTGAGTTGAAACGGACGGAAGAACAGGCGAAACAAGAGGGGATTGAGCGAGCAAAACGCGATATTCTGGCGAAATACGGCACAGATAGCGTCATTCTCGATCAAAAAATTTTGCATGAGAAGGCGGACAATGGTAAAGTTTATATAAAAGTGCATTTCGAAGTAGAACAGAACATTGCGGAAGAAGTGCCGATAGTACAAGATCAAGGAGAATGAGGCTATTTGTCGGAACAACTGGTGAACATCAAATTACCGCTTCACAGTGCGGCTGAAGGACTTTCTTTATTTGGCCCTCAGGATTCGTTCCTGAAGTTAATTGAACAGCATTTACCAGCAAGCATTGTTTTGCGAGAATCGGAAATTACCATCCGCGGGGAACAACGCGAAGCGGAGAAGGTAGAGCAGTTGTTTGTGGTATTACTGGAACTGATTCGGAACGGATATATCTTGACCGAAAGGGACGTTTTATATGCCGTCGATTTGGCCAAGGATTTCCGTGCAGATCAGCTGCTTGATTTATATAAAGGTGAAATTGCGATCACGTATCGCGGCAAGCCCATTCGGGTGAAGACGATCGGGCAGAAGCACTACGTTACGACGATTAAGAAACGGGACGTTGTGTTTGGTGTCGGCCCAGCTGGGACAGGCAAAACGTACTTGGCCGTTGTTCTTGCGATTAGCGCGCTGAAGGAAGGCTCGGTCAAACGGATTATTTTGACCCGGCCGGCGGTGGAAGCAGGGGAGAGCCTGGGATTCTTGCCGGGGGACTTGCAGGAGAAGGTGGATCCTTATCTGCGTCCGCTGTATGATGCATTGTACGATGTCATGGGACCGGAGCAGACTGCGAAGGCGTTGGAGCGCGGCTTAATCGAGATCGCGCCGCTTGCCTATATGCGGGGCCGGACGCTGGATGATTCCTTTATTATTTTGGACGAAGCTCAAAATACGACGCCGGAGCAAATGAAGATGTTCCTGACGCGGCTGGGCTTTGGATCCAAAATGGTCATTACCGGGGACGTGACGCAAATCGACCTTCCTAAAGGGAAGAAATCCGGTTTGGTCGAAGCGAAGGCAATTTTGAGCGGGATCGAAGAGATCGGGTTCGTCCAATTTGCCGAGTCCGACGTCGTTCGTCATTCGCTGGTCCAGAAGATCATTATGGCGTACGACCGCGCTGCCGAAAACTTAGGGTAAGCTTCTGGGATGTTGTTAGGGTTTACCATGTTCAGGAGGGCTGTCTAATATGACTAATGACGATCAGCAAAAGAAAAGCGCGTTACAATCCAGGTTTGCAGGATGGAAGTATAGCACCAGCGTGCGTTATGTTCTGTTCGCGCTGCTTGTCGTTATGTTCTACGTCAGCTTGGCGCCCAAACTGTTGCCCGAAACGTATGACATTGCGGTAGGTTTGCCAAGCGAGAAGGAAATCTTGGCGCCGATGGACATTCCGGATACGAAGGCGACGCTGAAAGCGCAAGAAGAGGCGGCTGAGAAAGTAGGACAGGTCTATACCATTCTGCCGCTCCGCAATGAAACGCTTGTCGCGCAAATGCTTGACCGGATCTTTCGGTTGAACCAGGACGACCAGGTTTCAGAGGAAGATAAGATCAAGATCTACCGCGAGGAACTGCCGCAGCGGGTGAAGGATCATGTGCAGAATTTCATCATGAACAATCGGAATTCCAGCGTTTATTCGGCGACCTTATTTGAGGAAGTAACTCAGCGCATTGATGAACAGCAATATCACATCTCGGAAGAGACGTTTATCAAAATTCCTCGCTTAACCTCAGAGGATATCAACGCGATGAAGCCGGTTGCTGCGGATATTGTAGCCCGGCTGACGGCGGATCCAATCGTTGAAGCGCAGACCGCACGGGCAAAAGTTGCGGAAATGGTCAGCACCAGCTCGTTAAGCAAACGGACGGCACGCGAGGTCGTACAGGAGCTTGCTCGTCTGTCCATCACCGCGAATAAGTTCTATGATGAAGAGGCGACGAAGGCGGCGAAGGTGGAAGCGCGCGAGAATACGCCTACGGTGTATATTAAGCAAGGGGACGTGCTCGTACATAAGGGTGAGAGAATTACCCAGGAAATGTACACGCTGCTGGAGAAGAACGGCCTTCTCAAAGATGAGGTTGATTATTCACCGCAATTGGGGCTTCTTTTGCTGTCATTGTTGATGGCGACCGGGCTGATTATGTTTATTCGTCAATCGGAAGGCGCCAGCCGGTTTAAATACAACAACGCGCAGTTCGTTATGCTGCTGCTTATTATTTTTATCACGATTGCTTCGATGCATGTCATCAACATTCTGCAGAGCGAGCAGCAGGCTTTTGTCGGGTATTTAGCCCCGATTGCTACCGGTGCGATGCTGATTACACTGCTATTGGACTTGCCGCTTGCGTATCTCTGCTCCTTTTTGTTTAGCGTCCTGGCTAGCATCATTTTGAATCAGCGGCAAAGCGAAATTTTTGATTTTCAGTTTGGGTTCTTCGCTTTAGTGACTTCGTTTGCTGCCATTTTTGCAATTCACCGGGCCAGCCAGCGCTCTACGCTGCTCAAGGCGGGGATTATGATTTGCTTGTTTGGCGCGCTGTCGATCTTTGCCCTGCAGTTGATTGATAATCAGGACTGGACGCAAACCAGCACGTTATATGCGCTTGGATTTTCTGTGGCGGGAGGATTGTTGACCACGATTTTGGTCATCGGCTTGATGCCGTTCTTCGAGGTCACCTTCGGCATTCTCTCAGCACTTAAGCTTGTGGAACTGTCGAACCCGAACCACCCGCTCTTGCGCAAGCTGTTGACGGAGACGCCGGGGACGTACCATCACAGCGTGATGGTCGGCAACCTGTCGGAAGCGGCCGCCGAAGCGATTGGTGCCAACGGACTGCTGTGCCGTGTTGGCTCGTATTATCACGATATCGGGAAGACGAAGCGGCCGAGCTATTTTATCGAAAACCAGAACAACATGGAAAATCCACACGACTTTATCGATCCGAAGTTAAGCAAATCGATTATTATCGCCCATGCTCGAGATGGGGTGGAGATGCAAAAGGAGTACAAGCTGCCGAAGCCGATCCGGGATATCGCCGAGCAGCATCATGGAACGACGTTTTTGCATTATTTCTACCACAAAGCGCTGCGCTTAGCGGAGGAACAAGGCGTCGAGCCGGACTTCACGGAGGATGATTTCCGTTATCCGGGGCCGAAGGCTCAATCGAAGGAAGCGGCTGTAGTTGGGATTGCTGACAGTGTTGAGGCAGCGGTACGTTCTCTGCGCAAACCAACGGTAGAGCAAGTGGAGTCCATGATCGAGAAGATTATTAAGAGCCGCTTAGACGATCACCAGTTTAACGAATGTGATCTGACGATGCGGGAGCTCGATATCATCGCCCAAACGTTAAAGGAAACGGTCATGGGCATCTTCCATTCCCGGATTGAGTATCCGGAGGAAGTGAAGAAGAGTAAAGAGAACGAGGAGAAGGACAGGGGGCAAAACGCTAATGGGCCTACAGCTGGCTTGGAGCAATGAGCAAGATAAAATGGAGATCCGTCAGGAGCTGATTGATCTCTTAGAGCGGGTGCTGCAGATCGCTGGACAAGCGGAGGGCATCACGGAAGGTGAAGTGGCGCTTACATTCGTAGATGATGAGGCGATCCACGAATTAAACCGTGATTATCGCGGCATCGACCGGCCGACCGATGTGTTGTCGTTTGCGATGAACGAATCGCTGGAGGAAGAGCCGGAAATCGTCTATGAGCTGGAAGAAGATGAAGAGTTGGACGATATGACCGATATGCTTGGAGATATTATCATCTCCGTGGAACGGGCCAAAGCGCAAAGTGAAGAGTACGGTCATTCGCTGGAGCGGGAAATTGGATTTTTGTTTGTACACGGGTTCCTGCACCTGTTAGGTTACGATCATCAGGATGCGGTCAGTGAGGCGGAAATGATGGGTAAACAAGAAGCGGCGCTTGCCGAGGTAGGGCTTGTTCGCTAATGAAGCCGTCGCGCCGCTGGAGTTCATCTTTTCGATGTGCCTTGGAGGGAATCGTTACTTCGCTGAAGACTGAGCGGCATTTGCGGTTCCATTGCGTCGCGGCGGTCATTGTGATTGCCGCGGCGATTGCGTTATCCCTCCCCGCGAGAGACGTAGCCTTATTACTGCTCGTCATCGCCTTAGTTATTTCTCTTGAGCTCGTTAATACGGCGATTGAAGCCGTTGTAGATCTCGCAGCCCCTGAGTGGCATCGACTTGGCAAGATCGCTAAGGATGCCGCGGCCGGGGCTGTACTGGTCGCTGCGGTCGTCGCCGTAGTCATCGGGATCTTGATTTTTTATCAGCCATTGATGCGTTGGTTGGGGCTGCTGTAAGGTCAGTGCTCCTGATAACGGCGGGATGGACTGTGGATTTCCCTGTAACTTATTTTTGCTATGGTTGAAGGAGATGATAGGGTTATGGATTACGGTCAACTGATGAAAGAAGCGATCGAAGCCCGCAAAGCAGCATATATTCCATATTCGGGATTTGGCGTTGGGGCAGCTCTGCTGGATAGTAAAGGACAGGTTCATCACGGCTGCAATATCGAGAATGCGGCTTATTCCCCGGGAAACTGTGCGGAGCGTACCGCGATGTTCCGGGCGATTGCCGACGGGCATCAACCCGGAACGTTTCAAGCCATCGCCGTGGTTGCCGACACTGAAGAACCGGTTGCGCCTTGCGGGGTATGCCGTCAAGTGCTGTTTGAGCTATGCGGGCCGGACATGCCTGTCATCCTGGGTAATCTGAAGGGCGACATCCGTCAGACCACGGTACGGGAGTTGCTGCCCTACGCCTTCGGTCCGTCCCATTTGGAGGAACAGAAGTAAGTGGCGGGATTATCTCTAACGGAACGGAGAGACGTTATTTCGCTTTATTGAGGCGATTTGGATCTCTAACGGAACCAGGAGACGTTAATTCGGATCTTTCGCTGGGTATGATCGTTGTGAGCGCCGAATAAGGCTTCTGAGTTCCGTTAGCGCGGGAAATTCCCGGGAAATTGGCAAATAAGGTCTCTACGTTCCGTTACGCACGGACGGATTAGACCAACTGTCGAACCCCAAAACGAACCAACTACAGAAACCAATACAGAAACCAGTACAGATCTCACGCAACATGACTTCCCAGAACCAACACGGACCGATTCCGACGGAAGGACGGATCAGGTCACATGAAAGGAACTCACGATATGGCAAAAGCAAAATTCAAATCCGGTTTTGTGGCGATTGTGGGACGCCCGAATGTGGGGAAATCCACGCTGATGAATCAGATCATCGGGCAGAAGATCGCCATTATGTCCGATAAACCGCAAACGACGCGGAATAAAATCCATGGCGTTTATACTTCGGAAGAGATGCAGATCGTCTTCCTGGATACGCCAGGGATTCACAAGCGGCAATCGAAGCTTGGCGACTACATGAATACGACGGCGCTCAACACCCTTGGCGAAGTCGAAGCCGTATTGTTCCTCGTGGATGCGGCGGAAGGATTGGGCGGTGGAGACCGCTATATCATCGAACGGCTGAAGGATGTACGGACACCGGTCATTCTGGTGCTGAACAAAATCGACCGCGTAGAGCCAGAACAATTGCTGCCGTTGATTGAAGAGTATAGTCAGCTTTATCCATTTAGCGAAATCGTACCGATTTCCGCCATGCTGGGGAACAACGTGAACCGGCTGCTGGAGCAGATCGGCAAATACCTGCCGGAAGGACCGCAGTATTATCCGGAGGATCAGGTTACGGACCATCCGGAGCAGTTTGTCTGCGCTGAGCTGATCCGCGAGAAAATCTTGCATCTCACCCGCGAGGAAGTGCCGCACTCCATCGCTGTCACGATTGAAGATATGCGCGTACAGGAGAACGGTGTCGTGTACATTTCCGCGGTCATTTTTGTAGAGCGCGATTCCCAGAAGGGGATCATTATCGGTAAGCAAGGGGCGCTGCTGAAGGAAGTAGGCAAGCTGGCCCGGCAAGATATCGAGAACTTGCTTGGATCGAAGATTTTTCTTGAGTTATGGGTGAAGGTGAAGAAAGACTGGCGGAACCAAGAACGGATCTTGAAGGACCTCGGGTTCCATAAGGACGCTTAAGGCGTAACGTCTAGTTCTAGCTTTATACTGGGAGTTATTGCAACGCATAGATCCCGTTCATGCGCACATCCTATCTTTGTAGATGCAGGCGTCATTTCCGAAGAAAGGGTGAATACGAATGCGAGATTTTTCGTGGAAGTATTTTGCGATGACTGGAGATGTCGATGCTTACTTGCTTTACAAAGAAGCCAGCAGCGCGTATGAGGAGGAGGCTGCGGCTGCCGAAGAGCTGATTCTAGAGGAAGAAGCCGAGTAGTACGGATTTGGCGGGAGAGGCGAGTTTGGGGGAAACGAAATGCTCTACAGGGTGGAAGGAATTGTCATCCGCAGTATGGACTATGGGGAAGGCAATAAAATTATTACATTATGTACCGAAACGAGTGGCAAAATCGGGGTACTGGTGCGCGGCGCCAAAAAGGTGAAGAGCCGCCACGGGGCCCTGACTCAGCCTTTTACACATGGAGAATACGTGTTCTTCCGCCAAAACGGCGGATTGGGCACCTTGAACCAGGGTGAGATGATTGAGTCTCACTTTTCTTTGCGTGAGGACATTTTTCTCGCGGCCTATGCTTCGTATGCCTGTGAGCTGTTGGACAAGACCCTGCAGGATGAAGAGGTGGGCAGCTTCTGGTTCACTCAATTGAAGGCTTGCCTGGATGGGTTGTCGTCGGGCAAGGACCCGCAGATCGTCATCCATCTCTTCGAAATGAAAATCTTGCAGGCCGCAGGCTATGGACCTTCATTTGAAAGCTGCGTCTCCTGCGGGCGGGTCGACGATTCACCGCATGTCAGCCCGCGTCTAGGCGGGAGACTTTGCCGATCCTGCCGCCATCAAGATCCGGCCGCGATGCAGGTCACACCGGGCGTGCTTAAATTGCTCATGTTATTTGAGAAAATGGACCTGCGCCGGCTCGGAAACGTCGAGGTGAAGGACGAGACGAAACGGGAGCTAAAGACCGTGATGCGTGCCTTCATGGATATGCAGCTTGGGCTGAAGTTGAAATCCCGTCATTTTCTCGATCAACTGGACAAGTATGAAATTTGACGAACGAGATAAAATTAGTTAATATATAAAAGACTTTCTCCCTCAAAATGTAATGTGCAAGAGGGAGAATTGTGCGTTGAACGGGAAGAGTAGCAAGAAGAAGTCTATGACCCCCTTTTTCTGAGTCGATGTTGAGGATCAGGAGAGGGAACAAGCGACCGGGGAGGGTGGGAGCCCGGATAGACGGTCTTGTGAAGCGGCAGCCCGGGAGCACAAACCGATCGTGAAAAGCGGATTTGCAGCGATGGTCTCCGACAGGAGGCGGCGGCAAATCAAGTAGGGTGGAACCGCGGGAACTTACAGCTCTCGTCCCTACGTCTGACAGCAGGCGTAGAGGCGGGGGCTTTTTATTTTTCCCTTCTAGCCCATGCTTGCTGAACAAACCTGAAGGTTAGGAGATGAGGTTCGCCATGAGTATCAACTTTCAACAAATGATCTTGACGCTCCAGCAGTTCTGGGCAGAACAGAATTGCATCGTCGTGCAGCCGTATGACGTGGAGAAAGGGGCCGGTACGCTGAACCCAATGACGTTCCTGCGTTCGATTGGCCCGGAGCCGTGGAATGTGGCTTACGTGGAGCCTTCCCGTCGTCCAGCGGACGGCCGTTACGGGGAGAACCCAAATCGGTTGTACCAGCACCATCAGTTCCAGGTGATCATGAAGCCGTCGCCGGACAATATCCAGGAGATTTACCTGGAAAGCTTGAAGCGGCTCGGCATTAACCCGCTGGAGCATGACATCCGGTTTGTCGAAGACAACTGGGAGCATCCGGGCTTAGGCGCATGGGGTCTTGGCTGGGAAGTTTGGCTGGACGGTATGGAAGTTACGCAGTTTACTTACTTCCAGCAAGTCGGCGGGATCGAAACGAACCCGGTCGCCGTAGAAATCACTTATGGGATGGAGCGCCTGGCCTCCTACATTCAAGACAAGGAGAACGTGTTCGAGCTCGAATGGGTGGACGGCACGACGTACGGTGATGTTTTCCATCAGGCGGAATATGAGCATTCTAAATACACGTTTGAAATCTCCGATGTGAAAATGCTGTTTACGCTGTTTAACATGTACGAGCAAGAAGCGAACAAAGCAATGGAGCAGCATTTGGTGTACCCTGCTTACGATTATGTGTTGAAATGCTCGCATACGTTTAACCTGCTGGATGCCCGTGGGGCGATCAGTGTCACCGAACGGACAGGATATATTACGCGGGTGCGGAATTTGGCCCGTCAAGTTGCAGCAACTTATTTAGAGGAACGTGAGAAGCTTGGATTCCCGATGCTTCAGAAAGGGGGTGCTGCACGTGGCTAAGGATCTGTTGTTTGAAATTGGACTGGAAGAAATGCCGGCCCGGTTCATCCGCGCCGCGATGGAGCAATTAAAGGAGCGGACGGAGAAATGGCTGGAGGAATCGGTCATTCAACACGGAGCCGTTGAGGCTTATGCAACCCCTCGCCGATTGGCTGTCCTCGTCAAAGATGTGGCAGAAAAGCAAGAGGACGTGCATGAGGAAGTAAAAGGGCCTTCGCGTAAAATCGCCCTGGATGAAAACGGACAGTGGAGTAAAGCAGCACTTGGCTTTGCCCGCAGCCAGGGAGCCAACCCGGAGCAATTTACGTTCCGTGAGGTTGGCGGTACGGAGTATGTTTATGTCAGCAAAAGCAAAATTGGTGTAGAGACATCGAGTCTTCTTGCTGACGGATTGCTGGGCATTTTGCAGGCGATGAATTTTCCGAAGAACATGCGTTGGGGCAATTACGACTTTAAGTTCGTGCGCCCGATTCGCTGGCTGGTGGCGTTGTTCGGCAAAGACGTCATCGAGCTTGAAATCGCTGGAGTGAAATCCGGTAACGTGACGCGGGGACACCGGTTCCTTGGAACGGAAACCGTCATCGAAGAGCCCGCAGCCTATGTGGAAACGCTGCGCAGCCAGCACGTGATCGCAGACGTTAATGAACGTCAAGCTTTGATCCAGAACCAAATCGACGCCTTGGCTAAAGAAAAAGGCTGGCACATCGCCGTGAAGGAAGATTTGCTGGAGGAAGTCCTGTTCTTGGTCGAGACGCCAACGGTGCTGTACGGTACGTTCGAAGAATCGTTCCTGAACATTCCGCAGGAAGTGCTCATTACCTCGATGCGCGAACATCAGCGCTACTTCCCGGTACTGAATGCGCAAGGCAACCTGCTTCCTTACTTCGTCACCGTGCGTAACGGGAACAACACGTCGCTGGACGTGATTGCCCGCGGGAACGAGAAGGTGCTTCGTGCTCGGTTGTCCGACGCGAAATTCTTCTATGAGGAAGATCAAAAGTTGGCGATTAAAGACGCGCTGTCCAAGCTGGAAAGTATCGTATTCCATGATGAGCTTGGTACGATCGGGGACAAAGTGCGCCGCATCCGTCGCAATACCGAGAAGTTGTCGGCGATGCTGGGGACGGATACCGGAACAGCCGAAGCTGCTGCGCGTACAGCGGAAATTTGTAAGTTTGACCTCGTAACTCAGATGGTTTACGAGTTCCCTGAATTGCAAGGAGTTATGGGTGAAGATTATGCCCGTAAAGCCGGCGAACCCGAAGCGGTGGCCAGAGGGATCTTTGAGCATTATCAGCCGCGGTTTGCCGATGATGCCGTTCCTGCTTCAACTGTTGGCTCGATTGTCAGCATCGCGGATAAGATTGACACGATTGTTGGCTGTTTCTCCATTGGGATCATTCCAACCGGCTCCCAGGATCCGTACGGCCTGCGCCGTCAGGCTGCCGGCATTGTGCAAATCATCGTGGATCATAAGCTGTCCGTTTCGCTTACGGAGATTTTCAAGCTGGCGCTGGAGACGCATCAGCAATTCCGCGGGCTGAAACGCAGCGAAGATGAAATCATGAAGGACCTGGTGGATTTCTTTGGCTTACGCGTCAGAAAGACGCTTTCGGACGAAAACCTCCGCTATGACGTTGTCGACGCCGTTCTGTCGGCGGGCTATGATGATGTTGTCTCGACGGTAGCACGCGGCAAGGCGCTGATGAAAGCGGTAGATGCGAAGGACGAGTTCAAAGCAACCGTTGAATCGTTTGGACGGGTCAGCAATCTGGCGGCCAAAGCCACCGGTGAGAAGGTTCGCTCCGATCTGCTCTCTGAACCTGCAGAACAAGCGTTGTACGAGGCATGGCGTTCGGTCTCGGATAAATACCGGGAGACGCTGGCTGCCCGCGACGCGGTTGGTGCGCTGGAGCTGATCAGCGGATTAAAAGATGCGATTACCGTGTTCTTTGATGCCGTCATGGTTATGGCGGAGGATGATGCGATCCGGACGAACCGGTTGGCCTTGCTGGCGGCGATTGATGAAGATCTCAAAGCTTTTGCCGATTTCGGCAAATTGGTTTGGGCATAATAGAAGGCAATGAAGCAAAAGTATGGCTGACGGCAAGCGATGGGCTTGCCGTCAGCCATCCATCGCTATTCGGCAAAAAACGAGAGTTTCACCTGAGTCTTGTTTAGATTCAGGTATTTCGAGGTTATATTGTATTACATGGAGGCGTGGTGGATGCGGATCGTCGTCGATGGGGATTCCTGTCCGGTCAAGGCGGAAATTGCCGAAACGGCTGGCAGATTTGGTGTGCCTGTGATTATGGTGGCCTCATATGATCATGTTCTGCAGCCGGAACCGGGCGTGACGGTTGTCCAGGTGGATCGCAGCGGACAAAGCGCGGATATGTACATTGCCGCCCATGTAGAGAAGGGCGATATCGTTGTGACCCAGGACTACGGGCTGGCGGCATTGATCATCGCAAGAGACTGCCATGGGATTTCGCCGCGCGGTGATATCTATCATCCGGGAAATATCGACTATTTGCTCGAACGCCGTCATCATCATGCGAAAGCTAGACGGGCAGGGCATCGCGCTAAGGGGCCCAAGCCTTTTACCATCGAGGATCGTGAGCGGTTTGCCGACGCTTTGTCAAAACTTTTGCTTCGTTTGCAGGAGAATGTATAGTTTTAGCGAATTACTATTTACGTGTCACCCGAGAGCAGCAAAATGTCGGTGTTTTTGACATTTTGAGCAATACTCACGCGTGAAAGATGAAGGTGATTTGGATGAGTACCGGGCGTGGCATTCCGGAGGAAGTCATCGAGGCGGTTCTGCGTCAGCACGATATCGTCGATACGGTCAGCAAGCACGTTCATCTAACGAAGCAGGGGAAGTACTTGAAGGGGTTATGTCCGTTCCATTCGGAGAAGACCCCATCGTTTACAGTCACACCCGAACGCCAAATTTTCCATTGCTATGGCTGCGGCAAAGGCGGAAATGCCATCAAATTCAGGATGGAAATCGAAGGATTAACCTTTCCCGAAGCTGTCAGAATCATGGCGGACGAGGCGCATATCCCTTACGAGGATAAAGGCAGAAGTTACGCCGATACTCCGCGTAACCGGGAGTTGGAAGAGCTGCTGCAGGCCCATGAGTGGTCCTCCAAGCTTTATCATTATTTGCTCAAGAACACCGAATACGGGAAGCCGGCGATGGAATATTTGAAATCCCGCGGCTTTACCGACAAGGCCATCGATACGTTCCAGATTGGTTACGCACCCGCCAGATGGGATACGCTCGTCCAGTTTTTGGACAAGAGATCATTTAATTTGGAAACGATGGAGAAGGGCGGATTGCTGTCAGCGAAGCAGGACGGTACCGGTTATGTGGACCGCTTCCGCGATCGGGTCATCTTCCCATTACACAACCGAAACGGCAAGGTCATTGCGTTTGCGGGCAGAGTGCTCGGCGACGGGCAACCGAAATACTTAAATTCGCCGGAAAGCAAGCTGTTTACAAAGAGCCGAGTTCTTTACAATTTGCATCAAGCCAAGAACGAGATCCGCAAGACAGGCCAAATCGTCCTGTTTGAGGGTTACGGCGATGTCATCAGCGCATGGGAAGCCGGAGTTCACAACGGTGTTGCTACCATGGGGACCGCTTTGACGGAACACCATGCGGCGATCATGCGGAGCCTTGCCGATGAGGTGTTGGTCTGCTATGACGGAGACTCCGCCGGTCAGGCTGCAGCCTTAAAGAGCATTCCGATCCTTGAAGGTGCAGGTTTTTCCCAAGTGAAAATTGCAATGCTCAGCGAAGGGTTGGACCCTGATGAATTTATCCAAAAGTACGGAGCCGAGCGGTTCCGTCATCAAGTTTTGGAAGGTGCGGTATCTTCCGTTAAATTTAGGCTTATATATCTGAGAAAAAACCATATACTGCTAGAAGAAGACGGAAAGATCGCTTATATCAAAGAGGCGATGCCGATTATTGCGGCGCTCTCCTCCCCAAGCGAACGCGAAATTTATTTGAAGGAACTCTCCGCCGAATTGCAGGTGTCCTTCGACAGCTTGAAGCAAGAGTGCAACGAGCTGAGAACAGCTATGCAAAAAAAGGAAAATGCCGGGGATAATAAGCCCGAAAGGTGGAATAATGGTAGGCATAAAAAAGGGCAGGCATCCATGCCGACGTTGCTGCCCGCTTTTCATGTGGCGGAACGGAGACTGCTTTCATTCATGCTTCAGGACGAAGAGGTGTCCCGCTATGTAGGCGAACGCCTTGGGACGAACTTTAACATCGAAGATCATGTGGCGATTGCCGCTTATCTATACGCCTATTATGCGCAAGGGAAACCCCCGGATGCCAGTCGGTTCATATCCTCGCTTCAGGATGAACGGCTTGAGCAGACGGTCATCTCGATCGCGATGATGGATACACCGGCTGAATGGACCACACAGGAGTTGGACGATTGTATCCGTGAAATTCAAAAGGTGCCGCTGCTGGAGCAGATCAAACGCAAGAAAGAGGAAATGGTATCGGCCGAACGGGCCGGTGACTATTTGCGTGCGGCGCAAATTGCAAGTGAGATTATTGCCCTAGAGAGACAGTAAGACGAACGGACTTTCGATGATGTTTCTAGGGAGGAGGGAGCCAGAAATGACGAATGATCAACATACTGAACTAGAAACGGAACTTACCTTAGAGCAGGTAAGGGATCAATTGATCGAACAAGGGAAGAAAAGATCATCCTTAACTTATAAAGAAATTATGGAGAAGCTTTCGCCTTTCGATCAGGATCCCGAGCAAATGGACGAGTTTTTTGAACAATTGGCCGATCTTGGCATCGACATCACCGGTGACGGCGACGACGATCATCGCAGTCGCGGCGATGGAGACGACTCGCATGACGATGATTTTAATTACGACGACGACCTCTCGCTTCCTCCGGGAATCAAAATTAACGATCCAGTTCGGATGTATCTAAAGGAAATCGGACGCGTCCCGCTGTTGTCGGCGGACGACGAAATGGAGCTGGCCAAACGGATCGAGAACGGGGACGAAGAGGCGAAGCGGCGTTTGGCTGAAGCCAACCTGCGGTTGGTTGTCAGCATCGCCAAACGTTATGTTGGTCGCGGCATGCTGTTCTTGGATCTGATCCAAGAAGGAAATATGGGCTTGATTAAAGCCGTGGAGAAATTCGACCACAAGAAAGGCTTCAAATTTAGTACCTATGCCACCTGGTGGATTCGTCAGGCCATTACCCGTGCGATTGCCGACCAGGCCCGTACGATTCGGATTCCGGTTCATATGGTCGAAACGATTAACAAGCTGATTCGGGTATCCCGGCAGCTGCTGCAAGAGCTGGGACGCGAACCAGCACCGGAAGAAATCGCGGCGGAGATGGATCTTAGCGTGGAGAAGGTCCGGGAGATCATGAAGATCGCCCAAGAGCCGGTATCGCTGGAAACGCCGATTGGGGAAGAGGACGACTCCCATCTTGGCGACTTTATTGAAGATCAGGAAGCCTTGGCGCCAGCCGACGCAGCGGCTTACGAGCTGCTGAAAGAACAGCTGGAGGATGTACTGGACACGCTCACTGAACGCGAAGAGAACGTGCTTCGTTTACGGTTTGGACTGGACGACGGACGTACGAGAACCCTTGAGGAAGTGGGGAAAGTCTTCGGCGTCACGCGAGAGCGTATTCGGCAAATCGAAGCGAAGGCGCTCCGTAAGCTGCGCCATCCGAGCCGCAGCAAGCGGTTGAAGGACTTCCTCGAATAGGTGTTAACGCCTGCAATCTTGACCTTCTGCAGCCAAGCAGCAAGGTCATTTTTGTTAAAGCGGCGCTTTATGGAACTATACTGTCGTGAACGGCTCTGAGTCCGTGAAGCGTCGCCCCTTACTTTTGGAATAATTTCCTTCTTTTTCTTTATTGGTTTTTATTTTACCGTTTTTCCCGGGGCAATGCAAATTGTTGTGCGTTGCTAGATGATGCGATTTGTGATGCCTCGGCACTTGAAGATCGCTTGCTCTTTGGCAGATCTGCTATTATCTATGGGTTAAGAAAAAATGGGTGGTGTAGAGAATCGACATGAAATTGTCAGCTAGATTGCAGCTCATTGCCGACTGGCTTCCGGCGGGATGCCGGTTTGCCGATATCGGATCAGATCACGCGCTGCTGCCCGTGGCTGCCGTGCGCAGCGGACAGGCGGTCTTCGCCGTTGCTGGCGAAGTGAATGACGGCCCGCTGGAAGCGGCCCGCCGCCAGGTGGCTGAGGCCGGGGAGACGGCGCGCATCTCAGTCCGCAAAGGAGACGGACTTGCTGTCATTACCCCGGGCGAGGTGGACGTGATTACCATCGCCGGCATGGGCGGGGCGCTGATCTCCTCCATTCTCGATGCGGGTCAAGCGAAGCTGGTCGGTGTCAAGCGACTCGTGCTCCAACCGAATGTTGGCGGAGAATTTGTCCGCCGCTGGCTACTTGAGCACGATTGGTATTTGGCTGAAGAGGCGATCCTGGAAGAGGACGGCAAAATTTACGAAGTGCTGATGGCCGAAACCACGCCGGATGCCGAAGCCCGAAATGCGGAGCTCTATCGGGAACGCCAGCTGGCAGGAGGTCGAGTCAGCTTAACTCGCGAGCTCCTGCTTATGATGGGGCCTCGATTAACGGCAGCCCCGAATGAAGTCTTTTTCAAGAAATGGGAATCAGAGCTTCGTAAGTTGGAGGGGATTCGCCGGTCGGTGGCTTCTTCGACGTTGGAGGCTTCCCGTCAGAAGGAAGCGGAGCTCACTCGGTTATCGGAGCAGTTAAAGGAGGTGCTGGCATGTTTGCCAAAGGACAAACAGTAGTGCAATACATGGAGCAATTAGCTCCCAAGCATGTGGCGATGGAGGGGGACAAAATTGGCCTCCAATTAGGCAGTCTGCAGAAGGAAATTCGCAATGTGCTTGTGGCATTGGATGTAAATGAGGAGGTTGTGGACGAGGCAATTGCTTTGGAAGCGGATCTGATTGTTGCCCATCACGCCATCATTTATCGTCCGCTGGCTCATTTGCAGAGCGATACGCCGATGGGAAAGGTGTACGAGAAGCTGATCAAAAACGATATTGCGGTATATATCGCGCATACGAACCTCGACGTCACCGACGGCGGGATGAACGACTGGATGGCGGAAGTCTTGGGCATTGAAAGTGCCGATTCGCTTGAAGATGTGCATACGGACAACCTGTATAAGCTGGTCGTGTTTGTGCCGAAGGATCATCACGAGCCGGTGCTTCAGTCGATGTTGAATGCTGGAGCAGGTCATATCGGCAACTACAGCCACTGCAGCTTCAATATCGAAGGCTTTGGCACGTTTAAACCCGGAGAGGGGACCGACCCATACATCGGCAGCCAAGGCAAACTGGAGCGGGTCGAAGAGGTACGCATTGAAACCGTTGTGCCGCACAGCCTGCGCAGCAAGGTCATTCAAGCGATGCTGAAGCAGCATCCGTATGAAGAGGTAGCCTATGATCTATACCCGATGGATCTGAAGGGGCGCACTTTTGGACTCGGGCGGGTCGGGAAGCTCACAGAGCCGGTTACGCTTCGCGACTTCGTGCAGCGCGTCAAGGAACGGCTGGACGTGCCGATGGTTCGTGTTGTTGGAGATTTGGACCGGCCGATTCGCAAGGCCGCGGTCTTGGGCGGTTCCGGTGGGCGGTATTGGAAGAGTGCTCAATTCCGCGGGGCGGACGTACTTGTCACCGGGGACGTCGATTACCATACCGCGCAGGATGCTTGGATGGCTGGAGTTGCCATCATCGATCCTGGGCATAATGCGGAGAAAATCATGAAGCCTCGCGTTGCGGCCTGGCTGACAGAGAAATTAAACGAAGGCAAATATGCGACCCGGGTACATGCTTCTCAGGTTAATACTGAGCCGTTTCGATTCATGTAAACAGGCGGCTAACATTACGAAAACAACGGTCTCCAAAGCTGGCAGGAAACGTCAGGTTTACCGGCAAATCGCTCTTGTCAGCAGACATCAATGTCTGTATACTAACTAGTGTTGCCTTACGAAAGTTTGACAGACAATCGCCGGCGGCTGCAAAGCCGCGGGAGGAAAGTCCGGGCTCCACAGGGCAGGGTGCTGGATAACGTCCAGTCAGCGCGAGCTGAAGGATAGTGCCACAGAAATGGACCGCCGATGGATTTCTCCACTTCGTGGAGGATCACAGGCAAGGATGGAACCGAGGTGTAAGAGACCCCGAGGAACGCTGGCGACTTCGTTCCTGGTAAACCCCACCTGGAGCAAGACCTAATGGGACGCAGCTTCTTCGCGAAGCGGCCTTTGCCCGAGGCGCGTCCGGGTTGGTTGCTGGAGCCGTTCAGTAATGTGCGGCCTAGATAGATGATTGTCACTCAAGGCGGGAGGGTGGTTCCCGTTATACCGCAACGAGTACAGAACCCGGCTTATGGCAAACTTTCATCACTAAAGGGAACATGACCTATATCAATGTTAAAGCCTCCGCATCGCTTGGATGTATCCAGCGATGCGGAGGCTTTTGGTTTAGAAATTTATTTCGCGCGCTCTACTGCGCGATCCATTTTCTGTTGGACCGACTGCGGCCAGAACTGCAGCGGAGCTGCACTGCCGCCAGCAGCCTGCAACGCGGCATAGACGTCGATTTGCCCATATCCATAATATTTGTCCCGTCCTTTGTCACCCAAATCGATCACGTTCTTCCGGATGATGTCCATGACCTCGGTGTTCTTCAGGTCCGGATTGACCGATCGGATCAGAGCAGCAAGGGCTGCGACGTGCGGGCTTGCCATCGATGTCCCAGATAACGCGGCATATTGATTATCCGGATAGGTGCTGGCAATGCTTTCCCCTGGCGCCATCACGTCGATATAATCGCCGTAGTTGGAGAAGGAAGCCTTTTGCATATTATAGTCGGTTGCTGACACGGACAACACTTCCGGATAAGCTGCAGGGTAACCCGGCCGTTCGGTGTTATCGTTGCCCGTAGCCGCAATCAACACCACATCCCGCTCATAGGCGTATTTAATTGCTTCATGCAAAAATTGAGCGTCGGCGTAGTTGCCCAGGCTCATATTAATCACTTTGGCGCCGTGGTCGGTCGCCCAGATGATGCCTTGAGCCACCGAATAGGTTGTGCCTGAGCCGGATTGATCGAGCGCCTTGACCGGCAAGATTTTACCGCCCCACATCATGCCGGCGATCCCTTCGCCGTTGTTCACATTGGCGGAAATAATGCCCGCCACATGCGTGCCATGACCTACATCATCGGTGGGCTCTTGGTCCGGGTTGATCACATTGTATCCCTTCAGCAACCGCCCCTGCAGGTCGGGATGCTTCAAATCCACGCCGGTGTCTACAACTGCTACGATCACATCATTGCTGCCCTTGGATAATTTCCAGCCGCGATTCGTTTCAATAATCGGCAGGTTCCATTGGTATTCGGAGAACAGCAGATCGTTTGGAATCTCGGGAGTTTCTTCGGTACCTTGGGTGTCGGATACCTGATCGTCTTCGTAATAGTAACTTCCCGGGTCGTCCCAAATGCTGTCGCCGGTTTCATTGGTCAGATACAGATAATGCGGCTCGATATACTTCGGCTTCCATTTATTCTGAAAATATTGCTTCAACTGCTGCATGCTCATTGTATCCGAACGGAAAATGTAGGTGCTGTTCAGCTTCCGCGGCGGTTTGCCGGAGATGTCCGCCAACATCTGCTTCATTTGCTCGTCCGTAGGCTTGCTGTGGAACGTCACCACGATTTCGTTCTCATAATAATGGCTTGCTTTTTCGTTGTCATGTCCTGTTTTCACCGTGATGTCTTTCAGCGTGTCCGCATGCACCGATTCCACCTTGAACTTGCCTTCCTTCGGATAAGGGATCAACCGCAGGTTTTTATTCTGATGATCCTGCACCCGACCTAAGATCCCGATGTCCATCACCGCGATAATCCCTTGCTTTTTCCCTTTTACAGGCTCTGCGGCAATGAAATATTTTGGCTGCTTCTCCGGGAACGATGGCGATTCATAACTGCTTGATTTGCTTAACGCCTTTTTCGCGTACCCCAAATAGGTGTTGAGTTGCTTGCTTACAGCCGGGTCCGGTTTAAAATCCTCTCGCCGAAACTGCCGGGTTTGCCCTTTCTTGGCATCGTACCAGAGGATCGCCTGAAAATGCTTATGATCCTTCTGCAATTCCCGCGCAGCACGTTGCAGCTTGTCACCTATACTGCCGCCGGAAGAGCTTGCCGCAAGCGAACGAAGATGGCCCCGTGCGTCCATGCGAGATAACCGTTCGGTAGCAGTCATATCCCGCTTCAGCATGCTTTGCTTTAATTTCTGCTCCTCCGCCGGCTTTGGCACGGATAGTTGAGTTACGGAATTCCGCGGAGTCGTCTTGTCATTGTCCGAGGATGGGAAGAGAAGCGAAACCGCAGCTACTGCCGCGGCCCCCGTCAACCCCCAAGCGGCCCATCTGCGCCAGTTCATCAGTAAACCTCCTTTATTATATGTCCAATGTCCATAGCCATAGCGTGAGGTGATGCCCCTGATTTTATTCTTGAGGGATACCGTATTCTGTAAAATTGTGTTACGATAATTTCGTTAATGACTATACCGATCATTACAGGTGAAGGAGAATTGTTCGCATGCCACAAGCCAATAACATCAGGCAGTTGTGTGAAGCCACTCGAGAGAAGCTAAAACAAGCGGTACAGAAGCTTGAAACGTTCTTAAACCATCATTCTTTGCCGCAGCTAATGGAAGGCCAAGACGAAGACAGAGTATTGTTTTACCAAGGATTTTTGTCAGATCTGCGTCACCTGCTTGTGTTCAGTGAGGTTTGCTACGAGAAGCTAGGCGTTGCCCTCCGTCGCGGTACCTTTGACGAGGAAGCTGCTGAGAAAGTGCTGTACCATGTGTATCATGATTGCGTTAATAACTTCTTCTATCCTAAAAATGAAAGCTATTCCGAAGATGGCAGATACGCCTATACGGGTCAGGATGCCATTCGATTCCGCAAGAAACCGGTTCGCGCGGCGCGTGACATCGTGCTGGATATCACCGGAATTTTTGAGGAATTGCGGGACGATCTCAATTATTATGAGAGCGATTATTTAACCCAATTGCGATTAAACCGTTCCGCCAAATAAAATGCAAATGAAACGACAAGATGCCGTGATGACGGCATCTTTTTATTTTTGGGAACGATTTGCTAATCGCGCAGCGCATAAGGGAATCAGACCGGGGAGAAAATGATACGCGAGGTGATCAATATGCCAAATGGGGAAAAACCCATAGTTAAATGTAGCGTATCCAACTGCACCTATTGGGGAGAGAAAAATGTGTGCAATGCCGACGTCATTATGATCGATGTCGACCAGCATGCGAAGAACCATTATTCGGCGGAGTTCGCCGGTGAATCGTTTGATACGGAACACCAAGATGCTGCTGCATCGTCCGCTTCCACTTGCTGCCATACGTTTAAACCGAAGTTCAAATCGTCGTAAGGAAACACATTTCACGGAGGTGCTTCAGATGACGGATACCAAATCAGACAAACCGCACAAAAAATCGGCCGAAAAGAGCCGCACCGACTATCCGCGTAAAGTGAACCGTGAGCACCGTGAGGAGTATGCGGCCGAGGTTACCCCGGCCGGGACGTACAGCGGTAACGTGATCCGCAGTGAAAGATCCGATGAATCTCACGATGCTATAGATAACAACGATACGGCAGGACGCACCGTTGGTTATGTCGGCGTGGGTTTAGGGATCGCCTCATTGTTCTTTTGGTCGATTATTCTGGGGCCGCTGGCTGCGGTTATGGGCTTCTATGCCTACAGCCAAGGCAACAAAACATCTGGGGCTTGGGCGATCGGCCTGGGGCTCGTATCCACGTTAAGCTACTTTGTACTGATGCCATTTACCCGCTAACCGACGTCCGATGGGGCTGCGGAAGCGCTGGAATCATGACCGTCATACTAACCGGCTAACGCCATCTTTAAGGCGTTGGCCTTTTCTTTTCTGCAGCTTTTATCGAAAAAGGGTGGTATGCGTCGCGGATTGCGTGTAAAATATAGGCATTGAACTAGTTATTCCTCGATAAGGAGCTTATTACGCATGCAAATCGATCCGCGAACGGTGGAACAGCTGATTCAGCTTCAGTCTTTAAATCCATTAAATTTGCAACAATCGTCATCTGAACGAGCAACCGGGGATATGGACGGCTCGTTGTTTGATATATTGCTTCAGGAAATGATGTTGGCTGAGCAGGGCGAGAGATCTTTGCCTGAGACCGGCTCCAGTGTTGATACTCAAGCTTTATTAGCATCGCTTCAAGGGTATCTATATTCTGCGGGGATCGACGGTGGAGATTCGTTAGACGCAGCCTCTTTTGCAGAGCTGCTTCCGAATTACTTAACGGCCGCTGCGGCAGCGACAGTAGGGGATGTTCCGGGGCAAGCCGCGGAGGTTACCGCTGATTTGCAGTCTTTGATTGCCGAAGCTAGTTCGCGATATGGAGTGCCGGAGAGTCTGATCAAAGCGGTCATTGCGACGGAATCCTCCTTTAATCCGCAGGCGGTATCGTCCGCTGGAGCCAAAGGGCTGATGCAGTTGATGGACGCAACGGCGAAAGGGCTGGGAGTCAGCGACCCGTTTGATCCTGCGCAGAATATTGATGGCGGCACCAAATATTTGTCATATCAAATCCACCGTTACGGCGGGGATATTAAAACGGCTCTTGCGGCCTACAACGCTGGACCAGGCAGACTGCAACGGCTGGGCATCAGCAACGATGAGCAACTGATGGAGAAGTTCCACTTATTGCCGCAGGAGACGCAAGGCTATATTGCCAAGATTATGCGAGCGCAAGCGAAATACGAGGCTTAATTTGGTTATAAAATTGAGAAGTACATGATTCGAAAGATCAAATGGAAAACGCTCCGATCGCGGTGATTTCGGGAATACGCGTTTTTCATTTGATCTTTTTTGAGATGAAGGTGAACCTAATGATCTATTTCGACCATGCGGCGACGACCCCGCCTTATGAGGACGTCACCAAGACTGTAGCAGAAGTAATGGCAAGGCACTATGGCAACCCGTCTTCATTACACCGGCTGGGCGAAGATAGTGCAAAGCTGTTGGACAAAGCAAGGGAGGTAAGCGCCGCTGCACTAGGCGTTCAACCTCGGGAAATCGTGTTTACCGGCGGGGCGACGGAAAGCAATAATATGGCCATTAAAGGGGTTGCCCTCCAGTTTATCGAACGGGGCAAACATTTAATCACAACGACAACGGAGCATCCGTCTGTACTCGAGAGTGTCAAGCAGTTGGCCTCATGGGGCTGGGAAACGACGATTCTTCCAGTTGACGAGAATGGAGGCGTGACCGTCGAGCAGGTGCGGGAAGCGTTGCGCCCAGATACCGTGCTGGTGACGATCATGCATGTGAACAACGAAACCGGGACCATACAGCCGGTGGAGGAAATCGGCCGTATGCTGAAAGCGACTGCCCCTAGGTTGCTGTTCCATGTGGACGGCGTTCAAGGCTTTGGCAAGCTGCCCTTGTCGTTGAATGACAACGGAATTGATTTATACAGCCTGTCTGCGCACAAACTAAGAGGACCCAAAGGGGTAGGCCTGCTGTACGTCCGAGAAGGGCTTCGGCTTGCGCCGCTGCTGGCTGGCGGCGGACAAGAAGGCGGCTATCGTTCAGGTACGGAGAACATCCCTTATATCGTGGCTTTCGCGAAGGCGTTACGTCTGGCGAAGGAAGGTCGCGAGACTCGAGCAACCAAGCTATATGGCTTGCGTGAGCGTCTGATGAAGGGGCTTGCAGAATTGCCGGAGCTTGTGGTCAACTCCCCGGCGCAAGGCGCGCCGCACATCGTGCATTTTTCTTATCCGGGGATGAAAGCTGAGGCGTTGCTGCACATGCTGGAGGAAGAAGGTTTTTTCGTATCTACCCGCTCAGCTTGCTCTTCCAAGCGAAGTGAACCAAGCCGTATTCTGCTTGCTATGGGCAAAACGAAGGAAGTTGCCTCGTCCGGCATTCGGATCAGTCTAGGCGATGAACATGAAGAACGAGACATTGACGCCCTGCTTGCCGCGTTGCAACGAAGTGTGAAGCGGCTGCAGGCTTTACGATAGGAGAGAAACGTTAAAATGGAATATGATATGCTGCTGCTCCGTTTTGGAGAAATCACCCTTAAGGGGCGAAATCGCTCACGCTTCGAGCAAGTGATTCACAATCATGTCAAAGCACTGATGCATAAATTCCCCCGGGCGCAAGTCATCAAAGAATATGGAAGAATTTTTATTGCCATCAACGGAGAGCCGCTAGAGCCGATGATTGCGGAGATGAAGAACGTGTTTGGCGTAACTTCGATGTCTCCCATCAAAGTTGTCCCCTCCCGGTTGGAAGATATTCTGCAGACGGGAGTTGATTTCATTAACGAACTGGGGCCGGCCCCGGGAACGAAGTTTAAAGTGACTGCCCGCCGGATCTGGAAGGCATTTCCCCACTCGTCGCATGAAATGAACAGACTGGTCAGCACTCCTATCCTGAACGCGAACCCCGAACTTAAGGTGGACGTTCATCACCCCGAAGTGGATCTGCGCGTGGAGATTCGAGAGCAGGGTACGTATTTGTTCTGTGAAGTGATCCCGGGGGCAGGAGGATTCCCGCTCGGCTCAAACGGTAAAGCCATGCTGCTCTTGTCCGGCGGAATCGACAGTCCGGTTGCCGGTTGGTCGGCGCTGCGTCGCGGATTGGAAATCGAATGTGTTCATTTCCACAGCTATCCTTTTACGAGTAAAAAAGCCGAGCAGAAGGTCATTGATTTAGCCCAAGTGTTAGCTAGGTATTCCGGCTTCATTAAGCTGCACCTCGTGCCGTTTACTGAAATTCAAACGAAGCTGGCACAGACCGGTCAGGATAACTTGATCATCACGATGATGCGAAGAGCAATGCTGCGCATTGCCACGAAGCTGGCGGAACGGAATGGCGCCTTGGCTCTGGTCACCGGAGACAGCTTGGGCCAAGTAGCCAGCCAAACGTTGTCCAGCATGAATGCGATCGGACGCGTAACGAATCTGCAAATACTTCGGCCGTTGGTGATGACCGACAAAGTGGATATCATTGCGTTGGCGCAGCAGATTGGCACGTACGACTTGTCGATTTTGCCCTATGAAGATTGTTGTACGTTATTTGTTCCGAAATCTCCAGCAACCAACCCGAATCTGCGAGTCCTGGAGAATGTGGAGCGTTCGCTGACGGATTTGGATGAAATGATTGACAAAGCGGTCGAGGATACGGAAACGATCTTTATCCGCCCTGGGCGCACCATTAAGCGACGGGAGAACACAGAGGATAATGTCGTTCAGGAAAGCTGGTTCTAACTATAAAAAAAGAGAAACCCGCCAAGCCAATTCAAATGGCTTTCGGCGGGTTTTACTGTTTCTAGCGGGTTGCCGGATGCGTCTGAGCTCCTTCAGTTTCTTTGCGCTGTTGGCGCTTCTTCATGTAACCCGCTAACAGTACGGCGGCGATTACAATGGCGATCAGTAGATAACGAAGAGCTGGATTCTCTTCGAAGAAATGCACGAAATGGCGCTCCTCGGTAATCATATTGGCGGCTGTGTAGGCAAGTACTGCAGCGCCAAGATATGCGATCCAAGGGAACTTGTCCAACAGTTTAATAAACAAGGTACTACCCCAAACAACGATCGGGACGCTGATCAGCAGGCCGATCACCACCAGCACCATGTGCTGCTTGGACGCCCCCGCTACGGCGATGACATTGTCGAGTCCCATGGCGGCGTCGGCAATGATAATCGTACGGATCGCCGGCCATAGCTTATCCTTCGCTTCGATGTTGTCATGGCCGCCTTCATCCGCCAGCACCTTGTAGGCGATAAAGACCAGCATCAATCCGCCTACCGCCAGCAGCCAGGGGATTTGCAACAGCCATACGACGATCAGCGTTGCGGCGATCCTTAGTACCACGGCACCGATGGTACCGTATAAAATGGCTTTCTTCTGGACCGAGTGGGGCAGTTTTCTTGCCGCCATCCCGATGACGATTGCATTATCACCCGCCAAAATGAGATCGATAAAAATGATATTGATCAGGGCGAGAAAAAAAGCAGCGCTAAATAAGTCCACGTTATGTCACTTCCTCTATAGACGTATATACGTATTAAATCTCTAAAAGGATTCATTTGTCCAGAGTTGTTTTTTAAAGTGGCATAGCTTGGCTACATCCCTCATACAAGTTGTAGGGGGGAGGGATAAGCTTGGAACATTTGCTGCTGTTATCGGAAATATTAATCATCAATCTCGTACTCAGCGGCGATAACGCCGTTGTTATAGCTATGGCGAGCAAGAATTTGCCGCTTAAACAACGTAAGCGGGCGGTATGGTGGGGAGCGCTGGGAGCCGTACTGCTGCGCTGCGTCTTGACCTGGGTAGCCGTGTTACTGTTGAAAATCCCGTTTATTCATGCGGCAGGCGGCGTACTGCTGGCTGCTATTGCCGTAAAGCTGCTGCTGCCGCAGGAGGAACACTCCCGCGTGGCGGGCGCAAGCTCATTGTGGAAGGCGGTGCAGACGATTCTTGCCGCCGATTTTATTATGAGCTTGGATAATGTACTGGCGATCGCCGCGCTGGCAGAGGGCGATGTGTCGATTCTTGTGATCGGGATCGCCATCAGCATTCCGATCGTGGTCTGGGGCAGCAATCTGATCGCCGATTGGCTGCAGCGTCTGCCGCTCCTCGTTTATGCCGGAGCAGGCATACTCGGATACACTGCCGGAGATATGCTGCTGCAGGATCCGCAGCTTGGACCAGCGCTTGCGGCGGCCGCCCCCGCATTGGCACGAGCTGTACCGGCGGGAACCGCCGCGGTCGTTATTATGTTCGGCTGGCTGCGAAAATATAACGCCGGGCGCAGCTAACGCCCCCGGCAGTTCCATCCACACCATCCGAAAAAAAACATCGGGCCCCGCCTTAGGCCGAGTGGTTTTTTGGGCAGAATTCATATAAACTGGAAGTGAAGGGGATGTCGTAAATTGCAACGTCTTGTCCCTCATTGTCTTCTGGAAGGTGTGTGGTGGATATGTCCGACAACAACAAACTCATGACTGGCGTCTTGATCCTCGCTGCCGGAGTGATTATCCTGCTCGGTAAATTAGGGTTTTTCAGCTTTCTGGGAAGAGCGCTTTGGCCGCTGCTGCTGCTGATCCCTGGGATTTTGCTGCACATCTGGCATTTCTGGCGGAAAGGTCCTGCGGAATTACTGCTTCCTGGTGCCATTCTGGTCGTCTACAGCCTTGTTTTTTTTACCGGGGTTATCGGTGGATGGCAAACCTTGAAATACACCTGGCCGATCTTCTTCCTCGGCGTTGCCGTCGGTTTGTTTGAGTATGGTTACTTCGCGCCTCAGCGGCAGAACGGAATATTCATCGCCGCCATGATATTGGGAGCGATATCACTCCTCTTGCTTGGCTGGACGTTGTTTGCTTCATCCATCGTTTATTTCTTGGCTATTGTTCTAATCGTTGCCGGGATTTGGTTGATTGCAGGTCGAGGCAACCGTCGGAGATCATGGTGAGGCAGGGATAGTTCTTGAAAATTTCAAGATTTCACGTATAATATAAGGGATATGTCAAGCGTCGGCATTTAAGTCGACGCTTTGTTTTGTGGTGGATGAGACGGCACTTGGTCTTGTCGACTAATTCCTGTTCGAAGTGCAAATTGTATTGATAAACCCTTCTCAATAATCTATAGAGACGAAAGGATATGGAGACAAACCTATGCATGATAGAAAACAAATTCGCAATATTGCGATTATTGCCCACGTTGACCACGGGAAAACGACACTCGTCGATAAACTGCTGCAGCAATCCGGGATCTTCCGGGAGAACGAAGCAGTGCAAGAGCGGGCCATGGACTCCAACGATTTGGAGCGGGAACGCGGAATTACCATTTTGGCCAAAAATACTGCCATTACGTACAAAGACTATTTGATTAATATTGTGGATACTCCGGGACACGCCGACTTCGGCGGGGAAGTAGAACGGATTATGAAAATGGTCGACGGCGTGCTGCTCGTGGTGGATGCTTACGAAGGCTGCATGCCGCAGACGAAGTTCGTACTTCGCAAAGCGCTGGAACACCATCTGACACCTATCGTTGTGGTGAACAAAATCGACCGTCCGGCCGCACGTCCGGCCGAAGTCATCGACGAGGTGCTGGATCTGTTTATCGAGTTGGAAGCCAGCGATGATCAGTTGGACTTCCCTGTCGTTTACGCTTCGGCGTTGAACGGCACATCCAGCCTGGATCCAGAGAAGCAGGATGACAACATGCTGGCATTGTATGAAACGATCATCGATCATATTCCGGCACCGACGGAGAACGTCGATGAGCCGCTGCAATTCCTCGTCACGTTGATGGACTATAACGAATACTTGGGACGGATCGCCATTGGCCGAGTGAACCGCGGCGTGATTCGCCAAGGTCAATCTGTCGCAGTCATGACCCGTGACGGCAGCAAGAAGACTGCACGCATCGAGAAGCTGTTTGGCTTCCAAGGCTTGCGCCGCGTGGAAATCGAAGAAGCGGGCGCCGGGGACATCGTCGCCGTTGCCGGGATTAAGGATATCAATATCGGGGAAACGATCGCCGATCCGAACAACCCGGAAGCCTTGCCGGTCTTGAAAATCGATGAACCAACGCTGCAAATGACGTTCCTTGTAAATAACAGCCCGTTTGCGGGACGTGAGGGTAAATGGGTGACTTCCCGTAAACTGCGCGAGCGTCTGTTTAAGGAACTCGAAACGGACGTTTCCTTGCGTGTGGATGAGACGGACAGCCCGGACGCCTTTATCGTATCTGGCCGTGGTGAGCTTCACCTGGGGATTCTGATCGAGAATATGCGTCGTGAAGGATACGAGCTGCAAGTATCTAAGCCTGAGGTTATCGTACGGGAAATCGACGGCGTGAAGATGGAACCGATCGAACGCCTGCTGATCGACGTGCCGGAAGAGAGCATGGGCGCCGTTATGGAAAGTTTAGGTTCCCGCAAAGCGGAAATGGTGAATATGGTCAACAACGGTAATGGCCAAGTTCGCTTGGAATTCTTGATTCCAGCCCGCGGCTTGATCGGGTATCGGACGCATTTCCTGACGTTGACTCGCGGCTACGGCGTGATGAACCACGCGTTCGACAGCTATGGTCCATTTGTTGGCGGGCAAGTTGGCGGACGTCATGAAGGCGTGCTGGTTTCCAGTGAAAACGGCGTTTCGACCCTTTACGGGATCTTGTCCATTGAGGATCGCGGCATCCTGTTCGTGGAACCAGGTACAGAAATTTATGAAGGTATGATCGTAGGGGAGCATACCCGCGATAATGATATCGTTGTAAATATTTGTAAAGAAAAACAACTGACCAACGTCCGTTCTGCTACGAAGGACGAAACAGTGAAGATGAAGACACCGCGGCTCTTCTCGCTGGAACAGGCGCTGGAATATTTGAATGACGACGAATATTGCGAAATTACGCCAAAATCGGTTCGCTTGCGCAAGAAGATTCTGAACAAGAGCGAGCGGGAACGTGCAGAAAAACATCGCAAAATGGCGGAAGCCAACCTATAATTAGGAATAAGGTTGCCATTTGAAGGAGGGTTTCGTTATGCAGGCTTGGTTTGCCAGCCATCCGATAATTTCCTACGTGCTGATCTTCGTGCTGATTATTTATGTTTACAATAAGGTGTTTCGTGCACAGCAGAAGCTGCCGCTGTTTAAGGAGATTATTTTGTACCTCCTCATGGCGCTGGGTTCCTTCCTGCTGCTTATTTTCCAAATTGATAAGCTGCCGATCATTCAATGTTTGCTGGTGGCTGTCGTTTTGATGCTTATGGTGAGAATTCGTTATTTTGTCGAGGGACGACGGAACAAGCAGAGCAAGAAGGGTTCGCCGTCTGGCGATAAATCGGTATAATTTACCTTCGCTTTCGAACCGGTAACTTTTCCGAAGCTCGGTACGTCTTATTGAATACAACAACATTTTTACAGAAATAAGGTGTTTTAGTTCATGAGTTCTAACCGCAGCGGCTTACCTCCACGAGGGCAAGGCCAACGAGGGTCGACAAAAGCTTCAAAACGGGGTTCCACTCGAAAAAGAAAATCCAGCGGCCTCAAACGGTTCTTCCGAACCGTCCTGACGCTCCTCATTATCGGAGTGATTGGGGTAGGCCTTTATGCAGGGTATTTATTCTATACCGCCGATAAGGTGATCGATGCCACAGGGACCTCAGGCGAGGTGGCACCTGAGAAATCCGCCAAGGTCAAGCCGATTACGATGTTGCTCCTAGGGACGGATTACCGTCCGCAGACCGGCACCCATCTGAGTGACGTGATGATGGTCATCGCGATGAACCCGGATACGAAATCGGCCACGGTTGTCTCTCTTCCGCGCGATACGAAGCTGGAATTGGACGGATATAAGACGAATAAGCTCAATGCGTACTATCCGAACTTCCTAGCGGCAGAGAAGAAATCAGGAATCCCTGCCACTCAGGAAATGAAAACGATGATGAGCAAGTTTTTTGGGATCAACATCGATTATGTAACGGTGCTGAATTTCCAAGGGTTCCGCGATGTGGTGGATGCGCTGGGCGGCGTGGACGTCAATGTGGATGCCAACATGTGTTATCGGGATACGGCGGATGGCACGAATATCAATCTGAAGAAAGGCGAGCAGCACCTGAACGGGGAAGATGCGTTAGGTTATGTTCGCTACCGCAAATCGAACTGTAGTCCGAAGACGAAGGGTTCGGATGATTTCGATCGTAACCGCCGACAAAATGAAGTGCTTCACGCCCTGATTGATCAAGCGAAGTCGCTGAATGGGGTCATGGGGGCTGGCAAAGTCATTGAATCCGTCGGCAAGAATTTGGAGACGGACCTGGAATCGCAGCAAATGAAGAATATCATTCAAGCGTACTGGAATATTTCCAAGGAAAATGTAGATTTCATGCCAGTAACCGGGGATTGGAAGAGTCCGTACGTGTACTTGCATCAGGATGAACTCGAAGCGGCCAAGCAGGCGCTGAAGGATCAGCTCGACGGGAAGGCAGGTTCGGCGCAGGCAAACAGCGGGGAGACGGAAGACGGACAGGTCAACTGACGATTGAATGCAAGTTTTAATGCGTGCTATAATACAATTGACTTAAGGATAGCTGAAGCGTATTGAGCAGAAATCCGATGTAACACCGTACAGGAGGGCTGGTCTAATGTCCGAAGTCGTAACCCAATTGTCTGATTCGCTTTATTCCCTACTCCAGTCCGAAACGTATGTACTGTTGAACACGGTGGATCAGGAATCCGGCGGCCCTACATCCAGTGCGATTTCTTGGGTGTATGCGGTGGATCCTTCGAAGTTGCGGCTGGCTCTGGATCATCGCTCCAGATTGGTCGGTAATTTGAAGGCCAATCCGCGGGCGACGGTGACGGTGTTTGGCCAGGATACGATTTATGCCATCAATGGCCGAGCTTCCGTTGTACAGGATCCACTGGATGGAGTGCCGTTTAATATGTGCTGTTTCGACATCCAGATCGATGCGGTGCGAAACGCGTTGTTTTATGGCGCGCAACTGGTGTCACCGCCGGAATATGCCAAAGTTTATGACCAGCGTGCTGCGGACATGCTGGATCGTCAAGTGTTTGAAGCCATGAAGAAAGCCTAGCGAATTGATCGCTAGGCTTTTTTTCCTTCTTGGGACAAACTTAACGCAGATTTTGCCGCGTTCCGCCGTCGCCAGGGGCGATTTGCATTTGCTTCGGATTGCCTTCCGGCGGACGGGTATCGTTCGGAATCTGAGGGACGATCCGGCCGATAATATCTGCCAGCTCGGTGGCGAAGCCGGATACCGGCCGACCTTCGCGGATTTTTTTGCCGATCTCGGCAATTCGTTGATTTAAGTCGATATCCGCGGTGACGATGGCGCCGGCCCCGTGCGGATCTTTCCGAAGCGCTTCAGCTACCGTATATTTAATGCTTCCAACCCTTGCACGTTCGAGGCGGCTATCTACATCGATACCTACGATGGCGGTTTTGCCCATAATGACACAATGCGCGCCTTTCACGCCGGGGACTTTTTTCACCAGTTGTTCCAAATATTCTTGTCTTTCCTGGTCCGACATGACCTCTTTATCGTTGATATTGGTTGCATAAGGGTCCACGCTTTGTGCCTGGGGCGCATTCCCTGTTTGATTATTTGGAGAGGGTGATGCCTTTTCAGAACGAGTTCCGCAACTTGTAAGCAGGGTAGCCGTCAGTAACAAACACAGCCATAATCGCATGTTCGATCCGTCCTTTCGGAATTGATCTCTCGATACCGGGTTCTAATATCGGTTATAGAGTTCCCGGGACGCCAAAAAATATGTATGCTCATAAGGCTGCAATGACCGCGGTGGAGGGGATAATGGTGAAGAAGATCTTTGTATTGGATACGAATGTATTATTGCATGATCCGGGGGCCGTATTTGCCTTTGACGAACATGATGTGGTCATTCCGGCTGTCGTGCTGGAGGAAATCGACAGCAAGAAGCGTAACGCCGACGAGATCGGCCGGAATGCGCGGGGCGTCTCCCGCTTGCTGGATGGCTTGCGGTCGACGGGCCATTTGCATGATGGCGTACCGCTGGAGGGCGGCGGGCGAATTAAGGTGGAGTTAAATCACCGCAGCTTCGTCAAGGTTCAGGAAATGTTCGGGGAAGTCACTAACGACAACCGGATTCTTGCCGTAGCCCTGAATTATCACCTGGAGCAAGCGGAGATGGAAACGCCGCGGCCGGTGATCCTGGTCAGCAAGGATGTACTGGTTCGGATCAAAGCCGATGTTCTAGGACTTCATGCTGAGGATTACTTGTCAGACCGAACCGTAGGCCCCAGCGATCTATACGGAGGTTATTCAACCATTAAGGTTCACCCATCGGTGATAGATGAATTTTATACGTATCGCTTTTTGCCCATTAAACCGCTGGGACTTAGTTATTCCCTTTATCCGCATGAGTTTGTGATATTAAAAGATGAGATGGGAACCGGAAAATCCGCTTTGCTGAAAGTAAACGAAGATGCTACTCGTTTGGAACCGTTGTATCTTAGCAATGAGCCGATTTGGGGAATCAGCGCTCGAAATGCGCAGCAGCGCATGGCATTGGAATTGCTGCTTAACGATGATATTCCGCTCGTCACGATCACGGGCAAAGCCGGGACGGGGAAGACGTTGCTTGCGTTAGCCGCCGGGCTGTTGAAGGTCGAAGATGAGCACAAATACAAAAAGCTGTTGATTGCCCGGCCCGTTGTCCCGATGGGCAAAGATATCGGTTATCTTCCCGGAGAAAAGGAAGAAAAGCTGCGCCCGTGGATGCAGCCGATCTATGATAACTTGGAGTATCTATTCGATACGAAGAAATCCGGTGACATTGAGAAAATCTTGATGGGGCTGGGCAGCATCCAGGTCGAAGCCCTCACCTACATCCGCGGCCGCTCAATCCCGGGGCAGTTTATTATCGTGGACGAGGCGCAAAACCTGTCCCGCCATGAGGTGAAGACAATCGTGTCGCGCGTCGGCGAAGGCAGCAAGATCGTGCTGGTCGGTGATCCGGAGCAGATCGACCATCCGTATCTGGACGCTTCCAGCAACGGGTTAACCATATTGGTCGAACGCTTTCGCGACCAGGGGATCAGCGGGCATATCACGCTGGAGAAGGGCGAACGCTCGAAGCTGGCTCAGCTGGCGGCGGATTTATTGTAGCAGGGAGAGCTCGCTCAGGACTCGGTCGATCCTTCGGGCAGCTACGGTGGGTGGCAAGTTGGCAATAACGACTTCGGTCCATTCTTGTTTGCCGGGTTGTCTATTGTGAGCGCGTCTCATCCGTCCATTGCGAGAAAAAAATAGCAACAGCCCGGCGAATCGTGTCACTTGATTCACCGGGCTTTTTTCGTGTGTGTTCTCGAAGTAGGAACCTGCAAAAGTGCAATTATTTTTCGCGAAATAGGGCAAAAAGGGCTTTTCCACAAATAAACCTGCACTTTTCCAGGCTTTCTAGACAAAATAGCAACTTCCCCGCACAAAAACTGTATTTTTGCAGGAATCACGTGAGCCGGACTTTTCAGTGAATGGTGGTAAACTCAACTAAGAGGCGGATCAGTTACAGTTCGAAATCACATATCGGTCAGAGGGCCCGCCGCGGCTTATACATTTTTTTACGGGACAATTCATCCGGCAATTTGCTACAATACGGAGTATCAGAAGGTTATCGATTGACGTGACGTGCGCTCCTAAATTGTGGAGAGGAAGGACAGGCGTGAAGCGAAAAAATCATTGGGTGCTTTTTGCAATCCTCCTGCTCGCTTTAATTAATCTGTCGCCTAGCGAAGAATTAACGCTAGTTCGCCAAGAAGACGGCGGGGAGGCTCAGCCGGTTACGCCGCCTGAAGCGCAAACCAAGGAGGAGACTGGCCACATCCAGGTGGCAGTACAGATGAATGAGACTGACTTCCGTCGTCTGGAGGAGATGAACCGGCAGTTTACGCTGAGCCATCCGGTGGAGGTGGATCTAGTGAATGTGCCGATGGAGGAGAGTTATCCCGCGTACCAACGCAAGCTAATGAAGCTTGGGGAGTCGCCGGACGTCCTGCTTTTGGACAATGTCTGGGTTCGCCGTTTTGCGGCGGACGGTTACCTGCTGCCCACGGAGGGGTATTTCTCGGGCTCGTTGTCAGGCGAAGTGTTAAGCGCTTCCTTAATTCCGAACGAGTGGAATGGTTACGTCTGGGGAGTCCCGCTCGATGTGGATCCCTATGTGCTGGTCTATCATGAGGACAAGCTGAAGCAGTTAGGATGGAAACGCCCGCCGGCTACAGCGGATGATTGGAACGTCTTCATCTCCACCTTCAAAAAACAACATTCCCAGCCCTACCTATTAGGGTTGGATTTCCGTGATCCCTACGCTGCAGCGACCTTACTATGGCAAGTCGGCGGAGGCTGGAAACCAACCGGTTCAGGACCCTTCTATGCAATGGAAGAGGGGCATCTGACATACGCCTTGCAACTGCTGGAATCACTGCGCTCAACGCTCATGGATTCTAGCTTGACTGGATTGGATGCGTGGAGCAAGCTGAGTGACGGCGAACTGTCGATGATGATCACGACGGCAACGGAAGCCGAGAAGCACCGGCATCCTCGCACGAAAATCTGGATGCCTGAGTTGCAACAGAATCTAGCGTCGACGTGGATCCTCGGCCGAAGTTACGCCGTTTCTTCCCAAACGGATCATCCCGATGCGGCCGGATTGTGGATCTCGGAAATGACCTCCCTTTATAATCAAGCGCGATGGTATGAAACTACCGGGAATCTTCCCGTTCTCAAAACGATTTATTACGAAGCCGCGCGAAATCAGCTTCCCGCTTGGATCCCCGCCACGTTGGCTGCGGGATCCGGCATTGTGCTGCCAGCCAGTCCATCGCTACCGGAACAGCTCGCAGCTTTCGCACCGCCCACCACCGATTTTTTAAGCGGAGCGATAACCGGCAAACAATATCGCGGACGGTTGGCTGAGCTAAGTCGATAAAACATCACCTCGTATTTATAATGTCAACTTCAATTTCACAGTTAACGTCCCCTCGGAGATCACCGCTTCAGTGGCCTCCACGAAGGGGACGATTTTTTTCGGATAAAAGCCAAGGTCGAAATCCCGCTCCAGTTCAGCACGCGTCGTATCCGGGAGAGCCAATCCATTAAACAGCAAACGGTCTACGTGGAAAACAATTGCGTTCTCCGGTTCCTGCTCCACCGTATAATGCCCCTCGACTTCGAGCTCCAAGCCTTCCCGACTGCCGCGTGCGATGATCTTATTTGTTTTGAATTGAAAGCTCATATCCTTGAGCAGCTCGCTCTTGCGGTAGAGAAACGCATTTAGATCCTGCTCGTGGACCTCAAGACGATAGCCCCCTTTTTCAGCAATCAAACTGCTCTCGTTCTGCTTCAAAAAGTCGGAGAATTGCGACATCGCGGAGCTGAGTGCCTGAAAATATCTGCGAAGCTCGTACAGTCCAACGTTCTCCCAATAGGCAGTCAACTCCTGAATTAACGCCTTTAACTTCTCGGGATCGGCGCTGAGGCCAAGGGATTCGTCGACGCTTTGTCGAAGCGCGGCCACCCGGGTGCGCTGGAGCTCCAGTTCCTCCTTCATACGGGCCAGTTCAGTGGACGTGGCTTCCAGCTTCTGTTTGGTCTTCGTCAGATCAGCATATTCCGACTTGTATTGGTTAAGGATGGTACGATCCCGATCCAGAATGAGTTGATAATAATCCAATACGGTAAAAAAATCCTTCAGACTGTTCACACTCAGCAAAGCATACAGCAGATTTTCCCGTTCCCCCATATAATACGCGCGTAGTCTTAAGCCAGCTTGTTCGCGGCTGATCCGGATTTGCTCGTTTTTATCGCTTAATAGTGCCTGCAGCTTGTGAAGGTCTGTTGCCGTCTCTTGCTGGCGGGAAGCGATTCGCTCGATTTCCCGGTCGATTTCCTGAATGGACAAGCTTTGTTCCAGGATCTGTTGTTCTTCAGCAGTCAGCGGAGCAGCGGCAGCCGACAAACTGGCAAACTGAAGAGCTGCCAGCAACAGCAATAGACAGAGCGATATGATGCGTATCTTCAACAACGATCCTCTCCCATCTGTAGTTGTCCTATATATATGATAACAGGTCCCGAAATAGCAGAACTCACGAAAAAAGGCGTTCCAGCATCATGCCGAAACACCTTTTTGAAATACTTATGAGATTTGGGATTAGAGGGGTAAACCCATTTTGAAGACCGTCCAGTAGCTGAAACCGGTAAATGCGACGATCATATATCCCCAGAACAGCAGGATATAGGTTCTCTCGGTAAGCTTCAGATAGCCGAAAAGGACGAAAAAGGCGGTTTGCAAGAAGAACAGCAAAGCCATTTCCGTCAGATCGCCCGCAAAGGCCATAAGCCCAATAGCCAGTGTGAAGAAGCCAAGGACGCGAAACATGCGTGCCACGAGGTAATCCCCCTTTCTTATGTATCAACGAGCCTTCCATTCCTTTTCCCATTATACCCGTTAGGCTGAAAAGTGTAAACGAAAAGTCACGATTTAGCCAAATATCGAAGGTGTTGTTGTGACAAACCTTACAGTAGTGTTGGCGCCCCCTGCTCTTGTTATTCATTTCATGAAACGTCATGTATGGAGTCCCCGGATTTTGGAAATACATTTTAGTATCAAATAGATTCTATGAACTCTATGAGAGGCATAGAAATGGAGTAAGAAGCATTTTACCCTTACGCCTGCCGGAGACCGCCGGTTGGATGACGGTTAGATTAGGATGTCGTTAGGAGGTTTTTATAGCATGACAGCTGTGAGACAAGATGCATGGAGCCCAGAAGATGATTTGATTCTGGCCGAGGTTACCCTTCGGCATATACGGGAGGGCAGCACCCAATTAAACGCTTTCGAAGAGGTCGGGGAACGGATAGGCAGAACGGCGGCGGCCTGCGGTTTCCGATGGAACAGCTGCGTTCGCAAGAAGTACGAAGCGGCCATCAGCATCGCGAAAGCACAAAGACAGAAACGTAATTATATGAAAAAGCAAAACTCGCTAACGGCCGGTTCCGGCATGGCCTCGCTTACTTCCGTCGATATGGACGACAACGGTTATCGCGGAGATGGGGTGTCGGAGGAGACGATTTCGATTGACGCGGTGATCCGCTTCTTACGCGGATGGAAAAACACGATTCAGGAAACGAATCGGCAAATCAAAACGCTGGAGAAAGAGCTTAAAGAGAAAGAAGAGGAGATTGCGAAGCTTCGCGAGGAAAACGAGAAGTTGTCGGCGCAGGTCAATGAGGTGCAGACGGATTATCGGGTTGTGAACGACGACTATAAAGCGTTAATTCAGATCATGGACCGGGCTAGAAGATTAGCTTTCTTAAATGAAGAAGACGAAGAAAACAAATCCAGATTCAAAATGGATGCGAACGGAAATTTAGAACGGATCGAATAACCGAAAACTATCGCAAAATCTCGCCTAAATGGCGGGATTTTTGTGTCGTTAGGGGGGAGTTTGGTATAAAGGGATTAGGAGATACAGAAAGGGAGTGGAGCTTTATGCAGATCGATATCATCGGCGCCGGTGCACTGGGGCTGCTGTTTGGCGGTAAGCTGGCGGCGTCTGGTGTGCCGGTACGTTTTTGGACAAGAACCGCTGAGCAGGCTGCAAAGCTGAATAAAGAAGGGATTCGTCTTACTGAAGCGGACGGGTCCACAACCGTTGTGCATGGAAAGCGGTTCAAAGCTTTACCCGCTGGAGAAAGTGGCGTGCCGGAGCGGGCGGCTGAATGGCTGGTGTTAACGACGAAGCAACGCCATATCGATGCGAAGCTGCTGTCTTTTCTGAAGCAGATTGTGGGGCCAGAGACGAAGGTTGTGTGCTTTCAAAATGGGATCGGACATCTTGAGCTGATCGGCAAAGCATTGCCGGGGATACCGCTCTATGCGGCGATTACAACGGAAGGTGCCAAACGGCTGGATGAATGCAGCGTGAACCGGGCTGGCCAGGGGACAACGCAGATTGGTGCGAACGGCGATATGGCCGATCTGGAGTCTCATGCAGAAAGTTTCGTGAAATTGCTGGTGAAGGCAGGATTTACCGCCCTTTTGTCGAAAGACATCGGGAGAGAAGTCTATAGAAAGCTGCTAATCAATGCGGTGATTAACCCCTTAACAGCTTTGTGGCGGCTGAATAACGGCCAACTGTTGGAGAACGATGAACGAATGGGCCTGCTCCAGCAACTTTGCGATGAAGGATTACAGGTTTATGAGGCTTACGGGATTCCACACGATGCCGATATGTTCAATCAAATCGTCAAGGTTTGTCGATCAACCTCAACGAATATCTCTTCCATGCTAAAGGACGTGCAGCAGGGAGCGCCAACGGAGATTGATCAGATTAACGGGAAAATCGTTGAGATGGCGCGCAGCAAAGGGGTCGCGGTTCCTGGACACGAGATGGTTTGGCGGTTGGTCCGAGCTTTGTAAGCTGACATGGATATAAAAATATAGTTACTTACTTTTTTGAATTGATTTTTTCTATAACCAAAATTGATGCGGAGGTGAGGCTTTGGAAGCGTTGGTCTCTTCCTTTATCGTGTTGGCTATGATACCGGTCATTCCATTTGGGCTCGTTTACTTCATTCATTATTATGTCAAACGGGACAAGAAAAGAGCGTTAAAGCTGGCCATGGACGTAACGACGCTATTTCTGATCTTGTCGGTCTCTGCTTTGTTTAATAATGTGTTCCATTCGACCTTTGGCTTCTATCTGATCGTAATCATTCTATTGGTGGTTAGCGGATTGATTGGCGGGGCGCAGACTCGCTTGAAGGGAAGGGTCGACGCACGCAAGCTGCTGCGTGTGGTGTGGCGTTTGGCGTTTGCGGCAACCGGATTAGCATACGTTTTATTATTTTTGATCAGCTTTATTACATATATCACCGCCGCTTAGGTCAAACTATGCTTAACTTTCCAATACCGAATAAAGGGATGACATTCTTGGTTAATTGTTAAGAAAATCAAATGTCAATATTGTATATTGGACTATTTTGTTAAAGTCTAGCGCGAAATTTGACAAATTACGCGAAAAATCTTTAATTTTGTGTTGGATTTTTTTGACCGCTGGTTGTATAATCTAAAAACATATACCAAACCATTTTAAGGGGGATATTGCTAGATGAAGAAGAGTAAGAGTCTATTGCTTCTTCTGACGCTCGTTCTTGCAGTCGGCACTTTGCTTGCCGCATGCGGATCGAACAACGGAAACAGTGGCGCTGCTAACAATGGCGCAGCAAATGGAGGCAATACAGCTTCCGACAATGGTAACACCGGCGGAGAGAAACTGGCCGCAGATCAAACGCTTAGAATTAACCTGAGCGCTGAACCGCCAACATTTGATCCGGCTCAAGCTCAAGACAGCCAAGCGAACACGGTTCTGAAATTGATGTATGAAGGTCTTACTCGTATGGATGAATCCGGTCAAGTTATCCCCGCTGCAGCTGAAAGCTGGGACATTGACGGAACGAAGTATACGTTCCATCTGCGCAAGGACGCAACTTGGAGCAATGGCGACCCTGTAACGGCGAACGATTTCGTATTCGCTTGGGAGCGCGTTCTGAGCCCGAACACAGATCCGGCTGCACCTTATGCTTACCAATTGTATTATCTGAAAAATGCTCAAGAATATAACGAAGGAACCATCACGGATTTCAGCCAAGTCGGCGTCAAAGCAGTTGACGACTACACGCTGGAAGTAGAACTGGTAGCTCCAACTCCTTACTTCCTGGGTCTGACTTCCTTCTATACGTTCTATCCGGTTCACCAATCCGTTAAGGACGACCCGAAATGGGCGGTTGACCAAAGCAAAATGATCGTTAACGGCGCATTCACGCTGACCAACTGGGTGAAAGGCCAAACGATCGAAGTTACGAAGAACGAAAACTATTGGGATAAAGCCAACATCAAGCTGAATAAAATCACAATGTCCCTGGTGAACAGCAGTGCAACAGAGCTGGCTTCTTACCAAAACAACGAATTGGATCGCGCTGGTGCGCCTAACGGTGAAATTCCAACCGACCAAATTCCGATCCTGAAAGATCAACTGAAAGACGAACTGGATATCAAAGGGATTGCTAGTACGTACTACTATGAATTTAACGTAACGGCTAAACCGTTTGATAACGTAAATATCCGCAGAGCGTTCTCGATGGCAATCGATCGTCAAAAAATTGTTGACAACGTAACGCTGGGCGGACAAGTTCCGGCATTTGGCTTCGTACCTCCGGGTATCAAAGGTCTGAATGACGAATATCGTAATGAACACAAAGACGACTACTTCACAGAAAACGTGGAAGAAGCGAAGAAGCTTCTGGAACAAGGTATGAAAGAAGAAGGCTATACGAAATTGCCTGAGATCACATTGACTTACAACTCCAGTGAAGCGCACAAGAAGATCGCTTTGGCGGTTGCTGATATGTGGAAGACGAACCTGGGCGTTGACGTGAAAACGGAAAACCAAGAATGGGCCGTATTCATCGAAAACCGTCAAAACCTGAACTATCAAATAGCTCGTGCTGGTTGGAGTGCTGACTACAACGATCCGATGACTTTCTTGGATATGTGGGTAACAGGTGGCGGCAACAACGACACTGGTTTCTCGAACGAAGAATACGACAAGCTGATCAAAGAAGCCAAAACTAGCGACGATATGGCTGTTCGCGACAAGAACTTCGCAAGAGCAGAAGAAATCTTGATCAAGGACAACCAAGTCTTGATGCCGATCTACTACTACACGAACGTTTCGGCTACGAAACCGTGGTTGAAAGGTGTAGTTCTCGACTACAGCGGTGCGATCGATTACAGCCGCGCTTATATTACGGATGATCGTAAATAAGTCATTGTTAATCGCATAGAAATCTCGGGATATATATGTGGGTATTCCATATATATCCCGTTTTTTTTGCGTGTCCTCTTCTTCCAAGCATTACGTCCTTATACAAATATATGGAATAGACAAAGTGGTTCTTTTCACCTAAAATCGATATATGTCGAAATTTAAAAGAAGGAGGTGTGAACGGGCATGGTACGCTATATTGCCAGTAAGTTTTTTTACATGTTAATTTCACTGTTTATTTTGATCTCGGCTACCTTTTTCTTGATGAAGGCGATTCCAGGGAATCCGCTGACTTCAGAGAAGCAGGTACCTCCGGCAATTAAGGAGCGCCTTATAGAACAGTTAGGTCTCGATAAGCCCGTTTACCAGCAATATCTGAAATATTTGGGTGAAATTGCTCAGGGCGATTTGGGAATTTCCATGAAGCAAATCAACCAGGATGTATCGAACATTATCAGTCAAACGTTTTCGGCTTCATTGAAGCTGGGGATCGTGGCGATTATCGTCGCGTTAATCCTTGGGGTACTGCTTGGTATGCTGGCAGCGCTGTATCATCGCAAATTGATTGACAATGTGGCGATGGTGTTAGCGGTGCTGGGCATCGCGGTACCTAGCTTCGTCGTGGCTTCATTGCTGCAGTATGTGTTTGCTTCGAAGCTGCACTGGTTGCCAACGATGGGTTTTAAAGGTCCAATGTACTATGTGTTGCCGGTAGCGGCTCTCACGGCGCAGCCGATCGCGTTTATTGCCCGTTTGACTCGTTCCAGCATGCTGGAGGTATTGCATGCGGACTACATTAAAACAGCAAAAGCAAAAGGCTTGGGCTGGATGGCCATTCTGTTCCGTCACGTTATTCGTAACGGGATTATGCCGGTCATCACCTACATGGGACCAATGACGGCAAACATTGTAACCGGTTCTGTGGTTATTGAGCAGCTCTTCGGGATTGGCGGCATCGGGAAGCAGTTCGTGCAAGCGATCAGCGTTCGCGATTATCCGCTGATTATGGGGATTACGATTTTTTACGGCGTATTGCTGATGTTGGCTCGGTTTATCACAGACATCCTTTACGTGCTGGTGGATCCGAGAATTAAGCTTGCGAAAGGGAAGGAGGGATAATGCGCATGGAAAATACAAATCCGATGAAAGTGATGCCGACACCGGTCGATCTGACAGCGGAGGATTTCCGCAAAATTGGCGCGGACGAGAAAGAAGCCGAAGTCATTCAACGCGAAAGTATTTCTGCTTGGCGTGATGCATGGCAACGATTGCGCAGCAATAAGCTGGCGATGACGGCTTTGATTTTCTTGGCGCTAGTTACGCTCGCTGCGATTATCGCTCCTTGGATTGTCGGTAAAATTTACGGCTACAACTATTATTCGAATGATCTTCTAAATACGAACAAAGCGCCATCGGCCGCACACTGGTTTGGCACGGATGATCTCGGTCGTGATATGTTTATCCGTACCTGGATGGGGGCTCGTATATCCCTGATCGTAGGTTTGGCGGCGGCGTGTATCGACCTCTTGATTGGCGTTATTTACGGCGGAATCATGGGGTACTACGGCGGTCGCGTCGATGAAATAATGAGTAAGTTTTCGGAGATTTTGTACTCCATCCCTTATTTGCTCGTTACGATTCTTTTGCTAGTCGTGATGGAGCCAAGCTTAGGGACGATTATCCTGGCATTAACTATCACCGGCTGGATTAATATGTCGTGGATTGTCCGCGGTGAAATTATGCAGCTGAAGAACCGTGAATACGTATTGGCATCCCGCTCGATGGGCGCAGGCCACGGACGCTTGTTGTTCCGCCACCTGTTGCCAAACGCAGTTGGCCCAATCATCGTTACGGTGACCTTATCTGTGCCTAACGCCATTTTCGCAGAAGCATTCCTTAGCTTCCTTGGCTTGGGCGTTCAAGCCCCGGTTGCTTCGCTGGGTTCGATGATCAACGATGCCTTGACCGGCTGGTTGTATTATCCTTGGCGGATGCTGTTCCCGGCTATTCTGATCAGTATCATCATGCTGGCGTTTAATATTTTTGGTGACGGTCTTCGCGATGCGCTTGACCCTAAACTGAAGAAGTAGGAGGTGGAATGATGGAGCCGATTTTACAAGTTAAAGATTTGCATGTTTCCTTCCAAGTCAAAGGTGGAGAAGTGAAGGCCGTTCGCGGTATGAACTTTGAAGTGGGGAAAGGTGAAACGGTTGCGATCGTCGGCGAATCCGGCAGCGGCAAGAGTGTCACAGCCCAAACGATTATGCGCCTGATTCCGTCTCCTCCTTCCATTATTAAGCAAGGTGAAATTATTTTCCAAGGGCAAGACCTATTGAAGAAAAGCGACAAGCAAATGGAATCGATCCGCGGGAAAGATATTGGCATGATATTTCAGGACCCGATGACCTCCTTGAATCCTACAATCAAAGTAGGCCGACAAATTACTGAAGTATTAATCAAACATCAGAAAATGTCAGCGGGCGAAGCGAAGAAACAGGCTATCGAAATGCTGAAGCTTGTAGGCATCAAAAATGCAGAAGCCCGCTTTAACCAATATCCACACGAATTTTCCGGGGGGATGCGGCAACGCGTCATGATCGCCATTGCGCTTGCCTGCCGGCCTGCGCTGTTGATCGCTGACGAACCTACAACGGCGCTCGACGTGACGATTCAAGCTCAAATCATGGACGTCATGAAAGAAATGCAATCCCGGCTGGGCACCTCCATCATTTTGATTACCCATGACCTTGGCGTTGTAGCCGGCATGTGTGATCGCGTCATCGTTATGTACGCGGGTGAAGTGGTGGAGACCGGAACGAAGTGGGAGATCTTTAAAAACCCGCAACATCCGTACACCAAAGGTTTGTTACGTTCGATGCCGCGTTTGGACCAGAAGAAAGGCGAACCGCTGATTCCAATTATCGGGACGCCGCCGGACTTGATTAAGCCGCCAATTGGTTGTCCATTCGCTGCTCGTTGCGACCAAGCGATGAAGATTTGTGAACGCATCGACCCAGGCGCGACGGTATTTAGCGAAACACATACCGCCCGTTGCTGGGATCTTCATCCGATGGCCAAGGAGGTACAGTCGTCATGAGCAAAGGCAAGACGTTAATTGAAGTTGAAGGTTTGAAAAAGTATTTTAACGTTGGCGGCGGTAACGTCCTGAAAGCTGTCAACGACATCAGCTTCTCGATTGCCGAAGGCGAAACGCTTGGCCTCGTTGGCGAATCGGGTTGCGGTAAATCGACCGCAGGCCGTACGATTCTTCGTTTGTACGAGCCTACTGCCGGCAGTGTCCGCTTCAACAGCGTAGATATCAGCAAATTGCCGCCGAAGAAAATGAAAGCGATGCGCCGGGACATGCAGATGATCTTCCAGGATCCATATGCATCGCTGAATCCGCGGTTTACCGTAACGGATATTATCGGGGAAGCGCTGGATATCCACGGTTTGGCCGGCTCGAGAGCCGAACGTAAGAAACGCGTTGAGGAATTGCTCGATATGGTTGGTCTCAACCCGGACCATGCAACCCGTTATCCGCATGAGTTCTCCGGCGGTCAACGTCAACGGATTGGGATTGCTCGCGCGCTTGCGGTAAATCCGAAGTTCATCATCTGTGACGAACCGATCTCGGCGCTGGACGTCTCCATTCAAGCCCAGGTTGTTAACCTGCTTGAGGATCTGCAGGAACGTCTCGGATTAACGTATCTGTTTATCGCACATGACTTGTCCATGGTGAAGCACATCAGTGACCGTGTAGCCGTGATGTACCTGGGGCGGATCGTAGAATTGGCAGATAGTGAGGAGCTGTATGCCAATCCATTGCACCCTTATACCAAAACCCTTCTGTCCGCGATTCCGATTCCGGATCCTGAAGTTGAAGCGAATAAGAAACGGATTGTTCTGGAGGATACGACCAGCGGTCCAATCGGCAAAGAAGGCGCAGCCAGCGGAGGCTTGTACGACTTGGAGAATTCCGAGTTGGTGGAAGTGTCGAAAGGCCATTTCGTCTCCATGCCGAAAAAAGGTTGATCGAACCTGCGAACTCCCGCAGCCGTGTATGACGGATGCGGGAGTTTTTTTGCGCCTTATTAATTACGGAAAGTTAGAGGTTTAGCAAAAGTAAGGATTTCTTTGACGGAGCAGTGGGACATCCGTTACAATCAAGTAAGGTTTTGATGCAGACAGGAGGACGCAAACTGATGAATGTCGTTCAAGAGCAACTTTCATTTGCGGGGCCGCTGGCTGAAGTCTACGTAAATCAGTTTGCTACGGTTCAGCATTTGTATGAGAGCAACCCGGCGGAAGCGAGCAGCTGGGCTGAACGAGTCGCATGGCTTGATCAATCAGAGCATACGCGCGTAGATCGGAAGACGCTAGCAGCCCGACTTCGTGAATATAACAGACAGTATAACCCGGACCCAGCCGTGGAGCAGGCAATCCATCAGCTTGAGCAGCCGGGAACGGCGGTAATTGTAGGCGGGCAGCAAAGCGGATTGTTTACCGGGCCGCTGCTCGTGATCTATAAAGCGGTGACCATCCTCAAAGCGGCGAAGGATGCTTCTGTCCGGTTAAATCGCCCGGTGGTGCCGGTGTTCTGGATTGCCGGCGAAGACCACGATTGGGATGAGGTTAATCACACCTATGTCATGGCGCCGGATTTGCAGGTGCGTCGGATTCGCATGCACCGAGGCGGCATGGAACGGCTCCCCGTCAGCTTTACGAAAGTGATGTCTGAGGCGTGGGACAAGGCCCTAACAGAGCTGGAGCAGCTGCTGCCCGATAGTGAGCATAAGGCGGCGATCCTGGATTTGGCACGAAGCTCATCCGCGGATGCGGATAACTTGTCCGTCGCTTTTGCCAAGCTCATGGGGACTTTGTTTGGAAAATACGGGCTGGTGCTGCTCGACTCGTCGGATCCTGAGCTTCGCCGCTTGGAGATCCCTGTGTTTGAGCAAATGATTCGTCGCAATGACGAGTTGGAGTCGGCTTACCACGAAACGGTACGAGATTTGGCAAACTTGGGATTTGAACCTTCGGCTGAAGTGGCTGTAGATGGAGCAAATTTGTTCTATATTAATGAACGCGAAAGGCTGCTGCTGTTTAAACGGGAGGGCCGCTTCGAGGATCGTAAGGGCAAGGTCTCCTTTACGGTTGACGAACTGCTTGACGAGTTACGAGAGCATCCCGAGCGGTTCAGCAACAATGTGTTAACTCGCCCATTGATGCAGGATAGTTTACTGCCTGTCCTCGGCTCGGTTCTTGGCCCCGGCGAAATTGCATACTGGGGTCTGACGCGCAAAGCGTTTCATAAACTGGGGCTGAAAATGCCGTTGCTGCTGGCACGGGAAGCCTTCACCGTAGTCGATCGCACCGTCCAAAAGCACATGCAAAAATACCAGCTCAGCTGGGACGATGTGAAGGATGCGGAAGGCTTCCGACGCAGACGTGATGCTTGGCTTGCAGCGCAGGAGCGAATGCCGGTCGACCAACGGTTTGATGAGGTCATCGCTGCGTTTGTGGATCTGTACAATCCGCTCATTGAGGAACTGGCAGGGATTCAAAACGACTTATCCAGACTCGGGGCGGTGAATCGGGACAAAATCATTGGTCAAATTGAGTATTTGCGGGGCAAAGCGAAGGATACACTGGAGAAAATTCATGAGACCGGCTTACGCCATTTCGATCGGATTCAACTTTCGTTGTTCCCTCTAGGCAAACCGCAGGAGAGAGTCTACAATCTCTTTGATGCATTAAATCGGTATGGGGAGGATTGGATCGAAGACCTGATGAATATCCCTTATGAGTTAACTGGCAAACATCGAATTATCTATTTATAGGAGGAGACATTAATGAGTTCGTTGGCCATTCAGAACAGCATCATTACCGACTTGAAGCTTGCGCCGGAGGGGCATTTGAAGATTGATTGGGTGGAAGCCCATATGCCGGTGCTGAACCGAATTCGGAAGCAATTCGAAGCGGAGCAACCTTTCAAGGGCTTGAAAGTAACCATCTCGCTTCATTTGGAGGCCAAAACAGCCTACTTGGCGAAAGTCATCCAAGCCGGTGGGGCAGAAGTGACGATTACCGGCAGCAATCCGCTGTCGACGCAGGACGATGTATGTGCTGCACTCGTTGAAGATGGCATCACCGTTTACGCCAAATATAATCCTGAACCGGAAGAGTATAAAGCCTTGTTGATTAAAGCGCTGGAGACGAAGCCGGATCTGATCATCGATGATGGCGGTGATTTGGTGACGATCTTGCACTCGGAACGTCAGGATTTGCTGGAAAATGTGCGGGGCGGCGCTGAAGAGACGACTACCGGGATTTTGCGTCTGAAAGCGATGGACAAGGAAGGTCAGTTGAAATTCCCGATGGTTGCAGTTAACGATGCTTATTGCAAATACTTGTTCGACAACCGTTACGGCACCGGCCAATCGGTGTGGGATGGCATTAACCGGACGACAAACCTGGTCGTTGCGGGGAAAACCGTGGTTGTTGTCGGCTACGGCTGGTGCGGCAAAGGCGTGGCGATGCGGGCCAAAGGCCTCGGCGCTAACGTTGTGGTTACCGAAGTTGACGCGATCAAAGCGGTGGAAGCGGTGATGGATGGCTTCCAAGTGATGCCGATGCTGGAAGCAGCGAAGATCGGCGATTTCTTCGTTACCGTAACAGGCAACCGCGATGTCATTCGCGGCGAGCACTACGATGTGATGAAGGATGGCGCGATTCTGTCCAATGCCGGCCACTTCGACGTGGAAGTGAACAAGCCAGAGCTTGAGGAGCGTTCGGTTTCTGTTCGCACGGTGCGTAAGAACATTGAAGAATATCAGCTGAAAGACGGACGCAAAATGTACTTGCTCGCCGAAGGCCGTCTGGTGAACTTGGCTGCTGGTGATGGACATCCAGCTGAAATTATGGACATGACGTTTGCGCTGCAGGCGTTGTCTTTGAAATACGTCAATGACCGTTATAAAGAAATCGGGAAGACGGTTGTTAATGTCCCTTACGAATTGGATGAGCAGGTAGCTCGCTTCAAATTGGAAAGCCTCGGCGTGAACATCGATACGCTGTCCGCGGAGCAACGCGCTTACCTGGATAGCTGGCAAGAGCATTAATTTGTTGGGAGTGCGGGAGCAGTTCGATCGCTGGTGGAGAGAAGATCCTTGTTCCAACTGATATTGCTCCATCGCCAAGAGGCGATAGTTAACGGTAAATCGTACCGTTAATTGTTGCTTTTCTCCCGCTAGAGGAGATTTAACGGTAAATCCTACCGCTAATTTCGACGGATAGAGCAAAGTTGGAGGATTTCACCTAAAATAACGGTACAAAATGCTGTTAATTCGCAGAAACTAGAGATCAATCCATAAAATAACCGTAGTTTTTACTGTTAACGCACGATAAGTGGACTATCTCAGGCAGATTCAATCTGTCGGGATAGTCCTTTTTGCTGCTTCCTAAGCGCCAAACGAAGCTTCTACCGCGGTCGCTGTCCTAAAGCAATGCACTCTTCGAATCCAACTCATGTCAAAAAAAATTTGAACCTAAGAAGGAATTTCACATTTAGTGTGGAATAGTTACATATCACAGTGGTGTAAAGTGGTGCAAAGTGGGGGAAAGAGGTAAGGAGTGAGTCACCAATGTTTATGGGGGAATTCCAACATAGCATTGACGATAAGGGCCGGATTATTATTCCGGCTAAGTTTCGTGAACTCCTCGGCAGCTCTTTCGTTGTAACCCGCGGCTTGGACCAGTGTCTTTTCGTTTATCCAATGCAGGAATGGGAAGTGCTGGAACAGAAGCTGAAGGCCTTGCCACTGATGAAATCCGACGCCCGTGCGTTTACCCGGTTTTTTTTCTCGGGAGCAACCGAATGTGAATGGGATAAACAGGGAAGGGTAAACTTGCCGAGTAATTTACGGCAGTATGCCAAACTGGAGAAGGATTGCGTTGTTTTAGGCGTGTCGAATCGCGTAGAAATTTGGAGCAAAGACACGTGGGAGCAATACTTCCAGCAGTCGGAAGATACGTTTAACGAAATTGCTGAGAAGCTGGTGGATTTCAACTTCGATCTTTAGAAGGGGTTATTCATTAAGCTAAGTCAAATGAATTCAGGTTTGGGGGCGTAAGTCTTGTTCCATCACATCACGGTACTCAAAGAAGAAGCAACAGAAGGGCTGCGCATCAAGCCGGACGGCATTTATGTGGATTGTACGTTGGGAGGCGGAGGCCACAGCTCCGTTATCTTATCCAAGCTAGGTCCCGGGGGAAGGCTGATTGCTTTCGACCAGGACGACTGGGCATTGGATAATGCCAAGGAGCGGCTAGCAGCCTATGCGGACAAATTAACTTTGGTAAAAAGCAATTTCCGCTACATTGAGCAAAAATTGCGGGAGATCGAAGGGGTGCCGCAACTAAACGGAGTTCCTCAGGTGGACGGCGTATTGTTCGACCTCGGCGTTTCCTCTCCCCAATTTGATGAAGGAGAGCGGGGATTTAGCTATAATGCGGACGCACCGCTCGATATGCGGATGGATCAATCGGCCTCGTTGACGGCTCGGGAAATTGTAAATACGTGGCCAGAACGCGAAATTGCTCGGATCTTGTTCCAATACGGCGAGGAGAAATTTTCCAGGCGGATCGCCAAGGTCATTGCAGACCGGCGAGCGCAGGAGCCGATTGAAACGACGGGTCAGCTCGTCGAGCTGATTAAGGAGGGCATTCCGGCGGCCGCTAGGCGTACGGGGGGGCACCCCGCCAAGCGCAGCTTTCAGGCCTTGCGTATCGCGGTCAACGATGAGCTGGGCGCATTCGAAGAAGGGCTGCATGCCGCTATCCGTTGTTTGGCGACGGAAGGACGGGTTTCGGTCATCACCTTCCACTCGTTGGAGGACCGAATCTGTAAGCAAATCTTTGCCAGCTATGTGGAGAAATGTACTTGCCCGCCCGATTTTCCGATGTGCGTGTGCGGCGGCAAAGGATCACTTAAATTAATCAACCGGAAACCAATCGTTCCGTCGGAGCAGGAGTTGGCTGAGAATCCGCGAGCCCGTTCCGCGAAATTGCGCGTGGCGGAGAAATTGCAAACCGGTGTGGAGGTATCGTAAATGGCTTATACGCGTGGGAATCTGGCAGTCAAGGAGAAGCAATCAGAACGCAGCTATCAACCGCAGCGTTATCGGGAAACGACGAAGGTGGTCACCCGCCGTTCGCCTTTGCCGGTCCGTGAGAAGTTGCTGTATATGATGACGGTTATTTTTTGCGTGGCCGTAATGGGCGGGTTGTTATGGCAAAATGTGTCACTTTACAACATTAAGCGCCAAATGTTTAATTTGAATACGGACATTCAAGCGATCAACGCGGAAGTGAAGGAACTTAGTATCCAAAAAGAAAAGCTGGAGGAACAAATTCCGGAGAAGGCGCAGGAGCTCGGTTATGTTCAGCCGGAGGTAGAAGGTTTTCATGTGAATGTGCCGGCAGATGGCGTTGAAACGGCCAAGAAATAATGTCTAAAGAGGTTTTGCCATGATCAAGCGAATAAAGCTTCGAACACTGCTGATAGGGGGATGTATTACCCTCTTTTTTGCTGTATTGATCGGTAGAGCGTTTTGGCTGCAGGTTGTACAAGCGGACTTTTGGCAGGCGCATGCAGAGGAGCTGTGGTCAACCAAAAAGTTGCTGCCCGCAACGAGGGGGACGATCACGGATCGGAACGGCGATGTCCTGGCGGTGGATGCTCCGGCTTATACGGTGGCGGTTAATCCCGAACTTATTAACAAATACGGCATTCAGGACGAGGTCGTTGAAGGGCTTGGCAAGGTCCTCGGGAAAGACGAAAGTGAACTCCGGAAGATCGTCAATGCGAAAAAAGAGTCCGGCGAGTTCTATACGCAACGTGAGGTGCGGAACGAGGGCTGGAAAATTGATCAAGACCTGAAGAATCAGGTGCAGGCATTGATCGACGAGCTGAAGGAAGAGCATAACAACCTGCAGGACGTCGGTATTTACTTGATCAAGGATCAGAAGCGATATTATCCGAATCAAAGCTTGGCTTCCCACGTTTTGGGATATATCGATCGAGAGGGCAAAGCCGTATCTGGAATTGAAGCCTACTTCGATGAACAGCTCAAGGGCGTGAACGGTTCGCTCGAATACAAGCGGGACGGCCGAGGAATTGAGATTCCGAAAGCGAGCGAAATTTATAACCCGCCGAAGAACGGAGACAACTTGAAGCTGACGATCGACTACACGATCCAGTACTACATCGAGCAGGCGATGAAGGAAGCGTACGATCAGCTGCAGCCGATCAGTATGACGGTGATTGCGGCCGATCCGAAGACGATGGAGATCCTTGGCATGGCGAATATGCCAACCTATAATCCCAATGAATATTGGGCGGACGTTGACCAGAAAAATTTCTATAACCACGCGATCAAATCCGTTTACGAACCAGGGTCCACCTTTAAAATTGTAACCTTGGCCGGGGCGGTACAGGAAGGCTTATTTAATCCCAATGCTACATACAAATCCGGGAGCATCCGGGTGCCGGGGCAAACGATTCACGACTTGAAGCGGTCCGGCTGGGGCGAGATTACGTATCTGGAAGGTGTGAAACGCTCGAGTAACGTCGCTTTCGTCAAGCTGGGCTACGAGATGCTGGGACCGGAACGTTTGAAGACGTACGTCGACCAATTTGGTTTCGGTAGAAAAACAGGCATTGAGCTGCCGGGCGAATCCAAAGGAATCGTGGATCCGGTGCAGCAGGCTGACTTTGCGGCGATGTCATACGGCCACGGGAAGCTGCTTGTGACGCCATTGCAACAAATTGTCGCGGTATCGGCCATCGCCAACGGCGGCAAGCTGATGGAGCCCCATATCGTCAAGTCCATCACCGATCCGCAGACCGGGGAGACGGTGGAAACCCAACCGAAGGTACTTCAACAGGTGATCTCTCCTGACAAAGCGAAGGAAGTCGGAACCTACTTAGAGCAAGTCGTTTCGGACCAAAAGATCGGTACCGGGCGCCATGCCTACATCGATGGTTATCGTGTAGCTGGTAAGACGGGGACTGCGGTAAAGGTAGTTAACGGCCAATATGATTACACGAAGCAGGTCGTTTCATTTATTGGCTATGCGCCGGTGGATGATCCAAAGATTGCGGTCATCGTCTTAATCGACGAACCGAAGGACTCGGAACTGGGCGGGGGGGCTGCCGCCGCTCCGGTATTTAAGCAGATCGTTAATCAAACGCTGCAGTATATGGGCGTTCCGAAAAAATACAAAGGCAGCACTTCCGGTAACTCCTCGAAATCCGTTGCCTCGGGACCTAAAGTTCCGGATGTCGGCGGGTTGTCGGTGCAACAAGCCAAGGACAAACTGTCAGCAAGCCATATCTCCTATGCAACCTATGGGAAAGGGGACACGATTATCTCCCAATTCCCGAAGGCGGGCACGACGCTCAAGTCTGGGCAATTCGTTTACTTGGTTACAGAGAAAGGCTCGGACATCAATGTTCCGAACCTGCAGGGCGAATCGTTGCGCGATGCGGTGGAGCTGCTGTCCATCCTGCAGATCCCGGTTACGACACAAGGGGAAGGTTACGTCGTTTCGCAGGAGATCGTGAACGAAAACGGCGGCAGACGCGTGATCCTTACCTTGGAACCGCCGGACAAGGAGGAAACTTCGTCCGACGAGGAGCAGGCGGAGGATGCCACAAACGGCGGCGATCAAGGGGACGATGCAGGAGAGAAGAAGACCTCGGACTCGCCATAGCTTGTTCTAACCCCTGGTTGTCCTGAATAGTCATGTGATGAGTACAATCATGTTGATGTCAGGATGGGTAAGGGGGGCAACCTGTGAAAGTATCCAGATTTACCGTCAGACGAAGATTATTCTGGCTGTTAATGGTGTTATGTTTGCTGTTTGCGGCGCTGGCCGTGCGTCTTGCCTACGTTCAAATCGGGAAAGGGGCTGAATTGTCCGCCAAAGCGGAGGATTCCTGGCGCCGGAATATCCCGTATTCGGCGAAGCGCGGCGAAATCAGCGACCGCAACGGCACGGTGCTAGCTTATAATATTACGACGCCAACGGTGATGGCCATTCCGGTGCAGATCAAGGATCCGGAGCTGACGGCCAAGAAGCTGGCGCCGCTGCTTGGGATGACCGAGGAATCGGTGCTGAAGACGATCACCAAGAGACAATCCATAGTCAGGCTGCAACCCGGCGGACGCAAAATTACGATGGAAAAAGCGCAGCAAATTCGTGATTTAGCTCTTCCGGGTATTGTTGTTGCCGAAGACAATAAGCGCTACTATCCCTTCGGAGGATTGGCGGCACATATCCTGGGCTTTACCGGCGGGTACAACCAAGGCCTTACCGGCGTGGAAAGCAAATACGATAATTTACTCAGCGGCATGAACGGGAGCGTATCTTATCTATCTGATGCCGGCGGGCGCTTGATGCCAGGTTCGTCGGAGAAGTACGTAGAGCCGAAGGACGGTCTAAATCTGACGCTAACGATCGACAAGACGATCCAAAGCATCATCGAACGGGAGTTGGATCAAGCGATGGATCGGCTGCAGGCTGATTCGGCACTGACGATCGCGATGAACCCGAAGACAGGAGAAATCCTTGGCATGGCAGCCCGGCCGGGGTACGAGCCTGGAGCTTACCAAGAATATGATACCGAAGTATATAACCGGAACTTGCCGATTTGGATGACGTACGAGCCAGGTTCCACCTTCAAGATCATTACGCTGGCAGCGGCATTAGAAGAGAAAAAGGTGGATTTGCTGAATGAGCGTTTTTTTGACCCAGGTTATGTTAAGGTAGGAGGGGCTACGCTGCGCTGCTGGAAGAAGGGCGGCCATGGCAGCCAAACGTTCCTTCAGGTTGTTGAAAACTCCTGCAACCCGGGGTTTGTAGCGTTAGGCCAACGGCTGGGTAAAGAGACGTTGTTCGATTACATCAAAAATTTCGGCTTCGGCAGCAAAACCGGCATCGATCTGAATGGAGAAGAGAACGGGATTTTGTTTAAGCTCTCGCAAGTAGGGCCGGTGGAATTGGCAACCACCTCGTTTGGTCAAGGCGTATCGGTGACTCCGATCCAGCAGATTACGGCGGTTTCTGCGGCGATTAACGGCGGGAAGCTGTATAAGCCTTTTGTCGCCAAAGCGTGGACGAATCCGGAGACAGGCGAGGTTGTTTCCGAGAACAAGCCGCAGATGGTGCGGCAGGTCATTTCGGAGGAGACCTCGAAGCAAATTCGTATGGCGCTGGAAAGCGTCGTCGCCAACGGAACTGGCGGGAACGCGTTTATCGACGGGTATCGGGTTGGCGGGAAAACCGGGACAGCGCAAAAGGTCGTGAACGGACGGTACTCGCAAAATGAACATATCGTTTCCTTTATCGGCTTCGCCCCGGCGGACGACCCGCAGATCGTGGTTTACACGGCGGTGGATAACCCGCAAGGCATTCAATTCGGCGGCGTGGTAGCTGCTCCGATCGTTCGCAACATCATGGAGGATGCGCTGGAGTATATGAAGGTTCCTCCTCGTGAGCAACAGGTCAACAAGAAATATAAATACGGCGAGACGCCAATCGTCACGGTACCTGATTTGATCGGCCACACGACGCAGGAAATCTACGAGGACTTGAATATGAATTTCAATCTGGCCAGATCCGGCGCCGGCAATGTGGTGATCAACCAAGCCCCGAAAGCGGGGGCACGCGTAGAGAAGGGATCGACGATCCGCATCTACATGGGGACAGAAGCGGAAGCAGAGCAACAGCATGATCATAACTCGATCACAAGTGAATAATAATCCTGAACTTAGTTAAATTTGGTGATAATATAGTATGAGTGTGTATCGGTAATTCAAAAATTGCGTATGGAAACCCGATTTTTGAATTTCGTATAGGGCACGCAGTTGAAAGACGGAGGGGTAACCTATGCTGCTTAAGAAACTAGCAACGTATTTTATGACATCGCAGATACGAGGAGATGAAGAAACGTCCTGTACGGGGATCGCGATCGATTCGCGCAAGGTACAACCGGGGGATCTATTTATTTGCCTTCCCGGCCATACGGTGGATGGTCACGATTATGCCCGGCAGGCTGCAGAACAAGGGGCTGCAGCACTGGTGGTAGAACGGTGGCTGGACGAGGTTGCCCTGCCGCAGCTGAAAGTCAAGGACTGTCGACAGGCGATGGCTGTACTCGGAGGCGTATTCTACGGGGCGCCTAGTTCGCGGCTGAAAGTCATCGGCGTGACTGGTACGAATGGCAAGACGACCACTACTTATCTGATCGAGCGGATTATGCAGGATCAAGGCAAGGAAACGGGATTGATTGGCACCATCCAACGCCGGTTCGCCGGGCAGACGTATCCGATGTCCGGGACAACACCGGAGTCGCTGGAGCTGCAGAAATATTTACATGACATGGCTGAAGGCGGCGGTGAGTATTGTGTTATGGAAGTGTCCTCCCATGCGCTGGCGCAAGGACGTGTGAAAGGAACCCGCTTCCGGACGGCCGTATTTACGAACTTAACCCAGGATCATCTGGATTATCATAAGACCATGGACGAATACCGCTGGGCCAAAGGATTATTTTTCTCCCGATTGGGGAATACGTATGCGGAAAATCCAGAGGAACGCAGCTATGCCGTGCTGAATGTTGATGACCCGGCGAGCGCTTATTTTGCCAAACAGACGGCGGCTGAAGTGATTACGTACGGCGTGGAGCAGGATGCCGACGTTAGAGCCTCCAACATCTCGATTACCGCACGGGGGACATCCTTTCACGTGGATACGTTCCGCGGCAGCGCAGATATCTCCTTGCGGATGGTAGGGAAGTTTAATGTATACAACGCGCTGGCCGCCATCTCCGCGGCACTATTGGAAGGTATCCCGCTTACGCAGATCAAGGCCAGCCTGGAATCGGTGAAAGGCGTTGAGGGTCGAGTGGAAGCGGTGGACGAAGGTCAGGATTTCGCCGTCATTGTGGATTACGCCCATACCCCGGACGGGTTGGAAAATGTGCTGCGGACGGTAAATGAATTTGCGAAAGGCCGCGTGATTTGCGTCTTCGGCTGCGGCGGGGATCGGGATCGGAAGAAACGCCCGATTATGGGTCAAATCGCCGCGAAGTATGCGGATTACGTGCTGGTGACCTCGGATAATCCGCGTACGGAAGACCCGCAAGCGATCTTACGGGACATCGAACAGGGACTCATCGAGGACGGCGTGGATCAGGCGCGTTATGAGATGATCGTCGACCGCCGCGAGGCGATTGGCAAGGCTATTGAAATGGCAAGCCATGAGGATGTAGTATTGATTGCGGGCAAAGGCCATGAGACCTATCAACTGATAGGTACGAAGGTGCTGGATTTTGACGATCGAATCGTTGCAAAAGAAGCGATAAGGGGTCTGGCAAAGTGATTAAAAGAAACTTAGCGGAAATTGCCGCGATGTGCGGCGGACAGATTCGGGATGCGGGCGATGCTGGCATCGTAGTGCAGGGGGTTGTGACGGATTCCCGGCAAATAACGAAAGGCTGCCTGTTTGTGCCGCTGGCGGGGGAACGGTTCGATGGCCATGATTTCGCGTCAGACTGCCTTGAGGCTGGAGCTGGCGCTTGCCTATGGGCGCGCTCAAAGGGAACGCCGCCAGGCCCGGCCGTACTCGTGGACGATACGCTAATCGCGCTGCAGGCGCTGGCCAAATCCTACTTGACTGCAACCGGAGCAACAGTAGTCGGGATCACCGGAAGCAACGGGAAAACGACGACCAAAGATCTGGTTTACGCTCTTTTGTCGACGACATATCAAGTGCATAAAACCAAAGGGAACTTCAACAACCATATCGGACTTCCTTTAACGATCTTGGCCATGCCGGAAGATACGGAAATCGCCGTGCTGGAGATGGGCATGAGTGGGCGCGGGGAGATCGAACTGCTCTCGAAGATTGGTGAACCGGAAACGGCGGTCGTCACCAACATCGGCGAATCTCACTTGCTGCAGCTGGGTTCGCGGGAGGAGATCACAAGAGCCAAACTGGAAATTCTGGCGGGGATGAAGCCAGGAGGACTGTTCATCTACAATGGGGACGAACCTCTTATCCCTCAAGTGCTGGCCGAGCCGTCTACGGTGAAGCCGGAAGGTCTGCGAACAGCAACATTTGGGCTGCGTCCGGAGAATGACTTGTATCCCACAGGAATCCTGTTTACGGACCATCATACGTTGTTTACGCCGCATGGCAGCGAAGGCGAACCGCTGGAACTGCCGCTTCTGGGTGAACATAATGTATCCAATGCGCTTGCGGCGATCACGGTTGCCCGTCAATACGGGGTGAGCGACGCAGCGATCCGTGAGGGCTTCAGCAATGTGGAGCTGACCGGAATGCGGATTGAAGTCATTACTGGACAGAGCGGCATTACGATCCTGAACGACGCGTATAACGCCAGCCCGACTTCGATGAAGGCGGCCCTTGGCGTTTTGGAGCATATGAAAGGGCATCGGAAGAAGATCGCCGTGCTGGGGGATATGCTCGAACTGGGCGATTCCGAAGCAGATTATCATCGCGAAATCGGGGAGATGTTGACGCCAGGTAAGGTGGATCTGCTGTTCACCTGCGGTCCGCTGTCGCGCCACATTGCCGAGGGGGCGAAGAAACAGTTGGACCCCAATTGTATTCATGCATATACTGATAAGTCTGAACTGATCCGCAAGCTGGTTTCGTTGCTGCATCCTCAGGACATTGTCTTGGTTAAGGCTTCCCGGGGCATGAAACTCGAAGAAGTCGTTGAAGCGATCAAAACTAGCGAGCTAACACACTAATACCGGCGAAAGGGGGGGATCCCATGGATTTTGGACTTATCTTGTTAACGATCGGCGTATCTTTTATTCTGGCGGTCATCTCGGCTCCGCTGATCATACCGCTGCTGAGAAGACTCAAATTCGGCCAGCAAATTCGCGGCGAAGGGCCGCAAAGCCATTTGAAAAAGGCGGGCACGCCAACGATGGGCGGCATTATTATCCTACTAGCGTTTACGTTGGCTTACTTAAAATTTTCCGTTGTGAATACCGACTTCTACGTGCTACTCGTTGCCACGCTGGGGTTTGGACTGGTCGGATTTCTCGACGACTATATCAAAATCGTATTTAAACGGTCTTTGGGTCTCACACCCAGACAGAAATTAATTGGACAGCTGCTGTTCGCCGGAATCATGTGTGCCTTGCTCATTTCGGAGGGTCATAGCACAGCGATTGCTATCCCGGGGACGGACATTTCGTTTGACTGGGGCCCGTGGTTCTACTATCCGTTTATCGTGATCATGATGATGGCGGTGACGAACGCCGTGAATTTTACCGATGGCGTAGACGGCTTGCTGTCGGGCGTCAGCGCAATTGCGCTGGGGGCATTCGCGGTGATCGCCATGCAGGTGACTTCGCTTCCATCTGCGGTATGTGCCGCAGCCATGATCGGTGCCGTGCTGGGCTTTCTCGTCTTTAACGCGCATCCGGCCAAGGTGTTCATGGGCGATACCGGTTCGCTGGGCATCGGCGGGGCGATTGGCGCGATTGCGATCGTCACCAAAACCGAGCTGTTGTTCCTGGTCATCGGCGGAATATTTGTCATCGAAATGTTGTCTGTCGTCATCCAGGTCGTTTCGTTTAAGACACGCGGCAAGCGGGTATTTAAGATGAGCCCGATTCACCATCATTTCGAGTTGTCCGGTTGGTCGGAATGGCGCGTTGACGTCACCTTCTGGGCGGTTGGACTGGTGCTGGCGGTCATAGGACTTTACTTGAACAAGGGGTTGTAATGAAGATGAATCATCCAGAAGAATACCGGGGACGTCAGGTTGTCGTTCTCGGTTTGGCGAGAAGCGGCGCTCAGGTCGCCAAAACCCTGCATCATTATGGCGCCGTCATCACGGTCAATGATCGAAAAGAACGAGAACAGTGTCCCGAAGCATCCGAATTGGAGGCTTTGGGAATTTCTGTTGTATGCGGAGGTCACCCGGACGATCTCATTCATGAGGGCGTTTCGTTGGTCGTTAAAAACCCGGGGATCCCCTATACCGCGCCTCCTGTGGCCAAGGCGATGGAGCTTGGCATCGAGGTTGTGACGGAGGTGGAGATCGCTTATTTGATCAGCCCGGCTCCCATTCTCGGGATTACTGGCTCCAATGGCAAAACGACCACAACGACGTGGGTTGGCAACATGCTGGAGGCTGCCGGCATGAGACCGATTGTCGCCGGTAATATTGGCATCCCGCTGTGCGAGGCTGCTGAGGAGGCGGATGTACGCAACTGGTTGGTCGCCGAGCTCAGCAGCTTTCAGTTGAAGGGGACCCGGGCGTTCCGCCCGGAGGTGGCCTGCCTGCTGAACGTGACGGAGACGCACCTGGATTATCACGGGACGATGGATGATTACATCTCGTCGAAAGCCAAGCTGTTTGCGAATCAACGAGAAACGGACCGCGCCGTACTCAATTGGGACGACCCCGTGTGCCGGGAGCTTGTGCCCTACATAAAAGCGAAGCTGATCCCTTTCTCGATGACTGAAGAATTGCAGTCGGAGGGGGTTTATGTCGCACCGGCGTACATTCCGGATGTCGAAGACGGATTAACCCGTCACATCATGTACCGGGGGGCTGATGGCGTGGCGCGGGCAATTGTCGACATCGCTGACATCGCTTTGCCGGGCCGCTTTAACGTCGAGAATGCGCTGGCGGCGGTTGCGGCGGCGATTGCTGCGGGAGCTGCACCAGATGCGCTGGCGGAGCCGCTACGAACGTTCCGCGGCGTGGAGCATCGCTTGGAGTATGTCGACGAGAAGCAAGGCGTCGTTTACTATAACAACTCCAAAGCGACCAACTCCAAGGCAACGGTTCTGGCCCTTGAAGCACTGCAGGCACCTATCGTGTTGATCGCCGGCGGATTGGACCGCGGCTCGGATTATATGGAGCTGCTGCCGGTTTTCAAAGAGAAGGTAAAGGCCGTCGTGGCGATGGGGCAAACGAAAGAAAAAATTGCTAGAGTTGCTGAGCTGGCGGGTCTATCGCACATCGTGCTGGTCGATACTGTGGACAGCGCCGCAGATACGCTGCGCGCTGCGCTGAAGGAGGCTTCAAGCCTGGCGGATCCGGGAGATATCGTTCTGCTCTCGCCGGCCTGTGCAAGCTGGGATATGTTCCCTTCCTATGAAGAGCGTGGACGCATTTTTAAAGAGGCGGTGCATACCCTTTAAGTAGGGGGGTGGAAAAGCCCCTACTTTCGGTTAAGAGGTGGCATCCACGATGGGCAAGAGCCGTACGGCGCCGGATTTTTGGCTGGCGGCCAGCATTCTCGGATTGCTGGCGATCGGAATCGTAATGGTATACAGCGCGGGTTCCGTACTCGCTTTCCATGATTACGGCGATTCTTTCTATTTCGTTAAGAGGCAGCTGCTCTTTGCTGTACTTGGGTTAATTGCGATGTTCTTGATGATGAATGTAGATTACCGTCTGCTGCGAAAATACGCGAAAGTCGGGCTGGTTCTCTGCTTTATCCTGCTCGTCATCGTACTGATTCCCGGGATCGGGGTCGTGCGCGGCGGGGCGCGCAGCTGGCTGGGCATCAGCTCGTTTGGGATTCAACCCTCCGAGTTTATGAAGCTGGGGATGATCTTGTTTCTATCCTATTGGCTAAGTAAAGAAGATTACAAGATCACGAATTTTACGAAAGGCTTGCTGCCGCCGCTTGGGATTATCGGACTTGCCTTTGGATTAATCATGCTGCAGCCTGATTTGGGGACAGGAACGGTTATGCTGGGCGCTTCCCTGTTGATCGTGTTTACCGCAGGTGCACGCATTCGCCATTTAGCTGGATTGGCGGCTGTAGGTGCGATAGGCTTCGTTGGTTTGATCCTGGCGGCACCTTATCGGCTGAAACGGATTACCGCCTTCCTGGATCCATGGTCGGATCCTTTGGGGGCGGGTTATCAGATCATCCAGTCGCTCTATGCGATTGGGCCCGGTGGATTGGCAGGCTTGGGTCTGGGGATGAGCCGGCAAAAATACAGCTATGTGCCGGAGCCGCAAACCGATTTCATCTTCTCGATTCTAGCTGAGGAATTAGGTTTTATCGGCGGACTCTTAGTTTTGTTATTGTTTTTGATATTAGTATGGCGCGGAATGCGCGTGGCCATGACCATCGATGATCTGTTTGGCAGCTTGCTTGCTGTCGGAATCGTAGGTATGGTAGGCGTGCAGGTTGTCATCAACATCGGCGTTGTCATCGGTCTGATGCCAGTCACCGGCATTACGCTACCGTTGATCAGTTACGGCGGATCTTCGCTGACGCTGATGCTGACCGCGCTAGGCATTCTACTGAATTTATCCCGTTACGCGAGGTGAGAATATGCGCGTCGTACTTAGCGGCGGTGGAACCGGGGGGCATATTTACCCGGCTCTGGCCGTCGCCAGCCAATGCGCCAAGGAATTTCCCGGCTCTGAGTTTCTGTACATCGGGGGCAAGCGCGGGCTTGAAAGCTCGATTGTACCGCAGCAAGGAATTCCATTTGAAGCGATTGAGATTACCGGCTTCCGTCGGAAGCTGTCCTTCGATAATGTGAAAACGGTCATGCGTTTTCTCAAGGGAGTGCAAACTTCCAAGAAACTGCTCAAAGAATTTAAGCCTGACGTCGTCATCGGAACCGGCGGATATGTCTGCGGTCCGGTGGTCTACGCTGCGGCCAAGCTGGGCATTCCTAGCATTATTCATGAACAGAACGCCATTCCGGGCTTAACGAACCGCTTTCTGAGCAAATACGCATCGACGGTTGCCGTCAGCTTCGAGGGATCGGAGAAGGCGTTCCCCGCAGCTCGCAACGTGATTTACACCGGGAATCCGCGGGCGACAACCGTATACGCAGCCGATAAGCAAAGGGGCTTTGAATCGCTGGGGTTGCCATCTAGCAGCTCGGTTGTCCTTGTGGTCGGCGGCAGTCAAGGGGCCCGTGCCATCAATCAAGCGATGGTTGAAATGGCTCCGCTACTTAAGCAGTCCGAACACTTGAAATTTGTATACGTCACCGGAGACCGCTACTATGCCTCGACGGTGGAGGCGATTTCAGCGAAATTGGGCGAACTTCCTGCCAATCTGCAGGTGCTTCCTTATGTGCATAACATGCCGGAGGTTCTGGCCTGCACCTCGCTGATCGTGAACCGTGCCGGGGCTTCTTTTTTGGCGGAAATTACAGCACTGGGGATTCCGGCGATTCTGATTCCATCTCCTAACGTAACGAACAATCATCAAGAGAAAAATGCCCGCGCGCTGGAGAGCGCCGGTGCGGCCGAAGTGATTTTGGAGCCGGAGCTGACGGGACAGAGCTTGTATGCATCCATTGAGCGCGTGATGAGCGATTTGCGTCGGCACAGCGCGATGTCGACCGCTTCCCGTGCCTGGGGCAAACCGGATTCCGCCCATCTCATCGTGGAAGAGATGCAAAGGCTCGTTAAGCACCAATAAGGCGCTGTTCAGAGGCGATGCAAGGGCTTGTGCCGGGAAGTCTGGGCGATTGTCACACTCTCCGTTAGGGAGGCATAAGATACTCTATAAATCGTGACAACCAAGCGGGGCAAGATCTTCAGCCCTGCAGGACCCGGGCTCCGGCAGCCATCGACTGCCGATATGTAACAGCGGCACCCGGCGAAGTACCGTCGAAGGGATCCGCCATTCAAGTCAAGGAGGGTTATACGATGCAGCAGTGGATATCACAATTGACCAGGCTGGAAGCCTTGGAGGTGTTGCCGAATGAACCAATGTCGAAATACACGACTTGGAAAATCGGCGGTCCGGCGGATGCGATGGCCGTTCCACAAACGACCCGGCAGCTTGCGGAGCTGATGCGCTTGCTCCACGCAGAAGGAATCCCGTGGATGATGATCGGAAAAGGCTCCAATCTGCTGGTTTCCGACAAAGGCATCCGAGGCTGCGTCATCCGGCTGGGTGGTGAGTTCGAGCAGATTGTATTCGACGGTACGCAAGTCAGCGCCGGAGGCGGCGCATCCACCGTCCGGCTCAGCATCATGGCTGGCAAACAGGGACTAACCGGGCTGGAGTTTGCGGGGGGAATTCCGGGTACAGTCGGCGGCGCCGTCTACATGAATGCCGGTGCCCACGGGTCCGATGTGTCACGTATATTTAAATCCGCTGACATTGTTCTGGAGACGGGTGAATTGGTCACATACACAGCGGAGGATATGAAGTTTGCCTACCGGCATTCCGTCCTGCATGAACAGCGAGGGATCGTGGCTCAGGCACGTTTTTCGCTTGCCGTGGGTGATCGGCTGGAGATCGCGGCGGCCATGGCGGCGTACAAGGACCGCCGTCGCAAAACGCAGCCGCTCTCGCAGCCTTGTGCAGGCAGCGTATTTCGCAATCCGCCCGGCGATCATGCCGCTCGGCTGATTGAAGCGGCGGGTCTCAAAGGGATGAAGGTCGGCGGGGCTGAAGTGTCCACGCTGCATGCCAATTTCATCGTCAATACCGGGCAAGCGACAGCAGAGGACGTTCTTGCGCTCATGGAGCAAGTCAAGGCAGCCGTCCAAGATCAATTTGGGGTGGCGCTGGTGCCGGAGGTCTTCTTCGTGGGTGAACGGTAAACTCGGAGGTGATACATTGGACAAATTGGTGATCGAAGGCGGGAAACCCCTATCAGGAACCATTCGTATCCATGGAGCGAAAAATGCCGCATTGCCGATTCTGGCCGCATCGCTGCTGGCGGAAGGTAAGGTGCAACTTCGAAATGTCCCCCGCCTGCTCGATATTGATGTCATGTTAGGCATTCTCAGTCGACTGGGCTGTAAAGCCGTCCATTTGGGAGATACGGTGACTGTGGATACCTCGGGGGCAGATTCCAGCCATGTTCCTGAGGACTTGATGAAACAGATGCGCTCCTCCATCTTTTTGATGGGGCCGCTGCTTGCCCGTTTTAGGGAAGTATGCATCTATCAGCCGGGAGGCTGTGCGATCGGGGAACGGAAGATCGATCTGCATTTGAAGGGACTTGAAGCTTTAGGAGCGAAGATTGAAGAACACGATCAGCAAATATGGTGCAGAGCCAGCAGGCTGGTTGGTACCGACATCCATCTGGATTTCCCCAGCGTGGGTGCAACGGAGAACATCATGATGGCTGCAGCGCTCGCTGAAGGCACAACGATGATTACGAACGCAGCGCGGGAGCCGGAGATTCAGGATCTGCAAAACTTCTTGAATGCCATGGGCGCCAGCATCATCGGCGCGGGAACCGACACGATTACGATCCGAGGAGTGAAGCGTCTCACCCCTTGCGATTACGAGATTATCCCAGACCGTATCGTGGCGGGAACTGCATTGATTGCTGTGGCTGCCACCCGCGGCAGTGTTACGTTGACCCACAGCAACCCTTCACACCTGGTATCGTTGCTTACCGTGCTCAAGCGGGCCGGTGTTCAAATCGGAGTGAGCGATGATATAATAACGTTGAGCAGTGCAGGCCGTCCGAAAGCGGTGGAACGAATTGTGACCTCGCCGTATCCTTCGTTTCCTACCGATTTGCAGTCCCAAGTGATGGTTCTATTATCCTTGGCGGACGGAATGAGCGTGATGAAAGAAACCGTGTTCGAAGGCCGGTTCAAGCATGTCGGCGAACTGGTTCGCATGGGCGCCGACATTACGGTGGACTTGAATTCCGCGTTTATTCGCGGGGTGCCCCGGCTTTACGGCGCGACCGTGGAAGCAACCGACCTGCGTGCAGGGGCGGCGCTGGTGATCGCCGGTTTGGCGGCCCAGGGTCAAACCGTGGTGGAGCAGGTTCATCATATCGACCGCGGTTATGATCGAATCGAAACGATGTTCCAACGGCTTGGAGGCTCGGTACGCCGTGAATCGCCAGCCTTGCGTCAGCTGGATCTGGCTTAAGGCTATCGTGATGCTGATTCGCGAAACCTTCGTAGTATAGCCCTAAACTTTTGTCCCCTCCCCTGGAGGGGATATAAGCTTTGTAATACTTATTCAGAAAGTTGCGGAGAAATGACATGCCAAAAGCGAATGTACCCGTCCTAAAAGAACCTGCGCCCAAGAAGAAAAGCGGACGAAAAATCAAAACCATACTTATTTTGTTGTTCCTCGCATTATTATGCGTTCTATTTTTCCGTTCATCTCTTAGCAAAATATCTGTTATTACGTTCGACGGCAATGAGTATACAACGGAGACAGAGCTGCTGGGCGCCACAGGGCTTCAGGTGGGTTCGCCGTTTTTTGCGGTCAGTGCCGATCATATCGCCCGCAGGCTGGAAGAAATTCCTTCGGTGAAGCAAGCAGAGGTAGATAAGACGTTCCCCGGCAGCGTTACGATCCATATTGAGGAGTATCCGATTGCAGCGTATGTGCTGGCAGAGGACGGGAAGCTGCATGGCTTGCTCGCCAACGGGACGCGCATCGACCTGAAGGACGGGTCGATGCCGGTGGACAAGCCCATATTAACCGGTTGGAAGGACGACGATGAAGGACTGGTCAAACTTTGCCAAACGTTGTCGCAAATTCCGGACGAGCTGACCGCAGACATTTCGGAGATCGTACCTTCACCTACGTTGTCTTATCCGGACCGAATTAAGCTGTATACCCGGTCCAAGTTCGAAATCATTTCAGCCACTTCCCTCCTAGCCCAAAAGGCGGAATACATGAACGAAATTTTGCAAACCCAGGACCCTGGAAAGCTGACGATGCTGGACGCGGATTCATATGTTCCATACTCCACGACGGAGGACGGAGACGATGGACAAAATGATACTACTCATGATTGAAAAACAATGATAAAATACATTTTATGGGCTAGTTGGCGTTCTCCCTCTTTTTTCTTCTAATTTTTCAAATAGGGGCAGGTTCTCTGTCACAGTCAGGATACTTCCTGTCTATATGGTGTTAAAAGTTGGAAGTCAAAAAATTTGTAGAAAAAAGAGGGAAAGGTTAAGTGGCGTTGAATTAGTAGATAGTGCATCTAACACGGCAAGTATATTTTGATGGGGAAATAGGAGGTGCCAGGGGCTTGAGCAACAATGACATCATTGTTAGTTTGGACATCGGTACATCCAAAGTTCGTGCTATTATTGGGGAAATTAATAATGGAACCTTTAATATTATTGGGGTTGGATCTGCCGACTCGGAAGGAATTCGAAAAGGCGCGATTGTAGATATTGACCAAACGGTGCAATCGATCCGCAGCGCTGTGGATCATGCAGAACGAATGGTAGATATTCAAATATCTGAAGTGTATGTCGGCATTTCGGGAAATCACATCGGACTCCAAACGAGCCACGGGGTTGTAGCCGTACAAAATGAAGACCGGGAAATTGGTGAAGAAGACATCGAGCGGGTCCTGAAGGCGGCCGAGGTGATCGCCCTGCCGCCAGAACGCGAAATTATCGACGTGGTGGCCAAGCAGTATATCGTGGATGGACTGGAAGGAATTTCGGATCCACGCGGGATGATTGGCGTCAGACTGGAAGTGGAAGCGACGATCGTCACCGGCTCCAAGACGGCGATTCACAATTTGCTTCGCTGTGTGGAGAAGGCTGGCCTTAAAGTTCGGGATCTGGTATTGCTGTCGCTTGCTGCCGGTCAATTGGCGTTGTCCAAAGACGAAAAAACGATGGGATCCGTCCTGGTGGACATCGGTGCGGGTTCCACGACGATCGCTGTATTTGAAAGCGGCACGATCGTTGCGACATCCACGCTTCCGATTGGGGGAGAATTTATAACGAACGACATTGCTTACGGTCTTCGGACGTTAACGGACCATGCGGAGAAGGCGAAGCTGAAATACGGCTGTGCTTCCATTGAGGACGCGGCGTCGGATGTTACTTTTAAGGTGACACGGATCGGAAGTAATGTGGACAAGGAGTTTACGCAGGAGGATTTGGCCGCGATTGCGGAGCCGCGCGTACAGGAGATTTTCCAGCTGATTCGCCAGGAAGTCAAGCGTCTTGGCTACAGCGAGCAGCCGGGGGGATATATCCTGATCGGCGGAACGGTATCTATGCCGGGATTGCTCAAGATTGCCCAGCAGGAGCTGGAAGCTTCGGTACGGATTGCTGTGCCTGATTTCATCGGCGTTCGTGATCCTTCATACACCGGCGGGGTGGGAATTCTGCATAAAGTGGTTAAGAATTTGCGGATCCGCAGCGCTTCCAGCCCGAAGAAGAATGCGAACCGGAGCAAGGCTCCGGCACCGCAGGAACCCGTTCGGAAGAACGGTTTGATGGAACGACTCAAGAACTTGTTTAGCGAATTTATATAGTGGTTCAGGAATGATGCATGGTCGATCCATGCATATTGAGGGGGAGATGGAAGAGTATGTTGGAATTTGATTTCGAAATGGAGAGCTTGGCACAAATCAAGGTGATCGGGGTTGGCGGCGGCGGAAGCAACGCGGTTAACCGAATGATCGAGAACGGCGTGCAGGGCGTGGAATTTATTACGGTCAATACAGACGCTCAAGCGCTGCATTTGGCCAAGTCCGAACATAAATTGCAAATCGGGGACAAGCTGACCCGTGGTCTCGGCGCCGGAGCTAATCCGGAAGTGGGCAAGAAAGCGGCTGAGGAATCCCGCGATTTGATCGCCAATACGTTGAAAGGCGCCGACATGGTGTTTGTTACTGCCGGTATGGGCGGCGGTACAGGAACTGGGGCAGCGCCGGTCATTGCCGAGATCGCCAGAGAGTGCGGCGCACTAACGGTTGGCGTCGTAACCCGTCCGTTTACGTTTGAAGGCCGCAAACGCTCCACGCAAGCGGAGATGGGGATTGAAGCGTTGAAGGAAAAGGTAGACACGCTGATCGTCATTCCTAACGATCGCTTGCTTGAGATTGTAGATAAGAAGACGCCGATGCTGGAAGCGTTCCGCGAAGCGGATAACGTCCTGCGTCAAGCCGTGCAAGGCATTTCTGACTTGATTGCCGTGCCGGGTCTGATCAACCTCGACTTCGCCGACGTGAAGACGATCATGACCGAGCGCGGATCCGCCCTGATGGGTATCGGTCTTGCAACCGGCGAGAACCGTGCTGCCGAAGCTGCACGCAAAGCCATCATGAGTCCGCTCTTGGAGACTTCGATCGAAGGGGCGCGCGGCGTCATTATGAACATTACCGGCGGGGCGAACCTGTCGTTGTATGAAGTCAATGAAGCAGCAGAGATCGTTATTGCCGCTTCGGACCCAGAAGTGAATATGATTTTTGGTGCAATCATCGATGAGAATATGAAAGAAGAGATCAAAGTTACCGTGATCGCCACGGGATTCGAGAACAAGCCGTTGCCTAGCCGCAAGCCGGCAGCAGCTGCCCCTGGTGCTCCGGAGCCGCAGGAGAACCGTTCGACCTCCACCCTGAGACCGTTCGGTAACCAGCCTAGCGGCGACCAACTGGATATTCCGACGTTTCTTCGTAACCGTTCGCGGAACAACAACGAATAGGTTAGGAGCTATTAAACGTCTTCCCCTAGACCTTGACCCGAGATGGGCCAAGGTCTTTTTTTTTCTATCCTTCCCTTCTGCAAATCTCTCCCGCGAAGTCGACAAAAATAGTGGCATTCTACTTTCAATTTTAGACAGACTTTATCGCGCGTTCTCTTTATACTGATAACCATCTACCCAGGCAGGTGAATGCCGTTGGTTGTCTATATCGATCTCATATTTTTGATGAACCTATTGATCGATGCAAGCTTGCTTCTAGTCACGGCTTGGATGCGAAAGCAAAAAGTCGTTCTCTGGCGGCTGGCCTTGTCGGCGGTGGTTGGGGCGATGTATGTCGTCATGATGTTTTTGCCGGAGCTCTCATTTCTGTACACGTTTCTGGTGAAATTTCTATTCTCTGTCGTGATGCTGTGGGTTGCGTTCGGATTTGGAAGTTTACAAAACTACTTACGGAATATGGGAGCTTTTTATATCGTCAATTTTGCAGCGGCCGGCGGAATTCTAGGTGTACATTATTTGCTGCAAGATTCCGGAGAAATCTGGAGCGGGATATGGTATTCGGCTTCCGGCGGGCTTTCGTTTTCCTTGAAAATTGGAGTGTTGTTTATTCTGGTTTGCTTCTTCGCCGTATTGTATGGGTTTAAGCGGGTGATCGATGCACGTCAACGGCAGGAGCGGATTCGCTCCTTCTTAGCTGATTTGGAAGTACGCGTAGGCGATACAGCGATTACGTGCACGGGATTGATCGATACGGGCAACCAGTTATCCGATCCCCTCAGCCGGCTTCCGGTGACCGTAATGGAAGCTGTGCTTTGGGAGCAGGTTTTGCCCCCGTCGTATCGGGGGAAGCTGGCTGACGAACGTGCGGACAACCTCATCTTGCAGCTGACAGAGGCAGGAGATTTTCCATGGCCGGAGCGGCTGCGGTTGGTTCCTTACCGCGGGATCAACAAAGGCACCCAGTTTATGCTGGCGCTGAAGCCTGACGAGGTTACGGTCCGTCTAGACGGCAAGGAATATCGTTCGTCCCGGGTGCTGATTGGTTTGGACGGGGGGCGGTTATCGACGGAAGGAACCTACCAAGCGATTGTTCATCCCGCACTGGTTGAGTCGACAGAGGCGAAGGAGAGTATGGACACCATCAGTAAAACGGGAACGTAACTTAGGAGGATACAAAGTGATGCGTGTAAAGTGGAAAATGATGCTGCAGCTGCAGTATTACCGGCTGCTGTTTCTTTTTGGACTAAAGAGTGAAGAAATCTATTATATCGGCGGCAGCGAAGCGCTTCCTCCGCCATTAACCCGTGAAGAGGAGGAATATTTGCTGCAGCGGCTGCCCAGCGGCGATTCCGCCATCCGGGCCATGCTGATCGAACGTAACCTGCGGCTGGTCGTATATATCGCCAGAAAGTTCGAGAATACGGGAATCAATATCGAGGACCTGGTATCCATCGGCGCCATTGGCTTAATTAAAGCAGTTAACACGTTTGACCCGGAGAAAAAGATCAAGCTGGCGACCTATGCATCTCGTTGCATTGAAAACGAAATTCTGATGTACCTGCGCCGGAACAGCAAAATCCGCACCGAGGTCAGCTTTGATGAGCCGCTGAACATCGATTGGGACGGCAACGAGTTGCTGCTCTCCGACGTGCTGGGTACGGAGAACGATACGATCTACCGTAATATCGAAGAGCAAGTTGACCGGAAGCTGCTGCACAAGGCGCTGGATAAATTAACCGAGCGCGAGCGGATGATTATGGAGCTTCGCTTCGGGCTGGTTGACGGCGATGAGAAGACGCAGAAGGATGTAGCTGACCTGCTGGGCATCTCGCAATCGTACATCTCGCGTCTGGAGAAACGAATTATTAAACGGCTGCGCAAGGAATTTAACAAGATGGTTTAGTGAATGGCATGATAGATATGCGTTTATCGAAATTCCAATTATTTCGACAGAGGTCGACTTGAGTGTTTTCGCTCGACGAGGAAGATGACGGCGGAATAAAAATGCAGTCCCGGGAGATACTGTTCATTAGTTTCTCCTTGGGAGGTAAGACACGATGACCCGAAACAAAGTCGAAATTTGCGGTGTAGATACCGCAAAATTGCCCGTTCTAACCAATGCGGAAATGCGTGAATTGTTCCACTCGTTGCAGCAGGACCACGTAAGATCAGCCAGAGAAAAGTTAGTAAATGGCAATCTGAGACTCGTGCTGAGCGTCATCCAGCGGTTCAACAATCGGGGGGAGTATGTGGACGACCTATTCCAGGTTGGCTGCATCGGACTCATGAAAGCCATCGATAATTTCGACCTATCGCAGAACGTCAAATTCTCCACGTACGCTGTACCGATGATCATCGGGGAAATTCGGCGTTACCTGCGGGACAACAACCCGATCCGCGTCTCCCGAAGCTTGCGAGACATCGCCTACAAGGCACTTCAAATGCGGGACAACCTGACCAATCAGAATTCCCGTGAACCTACGATTTTTGAGATCTCTGAGGCTTTGGGCTTACCGAAGGAGGACGTCGTCTTTGCCCTCGACGCCATCCAGGACCCGGTTTCCTTGTTCGAGCCGATCTACCATGACGGCGGGGATCCCATCTACGTGATGGATCAAATCAGCGATGACAAGAACAAGGACGTCTCCTGGATCGAGGAAATCGCCTTACGTGAAGCGATGCAGCGGTTAGGCAACCGCGAGAAGATGATTTTGTCCATGCGTTTCTTTGAAGGCAAAACGCAAATGGAGGTCGCCGAGGAGATCGGGATCTCCCAAGCCCAAGTGTCCAGACTCGAGAAATCCGCTATTTTACAAATGCAGAAACATGTGAAGTCGTAATTCGGTCCCTGCGGGGGCCTTTTTTCGTGTGAACATTTCCATATCTTCAATCCCCCCTGCTTCAATATCATAGAAGTGGGACAAAAGGCTTGTGACTTGAGATGTGCGGGAGGGAAGGTAGATGAAGTATTGCATTGGGGAATTTTCTTCACTGCTTGGCATCACCCGGGACACACTGAGGCTGTATGAGAAGCATGACATCGTGAGGCCGGTCAAGGACCGTCATAACAGCTACCGCTATTTCAACGATTTGGACGCCCGGGATTTGTTGATGAGCCGGTGGTATCGCAGTTTGCAGATTCCACTGCAGGATGTGGCCAGCTTGATTCAAAATGCCTCGTTGGACGACATTCTCAACAAGATGGAACAGAGCAAGCGGGAGCTGGAGGAAGAGATCCGCAAAAGCACGATGTTGCTGCATAAGTTAGATGAACTGAGCCGGGAGGTCCAGAATCTAGAGGGGAGACTTTATCGTTGCACGCTGGGGGACCGACCAGGACTCTACCGATTAAAGCAAACGGATAAAAATCACCTGCTTAACACGAAAGGTTTAGAGGGCACCATTAATGCGTTAATGGAGGTGCTTCCTTACTCATTTTATTGCTTCCGCATCGACCCGGATTCCATCGAATCCGAGGCGGAGGGCTTGGAATACAGCTGGGGCCTGTCGATTTCGGAAAACGAGGTGCACCAACTGGGCATCACGTTGGATGAGCATTTAGAGTATATTCCGCCGTCTCGTTGTGTGACATCGGTGATATTGTCCCCGCAGAGCGAAGATTTTACCAAAGAATCGCTTCGTTTTATGCTGAATTACATAAATGAGCAGCACTATGCAATTTCCGGTGCGGTAACCGGACGATTGATGTTGACCGAGAACCACGAGGGCACGAAACGTTCGTTCCTAGAGATCCATATTCCTATCGAGAATTCCTATTGACCTTGGTGCAACACCAAGGTTTATGCTTCTAGTGTAGCCTTGTTTGTGAACATAAGTGAAAACATTCACAATAACAAGGCAGACTATGCAGTAAGGGGAGAAGAGGGAATGCGCAACAAACGAGTGAACAAGGTGCTCTTGGTTACGATCTGCATCGTATTGGTTGCGTCGATGTTCGGTTGGGGTTGGCCATCTGAGAAGCTGCTAAACAGCTCCTCGACAGCGGTCGCGGCCTCAGCATTTAAGGCGGGGACGTATACCGGGGAGGCCGAGGGCAAAGACGGCGTCATCAAAGTGCTCGTGACGATGGAGCAAGCGGATCGGATCAAGGACATCAAGATCGTCAGCCAAACCGAAACTGAGGGGCTTGGTGACAGCGCGCTGAGCAAAATCAAGGATCAAATCTTGACGAACCAATCGCTGAAGATTGATGCGGTAAGCGGCGCAACTGTATCCAGCGACGCCATGCTGAAAGCGGTAGAGGATGCGGTTAAAAAAGCAGGCGGCGATGTGAATGCCTTGAAATCGGTTAGCGTCAAGAAGCCTGGCACAGGCAAAACGGAAAAGCTCCAAGCCGACGTCGTCGTCGTTGGGGCCGGTGCTTCCGGGGTGTCGGCTGCGGTAGCGGCGGCGGACAAAGGCGCAAAAGTGATCATTATCGAAAAGACCAGTATCATTGGCGGTGCCAGCAATCTGTCTTGGGCGGGCAAATTCTATAACTCCTCCGCCGCACTTGAGAGCGGTGTCAAGGTGGACGCGGAGAAGGAGATCGCCGATTGGATCGTCAACAACCACTGGAGAGTGGATGCAGCGGCTGTGCGCCAATATGTGACGAAATCCGGGGATACGTACGATTGGCTGAAGAACAAAGGGTATGTTACGACGTTCCTGAACTTCGGTGGAGAGCAGCTGCATGTGCTGCCGGCTTATAATACTCGCGAGCAGACGCTCCGTAAGATGCTGACGGCTTCGGTTGAGAAGAACGGCGGCAAGGTAATTACAGAAACCACCGGGAAGAAATTGATCACGAACGCTAAAGGAGCGGTGACTGGCGTTATCGCGGAAAAAACGGACGGCACCACGCTGGAAATCAGTGCAAAAAGCGTCGTAATCGCAACGGGCGGCTACGCAGGAAACAAGGAAATGGTGAAAGAGGCATTTGGTTTTGAGGGCGTGAATGGCGGACTCGCCCAAAATATTGGCGAAGGTCTGAAAATGTCCTGGGAAGTTGGAGCGAAGGTACCGGACAACTTTGGCGGACAAATGCTGCACCAAACACTGGCCCGAGGAACCAGCAATCTGAAGAAGCAATATTCCTCCTTCGAAGCCAGCTATCCACTCATGCTCAGCTATCTGCCGAACTTGATGAACGTAGGCCCATCGGGAGCTCGTTTCAGAGATGAGACGGCGACGTTGACGGCAGTAGCGGCAGCGAATACGAGTGCGTTTAACGGGCCTTACCATCTGGTGATCGTATCGCAATCGCAGTTGAAGGCCTTGGAAGCGAAGGGCATGAACGGCATCAAAGCGCCGAAGCTGCCAGGGCTTCCACCGGAATTTTACGCGGATTTCACCGATCAGTTTAAGCTGGATACTCCATGGAAGAACGTGACCGCCGTCTTTGAATCGATGGTGAAGAACGGGGATGGGTATAAAGGCAATACGATTGAGGAATTAGCCAAAAACGCTGGCATGGACGTCGAGGTGTTTAAGGACGCGTTTAACAAATATACGCAAGCGACCAAAACTGGCGTAGATACAGAGTTTGGCAAATCCAAAGAATACTTGCTGTCGATGGGTGAGGGTCCTTATTATGCGATCATTGCCGAGATTAACAACCTGGGTTCGGTTGGCGGCTTGCTCGTAAACCCTAAATTCCAAGTGTTGAACGACCAACGTGTACCGATCAAAGGACTTTACGCCGTTGGGCTTGAATCTGAAGGTGTGCTGTTTAACGACACTTACGTCGGGAACGGGGTAGGCATTGGCTATTCCTTTACTTCCGGACGACTGGGCGGCGAAAGTGCAGCTGCCGGGGCGCTGGGGAAATAATAGCATAAAAGCGAACGGATAACTGAAAGGACGGCTTCTTCTGGAATCTTACAGATTTTCGGAAGGGCTGTCCTTTTCTGTGTGGGCTTGGTCGGGCATCTCTTTTCCTGTGGCCAAGGGCATGCACCGAATCCCAAGCTCATATAGTAAAGGGACGGAGTAATTCGACGGGACGGGGGCGGTAGAAGTATGGATAATGTGGTAAGGGCGAGTATGAAAATATCCGATTTTCAGACGAAGGACGTTATCAATGTTGTGGACGGGAAGCGGCTTGGCCATATCAGCGACCTGGAGCTGGATTTAAGACAGGGTGTCATTGAAGCGATTGTCGTGCCTGTCGGGGCGAAATTTATGGGGTTGTTTGGCGGCGGGAGCGATCTCATTATCCCATGGAAAAATATCGTGAAGATTGGATCTGACGTTGTATTGGTGAAAATGGAGGAGCTTCGAGAAACAAGAACCCAGACAAACTACGATACGACGGTGTATATCGACCGAGACGGACGGGCGGAACGACGGAGCTAGATTCCGCAAGCGGTATTGTGGCGATTTATGGTAGACTTGAAGTAATTCCAATATTGAACTTTAACGGACCTCAAAGACGTTATTCTGGTGAATACGGCTGAGAAACTAGATGAGACGGACCTCACAGACCTTATTCGACTAAACGGGGCACAAATTGCTGCAAGATCAAGCTGATAGAGGTTTCCCAGTCCGTTAGATCTTTGTTTGACGCTTTTTCTGGCAAATAAGGTCGTTTAGGTCCGTTAAATTTAATTACCTTAAGGAGATGGATGATGGAACCGTTTGTAAGGAATGCTAAGAACCAACAACCGGAACGGTTCGAGCTGGCTCCTTGGGCCAATGTTATTCCGGGAATCAGCGCCGGATTTACCGGACGGTCTGGCGGAGTCAGCGAACCGCCGTATGATAGCTTGAATCTGGCTCTTCACGTAGGCGACGACCCTCAGCACGTGCTTGAGAACCGACGCCGGTTAGCGAAAGCGTTGGGGTTTGCCTCCGATGCATGGACTTGCGGGGAGCAGGTTCACGGCAACGCCGTCGCCGTGGTCCGTGCCGAGGATCGCGGCAAAGGGTTCCTGGACCGCAGCGGCGCTTTTCAGGAGACGGACGGACTGGTGACCAACGTATCGGGGGTGCTGCTCACCTCGTTTTATGCCGATTGTGTTCCTCTTTATTTTGCTGACCCGGTGAGAGGTGTCGTAGGCTTGGCCCACGCTGGGTGGAAAGGCAGCGTCCGTCTGATCGCTGCAGAAATGATTCACACGATGGAACGCGAGTTCGGCAGCCAGCGGAGCGAGATCCGCACGGCGATTGGCCCCAGCATTGGGGAATGCTGCTATGAGGTGGACGAAGTGGTGATGGAGAAGGTTCGTGAGGCGCTGCCGGGTGAAGAGCCGCATTTTGCTTCCGCATCTCCCCGTGCAGGAAAAACAATGCTGAACTTGAAAGAAATGAATCGAATCATTATGATTAAAGCAGGAATATTGCCGACTCATATCGAATGTACAACGTGGTGTACAAGCTGTCATCCGGAGTATTTTTACTCCTACCGGGCGCAGAATGGCGTTACAGGGAGAATGGCAAGCTGGATTGGCATAAAAGAGAGGTGATCCTTCCCGTGTCGCTGAAGGAACGGATACAGCACGTGGAAGAGCGGATTAAGGCAGCCTGCGAGCGAAGCGGCAGAAAGCGCGAGGAGGTCCATGTCGTCGCCGTAACTAAATATGTATCGGTTGAAGCTACGCGCGAAGTGCTGGACGCAGGAATCGTGCATATCGGTGAGAATCGCCCGCAAATCGCCGTTCCGAAATGGGAAGCGCTCGAAGGGCAAGGGACCTGGCATTTTATCGGCCATCTGCAGAGCAATAAGGTCAAGGACGTCATTGGGAAATTTCAATATATTCATTCGTTGGACCGGCTGTCGCTGGCCCGTGAACTGGAGAAACGAGCCTCAGCGATGGGAACGAGCGTTACTGCATTTTTGCAGGTGAACGTCTCCGGCGAGGCGTCCAAGCAAGGGATTGAGCCTGAGCAAGCTGCTGATTTTTTGAAGGAAATCGCAGATTTGAAGCATGTTCGCGTGGTGGGGCTCATGACGATGGCTCCCATCGAGGAAGATGCCGAGCGGACAAGACCGGTTTTCCGCAAACTGCGGGAGCTGCGCGATCAACTGAACGCTCAAGCTGTAACGGCGGAGCCGTTGACAGAATTGTCGATGGGCATGTCGGGAGATTTTGAAGTGGCGATTGAGGAAGGGGCGACATGGGTTCGCCTCGGAACGCTGTTAGTGGGGAAAGGGGAATTGTCGTAATGGGAGTAATGAACCGGTTCATGAACTTTCTGGGCTTACAGGAAGAAGAAGAGATTGTGGAGCGCGAACGGTTTTCTGGTCAAGAAGACGCAGAAATTGAAACCCCAAGCTTTGAATCCCGTAGAAATCAGAGAGGAAGCAACGTGGTCAGTATTCACTCCCAGAAGAATGTCAAGGTCATCCTCTATGAACCTCGCTCCTATGAAGAAGCGCAGGAAATCGCTGACCATCTTCGTTCCCATCGATCGGTCGTCGTTAATTTGCAGCGGGTCCGCAATGATCAAGCCATGCGCATTATTGATTTCTTAAGCGGAACGATTTATGCGCTTAGCGGAAGCATCTCCAAAATTGGATCGAATATTTTTCTTTGCACACCGGATACCGTTGAAATTCAGGGATCGATTACAGAGATTTTAACGGAGGATTCCGATTATAACAGAATGAGGTGATGACAGCTTGGTAGGTTATATCGATTCCATTGTATGGCTGCTATACAATATTTATTTTTATATGATCCTGGTTTACATTCTGATGTCATGGGTACCTAACGCCCGCGACAGCTTTATTGGCGAACTGCTGGGCAAGCTCGTTGAGCCCTATTTGGCTCCCTTCCGGCGGTTTATTCCACCGATCATGGGGATGATCGACATCTCGCCGATTATTGCCTTGTTTGTGCTCCGATTGGCTGTCTTCGGATTAATTAGTGTTCTCCACTATATCTTTGGGTACTAATGATGAAAGCCGATATTTATGAGCATTTTAAACCGGAGGAACGGCCGTTTGTCGACCGTGCCTGGGAATGGGTCGTGAATGCCGGGGATTATCATGAGGTCAAGCTTAGCGACTTCCTGGATCCGCGGCAATGTTACATTCTGGAGACCCTGGCGAATCGCCATCCCGATGTGCAAATTCGGCTGGACGGCGGTTATGAAGGCGCGGAACGACGGCGGGCACTGATTGCTCCGGATTACCGGGATCTCAGCCAAGAGCCGATGGGACTGAAAGTGCTCGAAATCACCTCAGGAGACCAGAAATTTCTCGCCCTTCAGCATGGCGATTATTTAGGGGCGATATTGGGGCTCGGACTCAAACGCGATATAATCGGCGACATTCATGTTCGTGAGGACGGATGTCACGTCATTGTTGCGGAAGAGATTGTACCGTTTCTGCAAATGAACCTCCATCAAGTGCATCGCGTGAATGTCATGACCGATGTACTGAACCTAGGCGAGCTGAGGACGATGGAGAAAGAACTGGAACCGATGGAGCTGACAGTGGCTTCATTGCGCTTGGATGGGATTGTTAGCGATGTATTTCGCTTAAGCCGTAACAAAGTGCTGATTCCAATCAAAGCCGGCCGTTGCCGAGTAAATTGGAGAACGGAGGAGGACCCCTCCACACCGTTGAAGGTTGGCGATGTCGTAGCACTGCAGGGCTTTGGGCGATTTAAGGTGCTGGAAGCAGGCGGTTTGACTAAGAAAGGCAGACATCGTGTCAAAATCGGTAAATTTGTATAAGGCGTTTTGCAGGAGATGGTGGATTCTTGTCGAATATGATAGTTCGAACTGGTTCTTGAATGTATCTCGTGATTGAATTGAACCCATCTTCCCGCTGGGGTGCGAGTTCAACAACGGGACAATTCACCTGATGGAACTATCGCTTCACGGGGAGTTTCGAAATTTCTAGGAGGTGAGGATCATGCCATTGACGCCGCTGGATATACATAACAAAGAGTTTTCCAGACGATTGCGCGGTTATGACGAAGATGAAGTGAATGAGTTTCTCGACCAAGTCATTAAAGACTATGAGATCGTGATCCGGGAGAACAAGGAGCTTCATAACCAACTGTTGGCTCTGCAAGAGAAACTGGATCATTTCGCAAATATTGAGGAAACTCTTAGCAAGACCATTATCGTTGCACAGGAAGCGGCCGATGAAGTGAAGAACAATGCGAAGAAGGAAGCTCAGTTGATCGTGAAAGAGGCGGAGAAGAACGCCGATCGGATCGTCAACGAATCGCTGGCCAAATCGCGCAAAATCGCGATGGAAGTGGAAGAGCTCAAGAAGCAGGCTTCCATTTACCGCGCTCGCTTCCGTACGCTGGTGGAAGCCCAGTTGGATCTACTTAGCAGTGAAACCTGGGATTCGCTGGAGAGCCGCGAACGTGCCCCTGAGAAAGGTCAAGAAGTGCAGGAACTGTATTAATCAAAAGCAAACGCCATTTGGCTTCTACGAGGGAGTGCCAAATGGCGTTTTTTTATTTGTGTTCAAGCGGTCGATCCAGGCTGGCTTGCCGTCGGTATTCGGTAGGGGAGACACCGGTCGATTGCTTAAAGAGGGACAGAAAATGCTTCTTATCTGCGTAACCCACACTCCGCATAATCTCTATCACCGAAAGGCGGGTGGAGGCCAGCAGCTCGCGGCTTCTCTCCATTCTTTTGTTCCGGACGTATTCGTGAAAGGTACAGCCGGCATACTGCTGGAACAAGCGACGGAAGTGACGTTCGCTCAGATGAGTTGCAGCAGCAAAACTCTGCGCGGATAATTGCATTGCATAGTCTTTATCGATCCGGCGCAGGACTTCTTCCATGAACCGATTTTCCGGCTCTGCGGCAGAGTTGGACTGGAGGCGCTCCAGATGACGTTCCAGCATGACGGCCAGCTCAATAAATCGGCTGTACAGTTGAAGGAGATACCCCGGCTTTCGTTCGGTAAACTCACGGTAGGCAGCGCGAAACCAAATACTCCACGGACTGCCTCCCTCCCTCAAGTGCAGCCACCCCGGAGAGGAGGCCCTAGTTCCCTCGAACAAATACGGTCTGGAGCGGCTTAACTCGTGAAAGCCGGGCAGGTGTTCCAGGCATGCGAGCAGCTTGCTCGGCTCAAATAAACAGTTGTAAACGATTAGCGGATGACGAGATCCCGCATGTCCGGGGCGAAACACATGTCTCGTTCCGGCGGGGAGCAGAAATACATCGTTTTTGGTGACGCGCACAACCTCCTCATCGATGAAATGAAACCCTTCACCTTCATCCACGAGCACAATTTCCACGAAACGATGGCTATGCATCTGCAAATCAAAGGTCTCTTCGACCCGGTTAAAGTAAAAAGGTAAGGAGTCCGTAAAAAAATCAGCCCCGTCCAGTACCTTCTCCCCTCGGTATAAAGACAACGGTGATCCCTCCTACGCTGCGGTTGCCCCTATTATAGTGTCAGCTCCGGCAAGGGTCAATTTGAAATCGGCTAAGCCCATGACAAATACAACATGCCTATGCTGAAGCGACACGAATATGCTCAATCACAACGTCAACCTCGCTCGGGGACTGAACCTCGATCTCGATGGCTTCTGGAGAAACGATCCGCAAGTGCATCCGGGGCAGGCTGGGTTGCGCTTGATTTTCCTCTGCTGCAACGGCTGCAGGGGATTTCAGACGCCAGGAAACGTCGATTCTGCCGCCGCCTGGAACGGGAACGGTGCCGCGCGCCCAGGTCAATCCGCCGCATGGCTGCGGTGCCACGAGCACTCGACTCCATCCGGGCTCCAGGCTGCGAACGCCGAGGACGTAGGCACCTAGGAAATAGGCGGGTCCCGCAGACCAGGCATGGCAATGGCTCCGAGTCAGCAGGTCGGCTTTGGCTCGGTTTTCCGTGAAGTTAGGATACATCTCCCAGCAGGTTGTCGCTCCCCAATCGATCATTTGCCCATAGCCCTGACGCATATCTTCGATCATGATATCCCATTTGCCCAGTTTCGCCAGCGCTTCGTAGTAGAAGAAGGACATAAACGGACTGCCAATTTGCACGAAGGAGCTGGGCGGATGCAGAATCAGTCGTTCAACGGAAGCAAGTCTGCGCTTCGCGAGCGTTGCGTCTGCCGTTTGAGCGGTTGCAGAGTTGGAGCTCTCGTCCTTAACCTGTTCGGGAATGCCGCACAACAGCGCCACAACTTGCGTCTGAATGCTGAAGATGTCAGAGCGCCGCCCATCCGTATGGATGCAATCGAGATAGGCTTGTTGTTCTTCCGACCATAAATGCTTGTTGATGGCGGCTGCCAAGCGGTTCGCCTGCTCCGTGTAGAACGCCTCCGCTTCACGATTGCCGAGAGCCGAAGCAATAGCAGCGGTGGACATCAATGCTTTGACCAGGAACATGTTCTGGTGTGATACGATCCCGTCGTTCGGCTGGTCCAGCGGAGCCCAATCGAGCAGGTTCCAGCTGCGGATCCATAGTAATCCCCGATCATCCAGCCGCTCTAAATAATGCTTGAGCGTATACTCGATATGGGGGAAAATATCCGCGGCAAAGGATTTGTCCCCATTATAGCGATACAGCTCCAAGCAGGCGATAATCCAGAAGAATGTCCAGTTCGGAATGACGCTGTTCCATCCGCTCGGCACTTGGTCGGCGTAAAACGGGGTCTGGAACTTGGAGCCGGGAACCAATCGCAGGCAGCGTTCGACGATCCGGTCAGCCCCAAATAAATAATAGTTGATCAGCGCTTCATTCCGGGCATCGCCGACCCAGAAGGTCTGCTCGTACATCGGACAATCAACAAAAGTATCCTCCATACATAGCCGGGTCGTATGTTGGCTGATCTGCCAAATGTCATTTAGGCGCGGATCCGATGACTGGAACTGCCCAACCTCAGCGATCGGATAATTGCTTTGCAGCATGCGAATATAGCAGATGCGCACAGGAACCGTTGCGTTTCGTACGGTGACCTGGCAGTATCGCAGTCCACGCCGCACTGGAGACGTGTACCGCTGGCGTCCCCCGGCGCAGATGTAGCGAAGCGTATGGTCCAATCCGTAAGTATCCTGGCGTCGACCTTCATGCATAAACTCGAATCCGTAAAAATCAAGGATCGCCCCCTCCGGCGCTTCAACTTCGAACTCTAAATAACCTGACAGCTCTCTGCCAAAATCGATCACAAATTCGGTATCTCCATCGGGATACCAAGGGACCTCCGCCAGCTCGAAGCTGGGAATCACCGCTTGTTGCAGCGTGTTTGGAATCGCTAAAGGGACTTCATCCCTTTTCCACACGGAAAGGATAAAGACATCTTCCTGGCTGACCAGCGCCTCGGGAACCGGACGGAGCCAGTTCGCAAACGGTACAAGTCCTGCCGCATCTGCGATCTCTCGGGCCCGCAAATAGTCGGGGTGCGCCGGATTCATCGGAGGATTTGGTTTATGGTCGTAACGGATTCCGCCGTCAAAGGGACCAAGGGTAACAAAGACGGACGAATCGTCTGCTTGAGCGTTTGAGTGTGCTTGTATGAACGTTAGAGGCGATAAGAACTCCAGCGGCTTCTCGGCATCCACCGCAAAATGATGCCCGCTTCCGTGCGTCCCTCCGCTGACGTCGATCAGCAGGAGATGATCTCCCGGATCAAGCTCAAGGCGGAGAAAGCGTTCGGGAGCTTCACCTATTAATGACTTCTCATCGTACCAAACCCCGTCCAGACTGCAGCCCCGAAATGTCCCGCCCACATCGATCAGCCCCAGCGTAGCCGTACATTTCAACGGACAACGCACCACGGTAGCGAGCAATCCGAGAAATTCGGCTGGGTTCGCCGTGTCGGTACTCTCTTCGAAAAATTGATTGCGCAGGTCAATAGCCGCCGTATATTGAACGGGCTTAACCTTGCTCAAGCGTTCGATGCGCCGAGGATATACGGTTTCTTCCGTCAAATAGGGAATGTCCCGGGGAACCGGCATTCCCCAAGGCTCGCAGCCTGCCGGGCCGATGACCGCGGCTGGTTGCCATTCCGGGCCAGGTTGGTAGTCCGGTTGAATCCAGTTGTCGTCCCACAATCGCGCGTCGATCTTCTCGGCGAAAGCATGCTGACAGGACATTCGCGGGGAACGGCTGTCATGGCCTGAATGCACCACAGTGAACCACGTATCGTCTGTTGCTGCTAGGATTTGTGGGCTGCTACCAAGCTCCAATTGGGCCAGCAAGCCCCCGCGTCCCCGCAAATAATAGAAGTTGCTGATTCCAAAATGCATCACCATGACGGCGATGACGTTCGTTTGTCCTGGTCTCAGCAAATGGCCGATGTCGTATTCATCATAAGCCAGCCGAAACGGCCAGGAGCGCGGAGGGCCTTGACCAATCCGTTGTCCGTTTACGTACAGGACGTATCTGGAGTCCGCCGTAAGCTTGATCACTACTCGCCCGCTGTTGGCTGCCGTCCACGCAAACGTTTTGCGGAAGCAACGCCACTCGTTACGCGGGCTGGATTCACCGGAATGCCAAATCCATTTTCCTTGCCAGAGGGTCTCCATCGGTATGCTCGCTCCTTCTCACACGAAAATGTAATCCCTTTCATTATAAAAGAGGCACCTGAGGAACAGGGGAGGGGGAAAACGTACGAAAGAGGGGGATTCCGGACATTTCCAGGGCAATGATGAATTGTCTTCTAGGCAAAAAAACAGGTTGAGGGCAGGATGTTGACATGAGGGAGGCAATAAGATATAACTATTTACATATTGTACTTGCATAAAGAATCATTCGATGATGGGACCAGTACGCCGTGTTGTTGTTCCCCAGAGAGTTGGCATCCTGCTGAAAGCCAACGTTCAATGCGCGGACGGAATATCCTCCCGGAGAAGCAAGGCTGAACTTAAATGTGATTCAAATGCCAACATTTTGAATCTCTGCTTAGTAAGCTTTGCCGGTTGTCGGCCGTTATACCGACCCCATATGAAGCGTATGGGATCAAGGTGTCATGCCTAAGATGCGGCTCGTCCTTCGGACAGCTGTGTATAACAAGCATGAAACAAGGGTGGTAACGCGAGCTAATGCCTCGTCCCTTCTAGGGACGGGGCTTTGTTATTTTTACAGGTTGATTAAAGAAAGGAAGAGAAGTATGAAGAAGGTTGACGTCAAAGAAAATGCGCGGGCTCGCGACCTGCGGATTCTGGACAAATGGAGCCGCGAAAATACGTTTAAAAAGAGTATCGAAAATCGGGCGGGCCGGCCGAATTACGTTTTTTTTGAAGGACCGCCTACCGCTAACGGCTTGCCGCATATCGGTCACGTGTTAGGCCGCGTCATCAAGGACTTCGTTGGCCGCTACCAAACGATGAAAGGCTATCGCGTTGTCCGCAAAGCGGGCTGGGATACGCACGGATTGCCGGTCGAGCTGGGCGTAGAGAAGGAGCTTGGCATCTCGGGCAAGCAGGAGATCGAGAAGTACGGTATCGAGGAATTCGTGAAAAAATGTAAAGACAGCGTGTTTGGCTACGAAAAGCAATGGCGGGAATTTACCGAAGCGATTGCGTACTGGGTGGATCTCGACGATCCGTACATCACCCTGAACAACAGCTACATCGAAAGCGTGTGGAACATCCTGGCGACGATCCACGACAAAGGCCTGCTGTACCGCGGCCATCGCGTCAGCCCGTATTGCCCATGCTGCCAAACGTCGCTCAGTTCCCACGAAGTGGCGCAAGGGTATGAGGATGTGAAGGATCTCAGTGCCACAGCGAAGTTCAAGCTGACCGACACCGGCGAATATGTACTGGCTTGGACGACCACGCCTTGGACACTTCCGTCTCACGTGGCATTGGCTGTGAATCCAGACATGGAATACGCCCGTGTACAGCAGGAAGACGGTGTATATATCGTTGCGAAGAACCTGGTTGAGAAAGTCATGAAAGGCGATTACACGGTATTGTCGACGCACAAAGGTTCGGAATTCGTTGGCAAAACCTATACGCCGCCGTTTACCTACATCAAAGCGGATAACATTAACGTGATCGTTGGTGCTTCGTTCGTTACGGATGCCAGCGGTACAGGGATCGTTCACATGGCACCGGCTCACGGGGAGGACGACTACCGCACTTGCCGCGAGAACGGCATCACCTTTGTCAGCGTTGTGAACGGTCAAGGCCGCTATACGGACGTGGTAACCGATTTCGCAGGCCGTTTCGTCAAGGACTGCGACCTTGACATCGTTAAGATGCTTTCCGAGCAAGGAACGCTGTACAGCAAAGAGAAATACGAGCACAGCTACCCGCACTGCTGGCGTTGTAAATCGCCGCTGCTCTACTATGCGATGGAGAGCTGGTTTATCGAAACAACAGCCATTAAGGATCAGCTGATTGCCAACAACAATTCCGTGGACTGGTATCCAGGGCATGTTCGTGAAGGCCGCTTCGGGAAGTTCCTCGAAGAGCTGGTCGATTGGAATATCAGCCGGAACCGCTATTGGGGGACGCCGCTGAACGTGTGGGTTTGCCCGGATTGCGGCGGACAATTCGCTCCGCACAGCATCGCCGAGCTGCGGGAGCATGCGGTAGGCCATGTCAGCGAGGATTTGGAGCTGCATAAACCGTACGTTGACGAAGTGAAGGTTCATTGCCCGCATTGCGAAGGCGGCGTGATGGAACGGACGAGCGAAGTCATCGACGTTTGGTTCGACAGCGGTTCGATGCCGTTTGCGCAGCATCATTATCCGTTTGAGAACCAAGAGACGTTCGCGGAGCAATTCCCGGCAGATATGATCTGCGAAGGGATCGACCAAACGCGCGGCTGGTTCTACAGCTTGTTGGCCGTGTCCACGCTGTTCACTGGCAAAGCGCCTTACAAAGCCGTGATTGCCACCGGCCACGTGCTGGACGAAAACGGGCAGAAAATGTCCAAATCCAAAGGCAATGTCATCGATCCTTGGGAAATTATCAACGAGTTTGGCACGGACGCGTTCCGCTGGGCACTCTTGTCCGACAGCGCGCCTTGGAACAGCAAACGGTTCTCCAAAGGCATCGTAGCTGAAGCCAAATCGAAAGTCGTAGATACGCTGGTGAACACCCATGCGTTCCTGACGCTGTATGCCGGGATCGACGGCTATAAACCGGAAGAGCATGCTTACCGTCCTTCCGAGAATAAGCTGGACCGCTGGATTCTGTCCCGTCTGAACAGCTTAATTCAAGTGGTCGACAAAGGCCTGGCGGTGAACGACTTCGTGAACTCCTCGCAAGCGATCGAAGGATTTATCGATGAGCTCAGTAACTGGTATATCCGCCGTTCCCGCGACCGGTTCTGGGGCAGCGGCCTGAACGATGACAAATTGTCCGCTTACCAAACGCTGACTCACGTATTGCTCACCCTATCCAAAGTGATCGCGCCGTTTGCGCCGTTGATCGCTGAGGACATTTTCACCAACTTGGGCGGCGGGGAAAGCGTCCACCTGGCCGATTATCCGCAAGCGGATGAATCGCTGATCGATCTTGCACTGGAGCAAGACATGGAGAGCGCACGGCAAATCGTTGAGCTGGCCCGCAACGTCCGTAACGAGAGCGGCATCAAAACGCGTCAGCCGTTGTCCAGCCTGATCGTCTCCATGGACCGGGAGTTTGCGGTGAGCGAATATGAAGACATCATCAAGGAAGAGATCAACGTCAAAGCGATCGACATCGAAACGAGCGACAGCGGTTTTGTTGATTTCACATTGAAGTTGAACCTGAAGGTGGCCGGGAAGAAATACGGTAAAAACGTCGGCTTCCTGCAAGGCTACCTGAAAAATCTCGCGCCGGAGCAAACCCGCGCCATCGTGGAGCAAGGTCAATTTTCCGTGACTTCGCCGGAAGGCGAAGAGCTGACGGTCACTGCGGACGAATTGCTCGTTGAGAAACAAGCGAAGCCGGGTTACGCCTCCGCTTCCGGTTACGGCTTAACCGTTGCGCTGAACACGGACATCACGCCGGAGCTGGAACAAGAAGGCTGGGTGCGTGAAGTCGTCCGCGCGGTGCAGGATACCCGGAAGAAGCTGGATCTGCCGATCGAGAAACGGGTACACCTCACCTTGGATGTTGACGATGAATTAAAAGCAGCCATCACCGCATTTGAACATGTGCTGCGTGAGAACGTCTTGATCACGGACGTCGCCTTCGGCAAGCCGCAAGGCCAGGCTGAAACGGTAGATCTCGGCAGCAAAACCATCGCGATTTCAATTGATGCGTAAGTACCTGAATGGAGCTTTTCCAGGAAGGTCATAATAATAGCAATTGAAGCAAACGAGCCTGCGCTCTCCTGTAAAAGGGGAACGGGCTCGTTTGTGTTTTGGGATACACTGGGGAGCAAAGGATGGGTTGTTCATGATTCGTCGAAAACCGAGGCCTGAACCAGAGACACCTGCGGCGCCTGAGGCTGCAGAACCTTTGCCGAATACGCCGGAGGAGCAGATGAACGCCGTATACCGTCTGACCTTGAAGTGGACCCGGCAGTTAGAGAAATCGCGGATCACCGAGTACATCCAACTGCTGAACCGCCCGTGGCGCATGGTTTGGCTAAGCCTGTTGTCCGGAATTGCCCGCGGGGTGGGAATCGCGATTGGGTTTACTTTTTTTGCGGCAACGATCATCTACGTCCTGCAGCTCTTGGGGGCACTGAACTTACCGATCATCGGCGATTATATCGCGGACATCGTGCGGATTGTGCAAAGACAGATGGAGCTTAATACGTATTAGGTCCGGTTCCGAGCGAATCCTCGCTGTCCAAATGCTCCGTGGCACTCATATGTTTCCGGTAAACGCCGTTGCGGTAAAAGCAAACATTCTTGCCATAGATATCTGTGGCAACAAAGGATTCGTAAGGCTCCACAAATCCATCGAGCTCATCGGAGGCTTCGATTTCCATATCATTATAATCATCGATTTCCCGATCCTCGGCCATCGCCGGTGAATTCGAGGTTCCATAGCTCTCAACGATTTGCCAAGCATCCTCCCCGTCAAAGCCATTCTGATCCTCGCGTTCATCCAAGCTCGTGCGGCCAAACGGCGGAGATAAGAAGATTTCCTCGATCGGCCGTTTGGCGGATACGAACGATTGCGGACTGTGATCTTTACAATACGCTGTTTCCGGGATGGCGCGGAGCCGTTCATAGCTGATCGGCTTGCCGCACGTTGCGCAGTAGCCGTAGCTGCCATCCTCGATTCGTTCAAGTGCATCCTCAACCCGGGCCAGATGCATTTCATGATGCTCGGTCAGGGCCAAATCTTTGCCCCGTTCAAAGACTTCGGATCCGAGATCCCCGGGGTGATTATCGATCTGGCTCAGCTCATTGGTATTATCGCGCATCGATTCATTCATTCCATAATGATCATTGTCAGATAATTGCTCGGTTAAAGCAGACTTGGTTTCCTGCAGTTTCGCGGTAAGCTCCGCGAGCTGGGCTTTCGTTAAATGCGGCATGTGGTTGCTCCTTCCTTCCTGCATCTAGAGCGGTGATTTGTAACGTCTCTCCTAGCGGTATTTTGTGCAGAACCATGACGAAATACCTAAGGAAAATCCTTTCGCGCATGGACGGGCCATTTCCGGCTGTGCTACAATATACAAGGCTTAGAAGAGGAATATCCTGCCGCTTGGTGCGAGCGGGAAATGAAAAACGAGGTGACGGACCGCGTGGTATACTTTTTGATTGCATTAATCGTTTTTCTGGTGGATCAAGGCACGAAATATTGGATTGCAACCGGAATGACGATCGGGGAACAAATCCCGGTGATCGGCAACTTTTTCTTGATTACCTCCCATCGGAACCGCGGCGCGGCGTTTGGCATTTTGCAGGATCAACGCTGGTTTTTTATTGTGGTGACTACGGTTGTGGTGCTTGGGATCATCTGGTATTTGCTTAAAATAAAAAATCAACCCAACAAAATGCTGCCGGTAGCGTTGTCTCTGGTACTTGGCGGAGCCATCGGCAATTTTCTCGATCGTGCCGTCAGTGGGGAAGTCGTTGATTTTCTGATGTTTAATTTCGGTTCGTACACGTTCCCGATTTTTAACGTTGCGGATTCTTGCATCGTTATTGGCGTGGCGCTGATCATTTTGGATTCACTGCTGGAGCTTCGCCGGGAGAAGCAAGCCGCAACACCACAGGAGCATGAGGAAAACGTATGAGTTTGGATCAAACGCTAGAGGATTTTGAAGAAGAGAAGCTTGAGTGGGTGGCCGGACCGGCTGACGCGAAAGAGCGAATCGATAAATTTGCAAAAACGCAGCTGGGCGAAGAGTTCTCCCGCAGCCAGATTCAGCTGTGGATTGAAGCGGGGAACTTGGTTGTAAATGGGGCGTCGGTGAAAGCCAATTACAAGCTGGCCGAAGGCGACCGCATCGTACTGGTGATTCCGGAGGCAGAGCCTACGGAAATTGTACCGGAAGACATACCGCTGGACATTTATTATGAAGACAGTGATGTGATCGTCGTTAACAAGCCGCGCGGCATGGTCGTGCACCCGGCACCGGGACATACTTCCGGCACGCTGGTGAACGCCTTGATGTTCCACTGCAAGGATCTGTCGGGAATCAATGGCGAGCTTCGGCCTGGGATCGTGCATCGGATCGATAAGGACACCTCAGGTCTCATTATGGCAGCGAAGAACGATAAGGCCCATGCCTCGTTGGCCGCTCAACTGAAGGCGCATACGGTGACGCGGAAATATTATGCTTTGGTTCACGGCAACGTTAGCCATGACCAAGGCACAGTAGATGCGCCGATTGGCCGCGATCCCCATGATCGCAAGATGTATACAGTAATTGAACGGAACAGCAAGCATGCGGTTACGCATTTTCATGTGGTGGAGCGATTTGGTGATTATACGCTGCTTGAGCTCAAGCTGGAAACGGGACGTACGCATCAAATCCGTGTGCATATGAAGTTTATCGGCCATCCGTTGGTGGGAGACCCGCTGTATGGACGCAGTAAAGGGATCAAAATGGATGGACAAGCGCTGCACGCTGCTGTGCTCGGTTTTGAGCATCCGGAAGACGGGCGGTATTTGGAGTTTAGTGCACCGATTCCGGCGGATATGGAAGATGTGCTGCAATCGCTGAGAAATCGCTAAGCCATTGCTTAGATTTGGTGATTTAACCTATAGAATGTTCACCTCCAGGAGACAGCTTGATCAAAAAGTACAAACGATCAGGTGATTAATCCATTCTCTAAATGGGCCGAATTCCTGCATATTTAAAGTGCGAGTTCGAATCATTTGAGGATGGATTTTTTTATGAATACGAAGGAGATGGACGTTTACGATGAGTACGCTGAATGGACAGGAAACTTATATTCAACAACAATTTGCAGAGCGCATTGGCGGGGCGAACTACGGCAAAGATACCGCTATTTATAAATTCGAGAAAATCAAACGGGCGAAAGCGGCAGCGAAGAAGGATTTTCCCGATGTTGAACTGATCGACATGGGCGTCGGCGAACCTGATGATATGGCGGATGCCGGCATTGTGGCCAAACTGGCGGAGGAAGCGGCAAAACGCGAGAACCGCGGGTACGCCGACAACGGCATCGCCGAGTTCAAGGAAGCGGCGGCGAAGTATCTTCATGATGTTTTTGGCGTTGAAGATATCGATCCGGTTACGGAAGTAGTGCACTCGATCGGCTCCAAGCCAGCGATCGCTATGCTCCCTTCTTGCTTCATCAATCCTGGAGATATCACGATTATGACCGTGCCGGGCTACCCGATTATCGGGACCCATACGAAGTATTTGGGCGGCGAGGTGTATACCGTGCCGTTGACGGAGGAGAATGATTTCCTGCCGGATTTGGACGCGATTCCAGAAGAGGTCGCACGTAAGGCCAAGCTGATGTACTTGAACTACCCGAACAACCCGACGGGCGCGAGCGCGACGAAGGAGTTTTTTGCCAAGGTCGTGGACTGGGCGAAGAAATATCATGTTGTGATTGTACACGATGCACCGTATGCTGCATTGACGTATGACGGTTTGAAGCCGCTGAGCTTCTTGTCGGTACCGGGAGCAAAGGACGTAGGTGTCGAGCTGCACTCCTTGTCCAAGTCGTACAACATGACCGGGTGGAGAATCGGGTTTGTTGCCGGCAACCCGCTGATCATTAAAGCGTTCAGCGACGTGAAGGACAACAACGATTCCGGTCAATTTATCGCTATTCAGAAAGCGGCCGCTTACGGGCTGGCTCATCCAGAAATCACGGAGCGCATCGCCGAGAAATATTCGCGCCGCCATGAGCTGCTGGTGAATGCTCTGAATGACTTGGGCTTTAAGGCGAAGAAGCCGAAGGGTTCGTTCTTCCTCTATGTGCAAGCGCCAAAAGGCGTGGAAGGCGGACCAACGTTTGAGACGGCGGAAGACTTCTCGCAGTTCTTGATCCGCGAGAAGCTGATTTCGACGGTGCCGTGGGACGATGCCGGCCATTACGTGCGCTTCTCGGTGACGTTTATCGCCGACGGGGAAGAAGAAGAACGCCGCGTCATTTCTGAAATCAAACGACGCCTTGGCGATTTGAAGTTTATTTTCTAAGAAGAATAAAATGGACCATAATGATTCGTTTATAATGCCTCTTGGGTTTGATCCCAAGGGGCTTTTTTTGATTATGCGGCGATTGCTGCCGCTGGTGCCACTTTTGCTCTAACGCTTGCTAGAATGAAGGGGCAGAGTCCAATTGTGCTCTAACGCTTGCCAGAGTGCTTATTTGTGCGAAAAACGCAAAGTTTTACTTTTAACGCTTACCAGCAGCCTTATTGAGGCAAAAACAGCCTCTTTTACGATGAAATATCGCAAATAAGCTCTCCTGTAAGCGTTACGCCGCAGAATGCCCGAATTTTCCCCAAATAGCGTTTCTGTTAAGCGTTACAGCATACTTCCCTGAACTAACTGTGCCTGAGCTGGTGCTGACGATGGGTTTGGTGCCTTGCTACAAGAGATGCTGCAGATGCTGGCTAGTACCAATCGATTACATACTGGTAAGGGTGTAGGTTCGGAGTCCGCTTTTATTCTAACGCCTGCCAGAATGCTTATTTCGGAGAAAAGCGCCAAATTTTCATTTTAACGCTTACCAGCAGTCTTATTTAGGCTAAACCCACCCCATTTGCACTCAAAAATCGTAAATAAGCTCTCTTCTAAGCGTTACGTTTCCATGGGGCCCCTTTTTCGCCAAATAGCGCTTCTGATCAGCGTTACACAGCAAGTACCATGCACTATTAGTGATCTTGCTGCCCACCATTCCCCAAACATCCCGGTTAAATATTCAACATGTTAGGAAATTTATGCAGGGATCTGGCGGGGAGAGCACACGGGTTAAACGGCTTCAGATCAAGGATAAGCCGGGGAAACTAACTGTTGAATAAATATTACATTGAATGTATAATTATTAACAACCGCATCACAGCAGGCTTCACACGGGGGAAGAATCAACCTCAGTATCGGTAGGTTACAAACTCGGCAGGGTGTCTTGACAGGCTATTTTCATTCTGTCATAATTCATGTAAACCATAAGCACCTTTAATTCAGTCCCGTGAGGCTGGCAAGGTAACGTGAGTGGGGAAATGGGCGAACTGCGCTTATTTAAGTCGGTTCTCTGTACCCAAATCCTACATGATAGTCATAGGTACACTATGGCTGAAGACTCCTTGCCTGGATATACGGGCAGGGAGTTTTTTTATGCGCCTATCACGGACCGATGCAAGGTGACCCTATCCCTAAGGAGGTCGCAGCTGTGAGCAACGAAAGTCATATCATTATGGACGAAACCGCGATTCGGAGGGCACTGACAAGAATTGCACATGAAATTTTGGAACGCAACAAAGGCATCGAGGGCTGTGTATTGGCCGGCATCAAAACCAGAGGAGTTTACCTCGCAAAACGGCTGGCTGAGCGCTTGGAGAGTATTGAAGGAACCGCAATTCCATGGGGCGAGCTTGACGTAACAAACTACCGCGATGACAAAGTGGAGGCTACTCAAGGGGCGGCCAAAGCCACGTTCCCGGTCTCGATTCAAGGCAAAAAAGTGATCCTGTTCGACGATGTTCTCTACACAGGCCGTACGATTCGTGCAGCCATGGACGCGATCATGGATTGCGGTCGTCCGGAGTCGATCCAGTTAGCGGTACTCGCTGACCGGGGACATCGGGAACTGCCGATCCGAGCTGATTACGTTGGCAAGAATGTACCAACATCGCGATCGGAAGAAATCGAGGTGCTCTTGACCGAGCATGACGGCACTGATCTGGTTCGCATCCTGCATGCACGGGAGGGGAACTAAGATGGCGCTGACGGCAACCGCACTGAAGGAACGCAGCCTCCTCGGGCTGAAGGAGTTAAGCGCAGCGGAAATTTCCTCGATTCTCGACCGGGCTGCCTACTGGGATGCCAAGGAAGAGAAGATGATTCCGGTGTTGAAGGAGCACTTTGTTGCGAATATGTTTTTCGAAAACAGTACGCGCACCCGCTTCTCATTCGAGATGGCGGAGAAACGGCTGGGTGCTCAGGTGCTGAACTTCGCGGCAGCCGCCTCTAGCGTAGAGAAAGGCGAGTCGATTTACGATACGGTTCGCACGTTGGAATCGATGGGCATTGACGCTGGAGTCATCCGGCTGAAGCCGATCGGTGTGTTGGAGGAGCTGGCGAAGCGGGTATCCGTACCGCTGGTGAATGCCGGAGACGGCAACAATGAGCACCCGACGCAAGCGCTGCTGGATCTATATACGATGAGACAGCATTTCGGGGAACTCGGCGGGCTGAAGGTATCGATCATCGGAGACATCAAGCATAGCCGGGTGGCACGTTCGAATCTGTGGGCGCTGCAAAAGTTCGGCGCCGAAGTGAAGCTGTGCGCGCCGAACAATATGCAAGCACCGGAGCTCAGCGCGTATGCGCCTTACGTTCCGATGGACGAAGCGCTTTGCGCCGATGTGGTGATGATGCTGCGAGTGCAGTTAGAACGCCACGTTGGCGGGCTGATTAAGTCGGCCGAAGAATATCGACTGCATTACGGCTTAACGGAGGAGCGGGCTGCGAGTCTTGCACCGCACGCGCTGATCATGCACCCGGCTCCAGTGAACCGGGGCGTGGAGATCGACGATGCGGTGGTGGAACACCCGCAATCCCGCATCTTCAAGCAGATGCAAAACGGAGTTCCGATCCGCATGGCGGTTCTGGAACGCGCATTGCTCTAGCAAATGAGGGGGAGCGCCTGTAGCTTAGGCGACGGGCAATGGACGTTATTTTTCGGATCGTACTTCAAAATCAGCGGGAGGAGAAATCAGAATGCGGCTTGTCGTAATCAATGCCAAGATCTTAAACGAACAAGGGGAACAAGAAATCGCTCAAATCGTCATCGAGAACGGAGTGATCTCGAACATCGAAATCACTGGAACCATCGAGCAGCCGTTCGCAGAGGAAGGGACGCAGGTGATCGATGCAGGAGGCAGATTGGTCACTCCGGGATTTATTGATATGCACGTCCATTTACGAGAACCGGGATTTGAACATAAAGAAACAATCGAAACCGGTTCGCGTTCAGCAGCGAAAGGGGGATTCACCACCATCGCTTGCATGCCTAATACGCGGCCGGTGACCGACAATCCGGATACGGTTCGCTATGTGAAGGAGAAGGCGGAGGAAGCTGGGCTGGTGAACGTGCTGCCTTATGCGGCGATCACTAAATCTGAGCTGGGTCGCGAGCTGACCGACTTTGCTGCTTTGAAGGAAGCCGGTGCGATTGGTTTCACCGACGACGGCGTAGGCGTACAGAGCGCACAAATGATGAAGGATGCGATGCGTCAAGCGGCTGCGCTGGGGATGCCGGTAATTGCCCACTGCGAAGACAATTCGCTGGTGGAAGGCGCGCCGGTGGCTGAAGGGGAATTCGCCCGCAAGCACGGACTGAAAGGGATCCCGAACGAATCGGAGGCGATTCATGTGGGGCGGGATATTTTGCTGGCGGAAGCGACCGGGGTTCACTACCATGTGTGCCACGTGAGCACGGAGCAGTCGATCCGGCTGATTCGTCAAGCGAAGCAGCTCGGCATTAACGTGACCGCAGAGGTGTGTCCGCACCATCTGGTGTTATCGGAGGCGGATATTCCCGGATTGGATGCCAATTGGAAAATGAACCCGCCGCTGCGCTCCCGCCGAGATGTGGAAGCCTGCATCGAAGCGCTGGAGGACGGCACGATCGACATCATCGTCACCGACCATGCTCCGCACAGTGAAGAGGAAAAAGCAAAAGGCATGCAGCTGGCACCGTTTGGAATCGTTGGTTTTGAGACAGCCTTCCCGCTGTTATATACGAAGTTTGTGACAACTGGCCGTTGGAGCCTGGAGATGCTGGTGCAGCGTATGACAGCAGACCCGGCTCGTGTGTTTGGTCTAGAAACCGGACGGTTGGTTCCAGGCGCTCCGGCGGATCTGACGATCGTTGATCTGGACGCGGAACGCACGGTGGATCCTGAGACCTTCGCCTCGAAGGGACGCAACACCCCGTTTGCCGGTTGGAAGCTAAAAGGCTGGCCGGTCGCCACAATCGCCCGTGGAAGACTGGTATGGAATGATGAACTAGAACTGACCCGTTAACGGGCGGATAAGAAAATGTAGTTTTAGCTTATGGATAAAGGAGTGCTTCAGGATGCAGGCAAGACTATTGTTGGAGGACGGCACGCTGTTTACCGGAACCTCATTCGGAGCGGAAGGAGAGAAAACAGGCGAGGTCGTTTTTAATACGGGAATTACGGGGTACCAAGAGGTGCTGTCCGATCCATCTTATTGCGGGCAAATCGTCACGATGACGTACCCGCTGATCGGGAACTACGGCATTTCGCGCGATGACTTTGAATCGATTACGCCGTCGATCCACGGGTTTGTGGTTCGCCGCTATGAACCAACCCCAAGCAACTGGAGGGCGCAGTACAATTTGGGTGACCTGCTGAAGGAATACGGAATTCCCGGCATTGCCGACATCGATACGCGCATGCTGACGCGACTTATCCGCCATCAGGGAACGATGAGAGGGATTTTAACGACCTCCAATAAATCGGTGGAGGAATTAAAAGAAATGATGCTGGCAACCAGCATCGCCGAGCTGCGCAACCAAGTGGCGCAAACCTCGACGAAGCATGTGTACAGCAGTCCGGGTTCGAAGGAACGCATCGTGTTGGTTGACTTCGGTGCGAAAAGCGGTATTCTGCGCGAGCTGAACAAACGCGATTGCGACGTCGTGATCGTCCCGCATGATACGACTGCGGATGAAATTCGCCGCCTGCATCCCGACGGGATTCAGCTGTCCAACGGACCGGGGGACCCGAAAGACGTACCGCATGCAGTGAAAATGATTTCTGAACTGCTTGGTGAGTACCCGATCTTCGGCATTTGCCTGGGCCACCAGCTGTTTGCCCTCGCCTGCGGCGCTGATACGGAAAAGCTGAAATTCGGCCATCGCGGCGGGAACCACCCGGTGAAAGAGCTGGCTACCGGCCGCTGCTATATCACATCGCAAAATCATGGATACACCGTAAACGAAGCATCCATCGCTGGGACGGAGCTGGAAGTTACCCATATTAACAACAATGATAAAACCATCGAAGGCTTGAAGCATAAGAAATACCCGGCCTTCTCTGTGCAGTACCATCCAGAGGCGGCTCCGGGACCGTACGATAACAGCTACCTGTTCGACCGATTCATCGAGATGATCCGCGAGCACAAGCGGCAAAATCCGCAAAAGCCTCGCCAAGCCGAACTGATGGCCGCTGCGAAAGGAGAACTATAAACCTATGCCGATCAACAAAGACCTTAAGAAAATTCTCGTCATCGGTTCCGGACCGATCGTTATCGGTCAGGCGGCTGAGTTCGATTACGCCGGAACGCAAGCTTGCCAAGCGCTGAAGGAAGAGGGCGTCGAGGTGGTGCTGATCAACAGCAACCCGGCGACGATCATGACCGATACCAACATGGCCGACAAGGTTTACATTGAACCGATCACGCTGGAATTCGTCACGCAAATCATTCGTCAGGAGCGGCCGGACGGCTTGCTGCCGACGCTCGGCGGGCAGACCGGTCTGAACATGGCGGTGGAATTGGCCCGCGCAGGCGTGCTGGAGCGCGAAAATGTGAAGCTCCTTGGCACTCAACTGACGTCGATTGAGAAAGCAGAAGACCGCGACCTGTTCCGCGAACTGATGCGCGAGCTGGAGCAGCCGGTGCCGGAGAGCACAATCATCACTTCGGTGGAAGAGGCGCTGGATTTTGCAAGCGAAATCGGCTATCCGGTGATCGTTCGTCCGGCATATACGCTGGGCGGCACCGGCGGCGGGATCTGCGCTACAGAAGAGGAACTGCGCGAGACGGTGAAGTCGGGGATCCGTTACAGCCCGATTGGCCAATGCTTGATCGAGAAATCGATCGCCGGCATGAAGGAAATCGAATATGAAGTGATGCGCGATGCGAACGACAACTGTATCGTGGTCTGCAACATGGAAAACTTCGACCCGGTTGGCGTACATACCGGGGACAGTATCGTCGTGGCGCCAAGCCAAACGCTGTCTGACCGCGAGTATCAGATGCTCCGTTCGGCTTCGCTGAAGATTATTCGTGCGCTGAACATCGAAGGCGGCTGTAACGTCCAGTTCGCGCTCGATCCGCAAAGCTTCCAATACTACGTGATCGAAGTTAATCCGCGGGTCAGCCGTTCGTCGGCGCTTGCGTCCAAAGCGACGGGGTATCCGATCGCGAAAATGGCTGCCAAAATTGCGCTGGGCTACACACTGGACGAAATCATCAATCCGGTTACAGGGCAGACCTACGCTTGCTTCGAGCCGACGCTGGACTACATCGTCAGCAAAATTCCGCGCTGGCCGTTTGATAAATTCGTTCATGCCAACCGCAAGCTGGGCACGCAGATGAAGGCGACCGGCGAAGTGATGGCGATTGGCCGGACCTTCGAAGAGTCGATTCATAAAGCGGTCCGTTCGCTGGAGATCGGCACCCATCGCCTCTATCTGAAAGGCGTGGAGAACATCGACGATGAAACGCTGAAAACTCGCTTGATCAAAGCGGATGACGAGCGGCTGTTCCTGATCGCCGAAGCGTTCCGCCGCGGCTTCAAACTGCAGCTCATTCATGATCTGACCGGAATCGACTGGTGGTTCCTTGATAAAATCGAGCGTTTGGTGGATTTCGAGAAACGGATTGCGGAAGAAGAGTTCTTTTCCTATGAAACGCTGTACGAAGCGAAGCGCTTAGGGTTTACGGACCGGGCGATCGCCGAGCTGCGCGCTGCCGGACAGCCGACAGGCACGCACACGACAGAGGCGGAAGTGAGAAGCTTCCGCAAGGAGCATGGACTGAAGCCGGTTTACAAAATGGTAGATACGTGCGCGGCTGAATTTGAAGCCTCCACGCCTTACTACTACTCGACCTATGAAACGGAGAACGAAGTCGTTCAAACGGACAAAGAGAAGATCGTGGTGCTGGGCTCCGGACCGATTCGGATCGGGCAAGGCATCGAGTTTGACTACTCGACAGTACACGCGGTTTGGGCAATTCAAAAAGCCGGATATGAGGCAGTAATCATCAACAACAACCCAGAGACGGTATCCACGGACTTTAACACGTCGGATCGCCTCTACTTTGAACCGCTGTTCTTCGAGGATGTCATGAATGTTATCGAAGAGGAGAAGCCGGTTGGCGTCATCGTCCAATTCGGCGGCCAAACGGCGATCAACTTGGCAGCACCGCTGCAAGCGGCGGGCGTTCGCATCCTCGGAACCTCGCTGGAAAGCATCGACGAGGCGGAGGATCGCAAGAAGTTTGAAGCGCTCCTGTCGAAGCTGGGCATCGCACAGCCGAAGGGCAGCACAGTAACCTCGGTAGAAGAAGCGGTTGGAACTGCTCAAGCCCTGGGTTATCCGGTACTGGTAAGACCTTCGTATGTACTGGGCGGCCGGGCGATGGAAATCGTCTACTCCGACCAGGAGCTGCTGCGTTACATGGAAGAAGCGGTGAACATCAATCCGCAGCATCCGGTCCTGATCGACCGCTACATGCTTGGCAAAGAGGTAGAGGTCGACGCCATCAGCGACGGGGAAACAGTACTGATCCCGGGGATTATGGAGCATATCGAACGCGCTGGCGTTCACTCCGGCGACTCGATTGCGGTGTATCCGCCGCAGCATCTGTCGGCAGAGTTGAAAGAGAAGATCGTTGAAATCACGGTCAAGATCGCCCGCGAGCTGAAGACGGTAGGTCTGGTGAACATCCAGTTCGTCATCTACAACAACGAAGTGTATGTGATCGAGGTGAACCCTCGCTCCTCGCGTACAGTACCGTTCCTGAGCAAAGTGACAAACATTCCGATGGCGAATGTTGCAACCCAGTGTATTCTGGGGGCGAAACTAAGCGATCTGGGCTACTCCAATGGCCTGTGGCCGGAAAGCCATCAGGTTGCGGTGAAGGTGCCGGTATTCTCCTTCGCGAAGCTGCGTCGGGTAGAACCAACGCTTGGTCCAGAAATGAAATCGACCGGCGAGGTCATGGGCCGCGATCCGCAATACGCCAAAGCATTGTATAAAGGCTTGATCGGCGCGGGAATGAAGATTCCTTCAACCGGGGCGATTATCGCTACGGTAGCCGACAAGGATAAACAAGAAGCGGTTGAGCTGCTTCGCGGCTTCTACCGCCTGGGGTACAAGATCATCGCTACGGATGGCACGGCTTCTGCGCTGATCGAGGCGGGTATTCATGTGACGACGGTTTACAAGCTGTCCGAAGGGGTGCCGAACATCCTCGATCTGATCCGGAACGGCGAAGCTCACTTCGTCATCAACACGTTGACGAAGGGCAAAGAACCGGAGCGCGATGGCTTCCGGATTCGCCGGGAAGCGGTGGAGAACGGTGTGGTCTGCATGACTTCGCTCGATACCGTTCGGGCGCTGCTGGAGATGTTGGAGACGATCAACTTCTCTTCCCAAGCGATGCCCGCACTTTAATCGCAGACGCTAACGAACACTAGAGACGTTATTGATCTGGTGTGAAGCAAATAACCATTCTAACGGACCGAGGAGACCTTATTTTGCTTAGATCGCAGCTGAGTGGCCCCATGAGGACTGAATAATGTCCATGGAGTCCGTTACAGCGGAAAATCGAAGGGAAATGCTTAAATAAGGTCTTTCAGGTCCGTTAGAGGACGAAGAAGAGGGCGGCTCGGAAGCAGGATGCTTCGGAGCCGCAAGCATGAATGGAGGAGAGCGGATTTGCGTTCGTTTGAAGAAGCGGCTGGGAAGCTGATCGTGGGTCTCGATTTCCCTGATGCGGAGCAAGCGCGGAAGCTGCTGAAGGAGCTGGAGGGCATCCCTTGTTACATGAAGGTGGGGCTGCAACTGTTCTATGCGGCGGGTCCGGAACTGATCCGGGAATTAAAGCAGCGGGGGTACTCCGTTTTTCTCGATGTGAAAATGCATGATATTCCCAACACCGTCAAAGGTGGTGCGAACAGCGTCACCAAGCTGGGTGTAGACCTGTTTAACGTGCATGCGGCCGGCGGGCTGGACATGATGAAGGCGGCAAAAGAAGGCGCACTGGCGGCGGTGGAAGCCGACCCGACGTTGACGATGCCAAAGATCATCGCGGTTACGCAGCTGACGAGCACCAGCAAGCAAGTGATGAATGAACAGATTGGCATCCCGGGCGAAGTTGAAGCCTCCGTCGTACATTATGCGGACCTGGCCCGTTCGGCCGGTTTGGAAGGAGTGGTTGCTTCTCCGCTGGAAGTTACCGCAATTAAGGAGAAGTGCGGACAAGCCTTCCTGACGGTAACGCCGGGGATTCGTCCAGCGAACAGCCCTAAAGGTGATCAAACGCGTACGTTAACCCCAGGCGAAGCGATGGCGCAAGGCACGGACTATATCGTCGTTGCCCGTCCAATTATCGCTGCCCCTAACCCGCGAGAAGCCGCGGAGACGATCATTAAGGAGATGATGTAGCATGACCAATACCCAATCCGTCGAAGCGCAAATTGCCAGCAGCCTGTTAGAGATCGGAGCCGTTGCGCTTCGTCCGCATCAGCCGTTTACTTGGACTTCGGGGATTAAATCGCCGATCTATTGCGACAACCGCCTCACGATGTCCTACCCGCAGATCCGCGATCTAATCGCTGAATCGTTTGCTGCACTGATCCGTAAAGACTATCCGGAGGCCGAAGTTATCGCCGGAACAGCTACGGCCGGCATTCCGCATGCCGCGTTTACGTCGCAGAAGCTGGGGCTGCCGATGGCCTACATTCGCGATAAGGCCAAAGGCCATGGCAAGGAGAATCAAATTGAAGGTCTGATTAAACCAGGGCAGAAGGTGGTTGTCATCGAGGATTTGATCTCGACCGGCGGCAGTTCGATCAAAGCAGCGCAGGCCGTGCGCGATGCGGGGGCAGAACCGTTGGCCGTGCTGGCGATCTTCAGCTATCAGCTCGATAAAGCGGTGCAGGCGTTTGCTGAAGCTGGCATCCCGCTGCAAACCTTGTCCAACTATACAGCATTGATGGATGTCGCCGTGCAGCGCGGGGATATTCAGCCGGAAGACCTGGAACTGCTCAAGTCCTGGCGGCAAGACCCGGCTTCCTTCGGAAATGCCTAAGTACTTCCATATGGTTAAAACAGCCCCGAGAAGGGCTGTTTTTTTGTCTAAATATCAAAAGACCACCCCTGAGAAGCAACATCGCTTTGTCTCATAAGGTGGTCTTTATTATTACATATGATTTAGAAATGATGGCGGATTACTTAAATGAATATCCTGCGTATTTCTCCGCATTTTGAAGACTCGTCCAGATGTCCGGCGATTCACCGCCGATGTGCCAGTAAGCATAACCGGCCACTCCGAACTTCATGCCTAACCTCAGCTTCTCCGAGAGGGAGCGGGCATCCTCCAGCCAAATTTTGTGGTGCGTCCCGTTCTTGCGATACTCCATGGTGTACTGCCCTAATGTGTCGTTCCATTTTGGCTTCAGGCCGTATTGGTTCATCCGGTTATTTTGAGCGGCGAGGGTGATGTCCTCGGAAGACAACGTAGCCCCGGTGCTGCTTAGGCTCCAATCCCGCGTATACAGCGGCATCCCCATAATGAGTTGGTTGGAAGGGACTTGGGTGAGCAGTTTTTGCAGGTGATTGTCCACCCAGCCAAGCGATGCGATGGAACCGGCAGCAGCCCCGCCCCAATGCTCGTCGTAGGTCATAATGACCAGGTAATCGGCGCTCTTCGCCAGTTCTGCGTAATTATAGGCGTCCGACCAGTCTGTGTCGAGGTCCGGCGGTAAATCCACAGACAAGACGGCAGAGACGGAATGAAGCTCCTGTGCCAGTTTGGCGATAAAGGCCGTATACAAGCTGCGATCGGAAGCTGCGACATTTTCAAAATCGACGTTGATGCCATGCAGCCCATATTTTTGAACGTAGGACTTCAAGGTTTGAATCGCTTCGGAAGAAAGCGAACTGGAAGCCAGAAGCTTGTGCGTCGTTTCCTGATCAAATCGGTTTCCGATCATGGCCCAAACTTGTTTGCCGTTATTTTTCGCCCAGGTTACGAGCGAGGGAACGCTGGAATCAGAAAATTTGCCATTACTTTCGAGAAAAAACCACCGAGGCACCAGCACGTTCACATTCGATTGCAACACGGCTTTCTTGTAGGCTTCGGTTGACAGGCCGTATTGCCATCCTAGCTTGATGGTCTGGTTCGTGCTGGCTGCGAGCGCATCGGTCCATCGGGTGTCCTGCAGCAGGCGATCCAGGATGACAGCGGTCTCCTGGCGGGTTATCGGCTGTGTTGGATGAAATAATCCGTCGCTTCCCTGCATCAACCCGAGCTCGGTAATGGAGCTGACCGAAGGCTTGGCCCATGCCGCGATCATCGCTGCATCCTGATAATTGGAAGACGAATTGCCGGCGGCGTTTTGTTTTAAAGCACGAACGATCCATGAAGCGGCCTCCTGCCGGGTTAACGGCTGGTTTGGCTTAAAGATCCCGTCTCCCAAGCCGTTGGTAAGCCCAAGTTCCGTGGCGGCTTGGATTGTGCCATAGTACCAGGCGGTTTTGGGGACATCGCGATAGGCGGGGATAGCGGATTTGGCCGGTTCCACCTTAAAGATGCGCGTCAATGTAGTCATAAACTCGGCTCGGGTAATGGAGCGGGTTGGAGAAAATTCAGAACCTGAGGTTCCTTTCATTACATTGTTCGCATTTAAACGGAGGATGGCATCTTTAGCATAGCTGTTTGAAATGTCGTTAAAAGGAAGATCGGCAGCGACCGGCTCTTGCCGAAGCACGACATTGGTGAATAAGAGCGTCGCCGTGAGCAGGATGGGGATCATTTTCTTCATGAAATATTAGTTCTCCTTGCCGAAATTAGTAGAATCCTCCTTAATTCTAACAGAATTGTAACCATGCATCAGCGCGAAAAATCTGGTAAAAAATTAACGATTTCGTTAATGAGCTTGTAACTTTTTGCCATCGTATTTCGTTTATAATGCAAGACGTGAATGTATTGCTAGACAAGGCCAATTAGACCAAGAAGTCCAAGAAGAGGAAGCAGAAGAGGAGAAGCACAATTTAGGGAAATGGGAGACCGATACACAATGATGCGATGGCTTCGCAAGAAAGAAAAAGTCGAAGTTCAGCCCGGAGCTGATTCTCCGGTACCGGAAAGTGCGGAGGGGGAGACCGCCGCTGCCGCGGAGAAGACGGCATTAGCAGAAGCAGATGCCGAGGTTATTGCAGCCCATGTTGTACAGAAGGAGGAAGAGAAGGAGACCGGACCTATTTTGTCGGTCAAAGACGTTCGCCGATCATTTCCGGTGGGCGGAGGAGAAATCCAGGTATTGAAGGGAATCAACATGGAAGTGCTCTCAGGCCAGCTGGTCATGCTTAAAGGCCGTTCTGGCTCGGGCAAAACGACATTGCTCAACATGCTTGGCGGATTGGATCAGCCGACTTCCGGTGAAATCTGGTTCCGCGGTCAGCCGCTTCATGAGCTGAACGACGATAAGCGTACCCTGCTGCGTCGGAATCAGATCGGCTTTATTTTCCAGGCCTACGCCTTGCTACCGTTGCTCTCCGCTTGGGAGAATGTCGAACTGTCGCTGCGTATGGCGGGAGTTCCCCCTCAGGAATGGAAGCCGCGCGTTAAGCATTGCCTGGAGCTTGTTGGACTCGGAAAACGGATGTTTCACCGCCCGTTCGAGTTGTCCGGGGGCGAACAGCAACGGGTGGCCATCGCCAAAGCGATTGCCCATCGCCCCAAGCTGTTGTTGGCGGATGAACCAACGGCCAACCTCGATTCGCAAATGGGAGCACAAGTCATGGCAGTATTCAAGAACATCATACAGACCGAACGCGTGACGATCTGTATGACTACTCACGATCCTACAATCCTGGAGGTAGCGGACCATGTTTACGAAATGGTGGATGGCAAATTTATCGAATAAAAAAGGGGGGATAAGGCTTGTTCGAACGCTGGGGGTATTCGCTCTGTCCCTGACGTTAATTGCGTCCACAGGCTGCGCCCTGCTGCCGGACGAAGAGGCGGAGGAGGACCTGCCGGTGATCACGCCGCCGACAATCTCGAAGAAGCCGGAGTATGAGGTGCGCACGGAGACGATCGAGCTTAGCGTCAGTGCGGTTGGGAAGATCATGAGCCAGCGCGAGGAGCCGTTATTTTTCACAGAGGATAATCTTCACGTGAAGGAAGTGCTCGTTAAGGCAGGCGACAAAGTCAAGCAAGGCGATGCTCTCATTCAATTGGATGTCGAAGATTTGCAGAAGGAATTACGGAAGAAGAAGCTGGAGTTCCGCAAGCAGGAAATCTCTATGAAGGAGCTGCTGCGTACGAAGGACGAGAAGGACCCGATCGAATTTGAGGAGGCCTCGATCGTCTTTGAGGAACAGCGTCAAGAGCTGGAGGATTTGGAGAAGACGATCGCTGACGGCACACTCCGTGCGCCGTTCTCCGGAACGATCATTTCCGTCTCCGTCCAGAAAGGAGCCGCGATCAAAGCATATGATACGGTAGCCGTGTTGTCCGACACGTCTTCGTTGGTCGTGGCAGCTCAGTTTGCCAAGGAGGACTTAGAGAAGATTGCCGTTGGTATGAAAGCCAAGGTTGATATTAATGCGATGGGCGTATTCGACGGGAAGGTGAAGGTCATGCCAGTGGATTCCGGATCGTCCGACGACAATAACGGCGGCGGAGGCGGCAAACCTCCAGAGAAAGATACGATCGATAAGTACCTGATCGTGGAACTGGACAAATGGCCGGAGGGACTTGAACGTGGACGGCCGCTCAGCGTGTCCATTGTAACGGAACGCAAGGAGAACGCGGTGCTGATTCCGATTTCCGCCCTGCGGACGATTGGCTCGCGCACTTATGTTCAGGTGGTAGAGGAAGACGGTTCGAAACGTGAAGCCGATGTTGAGGTAGGTTTGCAGACCTCGACCGACGTGGAAATTGTTAAAGGACTCACGCCGGGGCAGAAAGTAGTGGGTCGTTAATGGGACTTCCTTTATTACGTTTATTGTTCCGCAAAATGTGGAACACGAAATGGCTGACGTTAAGTACGCTATTGGGCCTCATTGTCGCGGTCTCGTTCACGGTCAGCATTCCGATGTATTCCGACGGTTCGCTGAAGCGGGTCGTTGCAACCACCCTGCAGGCGGAGAGCGAAGGGCTGCCCGCCGGTTCGTTGATCATGAGCTATCAGGCGCCGGGTGGTACCAAGACGGATTTGAATACACTATCCGCCGTCAATCAATACATTGTTGACGAGGTGCCGGGGCAAATTGGCTTCCCGTTTGACACCTACGTGAACATCAGATCCATCCGCAGTACGGAGGTATTTCCGGAGGACCCGACTAAGGTTGACGCGAGCCGAACGCGGACGATGTCCATCGTATCCATGAGCGGTTTACAGGACCATGTGGCAATTTCCGGCGGCCGGATGTATTCCGATCAAGGCGATGGCGATACGCTTGAGGCTTTGATGCTGGAAGAAGCGATGTACCGGCAGGATCTGCACGTCGGTGACGTGATGGAGTATCCGGTGTACAGCGGTGTGGACGTGACGCTTAAGGTGAAGATCGTGGGCACCTTCCAGCCGGAGAACGAGAATGACCCGTACTGGTATCAAGGCTTTGAAGGGATGATGAACACTTTCTACATCTCGGATCAAGCCTTTAATGAAGGCCTGTTGAATCGATTATCGATTCCGCTGCATAGCTCCAGCTGGTATTACGCTTTTGATCTCGGTGAGATCAAGACGAGTCAGCTGTCACCGCTCTCAGATACACTGGAGCGGTTGAACGTAGAGTTATATCAGAAGCTGAAAGATACGAAGGTGGATGTCTCTTTTGGCAGTCTGCTCAGTGACTTCCGCAAGCAGAGCCTGCAGATGCAGACGCTGTTGTTTACCCTGGCGGCACCGATGATTGCCATGGTGTTCTATTTTATTGTGATGAACGCTCGCCAGGCGCTCGACAAGCAGCAAAGCGATATCGCGGTTTTGCGCAGCCGCGGAGCTTCTACGAAGCAGATTATTTTCATCTATTTATTTGAAAGCCTGATTCTTGGCGCGGTTGCACTCATCGCAGGTCCATTGCTCGGCTGGTTTATGTCGAAGAGCATCGGCTCGGCAGACGGCTTCCTGACGTTTGTGAACCGTAAGTCCATTCCGGTAGGCTTTAATGCCGATGCCTTGGTATTGGGAGCGGTAGCGGTTGTGATCGCGATCTTATCGACGCTGTTGCCGGCAATTTCCTTCGCCCGCTCCTCGATCGTCAAGGCCAAGCAGAAGCAAGCGCGCTCCGATCGTGCGCCATTTTGGCAACGTTGGTTTATCGATATCGTCTTGATGGCGATTTCGGGTTATGGGTATTACCTGTTTAATGAACGGCAGATGCTGACGTTCCAGACAGGGATGACGACGGATGAGCTGCAGGTTCAACCGTTCCTGTTCTTCGTACCCGCGCTTGCCATTTTCTCCATCGGACTGTTTTTCCTGCGGGTGTTCCCGTGGTTGCTTAAGCTGATCGGCTGGATCGGCAAAAAGTGGCTGCCGGTTCCTTACTATCTAAGTTTGACGCAACTGTCCAGGTCGTCTTCTTCGTATTATCCGTTGATGATCCTGCTCGTTCTGACGCTGGGTCTTGGGGTATATAACGCTTCAGCCGCACGGACAATCGACCTGAATTCGACGGAGCGGACGCTCTATAAATATGGAGCAGATGTGATCATGCGAACGGTATGGGAAGGCACGCCGGAAATCACTCGTCCTTCTCAAGGAGGCTCCGGCCAAGGTCAAGGCGGCGGTCCGGGAGCTCCAGGCGGCGGGAACCCAGGTGGAGCACCTGGCGGCGGCCCAGGAGGCGGAGGGCAAAATCCTACCCCGTCTAAACTGATCTATTCCGAGCCCCCGTTCGAAATCTTCCGGAGGTTGGACGGCGTCGAGCATGCGGCACGTGTACTTCAAACGAAGGGGAACATCATTATCTCCGGTCGTTCGGCAGGCCAAGGGAATGTGATGGGGATCGACAATGTCGATTTTGCCAAAGTGGCCTGGTTCCGGAACGATCTGTTCCCAACGCATCCCTACCATTATTTAAATTTTCTCGGGATGAACGAAAGTGCAGCTTTAGTCCCGTCGAACTTGGCGGAGAAGTATAAGCTGAAGCCGGGCGACGTGTTTACGGTTGCCTTGGGTGAGCAAGCGGTGGAATTTGCCGTATACGGGATTATCCCGTATTGGCCAAGTCAATATCCAGATCAAACACCGTTTATTATTGCGAATTTGGATTATATTTACGATCAAGTTCCGCTTATTCCTTATGAGGTCTGGCTTAAGATGAAGCCGGGGGCTAAAGTCGCCCCGCTGATTCCGAAGCTGGCGGATCAAGGAATTGAGCTTTATTCGGTTGATGATGTTCGCAGTGAATTGGCGGCGCAAAGCAAGCATCCGACCCGGGGAGGCGTATTTGGGATCCTAAGTCTCGGTTTCCTCGTCTCGGTCATCGTGTCGTTGATCGGGTATGTGTTGTACTGGTTTTTCAACTTATCGGGCCGGGTCGTCCAGTTCGGGATCCTGCGGGCGATGGGCTTATCCCGGAAGCAGCTGACGTTCATGCTGCTGGCTGAACAGATCTTAACTGCCGGCTTATCCATCGTGCTCGGGATCGTCATCGGGAAGATTGCCGGCAAGCTGTACTTGCCGTTCCTGCAAACGGCGGATAATGTTACAACGCAGGTTCCGCCTTTCCGCATCGTATTTGATAACCAGGATACGCTTCAGCTTTATGTTGTTGTGTTCGTGATGCTCCTGATGGGAGCCGGCCTGCTGTTCTGGCAAATCCGGCGACTGCGTGTGCATCAGGCGGTAAAAATGGGAGAGGAGCGCTAAGAGATGATTCATTGCGAAGGACTCGTCAAGATTTTCAAATCCGAAGATATCGAAGTTGTGGCGCTCCAAGGCCTGAACTTAACCGTGGAACAAGGCGAAATGATGGCGATCATCGGCAACAGCGGCAGCGGCAAATCCACCTTGCTGAATATTCTCGGCGGGCTGGATCGCCCGTCCGCCGGCCAAGTTAACGTCGGGGGTTGGGATCTGCTGAAAATCCGCGATGACCAGCTGGTGGAATATAAGCGTAACACGGTTGGTTTCGTCTGGCAGAATAATGCCCGCAACTTACTTCCTTATTTGACAGCATTGGAAAATGTAGAAATGCCGATGCTGCTCACCGGGAAGCTGGACAGAGCCTATGCGAAAGAGCTGCTGGAGCGGGTTGGCTTAAAGGATCGAATGCACAACAAGCTGCATCAGCTCTCCGGCGGGGAGCAGCAACGGGTTGCGATTGCGATCTCGCTGTCGAATCGACCGAAGCTTCTGCTCGCCGACGAACCCACGGGTTCGGTCGACACGGCCACTTCCGATCAGATCATGCAAATCTTCCGGCAAGTGAACCGGGAGCTGGGTATCACGGTTGTGATCGTCACGCACGATTTGAACCTGGCTGGGAAGGTAGACCGCGTGGTCGCCATCCGTGACGGCTTAACGAGCACCGAGTTCCTGAAGCGTAACCCGAATCTGGATTTGGCGGCAGCCGAGCTAGGCGGAGGATTGCAGGAGGTTCACGAAGCCTTTGTTGTGGTTGACCGTGTCGGACGTTTACAGGTTCCGAAGGAATATCTGGAATCCGTCGGAATCAATGGGCGGGCGAGCATGGAGTTTGACGGAGAGAAAATCATTATTACAGCACCTAAATCGTTGGAGGGGGATCCATCATGAGGTTCAAGAAATTACTGTCTGTATCGCTGGCTGCAACGCTGGCGTTGGGCCTGCTCGCCGGCTGTAACGGCAGCAAAGCGGCAGATCCTGAGCAGGAGAAAGTGCTCCGCATCGGCGTGCTTTACGGGGGATATGATGATTCTTATTTCCGTCAGCAGTATACCGATGTATATGAGTTTACGCACAATGTTCGTATCGAGGTTGTACCGGCCATCGACCAAAGCCAATATCGTTATCAGGATTACTCGCAGCCATACGTTCAGCCGGACTACCTGGATAGCATGAAGAAAATTATGACCGGCAGCAATCCGGTGGATGTCGTGGTCACCGATACTTCTGTATTAAATCAGCTGATCAAGGAAAATATGGTCAAACAACTTGATCCAATGATCCAGGAAGATAAATTTGACACGTCGGACTTCGTCCCAGCAGTTATTGACGGAATCAAGGATCTTGGGGAAGGCAGTCTGTATGCGTTAACGCCTTCGTTCTCCTCCTCCGCCTTGTTCTATAACAAGAAGCTCTTTACGGACGCTGGGGTAGAACCGCCTACCGATAATATGACTTGGGACGATATCTTCAATTTGGCTCGCCGTTTGGCGAAAGGGGAAGGGAAGGACCGGGTTTACGGTTTCGCGTTTAGCCGGTACCTCGGAAGCGACCCGTTCTGGGATATGCAGAGCAACTATGTCAATTCGCTGCAGCTCAAGACCTTTGATGATAAAGCGGAAACGATGACGGTTAATACCCCGCAATGGACGAAGGTCTGGGAAACCATCAGCAAGCTGGCGAAGGATAAAATCATTCCGGACAGTAACAGCGGGATGATGGACGGCGAGTGGAACCCAGTTACAAGCGACCTGTTCCTCTCCGGTAAAGTTGCAATGACGATTGGTGAGAACTATTACGTCAATGAAATTACGGATGCCAACAACAACGCTTCGAAAATTAAGAACTTTACTCCTGTGGATTGGGATGTCGTCACGGTTCCGGTCCATCCTGAAAAACCGGGGATCGGGGGAAGTATTTGGCTGAGCAATACGTTTGCCATTAACAGTGCTGCTCCAAACGCCGAGACCGCTTGGGACTTCATTAAATTCATTAATGGCGAGGATTGGGCGAAGCTGAAGTCTCGCAGTAACTCCTATGAAATGCTGGCTCGCAAATCGTACATCCAACCGAAAATGGGCTTGGATTACAATATTCAAGCATTCTATTTACTGAAGCCGACGCCGCCAACGGATCCGAAGCAAGAAAAACTGATGAGCGAAAAACCAGGACTATACAGCGTAACCGACAGCGGACGCAGGTTCTTCCAAGAGGTGTTGGAGAATAAGAAAACACCGGCGGAAGCGCTCAAAGAATGGGAAGAGAAGGGCAACAAGATGCTGCAAGAAATTAAAAACAATCCAAAAACCCAATTCCAGGAGGATGGTACGCCATTTGTTCCTGAGGAAGGGGCGGCAGCAGGCGGAGCCATATTTAAGGGGTAAGCCGAGGTTTGCATTGAACACCAAAAAATTACCATATAGATTTAGGGCCGCTGGATGAAATCCGGCGGCTTTTTTTGTTAAGGTTGGGCATTCTATAGACATGAACAATTTGCTCTAATTCACGAAAGGATGGACGAAACAGTCATGCGTTGGGTATACTTCAATAAACTGTATCGAACGAAATTCCAAGCGGGATGTCTCGCCCGGCGGTTGGAGCAAGACGGTTGGATCTATGGTTTTGATGATATGCGGCAAATCGAAATTTTCCGATCGCGCAAGGGCAAATACGGCGTGCGATTTATTCCATAATCTTAGACTTGACGTGCCCTGCGAGAATCGTGTATATTATTGATTGTCGCCAATTTAATGACGCGGGGTGGAGCAGCCCGGTAGCTCGTCGGGCTCATAACCCGAAGGCCGCAGGTTCAAATCCTGCCCCCGCAATCCAAGTTCTCCCGGGCCCTTAGCTCAGTTGGTTAGAGCGGTCGGCTCATAACCGATTGGTCACAGGTTCGAGTCCTGTAGGGCCCATAAGTGCAAAACCCTCTTGCTTTGGCAAGGGGGTTTTTGCTTTTCAATCATTAAAATCAAAGTTTCGTAGATTCCTGTTGAGCGTTTTGTAGTAGGCCATTTTTTTGTGAATAAATGAGACTTTTCTGAGCGTAAGAAGATTCAAGCCTCTCCAAATCATCAGGTAAAACAAAACCTGCCCAACCTCTTTTCCGTCATGGATAATCCCTGTTCGCTGAACGATAAAATTTCTCCTCCTTTTAAAATTGTCGGATAGTACTAGAATATTTTCCAGGCCTCATCTATACGCCAGAACACATCGGGTTTTCTATACGGGCTAGCTCAATGGTAAGTTTCAGTATTTGGGAGATCTTTTTATCAAAATAGAAAAAAGAGCCGTTGTCACAGCTCCCTAAAGATCATTTGACTTGCTTCTGGATCATTAATCGATGGTATTCATTCAGCAATTCATCTAGTTGCTGACTTACCATGATCATTTCCCGATCCGCAAGACGTTTACTTCGGGCAAGATGGTTTAATTCCATCCGGAGCTCTTCAATTTTGAGGATGAGTTCCATGACGAACAACTCCTAGTTGAGGTATTAATGCCATCCGTCCGCTTTCGACTGGTGATTGTCCGACCTCTTCCATGTACTGTCACTGTTCTGCACCAAATTAAAGCGGTACCCTTATGTTTTCTATGTCCGTTTTTGTAAATCCTCCCTAAATTCTGAAATAAAATGCAAAAATCTGTCGATTTAGTGAATTTTATTAAAATTTAAGCTTTTCACAGAAATCAAAAAAGGACCGCACAAGGCGGTCCTTCCAATTTTTATCGAATAGGCGATCACTTGCTGTCCGGAGACGGAGCAGGATGTGCGGCCAAGTATTCCACCGCATGATAGGTCAAGAGAGCCGCTTCTGCGCGGGTAATCAGATCTCCCGGATGGAATTGATTGTTCTCATCCAGCTGGGCGATCCCGAGCACAAGCGCACGTTGAACCGTCCCTTGATAAGAAACCGTCAGCTGGTCTTCGTCAGCAAATTCGATTGGTTTGATATTGATCATCGGCAAATCGCCATGCTTCTCCATCGCCAAAATCAGCTGATGGGTAAATTCCTCACGCGTCATAGGCTTGTCCGGATTCACGTTGACGTCAAGATCAAACCCGTTAGTTTGAGCAATCGAGAACGCAGGGGCATACCAGGCATCTTGCTTGACATTGACAAAATAATCACCAGCGTTTTCTGGAGTATCCAACTTCAACCCTAGCAGATTGACGATTAACTGAACGCCCTGGCTAGTCGTCAATTGGTCATCCGGCAGGAAGCTGTCGGCGCTGACGCCGCGAACGATGCCTTTCGCTTGCAGGACAGAAATACTGTCTTTGGCGACAGATTGGCTTACATCTTTAAAGCTCCCTGCAGCAGCAAAGCTTTCTCCAGCCAAAGACAAGCTCAAAATGGCGGCGGCGGACAACAGGGCTACATTACGTTTAAACATGGTGATCACCTCGTCTAGTATTTTTTGACAACCTCTAGACGATGAGTATTGGAAAAGGTTGCAGAAAAAATTAAAAAGATTTTCCAAATGGAATGATTCGCGTCACGTGATGGATTTCGTCGAGATTCACCCAGACGGCTCCTTCTGTTGTGCGCAGATGTACTTTGTCAGGCGCTGAACCCCACTTCGGCAGTCCGGTCATCAATTGTCCGTCATGCAGTTGAATGACCACTTGATGACCCAGCGTAACTGCCATTTTCAATTCGTGCATGAATGCTAACCTCACCTTTCTTGAAATTCAAGCCTTTTTTCGCAAGACTAACCTTAACTTACCATAATTCCTAACTGAATAGTTTATCGGAATAAGACAGCATGAATTTTGGGTTGATATTGATTGGAATTCTGTATATAATCATAAATACGGAATTTTTGAACAAGCCGGGGTGGCGGAATTGGCAGACGCACAGGACTTAAAATCCTGCGGTAGGTGACTACCGTACCGGTTCGAGCCCGGTCCTCGGCATTTGTGAAAATAGAGTGCACTCGTTTATTGAGTGTGCTCTATTTTTTTTATAGGACAAATGGATTATTTTGACGAAAAACGTTACGAAATATCTACTAAATGTCGATATAAAATGGGAGAAGGCTGGAAAAAGGTTCCGGTACATCAGCAATGAGAATAAAGGAGAGGAATCAATGTTGGCTAACAGGAAGATGACGTATTGGATGCTCGTCTTGACGCTCCTCCTTTCGGTACTTGCTCCTACGGGCGCATTTGCAGCATCTGGGGACATCAAGGAGATTAATATCGATGGAGCCGGTACGACCGTTGAACTCGGCGTGGGGAAAACGAAGCAGCTTAAAGTAACGGCTGGGCTTGAAGGGGGCGGCACCAAAGATGTGACTTCTACTGTAACTTGGACGTCCGGTGATGATACCGTAGCCAAGGTTAGTGCCGGCGGTTTGGTCACCGCGCTGAAGAGCGGTACTGCGATCATCACGGCGGAATATAAAAATCCAACGACTGAAGTCGGGTCGGTATCGTCTATTACGATTAAAGTTACAGACACCTACACTGAATTAACTTTGGACTACAAATTAGACGGAAAATATAGTCTGGACACCCCTGACTCCGATCTGACCGTCACCGCTAAGGCGAAGGTGGATAACACGTCTGTGGAACCCAAGGATGTAACGGATGAGGCGGATTGGACTTCCTCGAATACGGGTGTACTGACTGTTGAAAAGGGCAAGATTACGCTGACCGGTACAGGGGAAGCGACGATTACAGCGAAATATGCCGGTTTGACTGCTTCGTTCAAAGCGAAGGTGACGTCGCCTTACTCCGGCTTGAAATTGTACAAGACGTCTGGAACGACAGACACGGAAATTCAGGATAAAGAAGACCTTGAGTTGATCGTGGCAGATAAAGAAGTAGAACTTAAGGTGAAAACGGTGCTGAAGAGCGACCCGGATACGACAAACGACGTTACGGAAAAAGCCACCTGGAGTTCTTCGGATACCAGCGTTGCTACGGTTGAAGACGGAACGGTTAAAATCGTATCGACGGGGAAAGCGACGATTACGGCAACCTATTATGGCGAGCAAGCCAAAGTCGACATTTACGTAAGAGCCCCGTATGAAGCGATTCTGCTCACGCCGTCCGGCGATCAGACGATCTTCATCGGGGAAACGTTGGCAGTAAATGCCGGCGTGAGAGTGAAGGCAAACGAAACTCAAGACGTCAGCAATAGTGCGGAATGGACTTCTTCCAATAAATTAGTTGCGACTGTAAGTGACACCGGTGTTGTGACGGCCAAAGCGGCGGGATCAACTACGATTAAAGCCAGCTATCAAGGCGTGAGCAAGAGCTTCAAAGTTACGGTACTTCCTACGGTGACCGAGCTCAAAATCGAGAAAGAGCAGCTTGATATCTATGTAGGCGGATCGGCGAGCCTGCCGAAGGTGACCGGCACGAAGCTGGACGGAGAATCCATCGATCTCAGCGATGCCATCACGTGGACCTCGAGCCAAGAGGATATCGCGGTAGTCGAGGATGGAAAGATCGTAACGAAGGATCTGGATGACTCGGTTGTATCTGCTGAAGTTACGTTGACCGGGAAGCTGGCAGAAGCCGGAACAGGGCTGACCCCGAACGCGGACTTCCCAATTCGCGGAACTGAAGTGACGCTTAAAGTTAACGTGAAAGAAAAGGTTCTGACGCTTCTCGCCACGCAAACTTCAATGAACATCGTCATCGGTGAAGAAAATGCGCTGCCGGAAATCACGGTGGTCTATGAAAATGGTGTAGAGCAAACGAATCTGGCTGGCGTTGAATGGAGCGTTACCGGCTCCAATGCGGTGTTGAAGTCGACAGCAGACGGCAAGAAGCTGAAAGGTCTCAGCAAAGGCTCGGCCACGCTGAAAGGAACTTTCGAGAACAAGACCCTCAATATATCGGTCTCTATTGAGCCGAAAATCACCAAGATTGTTGTAGAGCCGCAAACGATCGAGCTTAACATCAAGAAATCGAAATCGATCAAGGTAACGGGGTATTATGCAGACGGCAAGAAAGTCACCCTGTCCTCCAAAATGGGCTGGGTCTCCTCCGATGTGAACGTTGCTACGGTATCATCCTCTTCGGTGAAGGCTGTCGCTGAAGGAACCGCGACGATCACAGGTTCTTATCAAGGCAATGTCGTTACCGTGAAAGTGAATGTGGTTCCGAAGCTGGTGAAACTGGAGGTTAGCGAGAAGAAGCTGCAGCTGGCTCCTGGTGCGGCCAAAACGGTTGTCCTGACGGCAACGTACGATACTGGCAAGGTCGCCACGGTAACGGGCAGCGCGAAGTGGACAACCTCCAAGGCGAACGTTGCGAAAGTGTCGGCTGGTCAGATTCAGGCGATTGCCAAGGGCTCTGCTTCCATCAAAGCAGAGTATGGCGGCAAAAAGGTATCTATCAGCGTTTCAGTGAAATAAGATCGAACATGAATCATTTGAGTCTGCCTTTGGAAAGGCAGACTCTTTTTTATGAACTAACTATTTTTTATGTGCCATTTGCTAAATTTTGATTGATTTAAGGCTCGATTATCCTCTATAATTAGAACAAATGTTCTGGGAAGGATTAACATCTATGATTAGGCAGAAGACATGTTGGACGGTTATTGGCGTATTTTTGGTGTTTTTAAGCGTACTTCTTGCAGGCTGCAGCGCAGCGAACTGGGAAGAAGTTGCGGGGCGGCTGGTGGAGAACACCTCCGTTGCTTCCGAAGTGGAAGGAGACGGTCAGCTACGCGTGATTTTTCTGGATGTGGGACAAGGTGCATCCCAGTTGTTGATCAGCCCCTCCGGGCATACGATGCTGATTGATGCCGGCAACAATGACCAGGAGCAGGCGATGCTGGACTACCTTCGCTCTTATGGCGTAAATCATTTGGATATCGTGATTGGGACACATCCAGATGCGGATCATATCGGCGGGCTGGACCGGGTCATCGATCGTTTGGACATCGGCGAAATCTACATGCCAAGGATCCAGTCCAATACGAAGACATATGAGTCCTTGCTGAACTCCATTCGGAACAAAGGGCTGAAGGTGAAGACCGCCAAAGCGGGCCTGGAGCTAGCCTGGGACGAGCAGGTGAAGGTGAGTATGATCGCACCGGTGACCGTGACCGACGACAGTAATAACATGAGTGCCGTTGTGAAGGTAACATATGGCCGCACTTCTTTTCTGTTAACCGGGGATGCTGAATCGGAGAGCGAACGGGCAATGTTAGAATCCGGAGTGAATTTGCGCGCCGACGTTATGCTGGTCGGGCACCATGGCTCGAAATCTTCAACAACGGCCAAGTTTTTGAATGCAGTGAAGCCAAAATATGCGGTGATCCAGGTGGGAGAGAATTCTTACGGGCACCCGACGAAGACGATCCTGGATCGGCTGTCCAAGCAACAGGTAGAGGTCTATCGCAACGATCTTCAGGGTACCGTGGAGATCGCCAGCGACGGCGAGGGCTACCGGATCACAACGGAAAGGTAGGATAAGATGAGCCATATCGTGGAAGGCTTTGAGGGCGATTTATGCATTTTGGAATCGGACGGGAAGCTCCGAAATGTCCCGCGTTCCCAGGTGGATCCTAAGGTCAAACCGGGAGATGTTGTGGAATGGAACGGCACGAAATGGGTTCCCAACCTGCGGGAAACAGAAGAGAGAAGCCGTCATATCCGCGCTTTAATGGATGAAGTGTGGGAAGACGAGGAATAGGATTGATTACGTTCATGAAGGAGGAATGTTGGAGATGTTGATTCGGCCGCAGACAGGGGAATACGCCCCACATTTTGAACCTTACATTCAGATGGTGCCTGAGGGGGAGTTCGTTAAGTTTCTGGAGGAGCAGACGAAGCGGCTTCGAGAGAAGTGGGCAGGTATTCGTGAAGAGCAAGCAAACTACCGGTATGCCGAAGGAAAATGGAGCGTGAAGGAAGTCATCGGCCATATGGCGGATACGGAACGGGTCATGCAATACCGTATGCTGCGGATTGCCCGCGGCGATACGACGCCGCTTCCAGGCTTCGACGAGGAATTGTTCGCCCGTCATGCCGGGTTTGACCGCCAGTCGATGGAGGAGATCGTAAAGGGCTTCGAGATCGTGCGGGAATCCACGTTGGCGCTGGTTCGTCAGCTGGATGACGATGCATGGGCCCGCAAGGGGAACGTAGCCGACTATCCGGCCACAGCCCGTGCCATCGCCTATAACATCGCCGGGCATGCGGAGCATCATGTTCGGATTTTAAGCGAGCGGTATGCAGCACAAGTTTAAACCGCATCGCCGCAAACATAAAAGGACAGAGATGCCATTTTATGAGAATGAACTGGCCCCTTTGTCAAGGACACTTTGAAAAAAGAGTCAAGCTGCAGACAGAAGATGATTCCTGTATTGGGCAGGGGTCATCTTTTTTCGTTCCCATTGATATCTGTAAATGTTGTAGTAATGGATGTAACGATTAATTTCAATTGATAGTTCTTCTAGAGTTAAGCAATTGCGACTAATGCATGATTACTACGGTGCGTTATCCCAACAGTTCCCTCGTCTAGGTGTCTTTTTACATATAAAGTATCA
>NZ_BILV01000011.1 GCF_004000745.1 Paenibacillus barengoltzii NBRC 101215
GTTATTACCTTATCGGCGACAACTTTTATATCATATCATGTCAGCAAGATTCATTGCAAGAAGTAATTCTTACCAATTCGCTTACCGCCTACCGTTCAACCGGCAGGACATTTAATATATCACATCAGCAGGGCTCTCATCAAGGCGTAAGTTTTTCCAAATCACTTCGATGATCGCTTATTGATGACCGACTCTTGCTCAACATCGTTAGGATGCCATTGCATAGGGCGGATTATTAATATATCACTCACATAAGTTACCCAGCAAGAAGTAAATCCTTCCAGTCCTTTGTGACCGCCGGTTTTTCGGCCGGATTCATAGATTACCACGGTGGCGAACCTAAAGCAACCATAATCTTTTTCCAAATTAAATCCCTGTGATTAGAAATGAAAGACCATTGTCCCAGAGGACAATGGCCTTTTTCCATGAATTAGATCCCTTGACGGGTCGCTATAAACTCGGGTCTCGGGTTTTGTCCGGAATACGGCTGAACCACCTTATTCTCCACACTGTTATATACCATAAAAATATTACTGCGAGGATACGGCGTAATATTACTATTGGATCCATGCATGATATTGCAATCAAACAATAGAATTGAGCCGGCTGGTCCCACAGGGGTGTCAATGCCAAAGCGCTTTACCATTTCGGTAAGGCTTTTATGATCGGGAACACCGTACTGCTGTTTGCGAAGCGACTCTTTATAATGGTCATCCGGCGTTTGACCGATACAAGGCACAAAGATATGCTGCGAGCCGGGAAGCACCATCAACGGACCGTTAAACGCATAGTTATCTTCCAGCGCGATAGAGCAGCTGAGTGCTCTCATTCGAGGCATCCCATCCTCCACATGCCATGTTTCAAAATCCGAGTGCCAATAAAACTCCTTGCCCGTAAATCCAGGCTTATAATTGATCCGAGATTGATGGATGTAAACGGAGCTGCCTAGAAGGAATTCGATGATCGCCAGAAGCCGCGGATGCTGTGACAGCTCGCGAAAGACCGGCTGGCTTCGGTGGACCGCAAAGATGGACCGCACTTCATCCCCGCCGGGTTCGCGGATAATTTCGTCCGCCTTAAGCCCACGCGAAGATTCTTGCAAACGCCGTGCTTCTTCTTGGTATCCTTGTAACTCTTCTTCTGCGAAAAAACTTTCCAAGAACAAGTACCCGTTCTTCTGATAAAATTCCACCTGCTCCTTGCGAATCGGACTCTCCGAGCTCCATTCGGAGTACACCACCAGATCCTGCCGGGGAAGCCATTGGGGATCTGTATCCATCCGAGAGGGGTAAACATCCTTCGTCAAGTCAAGATCCATAGAAACATGTTGTCCGCGCATTTCACTTCATCCTTTCTAACCTAACATTTTTCAGACAAGCTACAACAACGGATAAGTCCCTTCTTCATCATGCACTTCCCGTCCCGTTAGCGGTGGATTAAACACACAGATCATCCGCATTTGCGATCGCGCCCGCAGGTAGTGCTTTTCATGTCCATCTAGCGCATACATCATGCCAGGGGTGATTGGATAGGTCTCCCCCCCAATGACTTCAATTTCCCCTTCTCCCTCAATGCAGTAAACAGCTTCCACATGATTTTTGTACCAAATCAGCGTTTCTGTACCTTCTTTAATCAACGTATCGTTCAGCGAGAACCCCATCTTGTCTTTAGCCAGAAGCAATCTTCGAGAGTTCCAAGTTTCCGTATCTACGTCATCCAGCGTCCCAACCAAGTTGTTGAGATGTTTAACGATCATACTGAAGCCTCCTCTGCTAGTTGGTTATAACAATGCTCAAGTATTTGAAGACCTTGTTCAAGCGTCTTATTTTCAATCGTTAGCGGCGGCATGAGTTTGGCCACTTCATGGTTCGGACCCGAGGTTTCCAGAATCAAGCCCGATGCAAAAGCGAATTCGGCCAACTTCTCCGCCATCCCGGGTTGTTCAAATGCAATGCCTTGAATCATCCCTTTACCGCGAAGTTTCCCACGCAGTGCAGGCTGATGTTCAATCAACGTCTGCAATGAAGAGGTCATCCGGTTGGCTTTGTCTTCAATTTGCTCCCGAAAATCCTCGGTTTTCCAATAATCCAGGGCTTCCGAAGCCCCTACAAACCCAAGGTTATTACCTCGAAAGGTTCCGTTATGTTCCCCGGGCTTCCAGGCATCCAGCTCCGGTCTAATTAAGGTAAGCGCTAAGGGCAAGCCGTAACCACCGATGGATTTGGACAAGCAGATGATGTCCGGCTCGATCCCCGACGTCTCAAAGCTGAAGAACGAACCGGTTCGGCCGCAGCCCATCTGAATATCATCGAGAATTAACAAAATCCCTTTTTGGCGACAAAGACGTTCCAGTCTCTGCAACCAAGCATCGGAAGCAACGTTTAATCCTCCTTCTCCTTGAACCGCCTCCACGATAATTGCGGCAGGCAGAGGAACACCGCTCCCCGGATCGTCGAGTAACTTCTCCATATAGGAAATCGTATCGACCGATTCGCCAAAATACCCGTCATAAGGCATAAAGACGGAGTGAGTCAAAGCCATTCCTGCCCCTTTACGCTTAAATGCATTTCCCGTGACAGCCAGCGAACCCAGTGTCATCCCGTGAAAAGCGTTGGTAAAGCTAATGACCGTCGTGCGTCCTGTCACTTTACGGGCAATTTTTAAGGCACTTTCTACAGCATTCGTTCCCGTAGGCCCCGGAAACATAACTTTGTACTGCAACCCACGCGGCTTTAAAATGACTTCATCGAATTTACTCAAAAAATGCTCTTTGGCATGCGTCGCCATATCCAAACTATGGGTCACGCCATCATCAAGCAAGTAAGCGATCAACTTATCACGAATCTTACGATTGTTATGACCGTAATTTAAAGCACCGGCACCTGCAAAAAATCGATATATTCCCGTTCTTTTGTATCCCAAAGCTTGGCATTCTGCGCCTTGTGAAATACCGTTCTGAAGTTTCGGCAATAGCTTCGGACTTCCGATTCAAGCTGTTCGAACACGTTCATACTCGGTGTTTCAAGAGTTTGGGTCTGCATCTCATACCTCCATTTATCGTTGTGGTGTAAAAGGACCAATTCGGTACAACGGCTCCTCCTCATGATGGATCTCTGGAGGAAACATTTCCGCCTGATATCCGCATATGATCTCAATCGGTACGTCATAAGCCGCGGCTATCCTCGTAAACAGACGGGTCGAGGCCTCATTACTCCGGGAGATGGTGGCTTCCAAATAAGTTATCGGGGGCGCCGCAGTCTCCGAGAGCAGATACGTCAGCATCCGTTTACCGATCCCCTGCTTTCGATGGGAACCCGCGACCGCGATCTGCCAAACAAACAGTGTATCCGAACAGAGCGGCGATCGGAAGGCGGACAGAAAGCCAACCACCTGCGATCCTCCCTCTGCAATCACACATGTTTCACGAAAATAATCACATAATACCAAGTAGGCATAAGCCGAATTCAGATCCAACGTTTGACTGTCTCGGACCAGCTGATAAACGTCTCGTGCATCTTGAGGATTTGGCCTGCGAATTACAAGCTCGCCATTTGTATTATTCATGGACGCCACCTGCCCATCATGCCATCGAATACACAGCAGACCGGAAACGTTTTAAGAATGACTGCAACCGTTCCGTTTGCGGGTGTTCAAATATCGCCTCTGGCGTTCCTTCCTCAACGATGTTTCCATCCGCACAGAAGATCACGCGATCCGCGATTTCTTTAGCGAAGTCCATTTCGTGCGTGATGAGCATCATCGCCATCTCTCCCTCATCCGCAATTTCTCGTATAACCTCCAGCACTTCGCCAACCAGCTCGGGATCCAACGCCGATGTCACCTCATCCAACACCATGACCTTGGGCCGCATAACGAGCGCTCGAGCCATCGCCACCCGCTGTTTTTGCCCGCCGGATAATTGAGCGGGGTAATCTGCTAATTTATCGTCCAATCCCACTTTGCGGAGCATCTCAAACGCGCGTTCTTCCGCTTCTTCTTTGGACAGTTTCAGCACTCTTCTTGGCGCTTCCGTTATATTCTGCAGCACCGTTCTATGCGGGAATAAATTAAAATGTTGAAAAACCATTCCTACATGGCCCCTCATTTCATGTAAATGCTTCTCATTGGCACGAACCAACCGCCCTTTCTTGGACATATGCCACAAATGAACACCGTCAATTTCAATCGTGCCAGTCGTCGGTTCCTCCAACGTCATCAGCATGCGTCCCAATGTTGTTTTGCCGGAACCGCTTGGACCAATGATCGCTACCTTTTCTCCTGGCGCGATGTCCAAATCGATGCCCTTCAGCACCTCACGGTCGCCAAAAGATTTCGTAACACCCGTATATTTCACCATCGGCATAATCATAAGTATCACCCCCCATTTATTTGCCCCTTTGGAGATTCATCCGCTTTTCCAATCGCCGGACCAACAGGGAGGACGGATAGCTGATCGCCAGAAACAATAAGCCAACTAACGTATAAGGCTCAAATACCCGGAAGGATTCCGAAACGATATTTTTCGCGGTCAACAGCAATTCGACCAAGGTAATCGCGGATAAGATCGGCGTTTCTTTAAACATGACAATCAGATAATTGCCAAGGACCGGGATTATCGGTGGAATGGCTTGCGGAAGAATCACTGAGCGCCAAGTATCCAGCTTGGTATAATTCAGCGCAGTCGCTGCTTCCCATTGCCCTCGGGGAACAGCCTCAATTCCAGAACGGTAGACCTCCGATAAATACGTGCTGTAGTGGAGACCTAATCCTAAGATCCCTGCATAGAAAGCGGGTAACGAAATGCCGGTCATCATCGGTAAACTGTAGTAAATAAAAAATACCTGTACAAGCAACGGGGTGTTTCGTATAAACCCATTAAACCCTTTCGCTGTCAATCGCAGCCAGACCCATCGAGAGCGTATGGCGAGAGCCAGCAGCAATCCCCCGATCACAGCGCTCAGAAAACCCAACAATGTAGCAATAACCGTCATCCTCAGCGCGATGAGAAGTTCCGGAAGGATTTCCAAAGCGTAATTCCAATCCCACATCGGTTACATCCTCCCTTCGGACCATTTACGCTCCCACACCCGGATGCCGAAAGAGACAAGCGACGTCATCACTAAATACATCAGCAAGAGCAAGAGCAAAATCTCTGAAGTCCAGGAAATGTAGTTGTTCCGCAGAACCATCGCTTGGTATGTGAGATCTGCCATGGTGATGAAGTAGACGAGAGATGTGGATTTAATCAATTCAACAAGCAAATTGCCAAACGGAGGAAGCATTCTTAAGGCGGCTTGAGGCAAAATGATATAGCTCATTCGCTGCCACGGCGTCATATTTAAGGCGATCGCCGCTTCCCATTGCCCTTTCGGCACGGCCAAGATCGCGCTGCGTACAACCTCGGATCCATAAGCTCCAAAGTTTAATCCTACCGCCAACACGGCCGCAAGTAACTTGGGAAGTTCAATCCCCGCAAAGGGCAAAGCAAAATACAACCAAAACAACTGCACGAGCAAGGACGTCCCACGAAACACCTCGACGTATATTGAAGAGATCCAGCGAATAAGGCGCAACCGGGATAAACTCATCAATCCTGAGGCGAAGGCTGTTACAACCGCTAGAAGTGTTGCCAAGATAGCGACGGTAACAGTAATTTTGGCTCCTTCTAGTAGAGTGGGGATAAAATCAATCCAGGATTCTGGCATATTATCCTCCGCAAAGCTCGGCTGCTGTCATGTCTCCGGGCAGTTCCTGCTCTGTGAATCCGAATTGCTGCAAGATTTCCAAGAGCTCGCCCGATTCCTTCATCTTGGCCAGTTCCGCGTTATAAGCCTCTTGAAACTCCTTATCCGCCAAACGGAACGCCGTTGCCCCGTAACCGCGAACACTTTGACCGTCAATCACCGGTTGCGTAAACTCGCTTACTCTTTCGATGTCTTGATCCCCCGCAGATTCAAGCATGGCCTGCAAGGAAGGTCCCGTCATCGTGATCGCTTCGACACGTCCAGATTGAAGCGCGCTAATGGCCGACGCCTGATCTGGAACTTGAATGATACGTTCATCCGGTACACCGGATTTCTGCAAATAACCGATTTCGACTGCACCAGTCATTACGGCAACCCGTGCTTTTTCGTTATTAGCGATATCTTCATAGCTGCCGAGGCCGAGAGGATTCCCTTTTTTGACGGCAATCGCTTCACCTATGCTATACTCCGGGTTGGCAAACAACACGGCTTCACACCGTTCCGGGTTAACGAACATTCCAGCGGTAATCAGATCAAATCGGTTCGCCTGCAAACCGGCAATTAAGGAACCGAATTCCGTCAACTCCCCCTTCATCTCGTGAATGCCCAGCCTTTGGAGAATTACTCGTGCGATCTCCACCGCTTCACCGGTGAGTTCTCCGTTAGCATCTTTGTAGGCATAAGGCTTCTCATTAGCGAACCCAACCGTTATAGACCCGTTTTGAATTGCCTTCGCCAGCGTCCCTTCTGCCTTAGAATCCGACTCATTTCCTGAATCAGCGTTCTGCCCTGAGTTGCAGGCAGTTAACGATACCGCTACTAGCAATGAAATCAACAACCATGACACTTTCCTCAACCATCCTCACAGCCTTTCTTTCCTATTTTTTGCATCGGTTTAGTAGGTTTTGAATCAAGTTCAATTCCGAAGCCCAGCCCCCCTCCTTTCTTCTTCATGTCGGGGTAAATAAAAAGAGACCCCTCGCTTGGGGGAAAGCATAGCTCCGCCAGCAGGGGTCCACACAAAAAAATATAAAATGGCCCTTAATAAGGGCCATGGAAGTTTTCGTGAAGTTAATTGAAACTAGACCCATCCACTGCTGACGAGGTTAGCTGACGGACTCGGGTAAGATGGTACCCTACAATCGTTAAAGAATGATTCGCCCCAAAAAATGGTTCCCCCGCTTTCCAGTAATGAACTGGAAACTAAGCGTGTGTCTATAGTAAAGGCTATTCCAGTCAATGTCAACCCATTATCTGTAATTTTAACATTTAAACTGTTAATTCATCATATGAAGGATGGAAGATTCAACCCAAATCTCTGGATGGATCCCCGCCCCCAGGCTTCATTATGATTCCAGTTGGTTTTCCACTTCTGCCAATGCAGCTTGATCCTCGGCCAAGTCTTCTTTGGCCCGTTCGATCGGTTCCGGATTCATCCGGCCTTCGGCCTGGGAGATGGCGTTTTCCGCTTTTTCGATCGCGTTGCGTGCCCCCTCCAACGTTTCTTCACGAGGATGCGATTGAGCTTGGGTCACCGCGCGATGCGCTTTTTTGACCGATTGTTGTGCAAGTGAAATTGGATTTTGGGATTGTAAGCTGGAAAATGGATTTTCCATGTTCAGTTCCTCCTCGAGCAATGATGAGATTAGGATGTGAAAATACAGCTCAAATCATGCACGATTTATGGCATATCCAATAGAACCTATGCGCTTCCCATCACTAACTTTTTCTCTCTCCGCTAGTTCCATGCTACAATAAGTCTTGTTTGCAATTCCGGAAATACGAATATTATTGAACCTATTGGAGGAATACATGATGGAAGCTTTTGAGGTTCTTCTCGAAAAATACGCCGAATTGGTCATCCGCGTTGGCGTCAACATCCAACCCGGTCAAAACCTGATGCTGACGGCACCGCTGGAAACGGTGGATTTCACCCGCCTGCTGGTGGCTAAAGCCTACGATGCCGGAGCCAGATACGTCCACGTCGATTGGGAGGACGAGCAAATTACCCGCATTCGTTATGAGCATGCAACGGACGAATCCTTGGCCTACTACCCGCAGTGGCTCGCTGATATGGCGGAACAGTTCGGTGAGGAAGGCGGTGCGATCCTTCGGATTAAAGTGCCCGATCCGGAGTTGTTCCGCGGCATCCCTTCCTCCAAGGTGTCTACCGCAGTCAAAGCAGCAGCAAAAGCGCGGGAGAAGCATTCCGCCCAAACGCGCAACAACCGGATCACTTGGTCGCTGATCAAAGCCCCAACGAAGGCTTGGGCCGACAAAGTGTTTGCCGATTTACCCGAAGAACAGCGGATTCCGGCAATGTGGGAAGCCGTATTCAAAATGAATCGCGTTGACCGCGAGGAACCGATCGCGGCCTGGCACGCGCATATCCAACAGTTAAAAGAACGGCAAGAGCATATGAATGCCAAACGTTACAAAAAACTGCATTACCGCGCGCCGGGCACCGATCTCCACGTCGAGTTGCCTGAAGGCCATTTATGGCTTGGCGGAGGTGATTACAATGCGGCAGGGAACTATTTTGTCGCCAATATGCCAACGGAAGAAATCTACTCCATGCCGCACCGTACCGGTGTGAACGGGACCGTCGCCAGCACGATGCCGCTGAATTTGAACGGCCAGCTTGTGGAAGGCCTTACGCTGACCTTCAAAGACGGTAAAGTCGTAAGCTTCGACGCCAAATCCGGACGGGAGCATATGGAGAATCTGCTTCAAACCGACGAAGGAGCCCAGCACCTTGGCGAAATCGCTCTGGTACCGCATGATTCGCCTATCTCCAAACTAAACCGAATCTTCTATAACACCGGGATCGACGAGAACGCATCGTGCCATTTCGCCTTGGGCAGCGCGTATCCGGTGAATATCGAAAACGGCGCTCAGCTAAGCAAAGAAGAACTGCTCGCCAGAGGTGCCAACGTCAGTCTAACGCACGTGGATTTTATGATCGGCTCCGCAGAGCTCAACATTGATGGAGAGCTCGCGGATGGAACGATTGAGCCGGTATTCCGCAACGGAAACTGGGTTTAAGCCGCAATTGATTCACCGATGAATTTAGGCTTAGCCTAACGCCAGAAGATTCTAGAGCCATTTCAATTCACGCCCCTCGCGTAAAAAGAACTCCGCGGCATCCCGTCGCGGAGTTCTTCTCAATACTACTATTTCTTCATCCCGGTATAGATTTGAATCGCATCCCGCAGGAACTCGGCCGCTCCAGGCTGATCCTTGTCGTAATAAGCTTTAAAGCGCTCATCATCGACGTACATCTGCGCCAGCCCGGCATGGGCTTCCTTGCTGTACTCGTTCCAGTAGAACGTCAACCACTGCTTGTGTAAATCCGCAGCCTTTTGAGCGAGTTCACCGGCAGGATCGCCCGTTTTCATGGCCTCGGCTAATGCGACCTTAACTTCGTTCTCGAGCTGCGTAACCTTCGCATATTCCTCTTGGGTCATATTCATCAGCTTCTGATTGGATTTCTCTACCTTGTCATCCCCATATTTTTCCCGGGTTTCCGAGCCATATTTACGCTCGTTCTCGTCGATCAACTGCTTCTTAAAGCCTTCAAATTTCTCTTGATCTTGCATCGTGATTCTCCCTTCATGTGACGCGATCGTTTTTTCCACATTCGCGATTAACGCGTCGAGTTGCTTGCGTTTGTCAAGGAGCTGATTCCGATGTTCTCTCAGTGCCCGGGTACCGTCGAATCCGGGATCGGTGACGATGGACCGGATATCTTCCAGACTCAGGCCAAGTTCACGATAGAACAAGATCTGCTGCAGCAGATCGACTTCCCGACGGCCATAGATGCGATATCCCGACGAGTTCGTTCTTGCCGGCTTCAGAAGTCCGATCTCATCGTAATAACGCAGCGTCCGGGTACTGACCCCGGCCAGATTCCCCAGCTTCTGAATGGTGTATTCCACAAGCTCACCTCCTGACAACACTCATGATAAACGTTGACGTTACGTGAAGGTCAAATCTTTTTTTGAGAAAAATTTCAGGCCCAGCTCGGACGAGCTGCAACCACCGTCTCACCGGTACTCGCTGCCCGTTCGATCATCATCCCGAGATAATGATCCTGTGCGGCCTCCCACAAACCGTAAAATTCCGGCCCGCCCTGAACATATTCGCCCATCTTTAACAGGCAGGTCGCAATCGCCAATTCATCATCGTATAATCTAGCCGGGGCAAACGGATTGGTATACAGCCATTGTTCCCCGCAGAGAATCCCCTGTAGAAAATAACCCTCCTGATTCTCTAACTCACCTTTATTTACACGCTTCAGCTCCAGTTGCAGCGGGGTCGTATCCTCCTGTTGGATTAAAACCCGAGAATCAAAAATTTCACCCCGTTCGCCGCGGACACAGCAATGATTAGAGCGAATCCAAGAACGATGCTGATCGCGGGTAAAATCATAGATCCCCAACCGATCACCGAAATCAAGCCATGCCAGTTCTCGTAATGAAGGGACAAGCCGATCCTCCGTTGGCGGACCACTGCGCGTTGGCCCCTGCACCCAACTTGATTCGAACCGCATGGCACGAATCCGTACTTCTTCAAAAGCAACTCCCAGCAACCTGCGAATCAGGCTGACACCATGGTATAAATGGGAGATCGAAACGGTTGCTTCCGTGATCCTTCCCAGCCGTCCCGCTTTAATCAACTGGAGTCTCGCTTGCTGAATCGGATGCAGATGATACTGCTCTGCCACCTGGATTTTCGCCCCGCTTTGGCCAAGCCGTGCATACAGCAACTCAAGTCCTGCGAGGTCCGCAGCCGGTGGGGTTTCCGAGAGGACGGGAATCCCCGTTTCGGCCAGTTTTAGCAAGTAAGGCAGCATCTCTGAGCCGCTCACCGACAGCACAACAAAATCCTGCTGCTCTTGCTGGAGCAGAGCTTCCACCGAGCGGTACGTTCGGACGCCCCACTGACGCTCCATCGCGAGCGCCTTCGTTTCCTCGCGGACAACCAGGCCCCCGATTTGGAAACGATCCGGCATCGCCTCGGCAATCCGTATATAATATTGGGCACGAAAGCCCGCTCCGCCGATAATGCTAAATGTGATGGCCATGCCTGATTCCTCCTCCATAATCATCGTCTTATGCCTGTTTGTGAAACCTAGGGGCTCGACCGATAATACTCTCCCGTGAATAAAAGATTGAATCTTTAGCCAATGGCAACGTAACCACTTTCCCTGTTGCAGCTGATTCATAAATCGCCATGATCAACTCGATCGTGCTTCGCCCCTCATTCCCGTCGATCAGCACCTGCCGAGAGCCCGTTTCAATGGCGGTAAGCACATCGTCAATTTGCCCGGCATGTCCGGTGTATTGAAGCGGCACGACCTCCTCCGCTGCTCGTTGGATCTCCACTTCCAGATCCGGATTCCGCTTCGGAAATCCGCCTTCACCTTCTTCCGAGGCATACAGTTGCCAAGGAATTCCCACCTTCGCGCGCTCCCCCTGAAAAACAAGCCGTTGTTCTTCACCATGATGAACAACGGAACTGGTCACTTGCGCAAGACCTCCGTCGGGATACTCCAAGACCGCGATAGACAAATCCTCGACCTGGGAATTCCCGTGCGACGTATTGGCGGTAACTGCGTGGACTCTAGAAGGCATCCCCCGAAGCCATAGCAGCAGGTCCAGATGATGCACCGCGTGGTTCATCACACAACCACCACCTTCATTTTCCCACGTTCCCCGCCATTCCACATCGTAATAGCTGCTGCCGCGCCACCAATAGGAATTCACCTCGGTATGGACAATGCGGCCAACCAAGCCGGCATCAATCACCCGCTTCACCCGGCGAATCGGATCATAGAAGCGGTTCTGCCCCACAACGGACAACAGCGCTTGACCTTGGGCAGCTGCCTCCAGCATCCGATCACATTCGGACAATGATGGAGCCATCGGCTTTTCCACCAGTACATGCTTGCCCGCAAGCAGAAAATCCGAAGCAATGTCGGCGTGAGTTGACGGCGGTGTACAGATCGATACTAAATCCACCGATTCTAAGCTCAACACTTCCTTGTAATCCGAGTAGATCGTGCAGTCCAATCCAAAACGTTCTTTGAGCTTGGACGCCTTCCCTCCGCTTCGATCGACCAGCGCCATAATCCGGCAACGGTCACGAAAGCGGGCAAACGCCTCCAGATGGGTACTTGCAATCGAGCCTGTGCCAATAATGGCGATGTTTATCATGATATCTCTCCCCAGTTTCTTTATTTAATCAAATCGGTTGGGCTCATACCGGTGATTTTTTTGAACAGTGTGCTGAAATAAGGCACATTCTTGTAGCCGACCTGTTCGGCGACCTCATAAACAAGCCGATTGCGCTCAAGCAACAACTCGCGGGCTTTTTCGATCCGAACACGCGTTAAGTAGTTGTTGAATGTTTCGCCGGTCATGTTTTTGAATATGATCGACAAGTGGTTGCGGGAAATGTACAGCTTTTCCGACAACTCCGCTAGCGTAATATCCTCGGCATAATGCTCATGGATATAGCCGGTCATATAATCCACTACCTGCCGGTGCTTACTGTTCCCTCGCCACTGGCGGCTGCTGCAGATCAGCGTAATTTTATCCGACAACCATTCGGTCAGCTGCTCTGGCCCCGTTAAGCCAACCAACTCTTTGGTGATCTGCCCTTCGGGGACCAGATCATTCAGCAGCACCCCAGTTTCATAGAGGCAATACGTAAATACCCCCCACAGCTCGCAAGCTAAAATTTGTACCGTTTCCGGAGTCATCGCTTTCTGCAGCTCCAGCCGGTTCATGTAATCGGCCACTAACTTCTTAGCTTCCGCTTCCTGGGACGCCTTCAACGCCGAAGCCAATTCCACGTAAAATTTCACCGAAAATAAATTCGCCGCTGCCGTGTTTCCGTCTTCTTCGTCCAGATAATGATATAACGCGTACGTGGAATCTCGCCGTCCCAACCTCATGTCGATCGCGCGGAACGCTTCTTCCGTTGAATCCGGAATGTGCTGCCACTGCGCTTTCACGCCTCCAATCCCAACGCGGACAACCAGTTTCAGATAACTTTTAATCGCATCGATCAGCTTCACACCCAGTTCATGCAGCTTCTGCTCCAGCAATTCCTTGGGCTCCTCTGGACGCGGGTGGAGGATTAAAACAGCCCTCGTGCTGTGCAACTCGGTATATTCCACAGTCCCGAACCTTTTGCGGGCCACCTCGCAAACAATATTGCTGATCGCAAAACGGAACAGATTCCAATCCGTCAAGGAAAATTGGCCAACGCGCGCATCCCGGACAAGATCGATCCCGATCGTCACATGGCGAAAATCCGTCCAATGCCGATAAGGCTCCGGCAATCGCCCAGCCTCGCGGTAAGAGCTGTCCAGCGTTCCGACAACCGCCGAGCGAACCCATTCCTTCTCAATAAACGGCTCATACAGGCTCAGCTTTCGCTCCATCTCGCCCTGTTTTCGACGGTTTTCTTCCTCCTCGGCCAACTCATCGATCACCTTGCCCAGAATTGACTTCAATGTTGGCATACTGATCGGCTTGGAGACATAATCGCTGACATTAAAGCGAAGAGCTTGCCGCGCATGCTCAAAATCGGAGTAGCCGCTAAAAATAATGACTTTCCCGTCATACCCTTCCTTCCGCAGCTGCTCAATCATATCAATGCCATTCATCGCAGGCATGTAAATATCCGTGATGACGATATCCGGATTGGTTTGCCGGACCACCTCCAGGCCGTCCTTCCCGTTCTGGGCTTCCCCAACCCAGGTCGCCCCAAGCTGTTCCCACGGAATCGCCCGTTTCATCCCCTGCAGCACTTGGCGTTCATCATCAATGATGGCGATTTTCCACACCCTCAACTACCTCCTTGACAGTTCTCTCCAAGATGTTTTAGATGTTTCGGCACGGACCTACGGTTTATGCAGCCGGTCCGGGTTCAAGCGGTTCGATCAGCTGAGGCACCGGGGGCTCCAACAGCTTCGGCAACGTAATCACCACACGGGTTCCCCCTTCCTCCCGTTGAGATAACTCCACGCCGTAAGCGCCTTCAAAGTAACCCGCGATACGCTCCTTCACATTGCGGATGCCGTAGCCTCCCGTTCTCCGCTTCCGCTCACGAGGCACGGCCTGCTGCAGTCCAGCGCCGTCGTCATCGATCGTAATCACAAGCTGGTCCGACTGTTCCTCCAGCGTGATCCACAACTTCCCGCAAGTACGTCCGTTAAAGCCGTGGACGATGGCATTCTCAACGAACGGTTGCAGCGTCAGCTTTGGAATAAACAACTCCTGAACGGAGAACGGAGCATCGATCGTGTAGTCCAGTTCACCGCCGCCTCCGGCTTGCCAACGAAGTTGCTGAATTTCCAAGTAACAATGGATATGCTCCAGCTCCTCGCCAATGGTAATAAAGCTATTGCCGTTGGATAAGCCAATCCGAAACATCCTGCCCATCAGCTCGAGAATCCGGCTAAGCTCGTCCTGTCCTGCTTCGATGGCCATCCAGTTTAGTTGATCCAGCATGTTGTACAAAAAATGCGGATTGATATTAGCCTGCAGCGCTTCGATTTCCGCTTTACGCTGCTGCTCGTATCTTAGTCGCAGTGACCGGTACAACTCTTCAATCTGCTCCATCTGCTTGCGATATCCATCAAACAGATACCCAAACTCGTTCTCGTAATCGTTGGGCAGATCAACGGGATGCTCGCCGCTGCCTGCTTCTTCTCGTCCGCCTACGAAATATTGCCGCATGGCGGTAACCAGCTGTTTGATCGGTTTGGTAAACTGGCGGCTTAAGTAAAGCGTAAGCAACAAGACAAGCAAAATGGCGATCACGCCAATCACGCCGATGACCAGTGCCAGACGGAAACTGCCGCTCGTAATTTCACTCCAAGGCGTGACTTCCACGAGCATCCAATGAGAATCCTGCATCTTGGAATATACCAGCAGTGAATCCCCCAGCTCTTTGTTCCCCCGGATATGAACGTATCCGGATTGATCCGTTTTTACATTGATCCATTGGGATAACTCGGTATGCTCAGGCACCAGGCCGGTTTTTAGTGTCAGCTGGCCCAACGTGTCAATCATTATCCGATTCGCCGGCGCAGAATGTCCGGCTAAGAGTTGTTCAATCTCTTTGGCTTTGACGTGGACGACGAGCACGCCGAGATATTTGTTCTCCTCGACGATTTTGCGGGCGAAGCTGAGCACCCGCACGTTCCCTTGGAAACTGGGGACTTCATGCTCGCTAACCCATGCAAAATCATTCTTGTCGAGCGCCTCCACCCAATCTTGCATAGCCAGATCGCCTAGACTACGGAACTGGATATAGCTGTTGGCGTCCCCACGTAACGGACGCTCCATATATAAGTCGATTCCTTGGATGATCGGAATCGAATAGGTCAAATTCGCTAAAGCGCGCTCCACACTCACAGAGCGGCGATGCCGATCGTATTCATCCTGCCGATCGCGCAGGAACGTAATCAGTTCATTATCGCGTGATGTCGACAACGAAATTTGCTCAATCGTCACCAACCGAGTGGTAATTTCGTTATTAAGCTCATCCAGCAACAACTGCTGGTAATGGGAACTGGTCTTGGCCAGTTCATTCGATGAAATAAGATAGCTGGCCCAGGCAATACAAGCCAAGACGACCACCATAAAGATAGAAGAACTGCGAAAAAACAAACTGTCAATTCTGAATTTCTTAAACGGATTCGTCATGCGCAAGGCTGCACTCCCTTCAGGTGTAAGGAAAAAACGGTAAAGCTGCGAAGGTCGTTCACGCTTTACCGTTATATAATTGGCTATTCGCCACCCTTATCCCTTTATTCCGGTTGTGGCAATCCCTTCAACGAAGTATTTTTGCAAGAACATAAAGATCAAGGTAGCCGGAATGATGGAGACGAGCGACATCGCCAGTAGTTGTCCCCATTCTTGAGCCGACTGGGAATCGTTAATCATCCGCAGCGCGAGGCTAACCGTATATTTGTCTACCGAATTGAGATACAACAGATGTCCAAGGAAGTCGTCCCAGTTCCACAAGAAGCAGAAGATGGTGACGGTCACGATCGCCGGAACCATCAGCGGCATGACAATCCGGAAGTAGATCCCGAACCACGAGCAGCCGTCGATTTTGGCCGATTCGTCCAGCTCCTTCGGAATGCCGCGCACGAACTGGATTAGCAGGAAGACGAAGAACGTCCCGCCCGCACCGCCCGCAAGCATATGCGGCACGATAAACGGTAAATACGTATTCACCCATCCGAGCTGGTGGAACAGAGCGTATTGCGGAATGATCAGCACCTGCCCCGGCATCATTAAGGTGAGCATAAACAAGGAGAACCAGAGGTTTTTCAAAGGGAAATTCAATCTTCCGAACCCAAACGCTACGAGCGTGCTGGATACCAGCGTCGCAGCAATAACCGCGGCCTCTAAGGCGAAAGTGTTCAGATAGAAATCGGTGAAAGTGTGACCCGGCACCGAATTCCAGCCCTTCACAAAGTTGCTCCATTGAGGAACCGAAGGAAAAATATTCGGCGAAGCCAGCTCGCCGTTCGTCTTCAGCGACGCGCCGATCCACCACAGCACGGGGTAGATCATGACCAAACTAAACAGAATCATAAAGAAGTGCCGAACCAGCGGCTTCCATTTAAAGGTCATTTGCCATTTCTCCCTTCCGGTTCCGTCTCGTAGAACACCCAATATTTCGAAGTTCCGGCAATGATCAACGTAGCAATCACGATCATCACCAACATGATCCAGGCAAGTGCCGACGAATAACCCAGCTGATACCGGCTAAACGCCCGCTCGTACAAATATAGCGCATACACAAACGTCGAGTTCATTGGCCCGCCATTTGTGATGACAAACGCTGACGTAAACATTTGGAACGCGTTGATCACGCCCATCACCAGGTTGAAGTACAATACCGGCGAGAGCATCGGCAGCGTGATGTTGAAGAACTGACGAAACCTACCGGCGCCGTCCACGGCGGAAGCCTCATACAGTTCAGCCGGGATTTGCTTAAGTCCGGCCAGGAAGATCACCATCGATGAACCGAACTGCCAGACCGTCAGCAACACCAGCGTACTTAACGCCGTATCGGGGCTGGTGATCCAACCTTTCCCCTCAAAGCCAAACGCTCCGATAATTTTGTTAAAGATCCCGTCTACACCAAAAATATTCCGCCAAAGCAGCGATACCGCGATACTGCCGCCGATCAACGACGGGAAGTAAATCGCCGTACGGTACAACCCGATCCCCCGCACCGCCCGGTTCAACACCATGGCGACAAGCAACGCTGCGATCAGCTTGAGAGGGACCGAGGCTAAGACGTACAGGAACGTAACCTTAACCGAGGTGACAAATTTGGAGTCTGCCGTAAAGATCAGCTCGTAGTTTTTGGTCCCTACCCAATTAATCGGTTCCAACAACGTGTAGTCCGTAAACGAGTAGTACAACGATAAAATCAGCGGGTATGCGGTCAGCCCGAGAAACCCGAGCAGCCACGGTGAAATAAATAAATAGCCGGCCACCGGAGCATTCCATCGTTTGAGGAAGACCCGGCGCTTGGTGCTGACTGGTGCGTCCTTTAAGCTCATGGCCGCGGAACTTTTCATGCTTGCTTCACCTCTGCAGTTTCTGAATGCCTTATAGTTCAAGTATAGGGCGGGCCCACGGCCGGTTGTAGAAGAGGAATCCTCGAAATCTTTTAAAATATCACGAAAAAATAATCTTAATAAATCCGACGTCCTTGCTGATCGTTAATGCCGCTTTTGCGGTAGAAGTACGTATTGATTTGGTCACGCCACTCCTTGGCATGCTCCGCTTGCTCCGCCAATCGCTCGGCAACCTGCTGATGCAGCGAATCTTCCATCAAGCCGGATAGACCAGCCCACAATTCCACCAGCTCCTCGGCTCGCTCAACCCCTTCAAAATGAGTATCGTAAATATGCTGAATGACCGTCTTGCCGGATTGGAGCACATGGGTGTACGGCACGTGATGGAAGAAGAGCAACAGCTCGTCGGGACACGTCTCCAGCTTTTCGTATAAACTTTGATTCGGCTCTGCATATTGTGAGGTATATCCCGTTCCCGTAGCTTTCGTGCGGTCCACACCGATCCCGTGGCAATCCGCAAAATGATACGTCCCCCACATCGAGTATTCATAACCATCGACATTCGGGCCATAATGATGGTTTGGATTCACCATAAAGCCAATGCCTAGCGGAGCGGTGTAGCTTTCGTAAATACTCCAGGAATCCATCAAAATACGAAGGATCACTTGGTTGACCCGCTCGTCGCTCCCAAATACGAGCTTAATCCATTCCTCCGCAATCGCTTCAGCGCTAAGGTCTGGATTCCAGGCCAGCCGCCCATAGCCATAAAAGTTCGCCTGTGCCAGCAAATGACCGGTCCAGTTGGCATCGTTCCCGATATTGGAAACCGCGGCAAACCCGCTGTAACGGGAACCATGCAGCGTACCGTCCACAATCCGTTTGATGGTCGAGCCCTCACCCTTCAGATGGGTGTCGAAGTCCAGCACTTCCTTCCACTGAGGTACGAGGTAGCAAACATGACGTTGCTGCCCGGTATATTCTTGGGTGATTTGGAACTCAATCATTTGATTTGTCGCAGGCATCGCACCTAGCAGCGGCGATACGGGCTCGCGCACTTGAAAATCGATTGGGCCGTTTTTGACCTGCAAAATCACGTTCTCTTTAAACCGTCCATCGAGCGGCACGAAATGATCATAGGCAGCCCGTGCCCGATCTGTTTTGCGATCTCGCCAGTCCTGCTTACAGTTGTAAACGAAGCAGCGCCAGATCACTAGTCCGCCGTAAGGTTCCAGTGCCTCGGCCAGCATATTGGCACCGTCTGCATGATCCCGTCCATACGTAAACGGTCCCGGTCGGTTCTCCGAATCTGCCTTCACCAGGAAGCCGCCAAAGTCCGGGATCGCCTGGTAAATCTCATCTGCGCGCTCCCGCCACCATGCTGCAACCTCTGGAACCAGCGGATCGGCAGTAGATAATCCGCCGATTTCAAGCGGCGCTGCGTAATTAATGCTGAGGAACAGCTTAATGCCATAGCTGCGGAAGATTTCAGCCACCTTGGCGACATCTGGCAGAAATTCCTTCGTAATCAGCCCGGTCTCGACCCGATGCACATTGACATTGTTAATGGAAATCGCGTTGATCCCTGTTGATGCCAGCAGCCGCGCATAGTCGGTAATACGTTCCAGGTTCTGTGTGAACCGATGATTTTCGTAAAAAATCGAAGCTCCTGCGTAACCGCGCTCAATACTGCCGTCCATGTTGTCCCATTGATTCACCATCCGCAGTACGTTCACCGGGCGCTCCGAAATATTCAGTCCTTGCAGCGACTGTCCGGTCCCCAGGCGGCGCAGCAAGTCAAACACCCCGTACAATAAACCGGAGGCATTCTCCGCACCGATGGCGAACCGAGCGGAATCCGGTTTATATCGTAGAGCATAGCCTTCCAACCCCAATTGCAAGGAAGCCTTCCCTTCCGAGAACACCTCATCTAGGATAGGACTATGCCCCAACAGCCCCAGCACAAAACAAGGACGGTCCCCTGCACTTTCCATAATAGAAATCTCACGCCCCAGCATTTGGGATAAACCTCTCGACAGCTCCTGAGCAGCAGTGTGCGCCGCCGGTTCATCCGGGCCATCGATAACGATGCCGTCAAATTGATCTAACTCTGTCCATCTCTCTCCCGGTTCAATCCTCCGGTATCGAAGCCAGGCATCATAACCAACTTCCGTCATTGTAGTTGTTTTGCTCATGGAATCTCCCCCTGTCATATCCATTGAAATAACGTTTCATTTTCGATCACATGCACCGGAAGGGTTGGGAAAGCCAAACGAAGCTTGCCGGCTAACCGCCTCATTCCAGGCGCTTCGCTGGGACCGTGGCCAAGGAACATCATCGCCTTCTCCCGCCCTTGATAGACAGCATCCCGCACATACTCAGGCGCTTCCCATTCCGGGCCTTCGCCTGCAATGATGAGATCGACCTCTCTAAGCAGCGGGATCGCCAGATCCCCGCCGCCCCGGTAACCAACCAGCACTCCAATTTTCCGACATATCAGCTTCGGATTCCCCGTAAACCGGATAAACGGTACATTCAGCTTCCGCTTTAACAAGCTGGCCAGCTCCTGCAGAGTCATGCCCGGAAGCTCTAAAACTGCGGACGCCGGGCGATATTCCCGCACCGCATCCTGCCAATCGAGCTCCTCAATCACCCCGGCGGTAATGCCGTCCGGAGTCTCCCGGTGAATACCGTCATGGTAGCGATAGATCGCAAGGTCCAGCTCCTTTAGTCGCTGCAGCTTATAACGGGCAACAGGATCCTCTTCCAGAAGCTTTGTCGTGTCCATCTGATGCCTGTAAAATACTCCTTCATGCGATATCAACAAGTTAGCTCCCAGCGAAGCTGCCTGCTCGATCGCCGCTTGCGTGGCCATAAACGTCACCGCGATTCCGCGCACTTGGGATTCCGCCTTACCGCTGACTAAACCATCTACCGTAGGCTGGACCCGTGTTAACTGGTCGAGAACATCTTGAATGCGCAGCATGCATTGACCTCCCCCTTCCCTGGTAAAAATCAACCCGGAACGAGAAACCTGTTCCGGGCTGAAGTCGAATGTAAATCTTATTCGTAAGCCATAGCTGCTTCTTTCAATTGCTTATAGGCTTCTTCTGGTGTAATCTTGCCGAAGCTCAGCTGATCATGGACCAGAGGGAAGTCTTTATCGATATAGTTCGTCCAGCCGCCTGGACCAGCTGTCCAGGTTTGGCCGTCTTTCTCAGTAGCGCGGAGCAGCTCCATGCCTACTTTATCCACTTCGCTCATGCTGGACTCCAACGCAGTTGCATTATCCTTGTTAACTGGCAAGCCCCGCGAGGTTTTCAGGATTTTGGAAGCTTCCGGATCATTGACGAACCAGTTGATAAACTCTACTGCCTCTGCCTTATGCTCGGAGTTCTCGGACACGGACAGGTACATCGAAGGTTTCAACCAACCCCCGGCTTCCTCAGCTCGCGGCATCGTAACGAGCGCGTAAGCGCCTGGCTTGATGCTGTCCCATGCCCCGTAGTTGTTGGAGAAGCTGTAACGGAACAAGATTTTACCGGCTACCATCAGGTCCATTTGCGGATCGAACTCTTTGTCAGAGGAGTTGACGTCCGCCGGCGGTACTAACCCTTCGTTGCGCAGTTCCTCAAAATGCTTGGTCCATTCCATGAAGGAAGCTTCATCGATGTTAAACTTCCCATCATCCGTAATGACCGTGCCTTTACCTTTACTATATTGATATGCCGAGTACATGAAGTAGTTAGCTGCATAATCTTTGGTAAAATACTGACCGCTTGGCAGCTTGCCTTTCAGTTCCTTCGCCAGGGCGAAGAAATCATCCCAAGTCCAGCCGTTTTCCGGATTTTTGACGCCCAGCTTGTCCAATGCGGCCTTGTCATAAATCATCCCAAACGCCACAGAACCGAGCGGAATCGCGTATTGCGTTCCATCCAGTTGACCGCCGGCCAAGAGCTTCGGATCGATCTTCGACACATCAACCCCATCCAGAGGAGCCAATTGCTTGCGGCTAGACCAGTCTGGCGTCCAGCCCGGATCAAGTTGAATGATGTCCGGTGCATTTTTCGCCGCCGCTTGAGTTGACAGCTTGTCCAAATAACCGTCCATCCCAGAGTATTCCGGTTCAAAAGTGATGTTCGGATGGTTTTTCGTGTACAAATCAAGAGCTGCCAAGGTGGCTTCATGCCGTTCCTGAGCCCCCCACCACATAATCCGCAGTTTTACAGGCTCACTGCCCGCACTCGTTGCGGCATTGCCTTCTCCAGCTGCTCCAGCCGGTTTGGCTGCATTGCCGTTCGTACCGCCGCCGCAGGCAGCCAGTGCCCCAACCATGGTTACCGCTACCAGCGTCGTCAGTAAACGCTTCCATTTAAACATTGATAACCCTCCCATTTGAATCGTAAATATCTGTTTACATCTTTATAGTAACGACTTCAAACGGAAGTGAATATGAGAGCAATGCACAATTTGTTTTAAAATTGCCCGAAAATTTTGATACACCTAAGTAAGCCCTTTCCTATTAAAATAGGCTCCAATCCAACGTTTGCGATAGCCGTTCTATTAACTGGACGCCTGCGATGCTATTACCTTTGGAATTGAGTGCAGGCCCCACCACGCCAATTCCGTAACGTCCAGGCACTAGCGTCAAGATCCCGCCGGATACGCCGCTTTTTGCCGGAAGCCCTGCTTCGATGGCAAATTCTCCGGACCCGTTGTACATTCCACAAGTCACCATAAACGTTTTCGCGATTTGCACATACCGTCGAGGAATCAGCGTCTTGCCCGTCAAGGGGTCCTTCCCGTCAAAGGCCAGAACCAGCGCCATCCGCGCTAAATCCTCACAGCAGACCTTAATTGCACAATGCCGGAAGTAAATGTCCAGCACTTCTTCAACGCCGCAGCCCAATACCCCTTTATCCAACAAAAAATAAGCGATCGATCGATTCAAATGCGCCGTCTTCGATTCGGAAAGATAGACTTCCCTATCGTATTCCAGGTTGGGGTTGCCGGCCAATTCGCGAAAGAATGACAAGATCCGCGCCGATTTCGCCTCCGCATTTTCCCCTTTGATCATGGAAGACACCACGATAGCGCCAGCATTAATTAGCGGATTAAAGGGAATCGCCGGCTGCATCAACTCCAGCTTCATGATGGAGTTAAAGTGATCACCGGTTGGTTCCATGCCGACCTTAGAGAAAACAGCGGATTCCCCATGGTCCATGAGGGCCAGGATCAACGTGAAAACTTTCGAAATGCTCTGCATCGTAAAACTGTCCTGAGCTTCCCCCGCAGAGATCGATCGCCCCTGAGCATCCAGAATATGAATCCCAAGCAAATCTGGCTTCGCCTTGGACAGCTCCGGAATGTACTCCGCAACCTTGCCTGCAGCGCTTGTCTCTCGGCATTCTTCCACCCACTCCTGAAGGTGGAGCTTCAGTTGATCCCATTCACTCACAGCCATGGTGAACCCTCCTGCACGTTCTCTCATATGAATCGCAACTGGATTTCCAGGATCCAACTTTACTGCGGATTGTTTAAGCGTTCTTTCGCCAAGCGAATCATTTCCTTGACCATCGCTCCGCCGATGACACCGCCAACCTTGCCGGCCTTCGCGGTCGTTAAATCACCGTTATCCCCTTCGCGCAGCGGAACGCCTAACGATTGGGCCACTTCATATTTCACATCATCCGGCCGCTCTGGAGGGGCATTGTATCCCTCACGCATCATGACTTCCGCCTTAAACCGGGCCAGGCGCAGTGCCGGGTCCGTCTCTTGACCACCATTCCCGTTATTCCCTTTTGGTTGTACCATGGATATCCCTCGCTTTCAAGTGAGTATTCTCCAATAAGATTCCCCATCAGCGGTGAGATATGTCATAGTCGGTGGTTGTGATAAAAAAGATAATTTTAGCCGATAATCATATCTTAAAAAAACGTTATCTCTAAGGAAGGCGCAGATATGAATTTGGACCAGTATCGTCCGATGATCGAAAAACCATTACGAGCATGTTTAAAACCTACGCAGGAGATCGCTGTCATCCTGCTCTCTGCCGTACTCGTAGCTGCAGGGCTCAATTTGTTCCTGATTCCGCATAGACTGCTGTCTGGGGGCGTCACAGGCCTTGCATCCATCATCGTGTATTTGACGGGATGGAATATATCACTTGTCTACTTTCTACTGAATGTCCCCTTAATCCTATGGGGCTGGAAAGCTGTTGGACGTCGTTATATCGTGCTTAGCTGTATCTCTGTCGTCAGCACCACCTGGTTTATCTCTATCATCCCCGAGGTGCAAGTCACCCGAGATCCAATTCTGGCCGCCGTATTCGGCGGAATCATCTCTGCAGCAGGCATCGGATTTTCGCTGCGGGTCGGAGGCTCGACCGGCGGGTTCGATATTCTTGGATCCATCGTCACACGAAAAAAGGACGTCCCCATGGGGAACATCCTCTTTCTGCTTAACGGGCTTGTTATTTTAGTGCTTGGCTTTTTTCAAAGCTGGGATCTCGCCCTGTATTCAATGTTATCGACCTTTGTCAAAGGGAAAGTCGTTGATATGATTCACGTCGGTCATATCAAAGTGACCTGCTTCATCATTACGAAGCGTAAAGATGAAATGCTCTGCCAACTGCGCAAGCTGCATCATGGTATTACCTGCCTCAGTTCTGAGGGCGGATATCACGAAGAGAAAAACTATACCCTGATGACCGTGACAACTAGATACGAGCTCGCTGCCGTCCGTAAAGCGGTCGTGAGTACAGACCCGCACGCGTTCATGAATGTAGTCGAATCCACAGAGATTGTTGGACGTTTTTCAAGGCCGGTTCAATAGTGACTACTTTTCAATCTCATAAAATTTGTACAAGTCGTCCAGCATCAAGTTGGCTGCTTTGATCCCGCCGGCGGTATTCCAGATGGCGTCGTCCACTTTGTAGGCTTTGCCGTTCTTGACGGCGCTCAGATTGTTCCATAACGGATCGTTAGTCCAATCCTTCTCGGTTTGGCTGGCATTGCCGTTGCCGGTTTCGTACGTGAAGTAGAAAATTCGATCGGCGTCTACTTCAGGCAGCCGTTCCTTGGTGATTTCATCAACAAACGTATCCTTCGCATTTAGAGTCATGGCATTTCGGGCAATACCCAGCTGTTCAAAAATAATCCCCGAGAACGTATTCGTGTGGTACACGCGGGTCTTCCCGTCCATAAAGCGAACGACGGATACCGTTTCGTCCAACTTGTCTCCGGCTTTAGCTTTAAAATCAGCAATTCGTGCGTCGAAGTCAGCCAGCAACTCATCCCCTTTATCGGTTAGTCCCAAGGCTTCGGCGTACAATTTAAAGTTGTTCATCCAGTTGCCGCGCAAGTCCTCGGACATCACGGTAGGGGCAATCGCCTGCAGTTGCTCATATACTTTCTCCTGACGCATCTTGTTCCCGATAATTAAATCAGGCTTCAGGCCAGCGATCAGCTCAAGGTTCGGCTGGCTTTCCTCACCAACTACCGTTACGCCCTCCATCTCGTCCTGAATATGTGGATACCACGGATCCCCGAGCCAGGAGCGCACGGCTCCGACTGGCTTTATTCCCAGTGCTAATAGCGCTTCCGTACCTTCGTTTGTCAAGACCACAACTTTTTGCGGGGTACCTGTAATTTCCGTTTCCCCCATCGCATGCTTCACAACCCGTTTGCCATCTGCCGCGGCGTTCGTGCTGTTGTCTGCCGTCTGGTTCTCGGTTGCCGAGCTTCCGTTGGTATCGGTATTGTTGGACGATCCTTGCGTATTGCTATTCCCACATCCCGCAACAACGAGTGCCAGCGCCATAACCGCGAAAGCCCATAAGACTAAGCGCCTGCGATTTGTTTTTTGGGTATGAGTATGGTTCATAATCCTTCTCCCCTTTTGCCATTTTAATGTCCTCTTTGAGTGATAATGATTATCATCTTCATGAATATAGGACATCCCCCTTTAGTTTGTCAATACAATTACAATTAAGAATGATTATCAGCCTCATTGACAGACTCTTCCCTATCTTCTAAGATTTAAAGGTCATTATTATTTTGATCTAGAAAGTGGGTAATCTAGTCCGATGAAAGGTTTAGGCTTGTTGATTTGCACGCTGGTATTAGCCGCAGCCGTCGTATGCAGTATTAGCTTTGGCGTGACGGACATCCCATTTTCTACCGTCTGGGAATCCTTTGTCCATCCGAACGGAAGCAATGAACACCTGCTCATTCAGACGGCCCGTGTACCGCGCGCTTTGATCGCTGCCTCCGTCGGGGCCTGCCTCGCCGTTGCGGGCGCATTGATGCAAGTCATCACCCGCAACCCCATCGCTTCGCCCAGCACGTTGGGCGTAAATTCCGGGGCCGCTTTCTTTATTATCCTGGCCTCGGGATGGCTTGGCTTATCGGGGATTCAAGCCTTAACTTGGGTCGCCTTAATCGGAGCTGCGCTTAGTGGAGCAGTGGTATTTCTTCTCGGCAGCCTAGGACGAGACGGCATGACGCCGATCAAGATCACGTTGGCAGGGGCTTCGATGGCAGCGTTTTTTTACTCGTTGACTCAAGGGCTTATGCTCTCCGACGGGAAGATGTTCGATCAAGTGCTCGTCTGGCTCGTAGGTTCTGTGACCGGGCGCGGGACGGAGCAGCTGCTGAACGTCCTTCCTTATATGGGAATCGGCATGGTTCTTGCTCTCTTGCTCGCTAGACAACTTAACGTATTGGCGATGGGCGAAACCGTTGCGCAAGGACTGGGCCAACGTACGGGCTTAATTAAAGCGTTAGCCGCTGCAGCCGTCATCCTGCTCGCCGGCGGCTCTGTTGCTGTTGCTGGCCCTATCGCCTTCGTTGGCATTATCATCCCGCATATCATTCGGCATTTTGTCGGCACGGATCATCGTTGGATATTACCCTATTGTGCCTTGACGGGGGCCATCCTGCTCGTATCGGCCGACATCGGCTCCAGATACATCGCCATGCCTAAGGAGATTCCGGTAGGCGTGATGACAGCGATCTTGGGCGTTCCGTTCTTCGTATACATCGCAAGAAGAGGGGTGAAGAACTGATGGCTAAATCCAACAAAGCTGCATCGCTCCACGTCCCTTCGTCGCATCGGGCCAGAAGAAGCAGAACCCTCTGGATCTGCCTGCTCCTCGCTATCCTATGTATCGTCATGATGATCATCAGCGTAGGGGTCAGCAGCCAATATCTCCCGCCGATGACCGTCTTGAAGGCCTTGTTTGGCATGGCCGAGCCGGGAGAACAAGTCATCGTCGTGAATCTCCGTCTGCCGAGAATTCTCATCGCTGTGCTGGTTGGCGCTTCTCTGGCCGTGGCCGGGGCGATCCTGCAAGGCGTAATCCGAAATCCGCTTGCTTCCCCCGATGTCGCGGGAATTACGGAAGGAGCTTCGCTCGGCGCGATTTTGTTTATTTATGTGTTTCAAGGCACGATTTCAATCCATTGGATGCCGCTGGCATCCATCCTTGGCGCTTTCTTCATTACCGCGCTCTTATATGTACTTGCTTGGAAAAAAGGAGCCTCCCCGCTGCGGATCATCCTCATCGGGATCGGGGTATCTGCCGCGATCAAGTCGTTCTCGTATATGCTGATCATCTCCGGACCGATGCAGCTGGCGAATCAGTCACTCACATTTATGACCGGCAGCATTTACGGCGTCTCCTGGGATAACGATGTGCTAACGCTGCTGCCTTGGACGACCGTGCTGCTCGTTCTCACCTGGTTGCAAGCTCGCCAAGTCAACATTCAAGCACTGGGTGACGACATCGCCACCAGCGTGGGCTCCCGCGTTCAGCTGCAGCGTTTGCTTCTGATCGTGCTCAGCGTTTCGCTGGCAGGATCTGCGGTAGCCATCGGCGGAGCCATCTCCTTTATCGGGCTGATGGCGCCGCATATGGCTCGCAGGCTGACCGGGCCGTCCTTCACCGGCGTGCTCCCGGTCAGCGCGTTGCTCGGCGCATTGATCCTGCTCGTGGCGGATCTGATTGCGCGCACGGCTTTTTTGCCGCGGGACGTGCCGGCAGGCGTGTTGACCGCTGCGATTGGTGCGCCGTTCTTTATGGTTCTGCTGTATAAGAACCGGAACCGGTTCTGATTTGCGAGCAGGCCGCTTGTTTTGCCGGCGCCCTCTGTCTTTACGGCCAACTGCAAAAGTACATTTGAAACAGCCCTAAACCCACGGTTTAGGACGATAAAATGTAAAAGTGCAGTTAGAAACGAAGATTTCTCGTAAATCGACTCCAAATGCCGGAAAGGAACTGTACTTTTACATCTAAATCACGAAAATAGCCTGTTTCTGCAAAAATGAACTGCACTTTTGCAGTTGAAGCAGCTGACGAGAACGAACAAAAGCCGGTGCCCCATGAAGGGACGCCGGCTTTATACCTACTAATGTTTACGATCCAGCCCCGCGATATCGCTTAACCCCATAATTCCAAGCGGTCAGGCCAATCGCTAAGAATACGATGCCAACCAGCGGGGTGAGCCACGCCATCCGCCACATTTCCTCGCGCTCCAGGAACAACGAAGCCGGATAGACGCCAACAAAAGCAAACGGTAAGATCCAGGTCAGCAGCACTTGAATCGCCCGGTTGTAAATCGTCACCGGATAGCGCCCGTACCCCTGCACGTTGTACATCAACGGCAAGATCCCGGTTGGCGCATCCGAATAAAACGACAAGGACGTCAACGTCGTGTAGATGCCCGTGTATATCGCTACTGCGCTAATCGTAAACAATAGCATCACAGGAATCGTCCACCACTCGAAGCTAAGCCCCAGCTGCCCGCCGCTGATCAGCATAATGATGCTCCCAATGATCGAGCCGACGAGCGCTGGCGGATCTACGTTTTCCAGGAAGATCTGGAACAGATTATACGCCGGACGCGTCATAATCCGGTCCATCTCCCCCTTCACAATATACCGCTCACTGAAGTTCCACAGGTTGACAAAGCAGCTAAACACACCAAACGGCACCATAAAGAAACCGTAGACGAACACCACTTCGCTTTCACTCCAACCGCCCAAGCTGTTGGTGTGCATAAAGATCACAAAGATAAAGATCAGGTTGGTTGCCTGAAACAACAGATCGGAAATGACCTCCACCCAAAAGTCAGCGCGGTAGGTCATCCGGGTTTTCATGTAATTTTTCAAGTATTCGCCCATGAGGCCTAAGTAGTACATGCTTCCCTTAACCTCCTTGCACGAACAGGCGTTTCCGCGAAGCACGGTACAGCCCAATCATCGGAATGAGCAGAATCAAGAACCAGATCACCTGAATGCCCAGCACGTTCCAAATTGAAGCGCCTTGAATTCGGCCGGTAAAGACCGAACCCGGCAAATAGGTAATCGCCTGAAAAGGCAGGAACGCCATAATGCCGCCCAGCCAGGCCGGGAATAAGCTGATCGGTATAATCAGGCCGGAGAACAAATCCACAACCACCCGTTTCATACGCATAAAGCCCTCGTTATTCTCCACGAAAAAAGACATCAACCCCGTGATCACGTTCAGCTGTGAATTGATCAGGAAGCTGAAGAACAACATCACCAGGAACCCTGCCCAAGCGCTTAATTCAGTTGGCAATTTGACCGGAAAAAGCACCATCGCAATCGCCATGCCCGGGATCATCAGCATCATGAAGCGGAACATCCCTTCGCCAAGTCCTTGCATCATTTTGACGATCAGGTAGTTATAAGGGCGGATAAATTGAATCGCAATGCTTCCATCTCGAATATCCGTGGAGATTTCACGATCCAGATTATTAAAATAAAACGCCCGAGCCATCCAGGATACGGCCAGGTAGGTCGTCATCTGTGAAGCGGTAAAACCGCCAAGCTCGCCGCCGTCGCCGTAAATCGCCTTCCACGTGAAATAATAAACCCCGATGTTCAAGGAATAGATCAGAATACCCGAATAATAGTTCACCCGATACGCCAGCATTGTCAAAAATCGGATGCGGATAAAATCGAGATAGGCCCCCCACTGGTTAGACATGGATGACTGCACCTTCTTTGCTCTCCACTTCCGCTTCAGAGTTCGCCGGTTTGTCCGCCGAGCCGGATTGGTAAATGCTGCGGACGATTTCGTCGGTGTTGGTTTCGATAATTTTGATGTCGGTGATGTCCGCTTGGCCGACCACTTGACCCAATACCTCGGAGACACCGATATCCCGCGGAATCCAGACCTTGGCGTTCAGGTCGTTCTCAGCCGTCCAGATGACGGGAAGCGTGCCCGTCCAGCTCCGCAATTGATCGAGCTTGGTGGCTGTTCCGAACTGGAATAAGACTTCCTTGCCCGTCCCCCAGCGGTCCTTCAACTCCTCTAAGCCGCCGTCGTAAATGATCCGCCCGTCGTCGAGCATGATGACGCGGGAGCAAAGTGCCTCGATATCCTGCAGGTCATGGGTTGTCAGCAAGATCGTTGTTCCGTGGTCGCGGTTCATATCTTTAAGAAAATCGCGAATTTCCGATTTGACTACGATGTCGAGACCAATCGTCGGCTCGTCCAGGAAGACGATCGACGGGTTGTGCAGCAGCGCCGCGACCAGCTCACAGCGCATCCGTTGGCCTAGACTGAGCTTACGTACCGGACGGTTCAGCAAATCCTGCAGCTGAAGGCGCTCCACCAGCTCGTCTAGGCGTTTCTTATAATCGGCTTGCGGCACGCGATATACCTTACGCAGCAGTTCAAACGACTCGATGACGCCGATATCCCACCAAAGCTGGCTGCGCTGGCCAAAGACGACGCCAATATGCTGCACGAACTTTTCGCGCTCAGCGTATGGCACGAAGCCGCCAACCTTCAAATGTCCCGACGTCGGCACCAAAATACCAGTCAGCATTTTGATGGTGGTCGATTTTCCGGCTCCGTTTTCCCCGATATATCCGCAGATCTCTCCCTCTGGAATCTGAAAAGAAATATCTTTCACGGCGGCCACTTCGTTGTATTCCCGCTTAAATAAATCAAGAAAGGCCCCTTTGAGGCCTTCGCGGTTTTTCTGCACCTTAAAAGTCTTGCGCAAATCGCGCACTTCAATGGCAGCCATGATGTATCCCTCGCTTTTTTGAATCAATTTATGAGTCCGCTAAAGATTATATAGTAACTTCCAACAAAGCACCACCCCTAAGGGATGAGGGTTTTTAGATCCATACGTCATCATTATCCCTTTGGGTCAGAGAGCAAGAAGAAACACCAACTCTCCGCAAACTCACGGAGGTTTTTGCTCCCTTAACGAAAGGGATAATCCTGTAAAAGAAGCAGCAAAACGGTCATAGGCATATCTACAAATTAAAGCGGTAGCCAACGCCCCAAATCGTCTCGATATATTGCGGCTGCGAAGGGTCCTGCTCAATTTTTTCCCGAAGCTTGCTGATGTAGACGGTGACGGTGGCCAGATCGCCCAGCGAATCCATCCCCCAGATCTTCTCAAACAGATCGTCCTTGGAAAATACCCGGTTCGGATGCAACGCCAAAAAGAGCAGCAGATCGTATTCTTTTCCAGTCAGCGACAGCTCTTTGCCGTTCACCCAAACCTTCCGCGACAATTTGTCAATGCGCAAGCCACGGAGCTGCAGCTCGTCCTGGTCAGCCGGACGGGATTGGCTCGTCAGCCGCTCATACCGGGCCAAATGCGCTTTGATGCGAGCCATCAGTTCACCAACACTAAATGGTTTGCTCACATAATCGTCTGCACCTAAGCCGAGGCCGCGGATTTTATCGATGTCTTCCTTTTTCGCAGAGACCATGAGAATTGGAATATCCCTGGCTTCACGAACTTGCTTGCAGATCTCAAAACCGTCCACGCCCGGCAGCATCAGATCAAGTACAAGCAAATCGTAAGGCTCCGCAAGTGCAAGTCGAAGCCCTTCATCTCCGCTCGAAGCGATATCCGCCGCATATCCGCTTGCCTGCAAATAATCCCGCTCAACCTCCGCAATTACAGGATCATCCTCGATAATCAAGATTCTTTTCATTTCATCTCACCTCCCTTACGTGGTAGTCCTGGCACATGCCGCGGCAGCGAAAACGAGATTGTTGTCCCCACGCCAAGCTGACTGTCCGCCCGCACCATACCACCGTGCGCTTCGATAATCTGTCGAACGATCGCCAAGCCCAAACCGCTCCCGCTGCGGCCGTTTTGACTGCTCCGTGAAGCCTCGGCGCGGTAAAAGCGCTCGAACACCTTCGGCAATGCCCCCTCATTTATTCCATCTCCATTGTCTCGAAAGCGAACAAGCGCCTCGCTTGGATTCGACTCGAGCTCCAGAGTCAAGCGTTTGTCCGGCTTATTCATATAATGTAAGCTGTTATCGGCAATATTCATCAGCACTCGCTTGAGCTTATCCCGGTCAGCGGTGACGTAAAGCGGCGGTTCCGCAGAAGCAACAAACTCGACGTTCACCTCAGCAAAACGGGGATCCGCCTTCAACTCCTCACTACAGCTTTGCAGGAAGTTATACAAATCTACCGGCTCAAAATCAAAAGGCAGCCGTTTCAAATCCAGCTTAGAGAACAAGAACAGTTCCTCAATCATCCGGTCCATGTCGTCTGCTTTTTGCCCTATCATGGAGATGTATTTGTCACGTTTCTCCTCCGTATCCGCCACTCGGTCGCGCAGCCCTTCAACGCAAGCCTTGATCCCGGTGATCGGCGTCTTCAGATCATGCGAGATGTTCGACAACATTTCCTTCCGATTCTCCTCGTACTGCAACTGCAACTGGATCGAGTGCTTTAGGCGCTCGCGCATTTCCTCGAAAGCTTCGCCCACCTCGCCAAACTCATCTGTGCGCTGCATCTGAAGCGGATGATCCAGATCGCCCTCCTTGATGCGTTCCGCGGCACGTTTCAGCGTATACAGCGGACGAAGGATGCTGCGAGACACGAAAAACGTCAGTAGCAGATTGGTTAGTCCAATGATCAGCAGCAAAATCAAAAACATCAGCGGCATAAACCGCGACATTTTGCCCAGCAGCGGACTTAAATCAGACAGCAGGTAAAGCGTTCCTGCGCTCCCATCTGCAAAGGTGAAGTCTACACGTTCCGCAGTATAACGTCCGGCAACTTTGGGTTCCCTGTGCATACGCTTCATCCATTTCGCATGGCTTTCCCCCTGTTCTGCACTAATCCGGGCCAGTTCTTCTTCCAAACCCTCTTGCTCCACATTAGAGGAAGCGAAGGCCACCTGGCCGTTCCGAACAACCACAAATCCGGCTTGCAGATCCTGCAGCGTATCTCCGGTTTTGGTCAGAAACTTGAGATCGGCCAGAAGCTCGGGAGCTTGTTCCGCGACGAATTTGACACCGTTCATCCGCTCTTCGCGCTCGCTGATTTTGGCCCAAAACTCCGACAACGCATGCCCGTGGAACTGGAAGCTGCCTTTTTCGCTGTCAGCGGAGTCTCCGGCGCCAAAAAAGACACGCGTCAGCACCATTGCCATCACCATCGTGAGAAGGATCGGAATCAATACCATCGCAATATAGGATAAAATCAGTCTTAAGCGGATCGTCATTGGCGGCCGTTCCTTTCGAGAGCATTAAAATGTCTTGCGTTCAAAACGCGTTACGCTGCTTACATAAGCCATCATACTATAAGCGATCAAGATGAAAAACGATTGCAGCAACTTGCCGGTACCCGCCCCGTCTCCAAACCACAAGGTGTGCCAGTCCATATAAGCAAACGGTGACCAAATCGTAAAGATCGGGAAGATCACCGGAAGCAGCTTCATAGCCACATATACCAGGATCATCGATCCAATAGCGGCAGCGCTGTTCGCAAAAAACATCGCAATCCATACGGCGATCAGACTCAACGCCACCAGCGGCACGATCGATACTATATAGGCGATCAAGCTGTCCGTCCACTCGCTTGCCGTCAATACGGGGAACGACAATAAACTGCTAACGGCGCAAACGATCCATGCGACAACCAATATCACTGCAGCGGCTGAGCTTAACGCCAGCACCTTGGACGCGAACAGCTTGGCGCGGGTTACGGGGCGGACCAACGTAAGCTTCATCGTGCGTGCCGCGGTCTCACCTGCAAACATCTCGGCAGCTGCTATAAATAGATAGAGCGGCAACAAGTAACCCGTTAGCAAGTTCAGCGTAATTACCGATACTTGCCCGCCTAGCGCAGCGGTCAATGCGAAGGTACGTCCAAGCAGACCTAAACCCAGCGTGAGCAATATCGGAATGAGGACGGATAGGGCAAGTACCGCCCTCGTTCTTTTTCGCAGCCACAGTTTCTCCGCTTCATTATGCCAGCTGGTCAGCAGTGCGTTCATAGGTCTCTCCTCCTGGTTCAGAGCGAATCGCGTCCAAATAATACTCTTCCAGCGTCATGCCCGGCGGAACCAGCTCATAACGTCGGCCAAACTGAACCAATTCTCCGTGGTGTAGAATGCCCAAAGAAGTTACGATGGGCTCAAGATGGCTGATCATATGGCTGGAGATGAGAAAAGCAATCCCTTCTTCGCGCGCCAGCCGATCAATTGTTTGGCGAAGCTCCACCATGCCTTCGATATCCAGCCCATTGGTTGGCTCATCGAGAATGACAAGCCGCGGTTTAGGCAGCAAAGCCGCCGCCAGCGCCAACCGCTGCTTCATGCCCAGCGAATAATGTTTCGCCTTCTCATTTTGATATCGCGTCAAGCCCGTCATCTCCAGCACCTCATCGATTCGTGAAGGTGGTAACTCCGGATAGTACCGTGCGGCTTGCCGAAGGTTCTGCCTTCCGGTCATATAGTCGTACGCATCCGCCGCTTCAATGACGCACCCTACTTGGGCCATAGCCTGCTCATAGTGTGAGTCCAGATCATAGCCAAACATGCGGATATTCCCTTCATCGGGACGACATAAACTGGTGATGACTTTGAGCAGAGTCGTTTTACCGGCTCCGTTCTGTCCGAACAGCCCAACGATGTCTCCAGCTTTAATGTCCAGACTGATCCAGCCAATCCCGCGGCCGTTCCTGAACCTTTTCCGGACCCCCTGTACCTCCAAAAACGTCTCCACATCGTCAACTCCTATCGTCAGGTTTTAGTTCAAATGATGCCGGGCCGTTTGGCCCGGCATCCGGTAAGGTTATCGATGCCAACGCGGCGTATGTTCCGATCGTTCGATCACTTCAACTCGTTTTCCGGTTAAATCTACGATATCCGGGGTCGTCTGACCGAATCCGGACAGATCAAAGCTGATTTGGATGACAATCTTGTGGGCTTGACCGGCATCATCTGTACCACGAATGATGATCTGCCCTTGTTGATGCTCCACCAATTGATCCTTGTTAATGTCCGCTGCCAGACGGATGTCCTCAACCTTCACATCCTTCGTTAAGGCGGGGAAATCCAAGTCCATCAAAAGAGGATGCACCGGCATCACCGCATCGGAGGACGATCCCATTATCCCGTGACTCATCTGCGTACGGTGATCGCCTTCCGCCATCATCTTGTCGGCAGCACCCATGTGGCTGACCGCGATGGTTCCGGCCGCCTGCACGATCGCCGGAATTTGGCTGCCGCTTAAATGCAGTGAGGTTTGCTTTCCGCCGGACGGCAGCTCCTTCACCACAGCCAAATCTTTGATATTGCCCAATAAGATTTCCATGAACTGCTCAGCGTGCTGCGGCGGTTCAAAGTCCCCGTCCCCGAATCGCCGCTCCTCTTCCGGCAACTGCAGGACACGATAGGTGTCAGAATCCTCACCGACGACAAACACCATCTTTCCGTCTTGCTTATATACCTGGAACGTTTGAGGCTCCGATGCACCGGCCAACTCGATATTTGCACTCAACGCCTCCTTCCTCTTGTCCAGCTTTACCTCCAGCTTGGCGTCAACGATCGTCTTCCCGTTATCGGTCACCACGAGGCTACCTTGGTTCGTTAAGCTGGATGCAGCATGCGTATGCTTGATAGCGGCTTTATACGTTTCATACCCGTTCGTTCCAGCCATAGCGGACAACCCGCTGCCGAGCAGCAAGGCTGCTCCAATCCCGAATACCGCTCCGCGCTTGATCCATTTTGAGTTCATCTTCAACTTCCTTTCCCTTTGTTTTGTCTCACCTTCCTAAGCTTAGCCCCCGGGTCTAAATTGCTTCTAAACGAAATCTAAAAAAAGTGTAAAAAAGCCGGCTCAATGTCTATGGAAAGACATCAAGCCGGCCATGGAGTCAGTAATTATAGAGATTTTAAGATATTTCGTATGACTCAAGTGTAAAGAGGAAGATCACTGACAGATGTATTTCTACCTCTTAAAGGTTGTTTCGTCCTCAATTGTTCATCCTAGTTCCAGTTTGAACCGCCTTAGCGATTCGGTCGACTCGGTTCGTCCAGATCCAGCCGCTGTATCCGGCGGGCAGACGCTTCACGTCTTCCAATGTATCGAAGCCGCTGGAGAAATCACTGCCGTCCCCTCCGACGATAACAACACGGGTGTTTGCTCGCTCCATACGGCTTAGGAATTTATCCGGCCAGCCCCACAGCCAAGGCGCGATTTTCTCAGGGATGTGCAGCTCGGTGTTTCGGCAAGCATCAGGGATGTACCCTGTCCAGCCGGAAGCCTCATACGAGAGCAGACATTGCTTTAACGTTGCCTTGGACATGACCCGCAGGTCCGGCAGGCGCTCCTTCAAGACCGCAATGGGCAGATCGCCGCCATAAACGGTTATCCCGTCCCGCTCCTCCTTCTTTAACGTAGACAGGTATGCCGCAAGCTGCTTCCCTTCCTCGGGGTCATCACTTTTGATGTGCAGTAGCAGCGCCTTGCCGGGAAAATGCTCCACCACTTCAGGTAACGATGGCATCAGCCCAACCCCTTTGCCGCGAAACGGATACGTCTTGCCTTGATCGGCGGTATATCCGTACCCGATATCCAACATTTTCAGCTCCGCCATCGTATAGTCTTTCGTTGTGCCTTCCGCATTGGTCCGGCAATCCAACGTCCAATCATGGAACACGGCAAACTGCCCGTCCTTGGTTGGCTTCAGATCCAATTCCACCATATCAGCCCCGGCTGCAAAAGCGGCTTCCATAGATGTCAAGGTGTTCTCCAGAAACTCGTGCTCCGGTTCATATATCCGTTCCGCTGTGCACGTATCGTTCTCGATCCCCTCCATCGGGAAGGTTTGCGCCAGACCACGATGCGCCAGCAGCTTAGGTTCCCCGCCCTGAGCTGCGGTCAGATGAGGCGTATTGTTCAAGTAAACAAAAGCAATAAGGGCAAGCAATATCCATAGCGTTCTGCTTCTATATATCTTCCTGATCTTGCTCAAGCCAGTCTCCCCCGATCCTTCCTAACCCGTCCTATTCTGTCTCTAAAATATATCCGCTCCCCCGGATCGCATTGATCTGGAACGTATCGCGTCCATATTTCTTGCGAATCCGATAAATTAATGTCGTTAATTCATCGATCGTCACATCCGGTAACCCGTCAGGACCAGGATTACGGTCATACCACACCGTCTGCTTAATCTCACGGATCGTCACCAGACGGTTCGCGTGATCATGAAGCAGCTGCAGCAGCAAATATTCTTTTTCCGACATCGAAATTTTGACGCCGTTCACAATGCATTCCCGTTTCTCCCAATGGATCGTCACCGCTCCCTCGGTCGTCTCCGAATGCGTCGATTCATGTACGGGCTCAAACTCCAGCGTTTGTTCTCCAGGCGAATAAGAGAAATGCAGTACACAGGTGCCCCGCGCCAATTTCAGGATATCATTCGTTTCAAGCACATAAGGGGCATGCGGGATCATCCGGACCCCGTTCAGTTCCGTCCCATGACGGCTCCCCAGATCGTAGGCGACAGCACGGTCCCCTTCTTTCCGAATCATTAGATGTTTACGAGAAATAAAGATATTCGTAAAGGCCATATCCGGAAAACTCTCGGAAGACGTCCGACCGATTTCCGTCGTCTCTTGATCCAGGTAGATGCAGGTTCCCGGACGAAACGGGTCCCCGCGAAGAATATAAATACAGGCAAAGGTATCCATACCTAAGCTCCCTCCATTTTCTATACCATCATCATCTTATCTTAAGGGACGTCTTAAGAATATAGCAACCGCAGTGATATTATCCTCACAGCAGGCTGATTTCAACGCTCGTTTTTCAATAGTCGATTTTCTGTTATCATAGGGGGAGAACAAAAGGCGAACACCTGACGAACGGAAATTATACGAGAAAGGAATCCGTGCATGAGTTTTCAGTTAACGGAGCGCGTCATTAAATTGTTATGCGGCCGAATCGCTTACGAGCGTGGAGAAGCATATTACCGGACCGGGAAAGTGGCCTTTCTCCGGATGGACCACGGCTCCCGTGTCTATGAAGCGGCAGTGTCTGGAACCGGACACTATCATGTGTCGCTGCAAATCGATGAACACGGCGACGTGCATGCGGAATGCAACTGTCCCGCCTTCTATTCCTATAACAACTATTGCAAGCATATTGCCGCCGTCTTGCTGGGGGTTCATGACATGCTGCAAGGCGGTAAGGCGCCGGTTCGTCCGTTTCCGTCTCTGCTGCGGCAGCAGGATGACCTTCTAGATTCAATGGACGACGATCGCAATGGATCCTACGGCCTGATCCAGCGTAAACAACCTGGGGACATCCCTTCCCGCGATATCTGGATCGCCCGTGATATGATGCGCTTGTTTGAAGAGACTGCCCCGCCGCCGCTGCGGACTGGACTAAGGTTTGATCAGCGGACGCCGCTGGAGGTGGAATTAACACTCCATCCGGTGCCGTACGGCTACCGTAAGTACTTGTTCGGTCTGGAGCTGAAGATCGGCGAGAAGCGTCTGTATATCGTCAAGAACATTCGGGATTTTCTCGATAAAATCTCACGCGGCGAGCCATACAGCTTCACCAAACATTTCAACTACGACCCGGAACGTTACGCCTTTCGGCCGGAGGATGAAGCGATCCTGCAGAAGCTGGCGGAAATCCAACGCAATGAGCAGATGTTTCACGAGAGCCTCGGAGGATACTCCCTTAAATCGAATGGGGTTTCCGATCGACTGTTACCGGTGCCGCCTGTCTTTTGGGACGATCTGCTGCCGCTGCTCACCCAAGCTCCGCTCGTGCAATTGGAGCAAGATGGCCGCATCTGGCCGGGGCTTGAAGTGACAGACGGAACGCTGCCACTTAGCTTTCAACTCGGCCAAGCCGGGGACGAGAGCTATCAGTTTTCCGCCCAGGGCCTGGATGATGTTCTGGTCATGGACGTCTATGGCATCATTTTATCGGAAGGTAAGCTGATCCGCCTCTCGCCCGCGCAAACTCGCCGGCTCGCTGAATTAAAACATATGATGATTACTGCGCGGAAACCGTATATCCTGATCTCTCCAGACCAGATCGAGCCCTTTGTTGAACGGGTGCTGCCCGGGTTGACAAAGTTCGGAACTATCCACGTCGAGGAAAAGGTCGCCAGCCGTATGGTACGGACCCAGCTGAAAGCCCGGCTGTACCTTGATCGGGTTAAGGACCGGCTCCTGGCGGGCTTGGAATTCCAATACGGTGATATCGTGTTTAACCCCTTGGATGATCATGGTCCCAAGCGAGGTACGGATTTAATCTTGCTGCGCGATACTGAGAAGGAACGGGAGATTATAAATCTGTTGGATTCCGGCTACATGACCCGAACCGAAAGCGCCTATTTCCTCGATGATGAGGAGGCGGAATACGAATTTCTGTATCATGTCGTGCCAGAACTGGAGAAGCTCGTGGACATATATGCTACCTCGGCAGTCAAGACCCGGCTCATCACCGACCTTCGACCGCCGAAAATATCCGTGGAGCTCGACGAGCGTACGGATTGGCTGGAGTTTCGCTTCAGCATGACCGGGATCGGTGAATCGGAAATCCGCGGATTGCTTCAGGCACTGGAGGAGAAGCGCAAATACTACCGGTTGCCAAACGGTGCATTAATGCCGCTTGAAAGCGAGGAGTTTCAGGAGATCGTCAAGTTCCTGAACGAATTTGGCTTGCGCCAAAGCGATATCCGCGGGCCGGAATTCCGTGTACCGGTGATCCGCGGATTGCATATCCAGGAAGACCGTGGACAAGGCCCAGTGAAGCTGGGCAAAGCGTACCGCGAGTTGCTGCATAACCTGCAGCATCCCAGCCACCTGGACTTTCCGGTGCCGCCACAGCTCTCCGATGTACTTCGCGACTACCAGGTTTACGGTTATCAGTGGCTTAAGACACTGGCCTACTATCGCTTCGGCGGCATTCTTGCCGATGATATGGGGCTTGGAAAGACGCTGCAAAGCATCGCTTATCTCATATCGGTGCTGCCGGAGATCGCCGAATCTGGACAGCCAGCGTTGATCGTCTGCCCTGCTTCCCTGGTGTACAACTGGCGGAACGAGCTGACGAAATTCGCACCAAACATTAAGGCGGTAATCGCCGACGGAAGTAAAGCTGAACGGGTGCGAACCTTGCGCGAGGCGTCGCAAGCGGATGTAGTGATCACCTCCTATCCACTGCTGCGCCGCGATATTGAGCAGTTCGCTGAACTGACGTTCCATACACTGATTTTGGACGAGGCTCAAAGCTTCAAAAATCACGCCAGCCAAACGGCCCAAGCCGTGAAGAGCTTGCAAGCCAAGTACCGGTTCGCCTTAACCGGCACTCCGGTAGAGAACTCGCTGGAAGAGTTATGGTCGATTTTTAGCGCCGTCTTTCCAGAGTTATTCCCTAGTCGCCAGGCGTTTAACGATTTGTCCCGGGAGACGGTAGCCAAACGCATCCGCCCTTTCGTCCTGCGCCGGCTGAAAACCGACGTGCTGAAGGAGCTGCCGGAAAAAATCGAGTCCCTTCAACCTTCTGAGCTGCTGCCTGAACAGAAGAAGCTGTACCTGGCCTACCTGGCCAAGCTGCAGCAGGAGACGCTTAAGCATTTGGATGACGACACGTTCGGGCAGAACCGTATTCGCATTTTGGCTGGCTTAACCCGGCTGCGCCAGCTATGCTGCCATCCGGCCTTATTCGTTGACGGCTATGACGGCGGTTCAGCGAAGTTTGACCAACTGATGGAAATGATCGAAGAATGCCAAAGCGCCGGCAAACGCGTACTGATCTTCTCCCAATTTACGGAGATGCTCGGATTGATTGGCCGAGAGCTGGGCTACCGAGGGTTGCCTTTCTTTTATCTCGATGGGAAGACGCCAGCTGCCGAACGGGTAGAGTTATGCGATCGCTTTAACGACGGGGAACGCGATTTGTTTCTCATCTCGCTGAAGGCCGGAGGCACTGGCCTGAACTTAACCGGTGCGGATACCGTCATTCTTTATGATCTATGGTGGAATCCCGCGGTCGAGCAGCAGGCGGCGGACCGGGCTTATCGGATCGGGCAGAAGAATATCGTACATGTCATTCGCATGGTTGCCCAAGGCACCGTGGAAGACAAAATGTACGAGCTGCAGCAGAAGAAAAAGCACCTCGTCGAAGAGGTGCTGAAGCCTGGACAAGAGGCCATTTCCGCGCTGACCGAGCAAGAAATTCGCGAAATCTTGATGATCTAATCTGTAACTTAAAAAAGGGATCGAAAAGCGCCGAATCATTTCGGCAGTTCCGGTCCCTTCTTCATTTCACTGACCTGTCACTTCAAACTCGTAAAGGGAATACCCGTAAGGTGTCCCCCGCTCGATGCCATACATGCGGACATATCTTGCCGGCTGCGGCGAAAGCGGGATTTCATCAAGTCCTCCATCTCCGCTTGAAGTCGAATATACTTCCTGCCAATGCTCTGGCGCTCCGCTGTCCGTGGAGATTTCAATCTTGTACCGCTTGGCGTATGCCACCTCCCACCGCAGCTTGACGCCGGTGATTTGATGTACGGCACCCAGATCAACGTAAATCCATTCCGGATCGGTCCCCTCGCGACTGGCCCAGCGCGTCATCTGGTTGCCGTCTATCGCCTTGTCCGGTTCAAACCCCACGCCTTCCATTGTGCTGGATACCGCTGTTTTATTCAGGGCCAGATTCGGAGCTTCCGGTACAGTTGCCCCGCCGGGCTTCCACCAATTCCCCGATAGGAACAGCAAGTTCAGCAAATTGTAGGTATCGCTGAAGTAATCCTCTTTCTTATTCTTCATCCAGTCCCAGCCCGCATTCACCCAAGCTTGATGATTGGAATTCGCCGTTCCCGCCGAGATGAACGGAGCGACAAATACCGCTGTGGCATAATTTCCTATGGCTGTGCCGTCCAGCTTGTAGCCATTTTTGATATTTGCAGGTGCACCGCCGGTTTTCGTTTTGATCCAGCTCACCATTTTGTCGGCGAGCGCTTTCGCTCTGGTATCGCCGTATAACGCATAATCCATAACGATGCGCAGCGGTACACGGCTTGCATTATAGTAATATTGATTCGTTTCTTTGAACTCATCCAGATACCACTCTGGCGCAGGTCTTGGCGGGTTACCCACCACAAAGTCAGAGATCAGTCCGGTATTCGGAGAATATGTTGCGCTAAACTGTTGATACACGTCGTACAAATGATCTATCACATGAATCCAAGTCTCATCCCCTGTGACCTCATAAAAAGCGCGCAAATGACTGAGCATCCAGTCCGACGGCCGCGTATTCAGCGCATCCTTACCGTCCCAATCTCCAAGATTAAGCCGATTACCAGATGTAACATAGCTTGCTTTAATGCCGTCGGTAATCATTTTTTTCGCTTCTTGCAAATAGTTGATCGCCCCGCCCGAGCCCCACTGGTTGTGAGCTAAAATCAACGAATAAGCGATGTCCAAATCACCGTCGGTAGCTGACCCAAAATGGCCTTGAGCGGCTTTGCTGTCCGCTACTACCCAACCCATCAAGTTCGGATTTCCGCTGCTCTTATATGTACGTGCCGTCTTAAACAATCCGTCATAAATCGTCTTGGCGTTCGGATCATAACCTGCCATCAGCACGGTGATGATCATGCCGTAGCCCTGACCTTCGGAGGAACCAAGCGCGGTAAACCCGTCGGGATCTCCCGTAATATTGCCCTTCACATAGTAACCGCCCGGCAAAGAAGACAAATTGTTGCGAAGATAAGTCGCTTTCCAATAATCGTAATATGACGCCACAGCCTGATTCATCGCGGCTTGGGTGACGTGGCTTGGCTTGATGATTCCCGGATAGCTGATCTGCTGCGGGAACGGCTTCATTTCCCCTGCGGCGTTGGCGGGAGCAGCCGATGCAACGGCCCCAAACGTGGTGGCTATAAAGAAACACAGCAAAACTAGACAAACCTTTTGAAGCTTCATCATCATTCCTCCTCAAAGCGAAAGTGGAGAGCCTGTCTTTCGTTAAGCGACTTCGGAGTTGCAACGAATGAAACGCAAGGATGTCCCAATTCCTATTTTATTCCAGCTTTTTATAAATATAAACTAATTTCTACAGGTCTGAAACATGAAATCACCGTGATCGGGATAACCTATGGAAGGTAATGACTACTACCGAGAGAATCACTTAAGGAGGATCAGCATGGAGCATCAAAATCAACAAGCCCGCGATGAGGCTGAACTGCGTAACAAATTAAATGAGCAAGGGGATTCACTAGCGGAGAAGAAGAAGATTGAAAACGGCGTGGACATCGAGCCGGAAGCCGATGAATGGGTGGCCAAGCCGGTGCCGTTCACCGATACAGATTCCGCGAAATAACCTTCCTCTTCCGTTGATCATCCGCAGGGTTCCTTGATGGAGCCGCTGCGGATATTTTATTATCCACCAACGCTTCCCAGACGACAGGATAATGAAGTTTTAGCACGAATATCATGGTACAGAGGTTGATTTGAAATCTGGGAGCGTGAAGATATGGAAGCGTTCACACAGGATTTATTGAAGGATAAGGTGATTCTGATCACCGGAGGCGGTACAGGGTTGGGACGGGCGATGGCTGGTCGGTTCTTACAACTCGGCGCGAAGGTCGCCATCTGCGGACGACGTGAAGAGGTATTGGAGCAAACCGCTGAAGAACTATCCTCTGCTTATGGCGGTGAGGTATACCGGCAGCGCTGTGATGTTCGCGATCCCGGACAAGTCCACAATTGCGTGGATGACGTGTGGCAACATTTCGGTCGGATCGATGTGCTTGTCAACAACGCTGCCGGCAATTTTATCAGTCCGACGGAACGCTTGTCGCCCAATGCTGTCAACGCAGTACTGGGTATCGTATTGCACGGTACGTTTTACATGACATTAGAGGTTGGAAAACGGTGGATTGAACAGCAGCTGCCCGGAACGATGCTGAACATTGTCACGACCTACGCTTCGACCGGATCGGGATACGTCGTGCCCTCCGCCGCTGCCAAAGCTGGCGTACTTGCGCTGACCCGCTCCCTCGCCGTCGAGTGGGCACCTCACGGGATCCGTCAGGTGGCGATCGCACCCGGACCGTTTCCGACGGAAGGCGCCTGGTCTCGCCTCTCCCCTACTCCGGAGCTGGAGGCGAAAATGCTGGGACGCGTACCGCTTGGAAGAACCGGCCGCCCCGAAGAGCTGGCGGACCTAGCCGCTTTCCTCGTCTCGGATGCCGCCGGATACATCAACGGCGAGGTGGTCACGATTGACGGTGGGGAATGGCTGCGCGGGGCCGGACAGTTTAACGACCTTGCCGAGGTGACAGAAGAACAGTGGGATCGCTTGTCCGAGTTAACGCGCAAAGGGAAATAGCTGCGCCTTAGCTCGTGCTGCTTACCTTCACTTCAGCGCGGTCTGCCGGATCATTTTTCGTGGATAACCGCTTGTTCCCCAACAAATGTGACACAACGTAAAAGATCAGGAACAATCCCATAACCCCGGCGGAATAACGGTACATCACCGCATAATTCGTGGCGGAAGCGATGGCTCCCAGAATGATTGCACCAATGGCAACACCAAAATCTGTGGTATTAAAAAACATGCTGTTCGCCATTCCGTATTGCTCCGGTGTGCTGGATCGCAGCATCCAAGCCTGCAGCGTAGGCTGGGTCGCCCCGAAGCCAAGTCCATACAGTAACGCCGAAACGATCAGCATTGGCAGCGACTGGGTGAAGGACAAAACAACCATGCTCGCAACTACCAAAAGCGCCGCAGGAATCAGGACGGCCCCAGGGCCCTTCGCATCAAAGATTCTGCCGGAGATCGGACGAATGATGACCACCGTGGCCGCATTAAACAAGAAAAATAACCCCACTTGTTCCAAGTGGATAAATTCGCCGAAGAGAGCGATAAAGCTTAACAGACCGCTGTAGGTGATCGACAATAACATATTTAGAAATGCTGGCATCAAAAATTTACGGTTAAACGACGTACGACGTTCCAGGGCCGGGGCGCTGGCTCTCGGCGTCGTTTTCTTCTCGCTTGCTTTCATCTCTTGATTATGGTTTCTTGGCAATGCTCGGGTAATTAGCAACAACGGGATCACCACCAGAACAGCCAATGCCCCCGTCAAGGTCAATGTGCCAAAACCGTACTTCTGCAGCATATTTAAACCGATCATTGGGCCGATCGACATCGCCAAGCTGCTCGACAACCCATAATACCCAATGCCTTCCCCCATTCGAGTTGGCGGAATGATCCGTGATGCCAACGTTGGCAAAATGGTGCTGCCAATCCCAAAACCAACACCGTACCCGGCCCGTAACAGCATCAATCCTTCAACCGAACCCGCCCAATGATTGAATTCAGTCATAAGTGCTGCGATGATTAAGCCAGTGAACAGCAGAACGTTAGGTGAAAACTTCCGCAGCATCGCTGCTGTGAGGAAACGAGCCAAGATCGCGGATACCGCAAAAACGCTGGTCACGAGACTGACCTCTAAATCACTGGCGGCAAGGTCATTTTTGGCATAAGATGAAAGTGAAGACAACAACATTTGCAAATTCAAAAATAACAAAAAAGCAAAGATCGTTAATGATATAAACGATCTCGTCCATAATCGGTCTGATTCCTTGTGTAAATTCATTTCTTCGCCTCTAATCTACTTAGTTGTCAACCTTTGTTTTGCGATTCTTCACCAAGCTGAAGATGGATGCGCTGGAGCAGCTCCACGAGCTTCTCGTATTCCTCCGCATCCATGAGCTGCTTCACCTCTTCATTTACGCCCCGTTCAATCGGCAACGTTTCGCAGATCAGTTCTCTTCCCCGCTCGGTTGCAAATACGACAAACGATCTTCGATCCCGCTCCCCCGCTTGCTTGCGAACGAGTCCTTTGCTTTCCAGCAAGTCGATAATTCGAGTAATCGTTGGCTTGTCCTTTCCGGTTCGATCCGCAATCTCTTTCTGGATCAAGCCATCCGAATTATAGATCTTATGAAGTACGGACCATTGCTCAGTAGTAATGTCATAATCCTTCAATCGATGCTGCAGTAATGCTGTGATTTTGCGGTAAGCCATCCCCATGATATATCCGATGGCCAGCTCGTGCTGAGAGTGGTCCCTTCTCACCATATGTCACACCTTGCTTTAATAGTTGTCTTGACAATTATATGCCAACGAACTAATTCAGGTCAATCATCTGTCTATTTTCAGGGCGAGTAGGTGATCATCTTTCCCTTTTCCAGTGCGGACGAATACATTACCATAAAAAACATCTCGAAGGGGAACCGCGATCATGAAAACTGCTCGTCACCCGCGTCATATCACAAGCAAGCTGAAAAAAAATGAAGCGTTGATGAAAAGCAAGACGCTGCGGAGCTATCTCCCTGAAACCCGCCGATTTACTAAAGAGAATTTGCATAGTATGCTGCTGAGATACCATATGGTCTACGTTAAGCCAGTGAACGGCACATGGGGAAAAGGCGTCATGCGGGTCGAATATAAACCTTACTCCAGACACGGGATCTACCAACACCAGCTTGACAAAAAGGTGTCGACCCATCATTCAGTGGATGAACTCTATCACTCGATTCGAAAACATAAGCTGAAAGGTCGTTATCTCGTTCAGCAAGGCATTGAGCTGCTCAAATATGATCAGCGGCGCTTCGACCTGCGTGTCATGGTGCAACGTACCCCGCAGAAGGTTTGGAAGACAACCGGCATAATTGGCAGACTGGCCCACCCGAAGAAGATTGTCACCAACTATCATAATGATGGGAAGCTTATGCCGGTAGAGAAGCTGCTTTCCCCCTATTTGAAGGGATCGCGGCTCAAGTCTTATACCAATATACTGGAGGGCTTTGGGGAGGACATTGCCAATCACTTAAAGAAGAGCTTCCCCGGGCTGCGCGAAATCGGTGTCGATGTGGCGCTTGACCAGAAGATGCGGCCTTGGATTCTTGAAGTGAACACTTCGCCGGATCCGTTCATCTTCCGGAAACTGAAGGATAAGAGTATCTTCCGCACCATCATGAAATATGCTCGTGCTTATGGCAAATACAAGCGGAAATAAATAAAAAGCGGACGAAGGCCATGCCACAGGGCATCCTATCGTCCGTTTTTGGTAGGATAAGGTTTATGAACCAAACTGCCGATAGATTCCCATCAGCTTCTTGGCCGTTTGCTTCCATCCGAACTTCTCTACAGCGTCCTTCCGCGCTTGTCTGGACATTCGAGCGGTCAGCTCCCGATCCCGTGCCAGCTTCAGAATCCACTTCGCATGCTCTTCAGAGTTGCGGTAGGCATCGACGAGGTAACCATTCGAACCGTGTTTGACGATCTCCCCAATCCCGCCAATATTGGATGCGACGACGGGAAGACCCGATGCCATCGCTTCCACATTCACCAGACCAAACGCTTCATGCTCCTGTGACGGACACGCAAACAGATCGGCCTGCTGGAACTTGCGGTGAATGGAACGATGCGGAACTTTGCCGGTAAATATGACAGGCACTCCCTTCGCCCTGGCTAAACGCTTGAGTTCTCTTAAATATCCGGGTTTACCGCCGCCAACTACGGTTAAGCTAACCGGCCCATATTCCTTGCGCACACGGCTGATCGCCCGGATCAGAACCGGAACCCCTTTGCGTGGAATGACCCGCCCCGCGAACAAGACGCGGAATGTTCCAGAGTGCCCTGCTCCGCTTGCCGGGCTAAACCGAGCGGTGTCTACACCAAGATGCACCTTGCGCAGTTTCCCCGCATGCCGTGGGAAGCGCGCTGCTAAATTCGCTTTCAGCGAATCGCTGTTGGCAATAATCAGGTCGGCTCGGCTCAGACTTTCGTTCACTTTGGTGGTGGGTTTCACAAACGTCAGCGAATGCAGGAACAACGTGACGGGAGTATGGGGAAACGCCGCCTTGATTTTGGCCATATAATGCGGACGATTATCGACTTGAATCAGGTCATACCGTCTCCCTTTCAAGTAATGCAAAACGGAGGCGATATACTTACTGGAGCTTCCGCTGCTCACCCGGACGATCGTTAAGTTCCCCATCCGGCTGACGCGGGGTAAGTTTCGGGCCTTTCTGCTGATCAGCGTAACGCGATGATTCACGGCCAATTGCTTGGCGATGGCCAGCATGCTGATCTCCACGGAGCCGTTCCCGGGAACCGGGATCTGCTCGGGCGCCACCATCAAAATATTCATAGGCTCCTCCTAACACATATGTCCTTGCGTTTATTCACCATATGCGTTAGGAGGACTTCCTGCGCAGGTATCCACCTAAACGTCAGGTCACGCGGAACGTTCCTGTTCCAAATGCGCAGATTTCACCTTGATCCAGCCGTGCATACGCCATCGTGGTCACCGATTTACGCGATATGTGAACCAGTTCAGCAGTCACAGTGATCGATCCTTTCACGGCTTTGGTGACGTAATTTAAGTTTAAGTTCGTTGTCACCACACTGGCTTCCGGTTTGGCAATCATCGCCAGCAGTCCCATCGCCGAATCGATCAACGTCGCATGAACCCCCCCGTGGACGATGCCGATCAAGTTCAAATGATGCGGCTGAATCTGAAGGCGCATCACAACCCGCTGCTCATTCGCTTCAACCACTTCACAGCCGAGATAATCCACAAACGAGCCAATCGCCGCTTGATTCCACAACGCTAAACGTTGCTGCAGCTCTTCTGAATCCGCTTTCATTTCAGATAACCTCCGTTCATCCCGTTCGCTGCCAAAAAGCCCTGATTCTGCCTCGGATTTAAGCACACCAACGGTTACTTCTCTTTCGTTTGAGCCGGATTCTGACGCTCCGCTTCTTCTTCCACGAGCTTGCGGCGCAGCACTTTACCGGCCAACGTTTTCGGAAGACTATCCCGAAATTCGTAAACCTTCGGCACCTTATAAGCAGCGAGCTTCTCCTTGCACCAGCGTTTGATGCCCTCCTCGTCCGGTACTGCCCCTTCTTTCAGAACGATATAAGCTTTGACCGTCTCGCCGCGATATCGGTCGAAGATACCGGCCACAATTGCCTCTTCCACGTCCGGATGCTCGAACAACACCTCTTCGACCTCCCGCGGATAAATGTTATATCCTCCGGCAATGATCAAATCTTTGCGCCGATCTAAAATGTAGAAGAATCCGTCTTCATCCATCCGCCCCAAATCTCCGGTGAGCAGCCACCCGTCACGCAGCGTCTTGTACGTTTCTTCCGGGCGGTTCCAGTATCCCCGCATCACTTGAGGGCCCCGTACGGCCAGCTCGCCGACTTCACCAACCGGCACCTCCTCGAGCGTATCGGGCTGTACGATCATCGCATCAGTATCGGGAAATGGGATGCCTATTGATCCGGTTTTCCGCATCCCCCAGATGTTGTTGGCATGCGTGACCGGGGAGGCTTCGGTTAATCCATAGCCCTCGATCAGCTTGCCGCCGGTGATTTCCTCAAACCGGGTTTGGACCTCAAGCGGCAACGGAGCCGCACCGCTGACGCAGACATTAATCGAAGATAAATCATACCCGCCAACGTCCTTATGATTAATGATTGCAACATACATCGTGGGTGCGCCAGGAAATACCGATGGTTTCTTGAGATGGATCGTCTGCAGCACCTGATTAATTTCAAAACGAGGCATCAGCAGCAGAGTTCCACCTAAAGAAACAGATTGATTTAACAGCACCGTCATACCAAACACATGAAAAAAGGGGAGAGCCGCCAAATACTTCTCCTTTGCCGGCCTAGCCCGGTAGAACCAAAGCTGGTTTTGAATCGTATTGGCTACCAGATTCATGTGCGTCAGCATGACCCCTTTGGCAAAGCCCGTGGTCCCGCCGGTGTATTGCAATAACGCTAAATCCTGCTCGGGATCCACTTCCACATGGCAGGGTTCGGGGCTGCCGCTGGCAAGAAAGGTTGGAAAAGCGATTAAGCGATCATTGTAGTTTAAATGAACCAGCATGCCGTCTTTTTTGGCTTTGATCGGATACAGTAAATTTTTGGGGAAAGGTAAATAGTCCTTAATCGAGGTTGCAATGATATATTCCATGGGATGTAGCTTGGTCGCTGTTCTAACCCGCTCCACGAGCGGATCTAACGTCACGATCACGCGTGCGCCTGCATCCGTGAGCTGATGCTCCAGCTCCCTAGGCATATAAAGTGGATTCGTCATGACGGCGATCCCGCCCATGAGCAGTGTTCCGTAATAGGCGATCACCGTCTGCGGGCAATTCGGCAGCATGATGGCTACTCGGTCCCCCTTGCGAATGCCCAGCTTTCGCAGGGCATTCGCAAATTGGTACGACTGTTGCAGCAGAGTGCGGTAATTCATCTTTTTTCCCATAAACTCCAGAGCCGTAACTTCGGGGTAACGAGCAGCCGTAACTTCTAAAAAGTGGGCGAGATTTTGCTTCGGATAATCATAGGTCGGTGGTACTTCAGCAGGGTAGAACTTCAGCCAAGGTTTACTCGACATACGCCTTGCCTCCCAACCTCGCAATTTTACAGTACGTATTTCTCCGCCCGAATCACTTCGGCGGCAATTTGCCGTTTTAATGACAGCGTATTCACAGCCGAGCGCTTTGTCAATTTTTTCAGGATGGAGAGTTGTGTGCGCAGCATATCCCCTGTCTCCATATAACTTAACGTTTCCTTCGCCAAGGCTTCAATCTTGCCAAATTCTTCTTGAATAAACACCGTTGTCATGGCGATATACAGCGCGGCCTTGTCTTCACCCGCTTGTGCAATGCGCTTCTTCGTACGAAGCAGCGCGCTTTCCATCGCATAGATGGCGATCATCATATCCGCTAAATGGCTGAGCACTTCCTGCTCCCGCTCCAGTTTGAGCTGATATTTTTGCACCGCTTGGGCGCCCGCCATCAGGAAGATCTTTTTGGCCATGGTCAGCAGATAAGCTTCCTCTTCCAACGTGCCTTCAAAAGTGCGGCTGGGGATCGGCTCCATCAGTTCTGCCTGCAGCTTTTGCGCCGCCTGGAGCAGAGGAAGTTCCCCCTTCATTGCGCGTTTGACCAGCGCGCCGGGAATCAGGAGGCGGTTGATTTCATTAGTGCCTTCAAATATCCGGTTGATCCGCGAATCGCGGTAGATCCGCTCGATTCGATATTCCTGGGTAAACCCGTAGCCGCCATGAATTTGCACGCCTTCGTCCGCGACGAAATCGAGCACCTCCGAGCCAAACACCTTGTTGATGGAGCATTCCAGTTGATATTCCGCGATTTGCTTCGCCGATTGGTAGCCCACATCTGCACTGCTGTAATCGACATCTGCTAATCCGACGTCAAACAAGCCCGCTGTGCGATAGACCATGCTTTCCAGCACGAACGTCCGCGTATTCATCTCCGCCAGCTTTTTGCCGATGAGCGGGAAGGACGATATCTTTTGCCCGAATTGGGTACGTTCATTAGCATATTTCGCCGCATATTCAATCGCATCCTTGGAGGAACCGAGACATCCTGCCGCCAATTTGAAGCGTCCGATATTCAGAATGTTGAAGGCGATCAAGTGGCCTTTGCCTACTTCCCACAGCAGGTTTTCGACCGGCACTTTCACGTTTTCCAGGATCAACGGGCACGTGGAGGAGCCTTTAATACCCATCTTCTTCTCCTCCGGACCGATACTTACCCCTTCCATGCTCCGTTCAACGATAAACGTACTGAAGTCAGTGCCGTTCACCTTGGCGTATACAATGAAAATATCCGCAAAACCCGCGTTTGTAATAAACTGTTTGGTTCCGTTGAGCACATAATGCGTCCCGTCCTCCGACAGCACCGCAGTTGTCTTAGCCCCCAGCGCATCGGAGCCCGAGGAGGGTTCAGTTAAGCAATACGCCGCAAGCAGCTCCCCTGTCGCCAGCTTCGGCAAGTATTTGCGCTTCTGGGCATCGGTTCCGAAGAACACGATAGGCAGTGTCCCGATGCCGACATGGGCTCCGGCGGAGAGGGCAAATGAGGAGGCTTTCGTCAGTTTTTCGCTGATTAACGTGGTGCTGACTTTGTCTAGCCCCATGCCGCCGTATGCCTCCGGCACGTCTGCGCCGAGCAGACCGACTTCTCCCGCTTTCCGCAGCAGGTTGGCGGTCAGCTCATAATTCAAATGCTCAATCTCTTCGTCCCGCGGAAGAATTTCCGTGCGAACGAATTCCTCCGTCGTCTCGCCGATCATGCGATGCTCCTCGCTGAAATCCTCCGGGGTCACCACCTGACGGTAATCGACATCGGTAATGACAAAGCTGCCGCCTACGATTTTTTCCTTCGTTTCGTTACTCATGCGATCCTCTCCTTTATTCAAATGGATTCAAGGGTGAACTTCAAAAACGCCGGCCGCGCCCATACCGCCGCCAATACACATCGACACGACCCCATATCTGCCGCCACGACGGCGCAGTTCATGAATCAGGGATATCGACAACTTCGTCCCGGTGCAGCCGAGCGGATGTCCGAGAGCAATGGCGCCGCCATTGACGTTCACTTTGTTCTCATCCAGACCCAGCTCGCGTATCACGTGGACGCATTGCGAGGCGAACGCTTCGTTGATTTCAAACAGATCCACATCGTCCAGCGTGATCCCTGCAGCTGCCAGCGCCTTCGGAATCGCCTTGACGGGTCCTACGCCCATCAATTCCGGCTCCACGCCCGCTACCGCAAACGAACGGAACGTTGCCAACGGTTGAAGCCCTAACGCATCTGCCTTCTCCCGGCTCATGACGACGACTGCGGCTGCCCCGTCGTTCATCGGCGAGGAGTTCCCTGCCGTCACGGTTCCACCTTGCTTGAAGCTGGGTTTCAGCTTCGCTAAAGCTTCAAGGGTCGTGTCGCTGCGGACGCTTTCGTCGGTGTCGAAGACAAAACGCTTCACTTTGACCTTCCCACGCTCATCCAAGCTGCGCAGCTCTGCCTCAAACGGGACGATCTCCTCCTTGAACTTGCCTTCGGCGATCGCTTGAGCAGCTTTCTGATGGGATACATAAGCGAACCGATCTTGATCTTCCCGGGAGATGCCAAAGCGTTCGGCGACGCGTTCCGCCGTATGCCCCATCGCGATGTAGACCTCCGGCATTTCCGCAACGATCCGCGGGTTGGGCGACACCTTGAACCCGGTCATAGGCACATGGCTCATGCTTTCCACGCCGCCGGCGATCAGCACGTCAGCCTGACCTAGCATAATCCGCTCCGCAGCAAAGGCTATCGCCTGCAAACCCGAAGAGCAAAAGCGATTGATGGTGATGGCAGGCACCGTGACCGGGAACCCGGCGTAGAGCGCCATGATCCGCGCAAAATTAAGTCCCTGCTCCCCCTCCGGCATGGCACAGCCGATGATGATGTCCTCGACATCTTCTTTGTTCAGACCAGGTGCGCGCTCAATGGCGGCTTCCAGCACGATTTTACCTAAGTCATCGGCGCGGGTTTGGACCAGGCTGCCTTTCTTGGCTCTGCCCACCGCCGTCCGGGCCATGGATACAATCACAGCTTCCTTCATCTAATTTCATCCTCCCCCTCGTTTAGTTCCGCAGCGGTTTGCCTTTGCTCAGCATGTGCTGCATGCGCTGCTGCGTCTTTGGTTCACCGCATAAGCTCAGGAATGCCTCGCGCTCTAGGTCAAGCATATATTGCTCGGTTACCAGCGTTCCGGCGGGCACGTCGCCTCCAGCAAGCACATGGGCGAGTTTGTTGGCGATCAGCAGATCGTGATCGCTGATATAACCGCCCTCGTACATGCCAAGCGCGCCTAGCTGCAGTACCGCTTTGCCTTCGGAGCCGACAACGCGGAACTTCGTCTCGGGAATGGGCTCATATCCGCTTCCCGCCAGCTTTAATACGGCCTGCTTCGCTTCGTAAATCAAATGGTCGGGATTTAGCACCACCCGGTCGGTAGATTTCATGAGCCCAAGCCGTTTGGCGTCATGACCGCTGCTGGACACTGTGGCAGTCCCCACCGTTTGGAAGTAGTGGTTGATGTAGGGCTGCAAATCAGCCTCCGCCAACATCGCCTGTTGGCTGGCCCGTAGCGCCAGCTCCTTACAGCCGCCGCCCGCCGGAATCAGGCCGACGCCCACTTCAACGAGCCCGTAATACGTTTCAGCAGCGGCGATAACCTGATCTGCCGGCATACACGCTTCCACGCCGCCGCCCAGCGTCATGCGGTGCGGCGCCGCTATCACCGGCTTCTCAAACCGTTTCAGGCGGTACATCGTGTTCTGGAATAGACGAATAATGTCGTCGATTTCGTCCCATTCCTCGTCCTGCGCTTCCATCAGCAGCAGCATCAGGTTGGCGCCAACGCAGAAGTTACGTCCCTGGTTGGCAATGACCAGCCCTTCGAAGTTAGCCCGCACCTCATCCATGCTCTGCGAGATCATCTGTAAAATATCCGCCCCAATCGCGTTGTTCGGCGAATGGAACTCCAAGCATGCCACGCCGTCGCCAAGATCGATCAGGCTGGCGCCGCTGTTGCTGCGCACCACTCGATTCTGCGCCTTCAAGTCGCGAAGCGAGATCTGTTCCGGCGGCAGCTTGACTGGTGCGTAACCTCGGGCGGCGGCTTGGAAGAGGGAGCCCCCTTCTTTTTTGTAGAACGAAGTGTTGCCCTGTGCGATCCAGTCCTTCACCCAGGCCGGTACCGTCAGCCCTTCCGCCTCCATCTTCTCAACGGTACGCACTAAGCCGATGGCATCCCATGTTTCAAACGGGCCCAACTCCCAATTAAAGCCCCATTTCATCGCTTCGTCGATATCGCGGATGTTGTCCGCAATTTCCCCCAGCTTGGCGGCGGAATAGATCAGCACCTGCTTCAGCACATCCCAGGCGAGCTGCGAGTAGCGGTCTTGCGTCCCAAGCAGCGCCTTCGTTTTGGCAGCTGCCCCTTTCGCCAGCTTGGCAGCCTCCAATGAAGCGGAGTTCACCTTGCGCTGCGGTGCGTACTCCATCGTCTGCAAGTTCAAGGACAGAATTTCGCTGCCCTTCTCCCCTTTGATTTTGCGGTAAAAGCCTTGCCCGCTCTTCTCACCGAGCCAGCCCCGTGACACCATATCCTTCAGTGAGGCTGGAGCAGCAAACACCTGCTTCTCCGCTTCGTCCGAGACGTTCGCATACACGTTGTCGGCCACATGCAGGAAGGTGTCCAAGCCGACCAGATCCAAGGTGCGGAAGGTGGCGCTTTTCGGACGGCCCATGGCAGGTCCCGTCACGGCGTCCACCTCTTCAACGGTGTACCCCTTCTCGGCCATCTCGCGCAGCGTCACGAGCAGGCCATATGTGCCGATGCGGTTAGCGATAAAGTTCGGTGTATCTTTGGCCAGCACGACCGTTTTTCCCAGCTTCTGCTCGCAGAAACGGCTTAAGCTTTGAACCAACTCCGGATCGGTCGTCTGACCCGGAATGATCTCCAGCAGCTTCATATAACGCGGCGGATTAAAGAAATGGGTTCCAAGAAAAGACTTGCGGAATTCCTCGGACCGTCCTTCAACCATCGCGTTGATCGAGATCCCCGATGTATTGGAGCTGACGATGATCCCCGGCTTCCAGTGGCGCTCGACCTGAGCGAGCAGTTGCTGCTTAATGGCGAGGTTTTCGACTACGACCTCGATCACCCAATCCACATCCGCAATCTGGTGCAGATGATCCTCCAAATTGCCCGGCGTGATTCGCTCCGCGAAAGCGTTGTCATATAACGGTGCGGGTTTTGTCTTGGAGAGGCCGGCGATCGCCGACATTGCTAAGCGATTGCGTACGGACGGATGGTCAAGCGTCAACCCTGCGGCCATCTCCTCGTCGCTCAATCGCTGCGGAACAATGTCAAGCAACAGGCAGGAGATGCCCGCATTCGCCAGTTGGGCAGCGATGCCGGAGCCCATGATACCGGAGCCGATAACGGCTGCTTTTCGGATCGGTTTGTTCATTTGATCTACCTCCTAGGTCCTTCAAAATTCATTGAGATCATGCGGGGACCGGATCCGCCGCCTGTTCACCAAACACAGATAACGCTAAAATCTCAGCAATGTCCCGCGCCTTCACCTGGCTTTCCACTTCCTTAAGCTTGGTGCCGTCTTCCAGCATCGTCAGGCAATACGGACAAGCGCTGCTGATCATGCTCGGACCCACCTCCAATGCCTGCTCCGTGCGGGCCAAGTTAATTCGTTTGCCGTCGGTTTCCTCCATCCACATCAGCCCGCCGCCTGCTCCGCAGCACATCCCGTTCTCTCGGGACCGGTTCATCTCCACCAGCTCCACCCCGGGCACGGCCCGCAGCACCTCACGCGGCGCATCATAAACCCCGTTATACCGCCCAAGATAACAGGAATCGTGATAAGTCACTCGTTCGTTGACCTGGTGAGTCGGCTTTAATCGTCCTTCGCGGATCAACTGCTCCAGCAACTGTGTATGGTGCAGCACTTCCACTCCCTCCAAGCCAAATTCGGGATATTCGTTTTTCAATGTATTAAAGGTATGCGGGCAAGCCGTAACGATTTTACGTACGCCGTACCGTTGGAACGTTGCAATGTTTTCATGGCACAGTTGTTGGAACAAGAACTCATTGCCCATTCGGCGCGGCGTATCTCCGGAGTTGCGTTCCTCGTTGCCAAGAATGGCGAAGTTAACGCCCGCTTCGTGGAGCAGCCGGACAAACGCCCGCGTCACTTTACGGCTGCGCAGATCATAAGAACCCATCGAGCCGACGAAATACAGATACTCAAATGACGGATTATCCTTCACTGTTGGCACAGGGATGCCCTCCAGCTCGCCCGTCCAGGCTGCGCGGTCGCTGCGGCTGATGCCCCAAGGATTGCCTTGGCGCTCGATGTTTTGCATCGCCCGTTGGCCTTCTGCAGGTACGCTGCCTTGCATGAGGACCAGGTGACGGCGCAGGTCCACGATTTTGTCAACATGCTCATTCCCCACTGGGCATTGATCCTCGCAGTTCCGGCAGGTCGTGCAGGCCCAAATTTCATCTTCGGTCATGACATCCCCAATCAGCTCAAGCTCGGTGACTGCTTTACCTTGAGCGGCTGGCTGCCAAGCCGCCTTCTGCCAGTCCAGCGTCGGGCGAATGTCGGTGATGCCCGAGGCGCGCCCCCAGTCCGGTGCGGCAGATGCCACGCCTGCCGCCACCGCATGGACGCCGTCCGAGCCAAATACATTCGCCGGTACCCACGGCGATTTGCCCGTAACGGCGGCGCCCTTCTCGGTGAGATGATCGCGCAGCTTCGTGATCAGATGCATCGGCGACAACGTTTTACCGGTGCTCGCCGCCGGGCAGACGCTGGTACAGCGCCCGCATTCCACGCAGGCGTAGAAGTCGAGCATTTGCTTTTGCGTGAAATCCTCGATGCAGCCCACTCCGAAGCTTTCGGCTTCTTCGTCTTCAAGATCCAGGCTCTGCAGCTTGCCATGCGGTTCCCGGCGGCGCAGCCAGATGTTAATAGGTGCAGTGATGAGATGGAAGTGCTTCGATTGAGGGATGTATACGAGAAAAGAAAGCAAGATCAATAAGTGCAGCCACCAGAATACGTAAAATACAGCTTCTGCAACAGCTTCAGGCAACCAAGTGAATACTGCAGCAATGGCTGACGAGACCGGGGCGTACCATGAAAACTCCAGCCCCATCCATACACGTTCGAACCCTAATGACAGCAGAACGGATACCATCAACGCATAGATGAAAATTACAACGATTCCGGGTTTCCAACCCTTTTTGAGTCGCGGCAGCTTTTCAATATAACGGCGATAGGCGGCGTACCCCATCGCAATGAGGATAGCCAGTGCGGTAAACTCCTGGAACCAGCCGAACAGCTCGTAAGCCGGTAGTGGCAGATGCCCGCCGCGCGATACCCCTTTGACGATCAGATCAATCGCTCCAAATTGCAACACGATAAATCCGTAAAACACAACGATGTGCATCAAACCGCTTTTTCGATCCTTGAGCAGCTTCTTTTGCCCAAATACCTGTGACCAGAATTCCCCCTGGTCTCCCCCTCGCCTAGCACGGAAGTTGGTGGGTCGGCCTAGCCGCAGGTAAAGGTAACGACGGAACACGGCCTGATAGAACACATAAATGGCGTATCCCGTAACGGCGGCAAACAGCAGAGCGTTTAGCGTAAGCCAGAACGTAACCATGAGAAGGCGTCCCTCCTTCGAATATTTTCTTATGAGAAAAAGAGATCGCTGGTGGTTCAAGTGCGTCAATGTGTGCGGGAAAAGTTGCTACGTACATGAAGAGAGATTATTGAAATGCTGAGGTTCGTGTGCTTCAGTATTGCGATGTGTTCCTGACACGATGGAAGATGGCTCTCGTACAAGTGAACAGGGGTAAACGGTTACAACATGGAGTGAAATGAAAAATCTTAAGGAACGTCCCTTGACAACCGGTAAGTTTTTCCCCTAAGATTAAGAAAATGAATGACGGTTCATTCAGTTGTTTTAAATTTTAGCATTGAGGTGGCTCGATGACAAGTAGGAAACAGGAAAAATTTGAAATGATCTTGGATGCAGCGGAAAAAGTCATTGCAGAGAACGGGTTCCACGGCTCCCAAGTCTCTAAAATCGCCAAAGAAGCTGGAGTCGCGGACGGCACAATTTATCTATATTTCAAAAATAAAGAAGATATCCTGATCTCCCTCTTCCAGGATCGACTGGGCAAGCTGGTTGAGCTGTTCCATCAGAACATCGCCGAGACGAGCACAGCCGAAGAAGCGTTGCGTAAGGTGTGTGAAATTCACTTCACTCATCTGGAGCAGAACGTAAATTTTGCGTACGTGACCCAAATCGAGCTGCGACAAAGCTCCCTCGAACTGCGCAAAGCGATCGGTCTGGCGGTGAAGCCCTATATCACGCTGATCGAGCATATCTTGAAGAGAGGGATCGAGGAAGGTTCGTTCCGCGACAACCTGGACACCAAGCTATCCCGTCAGCTGATCTTTGGAGCCTTGGACGAAGTCGTAACCTCTTGGCTGATCTCTGGCATGAAGTACTCCCTATCCGCTCAGGTGGAGAACACGGTGGACTTTTTCCTGCGTGCACTTAAGAAGTGAGCCGTTATTTTTGAGCAATACCCCACCTATCCAATCTGCTCTAACGCTTGTGATCAACCTTATTCGCAGCAAAATTAACATCTGCAACATATAACGCTTGACACGAAGCTGATTTGCTCGTTTTTGAGGCAAATCCCCCAAAATCATGCCAATAACGTTACGGGTCAGCGTTAGAATTGAAACTCACTTCATAACAACCCAATAAGTGCGCTGGCAAGCGTTAGCATGTACTTGAGGGGAAACATTCTTGAATTTGAAAGGAGTTGGCCCGCATGCATGTCGTTGTCATCCTGAAACAAACCTTCGATACGGAGGAAAAAATCGTCCTCACCGACGGAAAGATTGTTGAGGACGGCGTTAAGTTCGTCATTAACCCTTACGACGAATATGCGGTTGAGGAAGCGCTGCGTCTGAAAGAAGCCCACGGCGGTACGGTGACAGTCGTGTCGGCAGGCCCGGAAAGAGCGGCCGAAGCACTGCGCACCGCGCTGGCGATGGGCGCGGATGAAGCGGTACGGATCGTCACAGAGACGATCGATACGGATGAATATGGCATCTCCCGCCTGCTCGCCGCCTATTTGCAAACGCTAAGCTATGACCTCATTTTGGGCGGCAACTTCTCCGTCGATAACGGCGCCGGTCAAGTCGCTGTGCGGCTTGCCAAGCTGCTCTCACTCCCCCACGTCTCATCGATTACGGAGTTGACCGTAAGCGGAGATCGGGCAACTGTCGTACGGGATGCGGAAGGTGACGCAGAAACGCTGGAAGTTGCATTACCCGCAGTACTCACGGCCCAGCAAGGCTTAAACGAACCACGCTATCCATCGCTCCCCGGAATTATGAAAGCGAAGAAGAAACCGTTCCGTGAACTGACCCTTTCTGATCTTAGACTCAACGAAACCGACATCACCCCTAAAACCCAACGGCTTGGCCTCACCCTGCCGCCGGCCCGCCAAGCTGGCAAACTGCTTGCCGGTTCGCCTGCCGAACAGGCAGCGGAACTCGTGCGACTACTGCGCTCTGAAGCAAAAGTCATTTAACCCGAAGGAGGCGTTAAACATGAGCAAAACGTACGTGGTGATCGTCGAAACGAAGGATGGTAAACTTCGTCAAGTCTCTTTGGAAGCGCTTCACGTTGCAAACACGCTGCGTGGCGAAAGCGACCGTCTTACAGCGGTACTGCTGGGTCACCAGCTGGATGATGCTGCTGCCGAGCTGAGCCGCCATGTGGAGGGCCAAGTGCTCATCCTGGATCATGCCGAACTCCATGCCTATCAGCCGGAGTTGGCCTTTGAAGCAGTGCTGCAAGCCCTAGCTGTACTGCCGGAAGAACCGAGACTGATCCTGCTTGGTCATACCGCCATCGGCCGCGATCTCGCACCTCAATTGGCAGCCCAGCTAAATTGCGGGCAAATTTCTGATGTGACCTCTCTCACCAAGGACGGCGATAGGGCCGTGTTCACGCGTCCCCTTTATGCCGGGAAAGCCTTCGAGCAAAAAGAACTGACAGACGGCACGGGTATCGTGACCATTCGGCCCAACAACTTCTCCCCTGCAGCCCCTGCCGCTGCCCCAGGGACGCTCGTACCGCTGGAGTTTACTGCGCCTGCAACGCTGCACACGATCCTCAAGGATGTGGTGCGCAAGGTATCCGGCAAGGTCGATCTCACCGAAGCGAAGATCGTCGTATCCGGAGGACGCGGCGTGAAAAGCGCCGACGGCTTTAAAGTGCTGGAGGAACTCGCAGACACCCTCGGCGGCGCTGTCGGTGCTTCACGTGGCGCATGTGATGCCGGCTACTGCGACTATGCGCTGCAAATCGGCCAAACGGGGAAGGTCGTCACACCAGAGATTTACATCGCCTGCGGGATCAGCGGTGCAATTCAGCATCTGGCTGGCATGAGCCAGTCGCGAGTGATCATTGCCATTAACAAAGACCCGGAAGCACCGATTTTCAAGGTAGCTGACTATGGCATCGTCGGCGATCTATTCGAAATCGTTCCACTGCTAACCGAGCAATTCAAAGAAGTTCTCGCTGAACGGACCTCTTGATAAACCAAATGCCTGCATCTCATGATGCAGGCATTTTCCTTGTCAGGTTGTGATCAATAAAACATATTCAAGATCGACCGCAGCACCTTCCCCATACCGCTCGCTTGTTTCCGCTTCTTGACCGGTCGCTTGGGCAGGGTCATCCCCTCCAAGCCGTTAGGGGTGCCCGGTCTTCTCAACGACTGATGGAACTCTTTAATCTCCCGCTCTCTTACATAAAAATCTAGATAATTCATGGGATAACCTCCTTGCTTCCAGGGTGGCCATGACCGACCCTTTTGTTATTTCCATTATCTTCTTCAAAAGCAGGAAGAAAAAGAGTATACTATTTCAAAGTCATTTCCCCTTTTGCCGTTTGCAAGGAGGACGGGGGGGTATGGAGGTGTGTATGGTCGTGTTAACCGCAGAACGTTATTTAGCGTTGCTGAATCATTATGCGGAGGGAATCGGCGATTCGGCAGAGCCTCGCGAAGTTGAGGTCGCGCTGGAGGATTTAACGAAGTTGTTTCACTGTACGGAGCGGAACGCTAAGCTGGTCATTCGTAAGCTGCAGGAGGAAGGTCTAATCGACTGGTCGCCGGGTCGAGGTCGCGGGCACCGCTCCCGTCTCGTGTTTCGGGTGAATCGGGAAAATTTCTTGATCGATCTGGCCCAAAGGCTGGCGGAAAAAGGGGAATACCGCTTGGCCTTCGAATTCCTTCATCAGCACGAAGGCGATATCCATGCGCGAGAGCGGTTTATTCAGTGGCTAAATGACCAGTTCGGCGCGGAACGACAGCTCGCCGCAGGCCAAAGCTGCCGTGACATCTTTCGACTGCCGGTATATAAAGCTCCGTTTACGCTGGATCCGGCCAAGCTGATTTACGACTTGGATTCCCACCTCGTTCGGCAAATCTTCGATCGGCTGGTGCAATACGACCAGACGATCGGTCAAGTGACCGGCATGATCGCCCATCACTGGGATCATGATGAGACTGGGACGGTATGGACGTTCCATTTGCGCAAAGGCGTGCGTTTTCATCATGGAAAAGAGCTCACCGCCGAGGACGTCGTTTTCACCTTTTCTCGGCTGAGGGAAGTCTCAACCAACCGCTGGCTGGTATCCAGCATTGATCAGATCGAAGCCTTGGATACGCGAACGGTTCTGTTTCGGCTGCACCAACCGAACTGGCTGCTCCCTCGCCTGTTTTGCTCCTCGTGCGCTTCGATACTACCTGCCGATTTACTCGGTAAGGACGAGACGGCGTTTTGGCAGTTTCCAAGCGGTACCGGCCCGTTCCGACTCACGCATTGGAGCTTGAACCGGATGGAGCTTGAGGTCCATGCGGGATATTTTCTCGGGCGGCCTTATTTGGACGGCGTCACCCTGGTCTTTCTGCCCGACGATATTCCGAATTCCTCCAAGTTGAGATGGGAGCAGCTAATCGTCAACGATTCACGGGTTCCCACCAAAGCCGGGGACGATTGGAATCGAATCCAGACCTTAAGACGGGGCTGCAGCCTAATTTCTTGGAATCGCAACCGACTGGGGCCGCAACAATCGCTGGCGTTTCGGCAGGCGATTAACCTGGCGATTGACCGCCCCGGGCTGATCCAAGCTACGGGCAAATCCGGTTATCCGGCACGTAGCTTCCAACCCACCGAAGACACCATCCTGGGGGTTCATCGGCACGATCCGGCCGCCGCAAGACAGCTGCTGGAGGCGCACGGTTATAATGGTGTGCCGATCCGCCTGGCAGCCCATCATCTCGATCGAGAAGAAGCTGAATGGATTCAAGCCCAATGCGAAACGATCGGAATTCCGGTTGAGATTGTGAAATATGAAAAAGGCGATATGGCAAGAACGGCTGCCCTTGAAGCCGATGCCGTCCTCTTATGCCTCGTCTTCGCTGAGGATGAAGTGTGCGAGTTGGAAAGCTTCTTGCAGGAAGACAGCTACATCCGTTTGCATATGCCGCCGGAATTAAGCCGTTGGGTGTTCAGCATGGTGGATGAAGTGTTTGCGTCCAGAAGTCCTGAGAAACGGCGGGTGTTGCTGCAGCAAATCGAATATCGCCTGCAAGATGAAGCGCAGGTCACTTTTCTAGTGCACAGCATGTTGAACACGTATGTCCACCCTTCCATTCGCGGTGTTGCGATCAACAATCTTGGCTGGATGGACTTTAAAGACATCTGGTTGACCTCTGCTTCCTCAGCGGGATGAATTGCCTAAGAAAAAAGCGTCTGGCCTTTGAGCCAAACGCTTTTTTGGATTAATTGAACACCTTCATTCGGTTGTCAATCGGCGCAAACTCTTTGTCGCCTGCCGGAGCCTCGATCTTGCCAAACGGCATTTGTGCAATCAGCCTCCAGCTTTCCGGTACGCCCCATTCCTTCCGCACTTCCTCATCGATTAAAGGATTGTAATGCTGGAGCGACGCGCCGACGCCTTCATCCGACAAGGCTGTCCAAACAACATATTGCAGCATGCCGTTGGATTGCTCTGACCACACCGGGAAGTTCTCAGCGTATAAGGCAAATTGCTTTTGCAGCCCTTCAATCACCGTCTGGTCCTCAAAGAACAATACGGTACCGCGGCCGCTCCGGAAGGAAGCCATCTTCTCTTCCGTTGGGCCAAAGTTGTCCGCCGGAACTATTTTGCGCAATGTTGCCTTGGTAATGTCCCAGAGCTTCTCGTGCTGCGCATTAAACAATACAACCACTCTAGCACTTTGCGAGTTAAATGAAGATGGCGTGTAGAGCACCGCGTTGCTTACAATCTCCTTTACCCGCTCTTCAGTAATGGGAATGTCCTTCCCGATGGCATAAATGCTTCGTCTCTTTTTGACGGCGTGCCAAAAATCGCCCATTCGTTCAGTTTCACTCCGTTTCTGCCTGGATTGATGTCAATGGAACCTTCCTTAATATATCCCAATCGACATCAATCCAACCGATCCTGAAGCTAGTTCCACCTACTCACTGATGAGCTTTAACCCCATTGCAGCCCCTAAAATAAAGGCAATAAACAGCAATCGCCGCCACTCGCGAGATTCACCATAAAGCAGCATCCCCGCGATAGCACTTCCCGCCGTACCGATACCTGTCCATACCGCATAGGCCGTCCCCATGGAAATGGTTCGCATCGCCAAGGTCAGAAACAGGAAGCTAAGCAAAAAACCGCCGGCCATCCAGACATACGCCCCTAGGCTCTTACGGGTGTTGATTTTGTTGATCCCAATCACGCCCAGCACCTCGCCAAATCCAGCGAGCACCAGCAGAATCCAATCCATCGCTTACGCTCCTCCTTCCGTCCGCTTCTCCCCATCGGTCACCAGCTTCAAGCCGATGACACCAACCATTAACAGCAAAATGAGCAGCAGCTTGGCCCAACGAAACGGTTCCCCAAACAACGCCATCTCCGCAATCACCGTCCCTGCCGTACCGATCCCCGTAAATACGGCATAGACCGTGCCAATCGGAAGCCGTCGTCCGGATAAGATCAACAAATACATGCTCATCCCGATACAGATTGCCGTCCCTACCCAGCTGAGCGCATCCCCGGCATGCTTCAGGCCGATGACCCAACCGATCTCAAATAAGCCAGCAACGCCGACCAAGCCCCAATCGCGTTTCATGCGTATGCCCCTCTCCTTTATACAAAAAATAAAACCCGAAAGATATCACCTTGCGATATCTCCCGGGCTTTTGTCCCTCCGTGTCCACGGCCTATGAAGCGCCGCGCGTTCCCTCTTGGACCAGTCCGGTCGGCAGATCCGCCGCGGAACCCTAGGGAACAATTCGTTAGCTATCTTAACCGATTCCTGCTTCAGGGTCAAGAAGTATGGATCGGATAACAGTATCAAAAACTATACTATAGAACAATTTAGTACGTACTTGTAAGTTATAATCCGATTGTCTAACATGGAAATGACATAGGTTTATTCTATTAACCCCCAATCCAAAAGGAGGAGTGGTCGAGATGAACGCCCAACTATTTAGCCCATATACGATCAAACAGGTTACGTTCAAAAACCGGATCGTCATGGCTCCCATGTGCCAATATTCTGCCCACGATCAGGACGGAAAAATCCAGGATTGGCACCGAGTTCACTACGCATCCCGTGCCGTCGGCGGCGTTGGCTTGATCATTATTGAAGCGACAGCCGTTCTGCCGGAAGGACGGATTTCGTATCGAGATCTTGGCATCTGGAGCGATGAACATGTATCCGGGTTAAAGGAGCTGGTTGATCTAGTGCACCGCAATGGTGCGAAAATCGGGATTCAGCTCGCCCATGCTGGGCGGAAAGCGGAGCTTGAGGAAACGATCATTGCTCCGTCGGCGATTCCGTTTCCAGACAAAAAAACGCCAAAAGCTGCTGAATCCGGGGATATTCGCAGGATTGTAGAAGGCTTCCGAGATGGGGCACGTCGCGCGAAGGAAGCCGGTTTTGACGTGATTGAGATCCATGCAGCCCATGGGTATTTGCTGAATGAATTCCTTTCGCCGGTGACCAACCATCGGGAAGATGAGTACGGCGGAAACGCCGATAACCGTTACCGGTTGCTGGGCGAAGTGATCGAGGCGGTCAATTCGGTTTGGTCCGGTCCGCTGTTTGTTCGGGTCTCGGCGAATGAATACGATCCGCAAGGTAATTCGCTGGAACAATATATCGATTATGCCCGCCGAATGAAAGCGCAGGGCGTGGATTTGATTGATTGCAGCTCTGGCGGATTGGTCCCGGCACAAATTCAAGCGTTTCCGGGCTATCAAGTGAACCTGGCGGAACAAATCCGCCGTCAAGCTGAGGTGGCCACGGGTGCGGTTGGCTTGATCACGGAGCCCTCCCATGCGGAGGAAATTCTCGGTAACGGCCGGGCAGATCTGGTGCTGTTAGGCCGTGAATTGCTGCGCAACCCTTATTGGGCGTACGAGGCGGCTAAAGCCTTAAATATAACGCTAGATCGTCCGGTTCAATACCAAAGAGCTTAATACGACCCGTGCTGCAGGCCCGTTTTCGCGATTGGCGAAGACGGGTCTTTTTCCATTCGGGCAGGAATCATCGCTCCGGTTACACCAAATAGAGTGGAGAGGATCTCACTTCAACATCGGGATGAGTTCATTTTTAAGGCGTACTTGCAAGTTATCGTCTGATTGACTATTATTGTTATTGACTTATTTTTTATCATTAACTTACTAAAAGAAAGAGAAGGAGTGATCTAGATGAGTGCCACCCTGTTTTCCCCTTATACGATCAAACAGGTTACGCTTAAAAACCGGATCGTCATGACCCCTATGTGCCAATATTCTTCCCACAATCAAGACGGAAAAGTCGAGGATTGGCACCGAGTTCACTACACATCCCGCGCCGTTGGAGGCGTTGGATTGATCATTGTGGAAGCTACGGCCGTCCTACCTGAAGGACGGATAACATATCGGGATCTGGGCATCTGGAGCGATGAGCATGTCTCCGGTTTGAAGGAGCTAGTTGACCTTGTGCATCAAAACGGTGCTAAAATCGGGATTCAACTTGCCCACGCCGGACGAAAAGCAGATCTTGAGGAAACGATCATCGCTCCGTCGGCGATTCCATTTCCCGGCCAAAAAACGCCAAAAGCCGCTGATGCTGAGGATATTCGGAGAGTTGTGGAAGGCTTCCGCGAAGGAGCACGCCGCGCGAAGGAAGCTGGTTTCGACGTCATTGAGATCCAGGGGGCCCATGGTTTTTTGCTGAACGAATTCCTATCGCCGGTAACCAACCATCGGGAAGATGAATACGGCGGAAACGCGGATAACCGTTACCGGCTACTAAGCGAAGTGATCGAGGCGATCAATTCGGTTTGGTCCGGTCCGCTGTTCGTCCGGATCTCGGCGAATGAATACGATCCGCAAGGCAATTCGCTGGAACAATATATCGACTATTCCCGCCGAATGAAAGCGCATGGCGTGGATCTGATTGATTGCACCTCCGGTGGATTGGTTCCAGCACAAATTCACGCGTACCCAGGATATCAAGTGAACCTGGCAGATCAAATCCGCAACCAAGCGGATATCGCCACCGGTGCAGTTGGCATGATCACCGATCCCTCCCATGCCGAAGAAGTACTTTGCAACGGGCGAGCTGATCTGGTGTTCTTAGGCCGCGAACTGCTGCGCCACCCATATTGGGCATATGATGCTGCTAAAGCTCTGAACACAACCTTAGAGCGCCCGGTTCAATACCAAAGAGCCTAAAACGGACATGTGTTGCAGACCCGTTTTCGTGATTAGCGAAGGCGGGTTTTTTTGCTTAGGTCAGTGCTCTTCACACTTGGCGCAGTCGGGTTTGGTGATGACGAATAACCTGACTTGGTTTTCCTGCAGCAGCGTTTTATAATTTGAAGAGTGAATTTGTCCACGGACTAAGGAGTTGTTCTTATCGATGCTAAATCGTTCACATTCCAAAATTCTGATCATGACGGCGGTGGATGCCGAACAGCAAGCCGTCCTGCGCGGACTCGATGGCTATGAAGGCGCTGATGTGCAGCTGGCTGGTGTTGGTCCGGCATCAGCGGCTGCTTCGACAGCTACCGCGCTGGCACGTGCTGTCCAAACTGCCGACGGCCCGTACAGCCTCGTCCTCAGCGCCGGCATTGGCGGCGGATTCGCCGAGGTCGCCGGCGTGGGCTCGCTGGTCGTTGCGAGCGAAATCATCGCCGCCGACCTTGGCGCGGAGACGCCTGACGGCTTCGCCGGCGTGGACGAGCTGGGCTTCGGCTCGCCGCGGATCGCCGTAGCGGACGAGCTGGCGGCTCGCTGGGCAGCGGCGCTGCGGGAGGCCGGGCTGCCGGTCCACCACGGCCCGATCCTGACGTTATCCACCGTCACTGGGACGGCGGAAACGGCACAACGGCTTGCCAAGCGTTATCCCGGCGCCGGCGCCGAAGCGATGGAAGGCTTTGGCGTGGCTGAAGCCGCCCGCCAGTTCGGCGTTCCCGTGCTGGAACTGCGCGCCATCTCGAACGCTGTAGGTCCAAGGCAACGGGAACTTTGGAAAATCGGCGATGCTTTGCAAGCTTTAGAGCAAGCTTGCGCTAAACTACCGGAGGTGTTGCAATCATGAAAATCGCTTTTTCGCCTTGTCCTAACGATACTTTTGTGTTCCACGCGTGGGTTCACGGCTTAATCCCGGGCGCTCCGGAGCTGGATGTCTCATATGCGGATATTGATATTACGAACGGTTGGGCGGCTTCCGGCACCGGACCTGAGGTGCTGAAAATTTCCTATGCCGCGCTCCCTTGGGTGCTGGACGAATACGCACTGCTCCCGTGCGGCGGAGCGCTGGGCCGAGGCTGCGGACCGCTTGTATTAACGGCGAAGGCATCCTCGGCTTCCGACCTGTCGGGCCGCCGCGTAGCGGTGCCAAGCGAACGTTCCACCGCTTACCTGCTGTTTCGGCTCTGGGCAGCAAAGCATGTGCCCGGCGGTGTCGGCGAGATCGTCGTCATGCCGTTTGACGAGATCATGCCGGCCGTTCAACGCGGCGAACTGGATGCAGGCTTGGTGATTCATGAGGCGCGTTTTACTTATCAAAATTATGGACTCCATCTGCTTCAAGACCTGGGCAACTGGTGGGAATCTGACACGGGCTTGCCAATCCCCCTCGGCGCCATCATCGCTCGCCGGTCGCTGGATCTAGCCTCGATAGCCCGCTGGACACGGGAATCCGTGGAATATGCTTGGGCGCATCCGGACGCTTCGGCGGACTATGTGATGAGCCATGCGCAGGAAATGTCGCCCGAGGTGCAGAAGGCGCATATCGGACTGTATGTGAACCAATATACTGCCGATTTAGGCGAGGACGGCTATGCGGCCATCCGCGGTTTGCTGGACCGCGCGGCGGCCGAAGGCTTGGTGCCCAAAATCGATCCAGCCAAGCTGAATCCCAGCTGGTGAGCCATATCAATCGATCTAACAAAGAAAAAAGGAGCCGAATCTCGGCCCCTTCTTTCCTTGGATAAGGGACTTACGCCCCTCCGCCGAACCGCTTGCGATACCCGCATTTCCGGCATAGCTCCTCTACGGCCTCGCGCCGAGAGAAGCCTTCGTATAGACGGTTCGCCCGTTCTCCTTCCACTATCTCTGAAAACGGCGTCTTGTACACATTCCCAAGATTAATGATCCCTTCCCCATCCAGACAGCAAGGAATGACCGTGCCGTCCACGAGAATTCCGGCTTGGTTGCGCAGCGCATGGCAGAAGCCTTTGCCATCGTCCTCCGGAGCGCGCAAGTCCGGCCAATCAAATTCGTAATCTTGGTTCAAGTAGATCCGCTCGGCTAATTTAACCCCGCTTCCCGGTGTGACCTTCTCCTCAATCCGGTAATCTAGGTTGAATTCCTCCTCAATGATGGCGAGCGTCTCCCGGTTACGCATCCGTTGCAGGTTCGTCTCATTATCCTGCGTCAAATTCCACAGCCGGAACGAAACGATCAAATCGGACGCAGCTACCGCCTCTCGCACGAAGGACAAAACGTTTCGCAAATACCCCTCCCGGTCAGTTGAACCTTCATGTCCATCAAAGCTGTGCAGCGAAAAATTCATCTGCCGCAGCGCCGGCTTGCCAAGCAGCTTATGCCGCACTTTGGGGAGCAGCGTGCCGTTCGTGGTGATGTTGACCTTAAACCCTTTTTCATGACTGATGTCGAGCAACTGATCGATCTTGGGGTGCAGCAGCGGCTCGCCTTTGACATGGAAATAAATATAGTCCGTATGCGGCTTGATGTCGTCCAGAATTTTGCGAAAATCCTCCACCTTGATAAACTGCGCCTGGCGATGGGTAGGCGGACAGAAGCTGCAAGCCAAATTGCAGATGCTGGTCGTTTCGATATAGAACTTTTTAAATTTTTTCATGCTGACCTACTTCGTTTAAATTTTAGTTACTGTCTTATTCTATCAATGAATGGCGGTTAGTAAAAGATCATATGATCTTTGTCCGCTTTATAGTAATCCAGTCGGTCTTGCAAAGTCCCAGTGTGGAATTCGAACATATGGCCGTCCGGGTCCAGAAAATAAATTGACTTTTGGTCGCGCGCATCTCTTTCACGCCCCGGCAGTACTTCGACGTTGAATTCCCGAAGTCGATTCTGAAAAGCCTCGAAATCCCGCTCGTCGATCGAAAAAGCGATATGCGTATATGTACGGTGCTGCTTGTCCCTCGGAAGGTCTTCCTGATTTAAGGCGATCCACAGTCCGTTCAAGTCGAAGTAAGCGAGTTTGCGCCCTTTCACCAGGGGGCTCGCGCCAAAGACCTGCTCATAAAACGCCATGGATCGATCCAAATCAGATACGGAGAAACAGAAATGATTAATGCCATTAATCTTCAAGCAAATCCTCCTATTCTCTCAAACAGAACGTGACAAGGCCTGGTGCCCTGCCACGACGATCAATCTTCATCTTGCTTCGTTTTCCTAGTTTAGGATGTAGCTTTGGCGGTGATTCGCACGTTTTCCACAATAATCGGCGTGCCTGCCCCTATCATATCCTGCCCCAGCGCCAACGTCAAAGACTCCGGCTCCAGTACAAACAATCGGCCTTCCTGCGGCATGCCGTTGATAAATAAATTGGTGTACGCCCCGTCACCAATCCCGGCAAAAACCACAGGCGTATTCCCTGCGTCGTCCGTAAATTGATTGGCAGGGATGTGAACGGTCCCGGTCAAATCGGCAAGCGGCGCAAAAAAGTAACGGAATACGGCTGGGGTTACGAGAATTTCGACTGCAGGCGGTCCCGGCGGTCCTGGCGGTCCCATTGGCCCGACTGCTCCTGACTCACCTTGGGGTCCCGGCGGTCCCATCGGCCCTCCGCTCCCTGGCATGCCCTGCGGCCCCGCCGGCCCGGGAACTCCCCTTATATCGGCCGGGTCTCCCGCTTCTCTCTCACGTATCCACCGCTCATACTGCCACAGTGCACGACGGTAGTCCCGCATCAGACTCACTGCTTGCAGATAACGATCCCGCAGTGAAGACACGGTCCGCTTCCGGCGTCGACGACGCGAGCTTGCCGGGCAGTGCTTCACCTTATGGGCTTGTTGTCGCCGTTTGTTTATGCGCATCGCCTTTTTACGCTCAGCTCTTACCGCTCCCATGCACCGCTTCCCCCTGGCCAGATGGTTCTTCAAGCCTTACTTTCCTATCCTATGAATAACCCGCCTTGGATGCTTGGGCAAATGGCTTCACATCGTTCCAAAAATCCATATTCAACGGAGGCTGTCTGCCCTATCACTTAACGAAGTTGCATCATTATATATGATATATCGGACACCTTCGATACCATCAAAGATGAGGAGGTAATGTTAGATGCCTGTAATAAAACCCGTATTTACGGCAGTAGCATCCGCTCCAGTCGCCTCTGGGGGTGAAGTTACTACTGTAATTACACCAACGGTCTCCCGTTACTTCGCCACGTTAACAGCCGACATGATCGGTGCTACTGAAACGACCATTCCTGCCGACAGCTTCGTTGACGATGCCGACGCACCGATTACGGATCTGCCTGAGCTCACCACCACTGATTATCTCAACGTTTACATTAACGGCGTACTTCAACAAGCTTCGTTATCCACGCTGACCACGGCCAGCCTCGTGCTCGACACCGTGGACTTGACCCCGGGGATTCCCGTTATGATTGAAGTGGGCAGCTTCAGCAACGTCGTTTCCACGATCACGACCCCGCCAACGATATCGGCGCCTACGATTACGATTATCACGTAATCCATATTGACGAGCCGTCGCCTCATGGCATAAAATATTGCCAATGATAACGCAATAAGGCGATGGAGTTCGCCTGAACCGCTCATTTGGAGCTGATGACTCCTACCAGATTCTCTGGTAGGAGTCTGTCTATTTTTCAGGAGGTCGAGCATATTGAATATCCTTGCATTGATTGTTGGGGGCTTCCTCGGTACCCTGCTCCGCTACGGTCTGTCCCTCTGGATTCCAAACATCGGAGCTTTCCCCCTATCGATCCTGCTCATCAACTGGGCCGGTTGCCTATTTCTCGGGTGGTTGTTTACCGTCGCAGCTTTGCGAAAAATCCATCCCAGTCTACGCATCGGGGCTGGAACAGGATTTGCCGGTGCATTTACGACGTTCTCTACCTTCACGGTCCAGACCGTTGATGCGGTACATACCGGACAGCTGGTTGCAGCACTAGCCTATCTGTTCATTAGCTTACTCGGCGGTCTTCTCATGGCTTGGATTGGAGTCCGCTTAGGTCAAAAACAACAAGCTCCTAAGGAAGGTGATCCCGCATGATCGGTATCGTAGGACTTGGCGGCATTCTCGGCACGTTGCTTCGTTACTACTTAGGCCAATGGATCTCTACCCAAACCGCCTCTCGCGGTTCGCAATTCCCTTGGGGAACTTGGGTGATCAATCTCAGCGGCAGCCTCCTGCTTGGCATCCTAGCCGGACTCCATACACGGCAGGCCATCTCTGACTGGAGTTGGTTGATGATAGGCACGGGATTTTGTGGGGCCTACACAACATTCTCCACTTTTGGATATGAAACAATCACCCTAATCAACAAGGGGCAAAAACAAAAGGCTATCGTGTATGTGCTCACCTCGGCTTTACTCGGCGTGACTTTCGCTTGGTTCGGCAGCTGGCTTGCCTCATACTAGCGATACCGCTCATTCCAAAGGCATCCGCCCGTATAACGATCAAGCGTCTCGGCTCCAGCATATAATGCAGCAAATCCGCAAACATGCGAGAAAAGGTGATTCCAATTGGCCAGTTTTCGTAGAGCTTATTTGCTGAAACAACGCATTGCCGGGAAGATGCTCAGGTTGAACGGAGTTCATGGTGTAGGTGTCGGTTTGCGGGACCCCAAACACCCAAAACGAGGCGCAGCCATTATTGTATATGCCGATACTCTGTCCAAAGCCGCTGCTGCCAAAAAAAACAAGTCACCCCGCACCACAGCATTACCTCGTTATCTCAAACCTCGGGCTGGCGTGCCGTTTCGAATCGTTCGTTCCCCCAGGTTCTGTAAACGTTCCGGTAACGGTCCGAGCACCAGGTTCACTCGCCGAATTCGCCCGGTCGTGGCCGGCTACAGCGTGGGCACTTCGGATTCCTCCGGCACAGCTGGTTTGATCGTCAGCGATGCCTCCGGATGTGAACGTCTGATCCTTAGTAACAACCACGTTCTCGTTAATAATAATACCCGGCGTTTCTCTGCCACGGTGCAGCCGGGAGGCGCCGATGGAGGTACCGTTCCCAAGGACCGCATCGGTCAGCTGGACCGTTTCGTTAAGCTGAGCCGCAAACGGGCGAATTATTTGGACGCGGCCACCGCCAAACCTTTGCGACGCTCTTTGCTGAGACCAGCCTATGCCGTCTTTGGCATCGTCCCCGGGCATGTACGATCCTATAAAGTTGGCGATCGTCTCAAGAAGGTAGGACGGACGACCGGTGTGGTGACCGGTACGGTGGAATCGATCCATACCGATGTTCAGGTCGACTACGGGGATTACGGCAATTTGGGGACGATTACCTTCAAGAACCAAAGCGTGATCCGCGGCAAGCGCCCCGTCTCCCTGGAAGGCGATTCCGGCTCCGTGTGGCTGACGAGCAAAGGCAATCTTGCCGCTGCAGTTAACTTTGCGGGATCGGAAAACGGAATGTTGTCTATCTCCTATCCCATTGAATGGTTTATGCAGGTGTTTGGCACGAGGGCAGCGAAGCCTGCGTCGGGGCGACTGCTGCGAGCCCAACGGGGGAAGAGCAATAGGTTTATATGCATTCGGCCATTACCGGCGAAACTGGTCAAATCCCTTCGACCGATTACGGCATCTCCTCGACCACTCCGTCGGCATGCTACAGCAAAAAAAGCTCCCTAAGGGTATCCTTAGGGAGCTTACGATGTTATTCCATAAAATCTTTCAGCCGCTTGCTGCGGCTTGGATGCCGAAGTTTGCGCAGCGCTTTGGCTTCAATCTGACGAATCCGTTCGCGCGTTACCCCAAACTCCTTGCCAACCTCTTCCAACGTCCGCGTCCGGCCGTCATCCATCCCGAAACGCAGGCGAAGGACATTTTCCTCACGCTCTGTCAGTGTATCCAATACTTCTTCCAACTGCTCCTTTAACAACTCATAAGCTGCAGCTTCTGCCGGAGCCGGAGCATCGTGATCTTCGATGAAGTCGCCGAGATTCGAATCGTTCTCTTCACCAATTGGCGTTTCCAACGAGACCGGCTCCTGAGCAATCTTCATGATCTCCCGCACCTTATCCGGCGTTAGATCCATCTCCTTCGCGATCTCCTCCGGAGTCGGCTCGCGTCCGATCTCCTGGAGCAACTGCCGGGAGACACGGATCAATTTATTAATGGTTTCCACCATATGAACCGGAATTCGGATCGTCCGGGCTTGGTCTGCAATCGCACGGGTAATCGCTTGACGAATCCACCAGGTGGCGTAAGTACTGAACTTGAATCCTTTCGAATAATCGAACTTCTCCACCGCTTTGATCAAGCCCATGTTGCCCTCTTGAATCAGGTCCAGGAATACCATCCCGCGCCCAACATAACGACGGGCAATGCTGACCACCAATCTGAGATTCGCTTCAGCCAATCTGCGCTTCGCTTCCTCATCCCCGTTCTCGATGCGCTGCGCAAGCTCAATTTCCTCCTCTGCGGACAACAGAGGCACGCGCCCGATTTCCTTCAGATACATTCTGACCGGGTCATCGATTTTAATTCCTGGCGGTAACGTCAGATCGTCGGTGTAATCCAATTCATTATTCTTCAAGTCCTCTGTCATCTTCCAGACCCCCACCCTAAAAATTAAATGCGAAAACCACTTCTATATCTCTAAAGCCACAAATCCATTTGACAAATGATTGATTTTATGCTATTATTGAGGAGATTATTGCGTGAGTGTTTTGTGATTGGCTATCCGTCATTTTACCACAGTTCATTATTTTATACAACATTTATTTATTTTTAATTTTGTTCGCAGAGTGAGACGCTGATCCTTCCGGATCAGCGTTTTTTGGTTTGCCTATGACTCTAAATCGATCAATCAAGACAGATCTTCCCAAGCCCGTAACAATGCCCCTTGGAAAATTTCCAACGGTTGTGCCCCTGAGACTGCATACTTCCCGCGCAGCACAAAGAACGGTACGCCGCGAATCCCAAGTCTTCTTGCTTCATTCTCATCCTCGCGAACAGCATCGGCATACGTATTTTGCTCCAACACTTCCCTAACGGCGGCACCATCCAAGCCCACCTCTTCCGCCAAACGAACCAATGTGTCCCGGTCCCCGATATGCAGCGAATCCGTAAAATAAGCCCGGAACAACCGCTCCGTCATCTCCTTCGCCTTGCCCTGTTCCCCAGCATAATGCGCTAAGCGATGAGCATCAAACGTATTCGTAGGAATGATCGTATCAAAGTTATACGTCAAGCCTTCCGTTTGAGCCTGCTGTGCAACATTGCGGTTAGATTCCTTCGCCTGCTCCAGGCTGAGGCCGTATTTGACCGCTAACAGTTCATGAATGCTCGACTCTGTATCCTTAGGTGCCCCTGGATCCAGTTCAAAGCTGCGGTATACGAGTTCGATCTCATCTCGATGACTAAAAGATTCTAAAGCCCTTTCGAGGCGACGCTTGCCAATATAACAAAACGGACAGCCAAAGTCCGACCACACTTCAATTTTCACATCAATCTCCTCCTTTTTTAGCGCAAGCTCCTTGCCGGATTAGCCCTCATTCGCTGCCAGCTCTCCGACAAGGATGAATTGTTCAATCACCATCATATGGGATTTCCTTGCGTTTATGCTGCACCTTCCCGCAAGATGTGACTTGCTTGTCTAAGGCAGCTATAATAAACAAGTAAGGATATTTTTCCATAAGAGGTGATTCTATGAAAGTGACTTATTTGGGACATTCCTGCATCCTGGTAGACACAGGAAAGCATCGGTTGATCATTGATCCATTCCTCACCGGAAATCCTTCGGCAGCTGTCGCAGCCGATGACATTCAAGTCGATTATGTGCTGCTGACTCATGGTCATTCCGATCATATCGCAGATGCGGAAAGCATCGCCCGGCGAAACAATGCGCCGATTCTCGCCATTGTCGAGCTGGCAGATTATTTTGCTGGCACTGGACTGCAAACGGTTGGCATGAACCTTGGCGGCTCCCGTACGTTCCCGTTTGGTAAATTAAAATGGGTGCCTGCGCTGCACAGCTCGTCCGTTAATCATAACGGCGTAAATGTATATCTTGGCGTGGCCGCTGGAATCCTGCTCGATCTTGACGGAACAATCCTTTATCATGCCGGAGATACCGCCTTATTCAGCGATATGAAATTGGTTAGCTCTCGCGGCCCGGTCGATCTCGCATTCCTGCCGATTGGCGATCATTTTACTATGGGACCGGAGGATGCTCTAACCGCAGCTGAATGGATTGGCGCCAAGCACGTTGTCCCTGTGCACTACAATACGTTTGATGCCATTGCCCAGGACGGGGAACAATTTGTCGCAGATCTCGCACGGATCGGCATTACAGGTCATGCCTTGAAGCCGGGCGATTCTTTGGACAACTTCTAAATTTAAACGGATGAACAGCAAAATGGTTGCACTTTGCAGCAATTTTGCTGTTTTTTAATCCGCCAACTCCTTCCCCCGCGTCTCGGTCCCCAACCAAAACACGGCCAGTGCCCCAATTAGAATCGTCACGAAGAACATCCAGAAGATTCCTCCGATGGCGACGTGCCGGGCAACCAGCATGCCAACCAAATACGGAGCGATGACCCCGCCGACCCGTCCAAAGGAAGCGGCCAAGCCAACTCCGGTAGAACGCACCCGCGTCGGGTATAGTTCCGGGGTATACGCATACATGCCGCCCCATGCCCCCAGATTAAAGAAGGACAAGCAGATCCCGGCAGCAATCAGCATACCTTCGCTGGATGCAATGCCAAACCAGGCGGCGCTGGCTGCAGTGAGCAGCAAATACAACACCAGCACAAACTTACGCCCAAACTTCTCGATGAAATAGGCGGCCGTAAAATAGCCTGGTAATTGCGCCAACGTCATGATCAGCACGTATTCAAAGCTTTTGACCAAGCTGAAGCCTTTCAGGACCATCACCGAAGGCAGCCACAGAAACATGCCATAATACGAAAAGACAACGGTAAACCACAAAATCCATAGCATCACCGTCGAACGGCGGTGCGGAGAAGCCCAAACGGACTTAAACCGCTCCCCGAAAGAAAGACCCCGCTCTTGTAGATGACCCGTCTGCTGTTTAAATCGGGCCGGCTCCTGGATGGATTGGCGCAAGTACAGCGCGTATAACGCAGGGATCGCACCGATGAGAAAAGCGGCCTGCCATCCATAATCCGGTATGATGAAATACGAGATCAACGCCGAAGCAATCCAACCGGCAGCCCAGAAGCTCTCCAGCAGCACGACGGATTTTCCACGTTCCTGAACCGACACCGATTCAGATACCAATGTGGAAGCGACCGGAAGCTCACCGCCAAGCCCAAAGCCGGCAATAAAGCGAAGCAAGCAAAGGATCGCAAAACTTGTAGCGGCAGCCGACAAACCGCTGGCGATCGAGAAAATCAACAGTGTCCATAGAAGTACGGATTTGCGGCCAAACTTGTCCGCCATATAACCGGCAATCGCTGCGCCAAACGCCATCCCTACGGAGTTGATCGCGGTAAAGAAGCCGGTCTGCTGCGGCGTTAAGCTCCATTCTACCGCAAGTGCCGCAGCGATAAACGAAATCATCCCGACGTCCATCGCATCAAACATCCAGCTGAGCCCGGCGCTGAATAGCAGCTTCCGCCGTGCTGACGCGGGTCTTCCTTGGAAAGCCTGTTCCTGAGCATTCAAACGACTCGCCCCCTAACCAATCTTGTTCTAACTGTAGCTTATCCCGGAAAGCGGTCGATCCATGCTAAGATCTCATGCCTTCTTTCTTCTTGGACAGGATCCGGTTGCGAATCACGAATATGACGCCCAGCACAAGCAAGAATAAGACGTAGGAGAAGATCAAGTCCTGAAGATTTACCCCCGGAAACACGATCGATGCGCTTAAGATCCCAAACAGCCAGATACTTGACAGGTTCCCAACCAGGTTAGACCAGACATAAGAATGGAGCTTTAGATTCGAAATCGCCGACATAAACGAAATGAGATTGTTGGGCATAATCGGAATGGTGCGGAGAAAGATTACTGCCCATACCCCATAGCGGTCTAACCCTTTTTGCCATTTTTCGTATTTTTGCAGCTTAACTAACCACCGACGGTGAAACCAATCCGCAAAAAAGTATCTGCACATCAGATAAACGACCATCCCCGCCGCCGTACCAGCAATCCAGCTGGCGAATAAACCGTTCGTGATCCCCAGCAGGGAGAGATGCAGCATCACGATCGTGGCAAATGGAAAAAATCCAAAAAGCCCCTGTACAACTGCGAGCGGGATCGTAAGAAGCAGGATCGAGTATCCGCCCAACTGCGTCGTCTCCAAGAACCAGTCCGTGATTTCTTTAACCCATTCGTTCAAATGATTTGATCCCCATTCCCCAAAGCATTTTAAGCCTCAACAACCCGTTTTCCCAAAATAACGAGATCCCGTTCTACGCCATCCAAATTGGCTACCCGGGGCAAATGCGCCCAACGTTCGAAGCCGAACTTACTAAGCAGCTTTAGGCTTGGCTCGTTATGACCAAACACGAATCCAAGCAGCGTGTGTACCCCAATCTCAGGACAAACCGCAAAAGCTCGGTTTAACAAGATTCCTCCGATTCCGCGAGAACGGTAGGCTTCTGTAATATAAATACTGATTTCGGCTGTTCCGTTATAGGCCGGTCGCCCGTAAAAGGACTGAAAGCTGAGCCAGGCGATGACTTTTCCCTCGGATTTCATGACCAATAGCGGCCGGAAATCAGGCGAATGCTCATCAAACCATTTCCGTCTGGCTTCAACGGTCACCGGCTCCAAATCGGCGGTAACCATGCGTCCAGCGATCGTCTCATTGTAAATCGCCACGATCGCCGGCAAGTCCTCCGGCGAGGCGTCTTCAATTGTATATTCGAAATGTTCCGTCATATGTACATGCTCACAGTCCTTACACAATTTTGTTGTACAGCTTAAGCACACTAAAATGCATGCCTTCATGATACGTTGTAAAATTGATTAACTGGCCGACGGTTTCAATCCGATAGCCGGTATCGTTCTTACCAGCTTCAAAGTTTGGGGCCGTACAAAATCAAGCTGCCGCCAAATCATCTCTTCCATTCCCTATCGCTCCTAGTCTCCCTATCGCTCCTAGTCCATTTCATGTTTAATTTGAACGTAGTGCTCCACTGTAGGCATGGGATCGTAGAATGGATGAAGCAGCGTTTTCCATTCCTCATAATCAGGAGATTGACGGAAACCTACCTCATGGGCAGAAATCGATTGCCAACGCACTAGTAGAATATATTTATTTTCGGTCTCTACACACTTATGAAGCTCATGTCCTAGATAACCGGACGCCCGGCTGATAATTTTCGAAGCCTTGCGGAATTGGCTTTCGAAATCATTGATCATTCCGGGCTTCACATGCAGCTCAGCTACTTCAAGAATCATCCTCTGCATCCCCTCCGTTCAACTGATTATAGCACGGACTTAGTGCTTTATGAATCCAAATTGCGGCAATTGAGCCTTCCCCCATAGCCACGCTAACCTGTTCCGCATGAAGTCCTAGATCTCCAGCCACCCACACACCAGGGACATTCGTCTGCTTCGTCCGGGGATTCGTCTCGATATGACGGTTCTCGGCAATGCGCACTCCCAACTGAGCGGCTAAACCGGAATGAACTTCATTGCCGCCAAACGCAATAAATCCCCGTTCTGCTGCTAAGCTCCGTCCATCCTGTAAGTTCACGCTGCGGATGAAGCCTTCGGATTGCTTCACTTCGGCGATGGCCGCTTCCTCGTAGCGAATCCCGTGTTCCTCCATCCGTTTCAGGAGCGATGGAGCAACAGGTGTCTGTTCATGATTCACATAAGTTAAATCACGGGTCCGCTGGATGAGCAGCAGGGCCATCTTGGCACCGGTGTCCCCCGCCCCCATTAATACCGTATTACGCCCTTCAATTTCGTATCCGTCACAATCCGGGCAGACGTAGACGCTTAGCCCAAGCGTAGGAACCAAACCAGGGATATCGGGAAAACGGTCCAATACACCGATCGCGAGCAGCAAGGTTCGACCTGAATACGTTTGGCCGGTTAAAGTTTTTACCTGAAATCCCTCCTCCCGTTTCTTTGCCTCGATTACGGTATCCTGCACAAATTTCACACCATAAGACTTCGCCTGTGTTCTCCCCCGGCTGCGTAATTCTTCGCCGGAAATCCCTTCCGGGAACCCCAGCAGATTATGATATTGCCGGCATAACGTAGATCTCCCGTAACCTGCGTCAATAACGAGTACATTGTGGACCGAGTACCGACCTAGCTGAATCGCGGCTTGTAATCCTGCAATACCGCCACCAATGATCATGCAGTCGTAGTTTGTGATTTGAGTCATGTTGTTATCTCGCTTTCCTTAGTGTCGTTCACTCAGTGTATAGCCACTTTCCCCTTAGGAGAAAATTAAAGCGTAAAACAAGGAGGTGAAAGATGTTGGACAAGTTTTTCGTCAAGCTACTTGGCAATGGAATTATCGTCATCGTCATGGTGATGCTCTTAAGCAACGCTTCATTCATCTCAGCGCTTTTAACAGCTTTAGCGTTGTCTATTCTAGCCTATTTATTCGGGGATTACTTCATCCTTCCGCGGACGAACAATGCAATTGCAACCGTGGTGGATGCGTTTCTCGTCTTTATCCTCCTGTGGGCGATTGCCGCCAACGCGGAATGGACGTTGTCCCTTAGCGAAATCCTTGCCATTACCATCGTGATGGGTGTGTTTGAATGGTTCTTGCACACTTGGATGCTGCGAGACGGCATTCGCAGGGATAGCAGCGTACGAGTGCGTGATGCTCGATAAACACAACGAAAAAAGCGCGAGTACAAGGGATTCCCCTATGCACTCGCGCTTTGTGTAGATGGTTTAGTTGCAATTTAGCTGCCCAGCATGACGCGATCATCGGACAACTTGTGGCCGCTGATGCGCTCAAATTCACCTAGCAGCCGTTCGATCGTTAACTCGCGTTTGTTCGTTTCATCCACATCGAGAATAATCCGCCCGCCATCCATCATGATAAGGCGGTTCCCCAATCGGATCGCTTGCTCCATGTTGTGGGTGACCATCAACGTAGTTAGCTTCAGCTCACTAACGATCTCCTGCGTAAGCTTCGTCACCAGCTCAGCCCGGGCTGGGTCCAGTGCAGCAGTATGCTCGTCTAGAAGCAGTACCTCCGGTTCGGTAAACGTCGCCATCAACAGGCTCAGCGCCTGGCGTTCCCCGCCCGACAATGTACCGACCTTGGCGCGCAGCCGGTTCTCCAGGCCAATGCCCAGCCTGCGTAACTGCTCTTGGAACATGGAACGGCGCTTCGCGTTCACACCGAGCACAAGGCCGCGTGTCTTCCCGCGAGAGTAGGCCATCGCTAAGTTCTCCTCGATGGTCATATGCGGAGCAGTACCGGCCATCGGGTCCTGGAACACACGGCCAATCCACTTGCTGCGGCGATGCTCCGGCAGGTGGCTGATGTCGACGCCGCCTAGGCGAACCTCGCCGGCATCCGGCTTAATGACACCGGAGATCATATTCATCAACGTCGACTTTCCTGCCCCGTTACTGCCGATCACCGTTACGAAATCACCGGGGTTCAGGTGCAGATTGACATCAATGAGCGCGATCTTCTCATCCGGCGAACCGGGATGAAAGAGCTTCGAGACCTGGGTTAACTTCAGCATTAGAACCCACCCCCTGCGCTCTTCTGTCCGGCAGTTTGCGTAATTTCAGCGGCGCGCCGACGAGCAACCGCTTTTTGCTTCATGTTTCTTTGGACGGTCGGAACCACTAGTGCAATAATAACGATAACTGCCGTAATCAACTTCAAGTCAGTTTGCTCCAACCATTCAATCCGCAGCGCCAAGGCGACAACCACCCGATAGACGATGGATCCGAGTACCGCTGCCAGAGTGGCCCAAAATACCGTGCGCGCCCCGAAGATCGCCTCCCCGATAATCACCGATGCCAGCCCAATGACGATCATCCCGATCCCTGACGAAATGTCGGCGAAGCCGGACTGTTGAGCGATGAGTGCCCCGGACAAAGCCACAAGTCCGTTAGACAAACTGAGCCCGAGTATAATCGTATTGTCCGTATGGGCACCAAAACTGCGGATCATCCGTTTATTGTCACCGGTGGCCCGCAGAGCCAAGCCCAGCTCCGTCCGGAAGAACAAATCCAGCAGCAGCTTGATGGCGATCACAACGATCGGCATGAACACCAGCGGCGAAACCGAGGTGAACAGCGTCGTCTCCCCAAGCAAGCCTACATTCGGTTTGCCCATGATCCGCATATTGATGGAGTACAACGCAATCATCATCAATATCCCGGAGAGCAGTCCATTAATCCGTCCTTTGGTATGAATGATGCCGGTGATCGCACCGGCGGCCAAGCCGCCCAAAAAAGCGACGATCGTAGCAATCCAGGGGGAGCTTCCCCCTGTGATCATAACCGCAGCGATCGCACCGCCGGTCGTAAAGCTACCGTCCACCGTCAGATCCGGAAAGTCGAGAATGCGGAACGTAATATATACGCCGAGCGCCATAAGCGCATACAGCAGGCCGGATTCCAGCGCCCCCAGCAGCGAGTTCAACATGGTGAGTACCTCCTCAAGAAATTAGGAGCGAGTGCTGCCTATTCGATCAAATTGTTTTCCTTATCCGTAATTTCATCCTTCATCGCATCGGTCACTTCGATCCCTTGCTCAGCCGCCGCTTTCAGGTTCATGATCAAGTCGAGCTTATCCGGCACCGTCACTTTCAGATCACCGACGTTTTTGCCGTTCTTCAGCACTTCAACTGCCATTTGTCCCACTTGATACCCGTGGTCATAGTACTTGAACCCGACCGTTGCAAAAGCGCCCTTCTCCACCGTATCGCGGTCACTCGAGAAGAACGGAATGTCGTTATCGTTCGCGACCTGGATCACCGTGCTGACAGCTTCAACGACCATGTTATCGAGCGTAATGTACAGCGCATCTACACGCCCTACCAACGATTCGGCTGCTTGCTTCACTTCCGACGTATTGGTTACCGAGGCTTTCACCAATTTGATGCCGTGAGCTTCCAGCGCCTTCTCAGCATGGTTTGCCATAACAACGGCGTTGGGTTCCCCTTGGTTGATAACCAAACCTACGGATTTCACATCCTTAAAGTGCTCAGCAATGAAGTCCATCAGTCTCGTAATCGCTTCCGGGTTCGTATCCGAAGCCCCGGAGATGTTCCCGCCCGGATGATCCAAATTGTCCACCAATTTGGCATCCACCGGATCCGTGACCGCCGCGAACAGGATCGGCGAGTTCTTCACCTGTTGCGCTACAGCTTGTGCAGGCGGCGTAGCGATCGCGAGCACCAGATCGTATTTCTCACCGGCAATTTTTTGCGCAATGGTCATATTGTTCGTTTGATCCCCCTGCGCATTGTTGTAATCCAGGTCCAAGTTCTCTCCTTCCACAATGCCTGCGTCCTTCAAAGCATCTAGGAAGCCTTCCCGCGTTGCATCCAAGGAAGGATGCTCCACGATTTGTGAAATCGCGATTTTGTACGTTTTCTGATCGGAATCTGACGTATTCCCCGCACCCGTGGTATTTTCTGTTCCGGTTCCCCCGGCGTTCCCCCCATTTGCAGCATTCCCATTGCCGGCATTGTTACCGCAAGCAACGACGCCGACCAGCAGCAGCGACATGGCGAGAATCATCCCAAGCTTCTTCTTCATGTTTTGTTTCCCCTTTCTCTCTCATGAAATTAATGACCCTGCAGTGTTGGAGCAGTAAAGCACAATCTGTTTAACGCTTTTAATGATGAAAGGATTAAAGCGCCCGTGGACAAGGATTCGCCCAACATGGACACGAAGTATGATTTCTATATTAAATGGTGGTCAATTATACGTCAATACAGGTTATAGGACTTCTGCCTTAAGATTGATATAATAAAGAGCCCTCCAAAGCAAAACCGAAAATCGGTCTCGCGTTGGCAGCTCCACATAAACCTGGATCTACTTTTTAGCCTCTAAAAAGATATGTCTTGCCTTGATCGCTTGGGGAGTAATCTCCAGCACGCCAAAGCTGTATTTGGGTTCCCGCCGTTTGTCAGTAGGAGACCCGGGATTAAACCACAGGATGCCCCCGCTTTCCGCGAGGTAAGGCTTGTGCGAGTGACCAAACAGCACAGCGTCTACGGGTTGGCCAGCGAAGACCCGCTCTGCATTGTTCTTAGCCCCATGCCCGCCGCCTGGGAGATGACCATGCGTCAGTCCGATCCGCCTGCCGCCCAGCTCGAGAACTTTATGCCAGCCGAACTTTCGGATAATGTCATTGGGATCATTGTTTCCAGCCACACCCTCAACCGGCGCAATCGCTCTTAATTGCTCGTAAACCTCCATCGTCACCCAATCCCCCAGGTGGAGAATCATATCGCAGGTGCGGAAGGTTTGGCGAAGTTTGACAGGCAGCTCCGATCCACGGCGCGGAATATGGGTATCCGATACGACTCCGATGCGCATACGCGTTACCTCAACGGTGAAGCGGCCATGCGCACATAGGTGTGCCGACGCCCGCGGATGGCGATGGATGCCGCTTGGATATTTTCTGGGATGGCCATACCCGCGTAACCAGCATCCCCGATGTGTACGATGTCGGCGCCAGAACGTTTGGCGCTGAGGGCAATCTGCCGCACCGTAGATTCGTCCGCACCTTCCTGACTTGTGCCGATCGCCGCCAAAACCAAAGCCCCCCGCGCCTTAACTTCCGCGATAACTCGGGCTAACTCCTCCTCGCGCACGCCCGGGACGGTTCCCGGAGCTGGCAGCAGCACAACATCCGCGCCGGCTTCAGCGAACCGAATTGCAGCCTCGCTGTCCAACACGCTGCCGCGAGTACCCGCGCCATGCATTTTGCCAGCAATGATCAAGCCATCGAATTCTCGCTTGGCCACATGGATCGTATGCAGGATGCGTTCATGGGTCACGCCGGTTTTCGGGTTGCCCGTCAAGCACACGAAATCCACGCCCAGCCGCTTGGTTTCGGCCAAGCTCAGCGCCGTTGCCTTGCGTCCTTCAGGCAGCTCATTAAGCCCTTCAACCGCATCAGCCGACTCATCGACCGGCTCCAAATTGATGCCAACCGGCAGTCCCGTGAGTCGCTGTAGTTCTGCGATCGGGTTTCGCGTGCTCGTCGCGCTCTCCTCACTGCCGCGATCCGGGGCAAACAAATCCCGCGACGCAATACCGCGAATCTGCGGGTGAAATACATCAAAGACGTTCAACAAGATCATGTCCGCGCCGAAAGCTTTAGCCAGCTCCGCATTGGTGATCTCGGGCAGCAGCGGCTGTGATGTTACCACCGTTTCCGCCATCACCGTTCGTCCTTCTGCTGCCAAAATGGCTCCCTTTAGAGCTTCGCGATCCATCTGACGAAAATCCGAAGCCCGGCAGTCCAAGATCCGTTTCATAGGCTACCCCTCCATTCGTTCCAAGTTCTGCACATCACCTGTATCACCAGTGTAGCACGCCCAAATGCTTCAGACTATGCGAACTTCCTGTGAATCAGTATCGTTTCAAATAAACCCTTGCTTCATAGGGGCGCAACGGTAAATTCAATAGATCCTCGTGCTCCTGCGGAGCGTAGTTGGAGATTAATAATTCAATGTCCTCCGGCTCCATTGCCTCTACCGGCCATTCGAATACCGGCTCCTCGGAACTAAAGTTCAGGATCACCAGCAAGCGGCTCTTCTCCAACTTCCGGGTAAACGCATAGATCTGTGGATGATCGGGAAGCAGCAGCTCGTATGCGCCGTAGACAATCACCGCATGTTCTTTTCTTAAACGAATCAGTTCTTTGTAGTAATGGTATATCGAATCGGGATTACGGATCGCTTCCTCCACATTGATCCGTTCGTGATTCGGGTTCACTCGGATCCAAGCGGATTCGGCTGTGGTAAACCCGGCCTGTGGTCCAGCATCCCAATGCATGGGGGTGCGGGCGTTATCCCGACTCTTGAGATGAATCGCTCGCATTATGTCCGCCTCCGGAACACCGTTTCTCCGCTGCTCCTCGTAGTAGTTAAGCGTCTCTACATCACGATAATCGTCAATCGAATCAAAGACCACGTTCGTCATGCCGATTTCCTCACCCTGATAAATGTACGGCGTTCCCTCCAGCATATGGAGGAAAGTCGCCAGCATTTTCGCGGACGGTATGCGGTAAGGCTCCTGATCGTTTCCGAAACGGGAAACTGCGCGCGGCTGGTCATGATTGCACAAATAATTGGCGTTCCAACCCCTGCCATGCAGCACGGTCTGCCAGCGGGAGATGACTTCCTTTAAGTCCGTCAGCTTCCACGGTACAACATCCCATTTGCCGCTGCCCGCAGAGGCCGCATCCAGAAACATATGCTCAAACTGAAACGTCATATTTAGCTCCCGACGGTCATCGCCAACGTAACATAGCGCCTCCTCCGGACCTAACCCTGACGTTTCGCCTACGGTCATAATGTCATAGTAGTACAACACGTTATCATACAGGTCTTGCAGAAGGGTATGTACATCATCCAGGTTTGAAAACAACTCGTACGCCCGTACCGTCGGTGTCTGCTGCGGATTGTCCGCATCCGGCAGTCCTTTTGCCTTGGCGATATGCGCGATGGCATCAAAGCGGAAGCCGTCCACACCTTTTTGAAGCCACCACTTCACCATATCATGAAGCTCACGGATGACGGCCGGATTTTCCCAGTTCAAGTCGGGCTGATGTTTGGAATACAAATGTAAATAATATTCGTCGGTACGTTCATCATACTCCCAGACCGAGCCGCTGAAATACGACTCCCAGTTGTTTGGCGGACCTCCGTTTTTGCCCTTCCGCCAAATGTAGTAATCCCGCTTCGGATTGTCCTTGGACTTCCGGGATTCCAGGAACCAGGGATGCTCGTCCGAAGTGTGGTTTAGCACCAGGTCCATCATCAACTTCATTCCCCGCGCGTGCAAACCTTCCAGCAGCTCATCAAAGTCCTCCATCGTGCCAAAAGCGGGATCGATCTTATAATAATCGCTAATATCATAGCCGTTATCATGCCCCGGCGATTGATAGATCGGACAGATCCAAACGACGTCGACCCCAAGGTCCTGCAAATAATCCAGCTTGGACAGGATCCCGCGCAGGTCACCCACTCCGTCCCCATTCGAATCCTTGAAGCTGATCGGATAGATTTGGTACACGACGCTTTCTTTCCACCATTTCGGGTTCATCAGTTCAGCCTCCTGGTGTAATCAGTTTGTTCCATGTTGATGGTATTGCTTAGTATGACTGTTCACCCAAGTTTCAAAACATGAGTCTCGCCGCCCAACAAAGCCTGAATTTTGATGGATATACCGCTTGTAATATGAGAATGAAGGAATTGGTAGCGAGCCTATTACACATGACCTTCCCGTTTGATCAGATATGTTCTGACAATATAGTGGTCGGACTATCCTCTGAAATTGCTGCGATACTTTCTACACTAAGTTGTCGCAGTTCTGAGGGAACCTGTACTCGTTCTTGGGCGTTTTGAAACGTTGCAAGGAAGCCGCTACTTTTTTAAATGTTGATGTCAAAACGTTATACAATTGGGAAGCGGATAAAAAAACGCCTTCTCTCAGGAAAAAGACCATTGTTGAAAAGTTTTCTTAATATCCTAAAACAAGAAGAAGCCCCGGCCCCCCGGTGCTTCTTCTTTCTGCGCTGCAATTACCATCGATCTTCACACACTATCAACATTCTTCAACCGTGATCGCCAATTTCAACTCCTTGTCACAGCACTTGCTGTATAAGGTGTGTTTGTAATCGTTGGGTTTCTAAAATGAACTATTTAGTGGGCAATTTCTGATTTTTCTTCAGCTAATCGAACACTTATTGTACCGGATAATGTCGAACCATCAGTTGATGTGATACTAACGTACCTTCTACCAGTTGCAGCATTATTATTTCTAATAGTATTAGTACCACCAGCCGACACTTCAAACTCGCCTTGATTATTGCCATTATCATCTTTGATTAGGATTTTATACTTTACTTTACTTGTGTTGCTTACCCAAATTCTATACCAACCATAAGTTTTGGAGGTATCAAAGTATACACTTTGGGAACCAGTTTTTGAATTCAGAGTCTCATTTACAGCAACATAAATCGCCATTGGTGTTATTTCTGGAGGCTGCTCATTAACAATAATGTATGTACCGTCAGATGATTGAACATTGGGAACGTTAACTGAGGTTTTGGAGAATTCACCAGCATTGTTTTTGGCACTGACGAGTGGAACGGCAGCGACAGATAGAATCAGTGCGGTATTAAATAATGTTGTAATCAATCTTTTCATCATTTAATTTTCCCTTCTAAAAAAGTTTTTTTGTGGTGTCCCATCCCCGCATTCCTCATTTTACCATTAAAGTATAAAAAGTTTCTATTCCAATTGGCTCCGTCATTTCCGTACGCCGATCATTTTCATTACCGAATAGTCATTTGCCGTTGATCAGGGTACTTAATTTGCCTCCAGCCTATCTCGGATTCCACCTAACATAATAGGCGCTTGATCATAGCTCGTGATTAGCTACTATCCCAACGCATAGCGGACTACCACCGTCTTTAGAATCATACTTGAAGACCAAAAAAAGCCCAGGAACCCAAAAGTTCCCGAGCTTGAATACATTTAAGCGTAATGCTCCACCACTTGGACGTATTTCCGATGCACTTCCGCCCGTTCCGTTTCCAGCTTGCGCTTCGCGGTTTCCAGCTGGCGTTGCACCTCGCTTACCGCCGAAATCTGGTTCCGGACTTGATTTAAACCGTTGTTGATTCGTCCCTGGACCATCCAATCCGAGAAAATATCGTCAAAGAAATAGTCCGCAAACTTCAGCAGTCCGCCGATTTCCAAATCCATGGATATGCTCGCTCCGACGTCGCTGAGCTCCCGTTGATACACACGCAGACTTTGCCGTGCAGCTGTCACATGGTCCATTGCCTCATCAATCCGCGAGTGCTTGATATGCGTCGACAACATCCCGCCGCCCAGCATGTCGTACGTCCCCCAATTTTTCGCAGAACGCAGATCTTCTTCCGCTGCATTTAGATCATGCAGGGCGGATCGCCCAGCTTGCAGCGCTTCATCCACCTCTTTCAACTGCACAGTGAGGACCGCTTCGCGTTCAGCCAGCTCCCGCAGCTCTCCATCCTCCTCCAGGATCTTCCGCTCTTTGGCTTGAAATACACGTTCATACTCGTTCTTCCATGAACCCAGCTCGAGCAGTTTGCGCTCAATCTCCACAATTTGCCGCTCCATATCGCGCACCGCAGCTTCTGCGGCATCATATCTCATCTTGGCTTCCAGCACTTCCTGCTGCTCCCGATCCAGCTTCTCGGCTTTGTTGCCAAGTAAGGTAGCCAATAAGTTGGACACTGACATTGACGACAGCTTCCGAACATCTTCTTCCTCTGCAGCCAGCTTCTTCTGCCACCGGTTCCGTTCTTCTTGCAGACCAGTTAACTCTTGCTTCAGGTTTTTAAGGCGTTGCTGCCACTTCTCCTGATTCCGGCCCTTCTCTTTCAGTTCTGCCATGCGAGCGTTAAGATCCTCGAACAACCTAAGCTCCTCCCTTTCCCGCCGGAACGGTTGTCCTGTCCGGCCTGCGTAGTTTCGATATCCTGTTCTACGTTGGTCAAGAGCGAAAGTTTCAAAGCGGTCGTTCCCAAGCTGCAGCGCCATTCGCCTCAGCACTCTTCACGATCTCCTCACACAGCCGATGGGTTTCCAACGAATCTTGCAGTGAGATAGCCGGTTTCATTCCTTCGCGAACACAGCGGATAAAATGGTCGATAATCTGTACGAATCCCCGCCGATACAACACCGGATCCCAGTCCTTAAAAGTCAACCGTTTCGCCTCGCCGCCAGCATAAAGCTCCGTCGTGTTCAACCCGTCTACCCGCCATTTCTGACCAGGGCTCATCACTTCCAGGATTTCATCGTTAGCCCCTGAGTCACGGTTCATGATACCGATGCAGGTAAAGCCGTCACCCTCCAACTGAAGTGTGACATGGTACAGCTTGCCCTCCTGTACTCGGGTGGAGATGTGAAAGTTTTGGACGTCACCCGGTGCTAGAAACCGCAGCGTATCCACCACATGAATATAGTCGTCGAGCACGAAGCGGCGAGCATAGTCGGGCGAAGGCGTGCGATTTTTCTGCAGCAATACAAGCCGGCGATTCGGTTGATCCTTGAGGGCTGCGTTCATCGGAGCAAACCGTCGGTTGAAGCCCGTCATAAGCAGTACGCCTTTTTGCTCCGCTCGTTCGCTGAGCCGCTTGGATTCCTCGAAATGATAAGCGATTGGTTTATCCACGTAGACGTGGATTCCGTTCTCAATCAGTTGCTCCACCACCGCCGGATGGGACTCCGTTGCCGAATGGACGAACGCAGCATCCACACCGGACTTCACGAGCTCGTCCACGCTTCCAACCGTCTCCGGTATACGGTATTTAGCCGCCAGTTTGGCAAGTGTCTCCTGATTTCGTGTACTCAAGACAAGTTCGACGTCCTCCCTCGCCGTAATCACAGGCAAATACGCTTTTTGCGCAATATCGCCGAGTCCGATGATTCCGATACGCATCTTTTTGGCCTCCTGAGCATAGCTTCATAATTTCGTTGGAGTAAATGGGTCAACGTTTCCTTTCATTTTGGCATAGGGGAAGGAAGATGTAAATTTATCCGCAGCAAAAAAATACCCCCCCCATGTTGATCATGGGGGGGGTGTGTTCGACTGATCGATTAAACGAAGGAAGGTTTCGTACGGTCTACATCACCCGTGAGAACCTTCACATATTCCTTATCTCCGCCTTCGACGGAAGGACCAATATAGAGAATGCCTTTAGGGCGGCTGGATTGAAGCTTACGTCCCTTTGTACGCTTGGCATCCATCATCATCGATGGGGACAAATGCTTGGAAGCCTTGGGAACCGGGGCAGTGCCTTGCTTCAGTTTCAAGTTACCTCGCTTCATACCGAATCCCCTCCAAGGATATAATGAATGGTCCGCAGCAGTTCATTGTTATCAGATACGATGAGGCCTAACTGCTCTTCGGTCAAGTGATGCCTTCCGGAAAAATGAACCGAAAGCACATGTTCTCTACCTAAAGGATAGCATAGGATGTATACCTGTTCAACTTCAAGACGTCTAAAGAAAGCCCATTTTGAGGTTAAATACGCATCTAACACGTAGATCGGCTGTTGTCCGGATTCCACCCGCATTTTGTTTTCATGAAAGGTAAAAAATCTGCCTTTCCCTACGTTGCCTCCTACCTGCCCCATCCCCTCATCTCCCTGTGCCTTCCATAGCGCAGCACCGGTTACCAGATACCCCGGAGGGGGAAGAATCGACGTCCGAATGGCTTCGCTCAAAGCGTTGTAACGTTCCTGCTCATCGGGTACGGTTATATTTTTATTATAAGTCCAAAAGAGATGCAGGATTCGGCGTTTACGCTCCAGCTCCATTTCCATTCTTGCAAGTTCATCGCGCGGGTCTTGGTAACATCCTTCTTCTTGAATTGCTTTGATAAGCGAGCGGCAGGCGACGGCGACAGCCGCCTCGTCATTCCCATCCGTTCGAACCTCATATCTTAGCAACGTTAAGCCTTGAAGATCAGATAAGAGATGATATTCTGAAATTTTCTCCCCTGGAATGAGATCGTCACACTCTCTGATCTCCTGCGGGATGATGGCATAAACCCGCCTTCGTCCCAATCTACCCCAAAACAATCCCATTTCAAAAAGGGTATTGTCCCGGGTGATCAAAACAAACTTCCCCCGATAGAAAACGACATCATCCGGTGCAAATATGAACACTCCAAAGTCGTTCTTGCCAAGTTGCTTCTCCAGCGATTCCATCGTGTAGTCATTGCCTTCGAACGCGCCGGCATACCATGGAGTTACCTGGGCATATCGGTTGATCTGGGCCTGGATCCCGCTCGCGATCCCGATCGCTTCCCTTGAAGATCCAATAAAGACGTTCGGCTTGGTCACATCCACAACTCCACAGCTCCTTGAAAAACGAATCATCTTTTCCTAATTATACCATCCCGATTCGTTCTGTGCAGGTGGATGGAATACTTGGCGATGTCGTACTCCGATGAAGACTGAAAGTACGCTCCACCCTCCTGCCAGCAAGTAAACGTAGATAATTCCGAACCCCTCCGCGATGAAGCTCATGAGCAGCAGAGATATTCCAAACAGGAAATTCTGCAACGCGGATTGAGCTGATAGTACTTTGGGCAACTGATCCGGACCGGCGCTGCGTTGCGTAAACGTTTGGCGGGCAACTCCGACTAATTCGGAAAACGGACCGGTCAACAGCACTATGCCCAGCGTCAAAACAGCGGAAGTGTTTAACGCAAAGGCAAAGGTCAAAACGGCATATCCGAGCATACCGATCAGCAGTGCTGGGTACAACCGATTCTCCAACTTGTTTACCAGAGCTACAATCCACAGTCCGCCTAATACAGCCCCGGCAAAATAACCAGCGTTGATATACCCCCACCATGATTCATCCCGGTGTAAAATATCGCGCACAAATACAAGCAAAAATGCCCCCGACCATATCGAACCGCCTAACAGTTCCATCATCTCCATCCAGGTTAGTGCACGCAATCTTGGCAATCGCCATAGGGTGATCCACCCCTCTTTTAACGTTTCCCAATGAGAGATGGCCCGTCTGGATCCCCTATCTCCATTTGTTGCCATAGATGTTGTATTTCGAAGTTGCCCTCCGATCGGATCTACGATTCGGGTCGTAGCCAACATAGCGATTCCGTAAGCTCCAGCAACCGCAACAAGCACCGGAAACGAACCAAACTTCGCCACAACTACACCGCTGAGCGCCCATCCTGCAAACTGGATGATTTGATCCGTCACCGCGATCATACTGTTCGCTTTCAGCAACGTATCGTCCCGAACCAGCCTGGGAATCAGGGCATTCCTCGCAGGTGTCGTCCATCCGTCGAGGAAGGAAATCACTAAGATCACTCCATACAGAATGCCCGGGGCAGTTCCACCAACCCATGGGGAGACATACAACGCAAGCAACGAAAATAACAGAAACTGACCGCCTTGCGATATCGATAATATTGTGGTCAGTCGAAATCTGTTGATCACCAAGGGAGCCAGCAAGCTGCTGATTAACTGGGAACTCACCCGAATCAAAGGAACCAACGTCGCAAAGATGATGGATCCGGTCTGATCCAGGACCAGCGTAATAAAAGCGACAATATACAGGACGTCCGCCATGTTAGACAAGGTTTGCGAACTCCATAACCAAAAAAAGGACCGTTTCATCCCCGTATCACTCCTTTGTTCCAAACCAAATAACCCGGAAAATCCGGGGTCAAAAAAAAGGTTAGGTTCAAGAGTGAAGGATCAAATCGGTCCCATGCTTAATCTCCCTATATCTATCGTGTTGATTCGGATTTGCTCGCCTTAAGGCTCGTAAATCATCTTCCGCGTCATCCCGCCGTCAACTACTAGATGCGCGCCGGTCACAAATGTATTGTCCGGGTGAGTCAAGTACAGGCAGGCCCGGGCGATATCCTCCGGAGTTCCAACGCGTCCTGCCGGATGCTGCTTGTGATCGATCTCGCGCAAAGCATTGTAATCGCCGGTTTCAATCCACCCCGGACTGATGCAATTCACGCGGATGCCGTCCGGGCCAAGCGATACAGCCAGCGCATGCGTAAGCGATACGATGGCTCCCTTGGAAGCGGCGTACGCCTCCGAACCAGGCTCAGACATGAGCGAACGTGTAGAGGAGATATTCACAATGGCTCCACCCCGGCCGCTCCCCTTCACACGTTTGGCCATCTCACGGGAGGCTATAAACGTACTTCGCACATTGGTGTTCAGCACATCGTCCCATTCCTCTACCGTGAGCTCATAGGTGGATTTAAATCGCGATACTCCCGCATTGTTAATCAAAATATCGATCCGCCCCAGTTCACGCTCAGCTGTCTCCATTAAACGAACAATGTCTGCCTCCTGGCGAACATCGCACGGCACGAATATGGCCTGGCCCCCGTTCTTGCGGATTGCCTCCGCTGTTGCTCTGCCGGTTTCTTCATTGAACTCCGCCAGTACGACAGACGCACCTTCCCGAGCATAAGCTTCAACCACACCGCGGCCAATGCCCTGCCCTGCTCCCGTGACAATGACGGTCTTGTTTGCAAAAGACATCCCCAAACCTCACTCCTTCTGTCCGCTCTCCGCAATGTGACGGATTAATCCCGGCAGCCAATCGCCCAGCGCTTCAAACTGATATCCTGCTTCACGTGCTTTGGTATTGTCCATTACCCATGAGCTTGGGATGCCGAATGGTGATTGATGCTCCTGAGCCGTTTCACGTTCGATCAACGCTGTTTTGCCGGTGATCGATTCAATTAAGCGGATAATTTCGCCAATGGGAATTTCGCCATCAGAACAAGCGTTAATCGGGCCAGTCAGTTCGTTATCCCCCAGCCAGGCCAAGAACTTCGCCGTTTCCGCTGAAGTGATAAAGGAGATCGATGCGTCCGGATTTGGAATCCCGATCGGCTGCCCCAGCTGGACATGCTCGACATGAAAATGCAACCGACGCGTATAGTCATCCGGCCCTAATACGATCGGAATCCGCAGGGCGCTCACCGGGAAACCTGCCTGTTGGAAAAAAGCCGCTTCAGCCAGTCGTTTCCCTTCCCCATAATCAAACGCCTGCTTATCCCCAAGCTTCAGCTCATAATGATAAGGATCGAAGTCTTCTTCGGCCAATGGCGATTTGCCGAGCTTATAGACCGATAAGGTGGAAGTCAAAATATACTTCCCGACGCGCCCCTTGAATGCCCGCGCCGCAGCAAGCGCTTCGTTTGGAGAATAACAGATATTATCGTACACCAGATCCCAAGGTCCCGCCGCAGCCGCTTCTTGCAACGATTTCTCATCTGTACGGTCCAGCCGCAAATGCGTGACCGGCGCATCAAACTGGGCCTCCGTTTGGCCGCGGGTCGCAACCGTAACCTCATGCTTACCCGAACTTGCCAGCAGGTTAACCAGTCTTTTGCCAAAATAACGAGAACCGCCGAGTACTAGAATCTTTGCCATTTCTTCTTCCTCCGATCATCGGCTAATTCCCTTTCACGGGATTAACGCGTTGTAAACGTGCTTTTGATTAAGGATAAAGCGGTAAGCATCCCAAAGAAAAACATTTGCGGGTCTCGCACAATCTCAAAGTAATCCACGATATAGATCTGTTTCACATACATCGTAATGATTGGATAGATCAGCAACAGGAAGCTGGGCACAAAAACGAAAGCAAACAACGGGCGGTGGAACTTCCGCCGATTTGGAAAGCCGTTCAAAAAGCTTAAATACAATCCAAATGCTAAGCCATAGGCAATTTTGCCAATCAAGCCGTAATCGATTTTACCCAGCGTTTGTGTCTTATGATTCATCATGTCAGTAAACTGATGTCCATAATACATCAATACCAGGGCTCCAAGCATCCAGATGAAATAATAAAAATACCCTTTTGAGCTCTTCATGTATCTACTCTCCCTATGGATGGATCAAAAAGCCAATAACCAAATTTTATCATGAAAATGCAGGGAGAAGCAGGTTTTGTTGGCGGGAGGGATTGGATGAAGTTCTAACGAACCACAGAGCCCTTATTTCATTGATTTTGTGCTTGATAAAAATTTAACGGACTTCAATGACCTTATTCACGCTCAGTTTGCCTTGAAAGGAGCAATTTCCGGGAAATAAGGCCTCTGGGGTCCGTGAATGATCGTTTAAAAGCGTTTGGACTCAAAATAACGTCATCTGAGTCCGTTATCCGTTAGGTCTAGGTGAGGCCCCCCTCGTTCAATGAGGAACCCGCAGCTCCCTCCTCAACCAGCTTTAGCAGCGGCCAGCGTCTGAGCCATTCTTTGTCGTGGACCCGATTCTGGAACACGTGATGATCGTGAAAATACGGCCCTTGCCGAACCCGAAGCGACAGGAGATCGTCCAGCCCGAAGGGCGCGATCAGCTCGACCTCCCCCGCTGCGTTCAAGCGTGCGGCCACCGCCGTTGCCGTTTCCGGCCAATACCGCATAGCATCCTCAACCGAACGGTAAGGCGGAGTACCGTTGCGCAAATGCATGCGCGCCTGATTTTTCACCGACCAATTCAACCGAGGATTTCGTTCGCGCAGTTTTGCATCATTGGCTTTCTCCGCCTCCTCATCTAGACACGATGGATCATAATACAGCACATCCACATCGTGCAGCGGCGTCCGTTCAGCATAGCAATGCAGCACGTCCCAGACAAAGTTGCGAATATATCCGGCGGCGATGCAGCCCTGAGGCAACTTCAGCTCAGCAACAAGCTGCAGATCCGTCATCATGTCCGGCTGCCGGCGAATCGCCTCAATCAAATCGGCAGCACCAGTAATCGTTGATATCATCAGCTCCCTGCCTCCTGCTGTTTTAATGCTTCATCCTTGGGCAGCAGGACGGTGAGCAGACCGATCAACGGCAGCAAAGAGCAGACCTGCATAATGAACAAAATGCCCGCCTGATCGGCAAAGTTCCCCAACACGGCAGACCCTAAGCCGCCAAGCCCAAAGGACAAGCCAAAGAACAAGCCCGAGATCAGCCCGACCTTTCCCGGCAATAACTCCTGCGCATACACGACGATGATCGAAAACGCCGAGGACATGATCAGGCCGGCAATGACAACGAGTACGCCTGACCAGAACAGGTTGGCATAAGGCAACAACAGCGAAAACGGCGCCGTCCCGAGGATAGATACCCATATGATATTGCGCCGCCCATAGCGGTCCGCGATCGGCCCGCCAAAAAACGTGCCCACCGCCGAAGCCGCCAAAAAGGCAAAAATATACCATTGAGCCGTATCTTTCGCAACGCCATAGTGGTCCATAAGGAAAAATGAATAAAACGTCGAGATACTGATCGAGTATACGTTTTTAGAGAACAACAGCAGCACAAGCACGGTAATAGCCAGCATGATTTTGCCCCGGCTGAGCCGGCTCTTCGGTCGAGCTGCTCCACCTGCGGCTTTCGAACCCGCTGCACGCAGCTTACGTGGTTTCAAATCCTGGCCGCTGTACCATTTTGCTACGAAAAACTGGATGACGATCGCCGCAACCGCTGCCAAAGCAAACCAAGCTACGCTGGTCTGACCTAACGGGATAAAGATCAAAGCTGACATGATCGGACCTAACGACGCCCCGATGTTCCCGCCGACTTGAAAGATCGACTGCGCTAGGCCGCGTCTTGGACCCGCCGCTAAATAAGCTACACGCGACGACTCCGGATGGAACACCGACGACCCCAGCCCAATAGAGGTAACTGCCAGCAGAATCAAAGGATAACTGGGAGCAAAGGCCAGCATAACGATGCCCGCCAGCGTGAAGCAAACTCCAAGCGGTAGAATATAAGGCCGGGGCCGAACATCAGAGTACAAACCAACCAAGGGCTGGAACAAGGAGGCTGTCATGTTCATGGCGAACGAAATCCAGCCGATTTGGCCATAGGATAACAAGAGGGATTCGCGCAGCACCGGGAATAAGGCCGGAATCGCGGATTGCATCGTATCGTTTAATAAATGCACCGTGCTGATCGCAAAAAGAATCGGATAGACTGTAAGTACAGGATTCGCCGACTTCACGGCGGTTGACTGGTTCATCATGACCTCACATTTTTTCGGTATAGAATGGTTGATTCATTTATTTGGGTATGTTTTTATCTGGATCTGATCCGAACCGTTGGTTGCGGTTTAATCCATCGATCGCCTGCATCTCCTCGGCACTTAATTCGAAATCAAAGATATCCGCATTCTCTATAATCCGAGCTTCCCGGATCGATTTCGGAATGGTGACGACGCCCAGTTGTACATCCCAACGCAAAATAATCTGTGCCACCGTTTTGCCATATTTGCTGGCAATGCCTTTCAGCAGCTCATGCTCCAGCAAATGACCTTGGCCCAGCGGCGACCAGGCCTCCAACTGAATGCCTTTCTCCGTGCAATAGCGAAGCAATTCTTTTTGAGTCAAATAAGGATGAAACTCCACTTGGTTGACGGCCGGCACAACCTTGGCTTCGGACAACAAATCCTCCAAATGGTGGATTTGAAAATTACTTACGCCGATCGCGCGTACCTTACCTTCGGCATACACTTTTTCAAGCGCCCGATACGTCTCCTTGTACTTCCCCTTCACGGGCCAATGCACGAGAAATAAGTCCAAATAGTCGAGCCCTAATCGCTTCAGGCTGTCGTCAAACGACTTCAGTGTCGTCTCAAACCCTTGATCCGAGTTCCACACCTTGGACGTTATAAATACATCTTTCCTTTGAAGACCGTTCTCTTGCAGCGCCTCCCGGACACCTTGACCCACGCCTTCCTCATTGCGGTAAGCGGAAGCGGTATCAATACTGCGGTAGCCCGCGCGGATTGCCGCCTTCACAGCTTGCACGACTTCCTCGCCTTCCTTGGCCTTAAAGACGCCAAGTCCCAGCCAAGGCATTTGAACTCCATTGTTTAATGTCACGCAGTCTTGCAGATGATTTGGCAACTTCGACATGGGTTTCGTCCTCCTTTATGTTCAGGCGATTTCTGGTAATATCCTACATCAAGTCAACCGAAATGAACAGAGAACAAACCAAAAAGACCGCCCAAAGGCAGTCTCAGAGGTAGAAAAATCGTATTCCTATCGTTAAGTATTTAAGAAGGATAAGTATCAGATCAGGCAGTTTCTCTGGATCGACGCAGCTTTTGTCTGGCGCGGTACAATACGATTTTGAAATGGGATAACGAGATACCCATCAAATCCGCCGACTCCTGATAAGAGAAGCCCTGTACGTCATACAGCAGCACCGCATGTTGTTGGTTCGGCTGCAGAAAAGCCAGCTGTGCGTAGAGTTCCTGGCGGCTCTCTTCGCCAAGCACGGATTTCTCCGGAGTATCGTCGCTCGGATATCGGTGAAAAAATTCATTTTCGTACGAAGACGACCGGCTTTCCTTCCGCAGCAAGTCGATATAAGCGTTACGGGCGACGCGAAGCAGCCAGGCCTTGGCTCTCTTCCCCTCTGCTTCGTGCAGGTGCATCAGCGCCCGGCAAAACGTCTCTTGCATCAAATCCTCAGCGATATGCGAGTTGTGGCACATGCTATACAAATATCGAAAAACGTCATTTTTATATTCGCGGTAAAGCAAATCCATAGAACGAGTCTTCATGATTGATTCCTCACTTTCTCCCGGCTTTCAAAAAACAAGGCTGTCTTTGTATCTCCGCCTTACTTGGTCCATTATGCCGAATAGAGTTTGCGTCCCGACTAAGAAATTGTTAAGTTTTCCTTAAGAATTTACTGCGTTTTCCTTAAACAAAAAGACGCCATCTGGCGTCATCGTGCGAATTCTAGTTGATATTTCAGGCGTCATCCCGGCGCAACCGTACCGTAAACGCGGTACGATACTCGTTGCTGTCCGCCGAGATGGAGCCATGGTGCAAATCGACAATATGCTTGGCGATCGCGAGGCCGATGCCGGAGCCCCCTGTCTGGGAAGCGCGTGACTTCTCCACACGGTAAAACCGATCAAATAGATGCGGCAAGTCCACAGTCGGAATCGGATCACCGTAATTGACAACTTCGGTGACGATTTCTTCGCCTTCCTGCCAGCCGCGAATATCCAGATACTTCCCCTCGTGACCATACCGGATCGCATTGGTCATCAGGTTCTCGTAGACCCTGCGAAGCTTGTCCCCATCCGCCTGAACGTACAGCGGTCCGTGCAGATACAGCCGGCATTCCATGCCATTCTCCTGCAGCTGCCAGCCGAAATGCGCAGCCATTTGGTGAAGCATCTCCGCGAGATTAATCCGCCTGAATTCCAGCTTCATCTCCTTATTTTGCATACGCGTGTATTCGAACAAGTCCTGTAGCAGCTGCTTTAGCCGAAGTGACTCCTCGAAGGCCATGTTGACATAATAACGCAGCTCCACCTCATCGCGGTAACGGTCCTCTTCAATGAGTCCCAAATAACCGATAATCGAGGTAAGCGGGGTGCGTAGATCATGGGATACGTTGGTAATCAGCTCATTTTTCGTCTGCTCCGCCCGCCGTTCATCCTCGATGGAGGTGACCAGCCGGTCGATCATCCGGTTGATATCGGTCGCAAGCTGCCCGAGCTGCCCAACGTTCTGTACGGGGATTTTCCGTACGGAGCCGGCTTCAATTTTATGGACCTCTTCGATGAGCTGCTCCAAGTAGCGCTTCTCTTGACGACGAAGGCTGCGGCGGTAAAAATACAACGAAAACAGCATTAGAATCGGTACGCCGGTCAAATAGTACGCTTCCGGGAAACCGATATTTCGGTTAATCCACAGCACCACATTGTACACCGTCATACTAGGGAAGCTGATAAAAAATAACCGCGCCAGCAAAATAAGCAAAAACAGCGCAATTAGTGAAGTGACGACGGTCCAGAACAACCAGGCTACAAAACGCAGGCTAGCTTTCAAGTTTGTAGCCAACCCCCCAGACGGTACGAATCAGCTTCTCCCCATCCATTTCCTTCTCCAGCTTATCCCGGAGGCGGCTGATATGCACGGTAACCGAATTGCTGCTGTCCAAATATTTATCCTTCCAAATCAATTCGAAGATTTCCTCAGAACCAAATACCCGTCCGGGATGGCTCGCCAACAGATGCAGAATGCCAAATTCGATTGGGGTCAGCTTCAGCGGGTTGCCGTCTACGGTCGCCGTGTGCGTTTCTTTATCGATCGCCAATGAGGCGATCTTGATAATATGATCCTGCGATGGCTGTGTTGAGCTTGGCGGCTGCACAGTATAAGAGGATCGACGAAGCAACGATTTGACCCGGGCGACCAACTCCAGCGGATTAAATGGCTTCACCATATAATCGTCCGCTCCGGTCATCAGCCCGGTTATCTTGTCCATATCGCCGTCCTTGGCGCTTAACATAAGGATCGGCGTGGTCTTGGATTCACGAATCTTCATACAAACGGAGATTCCGTCAAGCCCAGGGAGCATCACATCAAGAATCACCAAGTCCACTTCCTCCTGCTCGGTGATCTCCAGCGCCCGCAAGCCGTCCTCCGCCTTCAGTACATGATAACCTTCATTTATAAGATAGATTTCGATTAGTTTTGCGATTTTTTCGTCATCATCGACAATCAAAATACGTTTACTCATTCATCCAATCATCCTTTATTTGAGCTGGTTAGACAAGAGCACACAATACCATCATATCATGTCTCTTGCCTCCAAATCCAAATAAAAGGTTACAAATTCCAACCATTATTGTTTCCAATGGAAAGGGATGAACACGTGAAATCTAGAGCCTTTACCGAGCTCAGAAGCGACGGTAATCTCACCTTGATGGATGTCCACGATTTTTTTAACGATCGACAATCCAAGCCCGCTGCCCCCATCTTTGCGTGTACGAGCTTTGTCAGCTTTATAGAAACGCTCAAAAATATGAACCAAATCCTCCTCGGACATGCCAATCCCGTTGTCCGCCACCATAACTACTGCCCGCTCCTCTTCAGACGTAAGCGACACTCGGATTTCCCCGCCTTCCGGCGTAAATTTGATACTGTTATGAATCAGATTCATCCAGACCTGGCTGAGCAGATCCTCGACGCCCTCAATCTCCAGCTCGGAAACCTCCATCTGGATTTGAATGTTTTTGGCTAGCCACTGAGGCTCACAGGCTAATACCACATTTTGCAGCTGGCGGTCCAGCCGAAACCGGTTCGTCTGCAGCGAGGTACGGTCTGTTTCCAATGCGGAGAGCTTCAGTAAATTATCGCTCATCTGCGACAAACGGCGGCTTTCCGATTCGATAATCTCCAGGTAATGGTTCCGTTTCTCTGGCGATAAGTCCGGTCTGCGCAAAGCTCGGGCGAAGCCGCGGATTGAGGTTAACGGGGATTGGATTTCGTGGGATACGTTGGAGATGAAGTCCTGCCGCATCGTTTCCATTTGTCCCAATGCCCGTGCCATCTCATTAAAGCTGTTCACGATCGTTTCAAACTCCCTCATCCGTTCAAATCCATCGATCCGAACCGAGAAATCCCCTTGGGAGATCCGGCGAATCGCATCGATCACGCGGTTCAGGCTTCTCAGTTGACGAGGCCGGAACATCGCGGATATCAGAAGCATGATCAATAATAATAAGATGACACCGAAAATGACATTAAGCAGATCGATAACATAAGCCGAAAAAGGAGGCTCCCATCTTCGGTAAATCGCTGCAGTTCCCCAGCGCGCCAAAGACCAAGTGATTCCGAAACATGCGAGGATAATCAGAAACTGGCCGATTCGGAGCAGGATCTCTCCGGCTCTCTTCCAGAAGATCAACGTTCCCCCACCTCCAAACGGTAACCGAGACCACGGATCGTACGAATTTTAAATCCAAACGTTTCTTCGGGAAACCGTTCGCGCAATCGATTAATATGCACATCCAGCGTGCGTTCATTTCCTTCAAAATCGTATCCCCAGATGTCCTCAATCAGCTGTTCCCGGGGGAGGGTACGCCCTGCATAGCTGCCCAGCTTGAACAGCAGTTCGAATTCCTTCAGCGGCAGCGTAAAGCTGGCATCGCCATTTTCAACTTCAAAGGTTTTGCGATTCATTCGCAGCGTACCGATGGTCACGATCTGCGAGATCGACACTTGATACCGCTTGAGCAGCGCCTTCACCCGGGCAACGAGTTCGGCGGGTTCAAACGGTTTGACGAGGTAATCGTCCGTGCCCAGTTCAAAGCCCTTGACCACCTGCCGGGTCTCCCCCTTCGCCGTTAACATGAGCAGCGGCATCTCATAGTAACGGCGCAGCTCACGGCAAAGATCCCAGCCGTCCATCTCCGGCATCATGATGTCGAGGATCACCATGTCGACCTTTTCTGATTCCACTAGGGCCAGAGCCTCCCGGCCATTTTCAGCTTCCAACACTTGATCGATACCCGCTTCCTCCAGGAACAGGCGAACCAGCTCACGGATATGTTGATCGTCGTCCACAACGAGAATTTTAGCCATGCTACATCTCTTCCTCCTCGTTATCAATCGGTTCTGACTCTTCTTGGCTTGCGGCGATTTGCAGCTGCTGTGAGGCGAACTCGCGATACATGGCGTGCTGGCGCAAGAGCTGCTCATGTGTGCCTCGGCCCGTAACCTTCCCTTTTTCAATAAAAATCAACTGATCTGCCCCAATGACGGTCGAGAGCCGGTGGGCAATGACAATCGTTGTCCGACCCTTCATCAGGTTATTCAGTGCCTTCTGAACTACAATTTCCGAGCTGCTGTCCAGGCTCGAGGTAGCTTCGTCCAGCATGAGGATGTTCGGATCACGCAGTAATGCACGCGCAATGGCGATCCGCTGTCGCTGTCCCCCGGACAGCTTAACCCCGCGTTCGCCGACATCGGTATCGAACCCGTTTGGCAGTTCGGCGATAAAGCCATCCGCATACGCCATCTCCGCCGCCCGCTTCAGCTCCGCTTCGCTGACTTCGCGCTCGATGCCGTAGCACAGATTCTCACGGATTGTTCCGGCGATGATCGGACTTTCTTGTGAGACGTAGCCAATCATTCCGCGCCAGGAGCGCAGCGAGAATGAATCGATGGGGGCGTCCCCCAAGCGGATGCTGCCCTGCTGCGGTGTATAAAACCGCTCCAACAAGGCAAACAACGTCGTTTTGCCGCCGCCGCTGGGGCCTACAACTGCGGTTACGGTTCCCGGTTCCATCGTAAACGAAACGTCCTGCAGTACCGGCTCTTCCGGATTGTACGCGAAGGTAACTCCGTCCACGATTAACGGCTGATCCGCCTTGGTAATCTCCTGTCCTTGGTCAAAAGGCTCTTCCTCGGCATCCAGCGTTTGAAGAATCCGCTCGGTTGCCCCTTTCGCTTTCTGAAGTTGGGTGAAAAACGTCGTCAACTGCGTCATCGGCATGACAATCTGAACGAGGTACAAAATAAACGCCACCAATTCTCCGGCGGACAGCCCGCCGTTCGCTACCTGCATCCCGCCGTAGCCAATCACCACGACAAGCAGCATCATCATCACAAAGGCCATAAAGGGGCTAATCCATGCCATGACTTTACCCTCCCGTACACCGAAGGAGAGCAGTCTGCCGATCGCTTGGTTGCCGCTTTCGTATTCCTGCCGCTCCGCATTCGATGCTTTGACCAGGCGGATTTCGGACAACACCTGGCTTAAGGCCGCTGTAAACGAGGCGGTCTCGTCCTGCATAGCCAGTGAGATTTTATACATCGTCCGGCCCAGCGGCACAAGGATCAGTGCGGCGAGAGGGATCACCGCGGACATGACCAGGGTCATTTTCCAGTTCAAATAAAACAGGACGGCTACCGCACCTAGTATCGAGATAATCCCGCTGATAAAGCCGGAGACTTGTTCGGAGATCAACGTTTTGAGAATTCCGGTGTCATTCGTCATTCGACTGACCGACTCCCCGGTTCGAGTATTGTCGAAGTAGGATACCGGCAAGCGGAGCATCTTCTTCCACAATCGATCCCGAAGGCTGGCAACCATGCGCTGACCAGTATAATTCAGCAGGAAGATCGATACGCCGGAAGCGACGGACATCCCGATAAATGCAGCACCGATCCACAAGATCTGCGACCCGCTGATGGAAGACAGCGAAAAACCGTCAACGAGATTTTTCGTGAACATCGGAATGACGAGGCTGACCAACGTTGACAGGAGGCTGAGGACGATCGCGACAACAAAGAGCGGCAGCGGCGGTTTCGTTTCTCGCATCAGGCGAAAAAACGCCTTTGAACTTCCTCCGCTTTGGCTCACTTGATCATCTATATTTTTTAAGTTAGGGTTATTCCTTGGCATGTGGTTCTCTTCCCTTCCCTCTCTATCTGAAACAAGACGAGCCGGACATACCGGCTCTAGGAAAAAGACTACATATCGAATTTAAACTGAAGTTAAACAATGTTAATGTTGAAACTAGAGATTTTCTACTTCCACACTGATGACATGGTTAATCTTCCGGAGAAAATGGTACAGCTCCGTCGTATACTCCTTCTCGGATGCGGTAATCACCATATCGACGCGCTGGCGGCCCTCCTCCAGGTCTTTGATCTTCAGCCGCCGAATCCGGTGCTTGTTCATCTTCGATGTTTGTTCCAGATCCCCGCTGCATTCAATGATCCGAATCAGTTCGGTGACGTTGCCATGATCCTCCATGACGATTTTGATGGAGACGTCACGTTGATTCAGCTTATATGGTCCAATCCATTTAATGATATAAGGTACAACATTCACGGAAATGATGAGTAAAACCACCGTTAATGCAGCCGCGAGGTAGAAGCCGGTTCCGATCGCGATACCAATCCCTGACGCTGCCCAGATCATCGCCGCAGAGGTCAGGCCGGAGATTCCTTCATTGCTTCGGCGAAGGATCGCCCCTGCCCCCAGGAAACCGATCCCGCTGACGATTTGCGCTGCCAGCCGCATCGGATCCATGTTCGGATGATCTGGTCCAGCGAATTTAGCAAACGCCTCGATCGACACAATCGTAACCAAGCAGCTGGCAATACAAATGACCATACTTGTCTTGATGCCCAGCGGTTTCTGCTTTAATTGCCGATCGATCCCGATAAATAGCCCGAACAATAGCGCGAGACACAGTTTTACAACGATTTCCATTTCGTTCATCATGATCGCAACTCCTCCAAGTATATAAGGTGAGTATAATTGTATTCGGCACTTTGGTGCAAATCGAACATCCCCTCCCAAAATATGAAAAAGAAACTCATGCGACTGGACACGCTACCTAGCCAGCAGGAGTTTCTTGGGCTTACTGTGTTAAACGTTCAGCAAAAATATCGTCGGGATTCGCATCAGAATAAGATTTCACAAACTGATCATAGGTACCTTCAAATGTGAACCTTCCTTGGTTCAGGAGATGAATTTTACAATCCACTTTCTGAAAATCATGCAGGGTATGGCGCCGGCGATTAAATCAAAAAGAGTTGTTTTTCCTGAACCATTTTTTCCAATCAAGACCTGAATCTTCCCCGCTTCAAAGTCTGCACACAAATCGTTTAAGACCTTACGATCGGACTTCTTATAGGTATAGCTTAAATGACGAATGGTGATCATCGGTTCCTCCTTCGTTCAAGTGCGGTAAGTGGGGGATACAATTTTAATCCATTTGAAGCCTGTCGTTCCCAACCCCATGTAAAGGCCTGTGATAAGAAATAGATAAACGGAAGACAAGTGGCTGATCGGTTGGCCTGTAAACCACTCTGCAAAGACGAAAGTCAAATTCCGAACGTACTCCAGCGGGTTAATGAAAGCCATCACATGCCCAAGCGGAAACGGCAAGGAATCTGAGTTGGCCGATATCAAAAACATCACCAGCACCGAGATATTGAGAAGGGTCATTAATGCTTCCTGTCGGACAGGCAAGAATAGAATGTTCAGAACAAACAGGGAAACCGCAAGCCCTCCAATCAGGCTGGACGTTAAAGCGGTCATTACAAAGGGGAGAAAATGCGCATAACTGTTCAAATATAAAGTCCCTGTAATTGCGGTGAACAACAGAATCATGAGGATGAGGAACACAAGCTGGCTGATCAATTTGCCTAGTATTACGCCATTTTTGCTGCCAGAAACGAATTTAAACATTTTTAAAAAGCCCGTTTCTCGTAACGAAATTAGACTTGTAGTCACTTCTACAGACATCACTAAAGTGATATAGGAGATAAACAAGCTAGACTGATGAATAAAAGTGTCTTCTTCCGGTTGCTGCATTAGCCATGGTGCATGATATACAAAAAAGAGAAAGAGCGGAAACACCAGATACCATAGGAAACCGATTTTGTGGTTCATCGTCATGATCGCAAACAACCGAACATACTCGTACACGATTCTCATTATTATAACTCCTTGATCAGTGACTATAGGGATATTTTTCTAATATTGTTAGAATTTCAATTATTCTCATTTTATTTATTCCCTGCTTCATTGGTCAAGAAGAAAAAAGCCTGAACCATCATGAAACGGCTCAGGCTTCTGAATTAATGAATCAGTTCAATTAGAATTTAGCAGCCAGTTCGGCAGCGCGTTTTACGCCATCATGAATGATTTCTTCGGCGCGGTCTTGGAATTGGTTGTGTCCTTCAACCACAACGACTTCCGGATCGTTAATGCCCCAGAAGGCCAGGGTGTTCTTCACATAGTTCAGGGACATTTCCAGCGCAGTCGCAGGACCTTCGGAATAAACACCGCCACGCGCTTGCAGCAACGCTACTTTCTTATCGCCAACCAAGCCCACCGGACCTTGTTCGGTGTACTTGAACGTTTTACCCGCTTGGTTCAAGTAGAACAGGTACGTCAACAGCTGTGCTGGAATCGTGAAGTTCCATAGCGGGAATGCAAATACGACCTTATCCGCATTCAGAAATTGCTCCAAATAGCCGTTAGCCAAGTCAGCAGCTTTTTGCTCTTCTGGCGTTGTTGGAATCCCGTTATTGACTTTGAACAGCCCGTTCAGCATATCCAAATCATAATAAGGCAGGTTCAACTCAAACAGGTTCAATTCGATGATTTCATCATGAGGATGAGTTTCTTTGTACGTTTGCAAGAAGCTTTCGTACAACTTTACGGTAGCAGATTGCTCTGCTGGGCGATTATTAGCCTTAACAAATAAAACTTGAGACATTTGTGTTTCCCTCCGACTCTTCTTTTCTACTTTATTTTCCTTAGTTACTATATATTAGCTTGCAACTAGTTTAACAATAGTTATAATAATCACTAACTACCACTTTGTCAATTACAGATTCAAAAAATTCAAACTTTATCCACTTCCGTTTCCGCCTGTATTCCTCTTCTAAATTTGCTGCGAACCTGCTCTGCTGCCGCCGTCATTTGCTTCAAAGCTGCGACTGTCTCCTGTTGTCCCCTCGTTTTCAAACCGCAATCAGGGTTGACCCAGAACAATTCCGGATCTAACACTTGAATCGCTCGCTCGATCAATCGTATCATCTCCTCCGCGGACGGGACGCGCGGACTGTGAATGTCGTAAACCCCTAACCCGATTCCAAGTGGATACGTATGCTTCTCAAAACTGTGGATCAGCTCGCCGTGGCTCCGTGAAGTTTCGATCGAGATAACATCCGCATCCAGCGCACGGATCTCTTCCAAGATATCGTCAAATTCGCAGTAGCACATATGCGTATGAATTTGGGTCGTATCCCGTACCGATGAAGTCGTCACCCGGAACGCCTTCACTGCCCAGTTCAAATAGTTCGACCAGTCCTTCTGCTTCAGCGGCAGTCCTTCGCGCAGCGCAGGCTCGTCCACCTGGATCATTTCAATTCCCGCTTCCTCCAACACTTCGACTTCCTTTCGCAAGGCCAATGCAATTTGATAAGCCACCTGCTCCCGGGACAGGTCACTGCGAACAAAGGACCAGTTCAAGATCGTGATCGGACCTGTTAACATGCCTTTCACCGGTTTGTTCGTCAGGCTTTGGGCGTAGGCCGTTTCCTTCACGGTCATTGGCCCAGCAAATTCGACGTCTCCATAAATGATCGGAGGCTTCACGCAGCGCGTTCCATAGGACTGGACCCAGCCTCCTTGCGTAAACGCAAATCCTGGGAGCTTCTCGCCAAAAAACTCCACCATATCGGTCCGCTCAAACTCACCGTGCACCAATACGTCGAGCCCGATCTCCTCTTGAAACTCCACCCATCTGCGGATCTCCGCTTGGATGAACGCTTCGTACTTCTCCGCGCTCCACTCACCTTTACGCCACTTCTGCCTTGCAGCCCGCACCTCGGCGGTTTGCGGGAAACTGCCAATCGTTGTAGTCGGCAGGAACGGCAGCTGCCACTTCGCCTGCTGCTTCCGCCGCCGTTCGGCGAAATCGCTGGCGCGCTCAGCCGGAGCAGCTGCGGCCTGCGCTGCTTCTTCCCGTACGAATGGAAGGTTGCGGGCTGGATCTGCAGCAAGCGCAGCCAAAGCCCGGCGATTCTCGGTGAACTGCACCGGCTCCGCTCCTTCTCCGTGGGCCGCCTTGCATAAGCTCACCAACTCCTCCAGCTTCTGCTCGGCAAAGGCCAGCGCATCGTGCAATACCGGATGCAGCCGCTCCTCCCTTGTTACAGATACCGGGACATGTAGCAAGCTGCAAGAAGGCTGCACGATGACCTCCGACGCTCCGGCCTGAAGCGAAATCACCTTCAGCAGGTTTAGTGCCTCATCTAAATCCGTACGCCAAATATTCCGCCCGTCAATCAGTCCCGCACCCAGCGTCTTGTCAGCAGGGAAGCCGGAACGCCGGAGTGATTCGAGGTTACCTTCCCGGCCATGAACGAAATCCAATCCCAAACCGTGCACCGGCAGTTCAATCAGTTCATCATACCGTTCGACCGCATCAAAATAGGTTTGGAGCATCAGTCGCAATCCCGGAACCTCCTGCGTAATCGTCTTGTAGATCAAGCGAAGCTGTAGTACGTCCTCCTCACTTAAAGAGACAACAACAGCCGGTTCATCGATTTGCACCCAATCTGCACCCGCTGCCTCCAGTTCGCGCAACACCTGTACGTACAGAGGCAGCAGCTTTTGGGTCCAAGTTTCAGCCTCCCCCGCGGTTTCCCCTTTGGATAACTTCAGCAACGTAAACAGTCCGAGCAGAACAGGCCTTCCGTTGATCCCGAGCTCCTGTTTCGCCTCCAGATAGGCTTGCAGCGGCCGATTGACAGTCAACTTGGGATCACGGTTCCCCAGCTCAGGTACGATATAATGGTAGTTCGTATTAAACCATTTGGTCATCTCGCTGGCGGTTGCTTCGTCATTGCCTCTTGCGATCGCGTAATACAGATCAAGCGAGATTTGTTCCCCGTTCCAAGCGAAGCGCTCCGGTACAAGCCCAAACATCGTCGCCGTATCCAGAACGTGATCATAATACGTAAAATCACCAACCGGTATGATATCAAGCCCCCGATCCCGCTGCACACGCAGGTTGTTCAAGCGAATCTCTTTTAATCGAGCATGAAGCTCCGGCTCTGTGATTTTCCCTGACCAATATGCCTCGATTTGCTTCTTCCAATCCCGTTGTCCACCGATTCTGGGATACCCCAGATTACCACTCAAAAAGTTCCCCATGTTCATTTCCTCCCATTGGTTTGATCAATCATACTAAGTCCGTAAAAAACACAAAAAAGGTCCTCGATAGCATGGCTAAAGAGGACCTTCGATCCGTTGTTCGATGGCTTGCAACTTTAACACCTCCCTATCTCCCGTAGGTACTGCAGTGCTGTTGAAATAGGCAGGTCTCCTGGCTCCGGGATCTTCGCCGGATGCAGCCTTCCCAGTGATTGTCACCAGTGGCATCTCATACATCCGACTCCTCCGTTACAGTGGCGGGACCGCGCCGGTATTGCACCGGACTTCCCTTTTAAGCTTCAGCCATGCTCGGCCGAAACACCTATTTCCGCTATATTCGGTTGGAATATACCTTACATCTTACTTCATCTGTCTTGTGAATACAATACCAAACAGATCGGAATTTACTTATTTGTGTAGCAGGATGGAGCACAAACGACAACATTTTCGACAACATTCATGTGATACATATCACAATCCACCCTCTAGACCCGTCGTACGATGAAAGTACATCAAGGAGCTATTTCCTTCACCATTATAGATAGAAAGAGGAATGACCGATGAAATCGCGGAACATCCCAAAGCTTCTGTTGATTAGCTTATGCTGTCTGATCATGATTGCCGCAGCATGGTTTGCGTTCCCGTCGGAGCCCCCTCAGGTCAGTGCCCCTCCCCTGCAAGCGGAAGAGCTGCATCTCCATCCACCGCCCGTGGAGCCGATCATTAGACGGGAAGGCCATACCGTCCGCATTGAAATGACTGCGCAGCAGGCGGATATCGAGATCTCCGAAGGTGTCACTTATCCGGCTTGGACGTTTAACGGAACCGCCCCTGGTCCGGTGTTGCGGGTAAAGCAAGGCGATCAGCTGGAGTTTACCTTAAAAAACTTAGATCCCGACATGCCGCACTCCATGGATTTCCATGCGGTCCATGCCGCTCCAAACAAGAAGTTCATTGACGTGATGCCTAACGAGCACGGCACGTTTACTTATCCCGCCACCACGCCAGGCGTGTTCATGTATCATTGCGGAGTTAGTCCGGTGCTGCTGCATGTGGCTAATGGGATGTACGGGATGATCATCGTCGAACCGACAGACGGTTACCCAACGGACTCGGAAATCGATCGAGAATATACGATTGTCCAAAGTGAATGGTATGCGGCCAATGATCTGGATGCGTTTCAACAAGGCGATCCGGAGGTTGTGGTATTCAATGGCGATGACTTTACGTTAAAAGACCATCCGTTCCTCGCCAAAGTTGGCGACCAGGTCCGCTTGTACGTCATCAATGCAGGGCCAAATCACGTTTCTTCGTTCCATGTGGTCGGGACGACCTTTGATCGCGTTTATCTGGACGGGAATCCAAACAACCAGCTGTACGGAATGCAGACCGTATTGCTTCCAGCCGGCGGCGGCGCAGTCGTTGAATTTACCGTTACAGAGGAAGGGGATTATCCAATCCTTACCCATCAACTGAGGGACGCCAACCTCGGCGCTACGGCGATCTTGCGCGTAACCCAGGACGGAACGGATCATGGAGCACCGGTGATGAGCCATTAAGGACTAGCCTATTCATGTAAATTCATAAACGAGGTGACGTTGGATGAATCGACAAGATGCCAAAATCATAGAGCTCGACGTCCGAGAGCAACTACGCAACAAGCTGGAGCCGTTCCAGCTCATCATGGACACCGTTAAGAAGCTAGAGAAAGATGATCTCTTCGTGCTACACGCTCCGTTCAAACCGACTCCTCTGCTCAAGCTATTGAAAATGAAAGGGCTCGTGGGCAAATCCGTGATGCAGGACAAAGAGCATTGGGTTACCACATTTGTTCATAAGAAAAACAAAGCATGGCTCGAAGAAGAAAACGAATCGATTGAAGCAACAGCAGATGCTGCTCCGATATCAACGGCGGTTTCCAGCGAAAATACCGCGAGTCCCAACATCATCACGCTGGACAACCGCGGTCTGGAACCACCGCAACCGATGGTCCGGACGCTGGCGGCACTGGATCGCTGTAAGTCAGGGGATGAGGTGCATATTCACAACGACCGAGTACCCGTATTTCTAATCGAAGAGTTAAACAGCTTGGGCTGCACCTATACGGTGGAAGAACAACCGGATGGAACCGCCAAAGTCCAGATCCGCAAACCTTAAGGAGGTGAACCTGATGCAAGCCATGTCCCGCCTGCCTTTTCTCTTTATCGTCACCGGAATCTTCGGATTCGTCCTGTTTCACGCCACCTCCCTGATGTCGCTCACGGGCTGGATCGGCGATGATATCCGCGGCCCGGCTGGCTGGTTCCAGGTCCACCTGTTTGTACTGGGCTGGGCAACCATGCTGGCAATGGGTGCCGTCTACCAGCTGATCAACGTTATTTTGCAGTCAAATATTTACAGTGAACGTCTCGGGTATGTGCATTTTGCGCTGTTTACCATTGGGCTGTTTGGTCTGCTGTTTGGTTTCATTCAAGGCGATACGTATTGGATTGGCGGCTTTGCGACAATTGCATTCTCAGGAGTTGTCTTGTTCGTCTGGAACCTGACCGCTACGTTGCTGCGGGCCAGAACGTGGAACGCAATCACCATGAGCACCGCCTGCGCGATATTTTACCTGCTGCTCACGGGGTTATCCGGGATGGCGATGGGGATCAATTTTGCGACCGGTCTATACAACGATTTGCACGAAAACCTATTTGGCACGCATATTTGGCTAGGAACATTAGGCTGGTTTGGACTGTTGATCACCGGGTTCAGTTATAAGCTGCTGCCGATGTTTTACTTGTCCCATGACTATCCAACTCGTCTGGAATTCGTCGTTTGGGGCGTATGGAACGCAGGAGTTCTGCTGGGCGCGGCTTCCTTTCTGTTTGGTTTACCGACAGGCTTCAAAATCGCTGCACTGCTCCTGATCGTCGTTGCCGTCCTTTGTTATAACGTTCATCTGCTGCAAATCCGTAATAAACGGCATAAGCGCAGCCCGGGGGCAGGCATTGAGTGGACGGTGACCGGGAGCCAAATCTTTGCCGCCTTTGCGGTCATGTTTGCGGTACGGGCGCTGCTGTCACCGGGGCAACTGCTGGAAACCCAAACCGTTCTTACCGCTGGCTTTGTTTACTTAAGCTGCTGGGTCTCGTTTACGGTGCTTGGCTACCTGTCCAAAATTGTACCGTTCCTATGGTGGACCTACAAATACGGCAAACAAGCCGGACGCCCGGGAACCCCGGTGCTGGCCGACCTGTTGAACGAACGGAAAGTGAATCTTGGGTTGACCTTGATGCTTTGCGCGAATTTGACCGTCCTTATTGGCATCGTGACCGGCTCCTCGATCGGGATTGCCGTTGGAGGCGCCGTATTATCTATCGTTTCGGTGGCTTACATCGCTATAATCGCGATGGTGTTTGCTCATTAACGACATTACAAATGGAGGGAGTCGCCATGAATAAAATTGAACAAATCCGTGAATGCCTGCGTGAGGTTTATGATCCCGAGCTTGGGGTAAATATCGTGGATCTTGGGCTGGTATACGATATTCGGGAAGAAGAGGATCAAGTTTACATTCAAATGACCTTAACGACACCTGGCTGTCCGATGCATGATACCATCGTGGGCGGCGTTCGATGGGTACTTCATGATCAACTTGGCATCCAAAACCCCGTCATCGACATCGTCTGGGAGCCGCGCTGGTCGCCGGAGCATATGTCGGAGACAGCCAAGGAACAGTTAGGGTATTTTTGAGGTAATTATCAAAACAAGCTGACGGCTTCATCTATGGGGGATGAGCCGTCAGCTTGTTATTTTACGATCAGGACGCCTTTCATTTGCTTATGGTTCTTCCCACAGGAGATGTTGCAGGAGTACTCAAAGGTTCCGGCTTGGTCAGCCGTAAACGTAATCGTTTTGCCGCCGCGAACTTCTTTGTTGTATCCCTTGATTTTCAGCGAATGCATCCCTTGGGTATTTTCGAGCGTAATTTGCACCGTATCGCCCTTTTTGACCTTAATTTCTGTCAAGTCATATCCTGAAGAACTGGCATAAACAGTAAACGACTTCACCGGTCCTGCCGTTTCCGCTGCCGGTTCAGAACCGCCGATATAGCGCCCGGGGGCGTCAGCACATCCCGTTAGCAATAGCATCCCGGCCGCAATCAACCGGGCAACAGCACCCAAACGTTGGTTCATCAGCCTTTCCCCCTCTTGAACTAAGAGCTATTCTCAGTTTAGAACGGGAAGGATTCATGCCTTGTGATTTCCATCACAACTTCAAGCTTTGTCCCTGATGCTGTTGAAATCAGCCCCGCGAGTCAATCCACCCTTGCTCCAGCGCATAACGCGTGAGTTGTACCCGATTTTCCAAATGCAGCTTTTGCAAGATGTTTTTGAGATGGTTTTTGACCGTCTGGTCGGAAATATGCAGTACCCCGGCAATCTCCCGATTGGTCATACCCTGCGCAACCCAGCCGAGGATCTCCCGTTCGCGGGCGGTTAACGGAGGTTGCTCGCTGTTTGATCGTTTGTTCACCGGAAACTCCTGCAAAATCCGCAATGCCAACTCACTGGATAATGGCGCTTCATCGCTGGCGATGGCCCTTAAATATTCCAACCAGGTTCCGGGCTCCAGATTTTTGAGCAGGTACCCCTGGGCGCCTTGCTTCAGCGCTTCAAACAGATGAGCAGCATCATCCGATACCGTAATGAGGACGATCTTCACATAAGGGTAGCGCAGCTTGATCTCGCGGGTGGTTTCCAAGCCATCCTTGCCCGGCATGCGAATATCCATCAAGATCAAATCCGGCATCCACCGCTCCGTCTGGGCGATGGCTTCGTCGCCATTTTCCGCGTAAGCCACGATTTCAAATGAATCATCCTCGGCCAATATCTCCCCGATCGCTTCCCGCGCATGCGGATGATCATCCACGACCAACACGCGAACCTTCATCTGTACCATCTCCTCCCCGAATTTGAATCATCGTTTCTCCCGACCGGGACGCAACTGTCAGTTCCCAGCCCATCTCGTTCGTCCGCTCCCGCATAATCTGCAGGCCGTAGCGGCCTGGTTTGACTGCAGCCTCTTCCGTGAAGCCGCGTCCGCGATCTGTAATCGTGACGGTGAAACTGTGCGCATCTCCAGATGCCGAGATCTCGATGGCTTGTACGCCCGCATGCTTGGCTGCGTTAATGACCGCTTCCCGCAGGCAGGATACCAGCACCATCTTCGCCTTCGCCGGCCAACCCGCTTCCTCCAATTGCCAGTCCAAATGCAACGTGAGTTGCTGTTCCACCGCAATCCGACGCACGATCGCCGACATGGAGGCTTCATCCCCTTCACCTTCCCGAGCGCCCGGAGGAATCCGCAGGTCGGAAATCGCCTCTCGTACATACCGGTTCACTTCATGAATTGATTTGCGCAGCCCGTTCCAATCATACGAACTGCCTGCCGCCTGTTGTTGCCGTTCGGCCCGGTCCACCTTGACGGAGAGCAGGAACAGAGATTGCGCGATTCCGTCGTGCAGCTCGCGAGCCAGCTGCTCCCGCTGCTCCAATCGGGCCTTCAGCGCCCGCTCCCGCTGTAATTCTTCCTGCATGCGTTCTAGGTTTGCGAACCAGCGATATTGCAAGGTAATACTCACCGCAAACAAAATAATCGGTGTCAGCACATTCCCAAGCTCCATCGACACAAAGGGCATGAGAAATTGGTGGCGTACCACCTCCCAGACCCCGACCACCAACGTTGGAATGATCAAGATCAACCATTTCGTAAATTTATAGGACATCGTCTAACTCCTTAAGTCGTTTTCGTTCGACTTAACTTTACCTAACCCGAGATCAGGCTGGCAAGCGTTAGACAAAAAAATTGAATCCTTTCGTGTGATAAAGCCGTAAAATAAAAAAGCAAGGCGGAACTGCCATTCCGCCCTGCTTTGTGGTACGTGCGTTACCTTACAGCATTTTTTTGATGTCATCCTTGATCGCTTCGGATTGCGGTCCGAACACGACTTGGACAGCGCCTTTGCCGAGTCTCATGACGCCCGATGCACCCAATTGCTTCAATGCGGCATCGTTAACTTGCTTATCGTCCTTGACGACGAGGCGAAGGCGGGTAATGCACGCATCCACGGACTCAATATTTTCCGGTCCGCCGATGTTCGCCAGAATTTTGGCTGAACGGTTGTCGGTAGCTCCCTTCCCTGTTCCGGAAGTCTCTTCCTCTACCGATTCAGCGATATCCTCAGCGTCTTCACGACCTGGTGTTTTCAAATTCAACTTGACAATCAAGAAGCGGAAGATGATATAGTATACAACCGCCGTAACCAGACCTACTGGGATGAGCAGCAACGGCTTGGTCGAGATTTGATAGTTAATTGCGTAGTCTATGAAACCCGCGGAGAAGCCGAAACCAAGCTTCATACCCAACGCGTAAGTGACATAAGCTGCAATCCCCGACAGCACTGCGTGAACCCCATAGAGCACCGGAGCGACAAACATGAAGGCAAATTCCAACGGTTCTGTAATCCCCGTCAAGAACGATGCCAATGCCGCTCCTAAGAAGATGGAGCTTACCATTTTGCGTCTTTCCGGTTTAGCCGTATGAATAATCGCAAAAGCTGCGGCCGGAAGACCAAACATCATGATCGGGAAGAAGCCGGTCATAAACATACCTGCTGTCTTGTCTCCAGCGAAGAAACGGTGCAAATCGCCATGAATGACGTCCCCTGCTGCATTCGTAAAGTCCCCGATTTGGAACCATACAATTGAGTTGATGATATGGTGCAGACCAAACGGAATCAACAACCGGTTCGCAATGATATGAATAGCCGAACCAATGCCGCCCAGACTGGTTACCCAATCGCCAAAAACATCCAAAGCTGCTTGGACCGGTCCCCAAATCAAACCGAAAATCAAACCTACAATAACCATCGTTACGGCAGTGACCATTGGAACAAATCGTTTGCCGCCAAAGAAACCTAACCAATCTGGCAGCTTGATATTATGGTACCGTTTGTACAAATAGGCTGAGATACAACCTACGATAATACCACCTAGTACACCCATATCGAGTTTGGTATCGGCGGATTGCATGAGTTCTGGGAAAATGCCGGGTACTCGACTAAGCACGTTCAGCAAAATCAAATGACCGATAACGGCGGATAAAGCAGCTACCGCATCTCCGGCCAAACCAATCGCAACGCCAACAGCAAAGATCAGCGGAAGATTGTCAAAGATCGTTCCCCCGCCTGCTGCCAAGAACGGTGCGATATACGTGTTGAGAAATCCCCCAACACCATCCCCCAGGTGAAAATCCTTGATGTAGTCGATGCTGCCGAACCTGAGCAGAATTGCCGCTGCAGGCAGTGTTGCAACCGGTAGCATCAATGACTTACCGATTTTCTGGAGAAAAGCTAGCATGCATTAACCATCCTTTCTTTACTTCTTGGATTTTATTGTAAAACCGCCTTCAAAATGACGCTGCTGCCTGCCGTCACAGGACCGGTGATAGGTTCAACGCTGCTTGTCACTTCTCCGGCGTTTGTTACTATAATTGGCGAAATCACCGGATAACCCGCTTCGCGAATGGCTGCAATATCAAATTCGATAAGCAGCTGACCTGCTTTAACTTTGTCCCCCACGGAGACATGGGCGGTAAAGCCCTCACCTTTGAGCGACACGGTATTGATTCCAAGGTGGAACAGAAACTGCAATCCCGACGAATGCTCCATCATCACGGCATGGTTACTTTTGATCACATGAACGACTTTACCGTCAAACGGTGAAACCAGACGTCCTTCGCTCGGTTCAACGGCGATCCCCGGCCCCATATGGCCCCCGGCGAACGCTTCATCTGGAACTTGAGCTAACGGTACAGCCTCACCGGTTAGCGGCGAAAGGATCTCCAGTACTTTACTCTCCGTATTTTTCTTTCTCCATTTTGAAAACATATGGCTCTCCTCCTATTTCTAATTACCTATATTCTGGCATCTTTAAGAAATCAATATGCCTATTCCCGGATATTGGGAGATATAGGCGAAAAAAAAGAGCCAAGAAAAGAAGCCTACGGTTAATCTAGGTCTGCTTTCCTTGGCTCATGCCCATTCTAAAACAATGGTAACACGCCAAAAGTCATTTAATTGTCGGTCGGTTATGTGACTATAATAATTCAAGCTCTTCCTAGCGTCAATAGAAAAATGAAAGCGTACACATGATGTTAGTTATTTTAAATTTTATTCTTAAAGCACCTGAAATAATGCGGGCACCTTATCCGGTTCCCATCCCGGCAGCGACGTATGGGCTTGAATTACTTTATAGGTCACACCGTTATACGTTACGAGCTGATTTACGGTATACGACGTATAGGGTGCCCAAGCTGCCGGCCCTGTCCCTTCCGAATCCGTAGTTACCGTCACCGCGTTGCTCGAAGGCGAGAGATTGCCGGCGGCGTCTTTGGCCTTCACGGTAAACGTATAGGAAGTCGATGGCGCTAGGCCGCTGATCGTCGCCGTTGTTCCCGTTACCGTCGCAGCAAGCTGACTGCCGTTGTATACCTCATATCCGGTCACACCTACGTTATCGGTCGAAGCACTCCAGCTCAGGCTGACGCTGGTTGAGGTTTTGGCCGTCACCGTCACGTTACCCGGTGCAGTTGGAGCAGTTGAGTCGCCTGGGTTGGTTCCCGGCTCGGTCGTAACCGTAACCGGAGCGCTGGCGGGTGAGACATTACCTGCAGCATCCCTTGCAACCACGGTAAATGTATACGTCGTTTCAGGGGCAAGATCGCTGATCGTCGCCGTCGTTCCCGTTACGCTGGCCGCTTGCATTCCGTTCCGGAAGACGTTGTATCCCACAACGCCAACGTTATCGGTAGAAGGCTGCCAAATTAACGTGACGGAGCTCGCCGTTTTAGAGGTGACCGTTACACCGGTTGGCGTAGAAGGAGCCACTGTATCTCCCGGCGGTGTTACGCTTCCGCCCAGATCGTTTCTCAGCTTGGTGAGCAGCGTTGTGTTGCGGTCACCGCTCAGCTCCCAGAACATGGCCCCGGCAAGACCGCGGCTCTTGATATAATCGGTTTTGAAGCCGATGGATTGCGGATCGTCATACGAGATAAACCGCCGGACCGAAGGATTATACAGATACGGCACCTTGGCTGTATCGTTCCAGTAGCGAGTATACCCGTTCTTATTGATATAATTTGCTTCCAGGTCATAGTAATCAAAGGAACCGGCCTCCCACGTTCCGACGGAAGACCCTCCGCTGGCGCTTTGGTATTGACCGTTGCCAGCGTTGTTTACACCATCCCACCCGCGACCGTAGAACGGAATGCCAAGGACCAATTTATTGGCGGGAACTCCGGCGTTCAAGTGGCCTTGCACTGCGGCGTCGGCATTAAAGACCGTGGCGCTGGGTACGCCAGCGTTGCCAGCAGCCGGATCATAATACAGCGGCGCATTATGGGCCGTAATTTGCTGCCACCCGCCGTTAAAATCATAAGTCATAATATTAATCCAGTCGACGATGGAGGCGATGTTGCCGAGCTCCGTATTGCTGACAAAGGAAGGTGAAGCCCCTGAAGCGATCGTCAGCAAATATCTTTTGCCATCGACCGCACCGGCGGCAGCCAGCTTATTCCGGATCTCTTGAAGCAGCTTCGTATAATTCTGCTTATCTTCAGGGCGATAGCTGTTCCCCGGCAATCCGCCGGCAACCGGGTATTCCCAGTCCAAATCAATGCCGTCAAAGTTAAACTTCCGCAGGAAGTCGACAGCGGAGTTGGCAAAGGTCTCTCGTGTAACTTGGCTGGCAGCCACATCGCTGAAGCGATTGGACCAGGTCCACCCGCCTACCGAAATGATCGTCTTCAGGTGCGGATTCGCCTGTTTGAGTTTATTAAGCTGATGAATATTGCCTGCATACGGTTGATCCCAGGTGTCGCCGGGAAATAACTTGCCGGTATCGATCCAAGGGTCTCCCAAGACGATTGTGCCGTTAGGCACGTTAATGGTTTGGCCCTTCTCGTCCTGCGTCGGCCAGGTTACAGGGTTCGGACCAGCTGGGTCCGGATTGCCGTGACGGCCGTCCCAGGCGATATCGGCAAAAGCATAGTTGATATGGGTGATCTTGGAGGCGTCGATATCATTGACATTAAAATTGCGGTCATAAGCTCCCCAAGATGGATAGTAGGCAACGATTTTGTAAGGATCAGCAGCCTCAGCGGCTTTCGGTTGGAGCAGGCCGCCAGGCAGCAGCAGAGATAAAGCCAGACAGGTCAGAGTAAACAGCTTCCACTTCTTGGTGAAGCTATGGGTTCTCTTCGAATGCATCACTTAAATCCCTCTCTTTCAATCGAAATTGAATTGGAATAAAGCTAGCAGCAAGAACTCTGGCTGTGTGATCCATGAAATGGGCCAACGTCACGAGTCTTTCGCGTTCGTCAACCATTCTCCTTTCCCTTTGGAACTATCCGACGGGCTCCTCGCTTATCCTCTGTCCGCCGCAGCCAATCACCTCCACAAATAACTAGATCTCATTTCACTTCTTGTAAGCGCTCAAAGCCAATCCCGGCGCCTAGAGGATCTCTAAGTAGCGCCTACAAATCTATTAAATCATAATAGAAATGGGTATAAAAGGATAAATTTCTATTATTTAATCGATTAATCGGCTAAAAAATGCAAAAAACGCGGCGATCTCAGAAGATCACCGCGTCTGAAAAATGGGATATGGCGCTGGTTTGGTCGATATACTCGATTTTTCATCCATATTTCGTGACAAAGTGTTGTAATCAGGAAATCTATATGATTTTTCATATAAAAATGTGGCAATAAGCTCCCATCAGCCCAAATTTATATGAAATTTCATTTAGATTAGGCCAAAATGGCCCCTTATCCGCTGAATCTATTCGATATTTCGTGTTCAATCCCGGTTCAAGTCAGTGATGGCACGCCAAACTCATGTTAACGCAGTCCATCCGGCCGCAATTTTCGGGTTGCGGTGGCTTGAAGCGGATCGTCCGGCCAATAATGCTTCGGGTAACGCCCCTTTAAGTCCTTTTTGACCTCAAAATAGGTATGTTCCCAAAAGCTACGCAGGTCTGAGGTAACCTGAACGGGACGGCTGGCCGGTGACAACAAATGCAGCGTAATGGGAACCCGTCCAAACCCGATCCGCGGTGTCTCCATCATGCCAAACACTTCCTGCAAGCGTACCGCCGCATAAGGGGCTTGAGGGCCGTCGTAGTGGATTTGGATTTTGGAGCCGCTGGGGACAAGCAGGTGTGTTGGCGCTTCGGCATTTAACTCCTGTTGTTGCGGCCAAGTCAGCAGACTCTCCAGGATATTGTACAGAGACAGTGCCTGCAAATCCGACCGCTTACGAACTCCGGATAAATACGGCGCCAGCCATTCCTCCGCGGTTGCGGCCAGCGTATCATCGGACACATCCGGCCAATCCGGATTGAGGCGGTGCAAAAACATCATCCGCTCCTGCAGCTTCCTCGCCTTCTCCGTCCACGGCAAGATGGCAACGCCTTTGGTGGCAACGGCCTCGAGCAAGGCTTGCACAATCTGCTCCGCGCTTGGCGACGGATCCGGCTGCTCCCGCAGCACGATTGCGCCAAAGGTCCGGCGGATTCTCGCCCGCACTGTTCCCGATGCATCATCCCATTCCGCCCGCCTCTCCTCGGTAATTCCCTCCGCATGATGGCGGTAGACGTCCTCTTCCTCCAACGGGGCTGCCAGCAAAATCCGCCCTTCGGTCCCCTCGTCGTCAACCTCGGCAATCGCCAGGAACGCAGATTGGCCTAAGGAATCCTTGTGGAGCAGCTGCGCCCCCCGCCCGTTACGCATCACATACCGTCCATCTGGGCGGCGGAACGCAATCCGATCCGGATAAGCGAAGGAGACGAGCAATCCGCAGCAGCGGTCCAGATCCGTAGGAACGGACGCAGATGGAGCTTGCGAAGTCAGGTCAGATCCGGCTGGTGCGGGAGCTGTGGGCTCAGCGCCGGACGCGGCCTCGCTGTCCGGCGGCTCGAAATCAGGGTCGTCTTCGGCATCCACGACGACCCATCCGCCAAGCTCGGCGGGCGCCTCAGGCGCGCCGAGCGGCGACGCCTCAGCCAGCGGCTCCGGCTCCGCGAGCC
>NZ_BILV01000012.1 GCF_004000745.1 Paenibacillus barengoltzii NBRC 101215
GGTGCGGCGGAGCGGCTGGCTCCCCACCCGGCCTTTGGCACCGGGGTGCGGGAGCTGACCCGTCGCGCTGCCGAGCTGCGCGACGGCGTGTTCACCGTGGCGCTGTTTGGGGCGTTCAGCGCCGGCAAATCGTCCTTCGCCAGCGCCTTGCTTGGCGAAGCGGTGTTGCCCGTCTCGCCGCATCCGACCACCGCGGCGATCATCCGCGTGATGGCGCCGGCAGACGATCAGCGCCATAACACGGCCGCCGTCAAATTCAAGAGCGCCGAGGCGATCCGCGAAGATTTGGCCTACTCCTTCCAAGCCCTGGGCTTAGGGGAATGGAAGGAGACGGCTTGGATGGAGGCGGTCCGGCGCTTGAAGCCCGAAGACATTCCGGCGGCCGGCCGGGCGCATTACAGCTTCCTGCAGGCCGCCGCTGCCGGTTGGGCAGAAACCGCCGATCGGCTCGGACAGGTGGAGGTCGTGGAAGCCGAGCAATTCCGCAGCTATGCAGCAGACGAGACGAAAGCCTGCTTCGTGGCGGAAATCGATTTTTATTACCGTTGTCCGTTAACGGAACAAGGCATCGTGCTGGTGGATACCCCGGGGGCCGATTCAATCCACGCTCGCCATACAGGGGTTACGTTCCAATATATGAAGGATTCCGATGCGATCATCTTTGTGACGTATTACAACCACGCGTTCTCGCGCGCCGATAAGCAGCTCCTGAGCCAGTTGGGACGAATGAAGGGCAGCTTCGCTCTCGACAAAATGTTCTTTGTCGTCAATGCCGCCGATCTGGCGTCTTCGGAGGAAGAGTTGACGGCTGTTGTGGAGCATGTAAGGGACGGCCTTCGCAGCGCCGGCATCCAGCAGCCCAACGTATATGCAGTATCCAGTATGCGAGCGATGGCAGCAAGACGGGAGAATACGGCGGACGACCCAGGCTTCTCCCTGTTCCGGCAACGCTTCTCGACGTTCCTGGAGCAGGATCTTGGGAATCTGGCGGTGTCGTCCGCGGTGGAAATGATGAAGCAGATGCAAGAACGGTTGTCCAAATGGACGGAAGCTGCTGGGCAAAGCGCGGAAAATGCGGAGCAACAGCTTGCCGCCTTGCGTGGCCGCCGGGATCTGTTTGAGCAGGCGGTTGCCGAGTTTCTTCAGGTCGATATCGGTCGGGAATGGAGCCAGGAGAACGCCGAGCTGCTGTTCCATGTCGTACAGCGGGTACGCCTGCAGGCGCTGGAGCTGTTTGCGGAATATTTCCACCCCTCTTTACTGCAGGAGCATAACGGTTCGCTGAAACGGAACTTCACCGTCGCTTTGCGCGGGTGGCTGGATCAGGTTTCAGGCGAATTGGAGCGGGAGCTGCTTGCTACCTCGCTTCGCTTGGAGCGCAAAGCGGAGGCGCTGCTACGCCGGGAAGCCGAAGGCTGGTGCCGCCGAAATGAGGCGGCCCTGGATATGCCGCTCAGCTATTCCAGCGCAGAAACGAGCTGGAATACGCCGGCGATTCCGGAAGGCTTGCTGGACAGCGGATCGTTGGCGCCGGAAGTCTATTGGCCGTATTTCAAAAATCCCAAAGCGTTCTTTGAAGGCGGCGGTCGCTTGCAGCTGCGGGCGAAGCTGGAGGAGCCCCTGCTCGCCAAGCTGAAAGCGATCGTTAACGAGATGGAAACCTTCTTCCAGGAGCATTATGAGCGTGAAATCGCGTTGCGGAAGGAGCAAACCGCTGAAATGTTCCGCGGTTTATGGACGGAATGGGAGCAGAGTATTCAAGGTTCCAAAGTCTCTCCGGAGGAGCTGACGCATTGGAAAAGCATCCTTGCTCAAATCGGGCGGGATGTGGAGGAAATGAAAGCTTTTTATGATAAATAGGCGGGTTTCACCCGTGATAGAAGCCTAATATTCGAATTTACCGGATATTAGGCTTTTCTACGCTTTGCCGCGGAAAAATCATGATGTTAAACTGCAAGGGACTAAAGCCCTGAAAGCGCATGCTTTCTGGCTGTGACAGGTTTCGCGGCGTTCAGACGACTCTCCCTGATCCAGCTGCTAAGACGTCCGGAACCGTTTGGTTGTGAAGAGGTATTTGAAGTACAGTTCACAAACGGGTGTAGGAGGAGAGACATGGAGGTTCTTAGGCAACTTCGGGTGTATTACCAGGCTAAGTTGAATTACTTGGTGTTGTCGATTATATGCTTGGCAGCTGCGACTGGGCTGGGGTTAGTTTACCCGATGCTGCTGCGCAAGCTGATCGATGATGTCATTTGGCCGGGGAATTATGGAGAGGTCGTATGGCTTGCCGCGACGGCAGTTTCGGTTGTGGCCGTGAAGGCGTGTCTGCAGTTCTTGCACGGTTTTTTTGGCGGAAGACTGGGGAACTACTTGGCGTATCGGTTACGTAACGCATGTTACGAGAAACTGCAATTTTTATCGTTCCGCTACTATGACACGGCGAAGACCGGGGATTTAATGTCACGGTTGACGGGGGATTTGGAAGCCATTCGCAACTTTGTAGGGTTTGGCTTTGCCCAGCTGTTGAATCTGATCTTGATGGTCACATTTGGATCAGCGGTCATGCTGTCCATTCATTGGCAGCTTACGTTAATCACGATGATTACCATCCCTTTCCTGGCTGGCGTAGCCCTCAAATTTGAGTCTAAAATTCATCCAGCCTTTCAGGAAATGCGTCTGGCGCTCAGTTCCTTAACAACCGCGGTTCAAGAGAACGTGACAGGCGTACGTACCGTCAAATCGTTCGCCCGGGAGCCGCATGAAGTGGAGAAATTCTCGCTTCGCAATGAGCGCTATAAAGATAATCAGATCTTCGCAGCCACGTTGTGGAGCCGATTCTTTCCAGTCATGGAGCTGCTGGCTTCCATCAGCGTTGCGGTGCTGCTCTCGGTCGGCGGGACCTTGGTGATTAAGGGCTCAATGTCGCTCGGCGATCTGGTCGCGTTCTTTAGTTTAATCTGGTTTATTATTGGTCCGATGTGGGGCTTAGGCTTTCATATCAACAACTATACGCAATCTAAAGCGTCCGGGGAACGGGTGCTGGAAATTCTTAATCAACCGATCGATGTGAAGGACAAAGAGCAAGCGGTAGAGCTGGACCCGGATCAGGTTCGCGGCGATGTCCGGTTCGACCGAGTGACGTTTGCTTACGGGAACAAAATGCCGGCGGTCGTAGATATCGACTTCCATGCCCCGCCCGGCTCCGTCATTGGCTTCCTTGGCGGCACCGGCTCCGGCAAATCGACGATCATTCAGTTGCTGATGCGTGCTTACGACGTGAATAAAGGCTGCATTTTACTGGATGGCCAAGACATTCGGGAGCTGAGCGTACGCAGTCTGCGCAGCCAAATTGCGACGGTGTTTCAGGAGACATTCCTGTTCTCGTCATCGATTAAGAACAATATTGCTTACGGCATGACCGACGTCACGATGGAAGAAATCATTCGTGCTGCTCAACTGGCGAAAGCACATGATTTTATTATGGAGCTGCCGGACGGTTACGATACCGTTGTAGGGGAACGGGGACTGGGATTGTCCGGGGGTCAGAAGCAGCGGATCGCCATCGCCCGCGCCTTGCTCAAGAATCCTAAAATCCTGATTTTGGACGATGCCACCAGTGCGGTGGACATGGAGACTGAGCAGGAGATCCAATCCGGGTTCAAAGAAGTGATGCGGGGACGGACCACGTTTATTATCGCCCATCGGATCTCTTCGTTGCGACATGCCGATGAAATCCTGGTCTTAAACGAAGGACGGGTAATCCAACGCGGGAAACATGAGGAACTAATTAAAATCCCAGGTCCATACCAGGATGTATACCGTATCCAATATGCAGACCATTTGGCTGGAGCCCTCGGGCATGAAGGGGAGGGAGAGGCGTGAATACCTATACCGCGACCAGGTCGAAATCGAAGTCCGGCAAGGATGCCGGCCTAGGTAAAATCGAAGAACGGTTTGTGTATCAGGACGATGAGCTGATTGATAAAGCGTTTGACTGGCAGCAATTCCGTCGGCTCTTTGCTTATATGAAGCCATATGCCAAGCAAATGTTGCCTTTGATCATCGCGATGACAGTGCTTGGTACCGTGACAAAGTTGGCTGTACCTTATTTGACCAGTTTGGCCATCGACCGCGCGATCGCCCCGGCGAACGGACAGACCAGCCTATCGTTGCTGTACGGCATCACCGCCTCTGTCCTTGTTCTGTACCTCATTCAATGGGCTTCCGGTGTCTACCGGATTAAGTATACGAATATCATTGGGCAGAGAGTCATCTATGATTTGCGCGCCGACTTGTTTAAACATATTCAGAAGCTCTCATTTAACTTCTTTGACAAACGCCCGGCCGGCTCGGTGCTGGTGCGGGTCACCAATGACGTCAATTCCCTGCAGGATCTGTTTACCAACGGGGTCGTTAACCTGATGATCGATTGTGTGCAGCTGGCCGGGATCGTCGTGATTTTGCTGCTGATCAACTGGAAGCTTGGGCTGGCGGTGATGGTTACCGTCCCGATCATGTTCCTCATTTCCACCAAACTGCGGCAAAGAATCCGGATGGCCTGGCAGGAAGTCCGGATGAAGAACTCGCGGATCAACTCCCATTTGAACGAGTCGATTCAGGGGATTCGCGTCACTCAGGCTTATACGCAAGAACGGGAGAATATGCGCTATTTCGATTCGATGAACCTGAGCAACAAGAAGTCATGGGATAAAGCGTCAGCGATGAACCAGGCGTTTGGCCCCTTGATCGAAATAACCGGGGGCATCGGCACATTTGTCTTGTTTGTACTGGGCGTCTACCTGATTCAGTCGGGAGAACTGACGATTGGTCTGTTGGTGGCGTTCAGCAACTATGTGGGTAACTTCTGGGACCCGATCAACCGCTTGGGGCAAATGTACAACCAGCTGCTGGTGGCGATGGCCTCCTCGGAACGGATCTTCGAGTTTATCGATGAGGAGCCAAATATCGCGGATAAGCCAGGAGCCAAACCGATGCCTGCGATCACGGGCGAGATCCGCTTTAACCACGTCGTCTTTGAATATGAAAAAGGGCGTCCTGCCCTAAAAGGCATCGATCTGGAGGTGAAACCCGGCCAGTCGATTGCCCTTGTTGGCCACACCGGCTCGGGAAAAAGCACGATCATCAACCTGCTCAGCCGGTTCTATGATCCTAGCGGCGGGTCAGTTGTCATCGATGGTCATGACATCCGCGACGTGACGGTTCAAAGCCTCCGCAGTCAAATCGGCGTGGTGCTTCAGGATACGTTTATTTTCTCTGGAACGATTCGGGAGAATATCCGTTTTGGTCGATTGGAGGCTTCGGATGAGGAAGTAGAAGCCGCAGCGAAGGCGGTAAATGCCCACGATTTTATTGTGAAACTGCCAAACGGATACGATACGGAAGTAGAGGAACGGGGGAACGTGCTGTCCATGGGGCAACGCCAGCTGCTGTCGTTTGCCCGGGCGTTGCTGGCCAATCCGCGGATCCTGATCCTCGACGAGGCAACGGCCAGCATCGATACGGAAACGGAGCTGAAGATCCAAGAGGCTTTGAAGGTGCTGCTCAAAGGCAGAACGTCGTTTATCGTAGCTCACCGGCTCTCCACCATCCGAAGTGCTGATAACATCATCGTGCTGGATCATGGTGAGATCAAAGAAATGGGTACCCACAGGGAATTGATGGAACGAAAGGGAATCTATTACGGCTTAGTCCAAGCACAGTTCCGTTATTTGTAACTTTTTATCGAAAAATATTTAGATTTTTAATTAGAACTATTGCAATCTTGCCCGTAAAGCCGGAAAATAGAGTAGGATACTAAAACGGCAAATTTATTAAAGGTGGTTTGGTCCAATTGAGTAGTGAGGCGTTAGCTCCGGCTTTGGTCATTCGCAAGGCTTGTTGCGACGATGTTCCACACATGCTTCCTTTAATGCGTCAACTGCGTTATCCAATGACGGCCAGTGTATTGAAGGAACGTTTAGAGATGTTGGAAGGCCAGCTGTTGCTAGGCAACCTGGTTGCGGAACTTGACGGCGTGGTCGTTGGGACAGCTTTTCTCAAGCAGCTTCAGACACACGACATGAGTAGACCGGTAACCCGGATTACAGCATTGGTTGTTGATGAGAAACACCGCGGCACAGGGATCGGAAGACGGTTGATCGAAGCGGCGGAGATGTGGGCCCGTGAACGGGGCAGCACAGATCTGGTATTATCTACAGCCCGCGAGAACCATCTTGCCGCCAAAGCGTTCTATGAACATTGCGGCTTCAGATGCACCGGCTACCGAATGAATAAGCCGTTGAACTAAGCTTAGAAAATTAAATTAAACAGCGTTGTAAGCGATAGCGCTCCGCCTTTGAAGAAGGGCGGGGCTTTTTTGTGTTCTACGGAGAAGACATCTGTGTAAAATTATTTTACTTTATTGACTGATAATCAAGTTGGAAATTGTAGTTTTACGTAGTCAAGGGAGTAAGGTGATTTCAGATGTCACGATTACTAACATAAATCGCGAACTAGCAAGTGATTTATGTTAGATAATATGACTGATACATAACACGAACGGGGCGAAGCCCTAGAACAAGATTGATCTGAGGAGGATGTGTATGAAGGGGAAAAAAAGAATTGCCTGGCTGGTTAGTGCATGTTTCATCATCGGGTTGCTCTCGGGGTGTAATTCGACCGGCAACGCGGCAAAACCGGCGGCTGGAAATACCAGCGCTTCTGGAGGGGGAGGTACGGTCATCAAGATCGCCTCGCAATCTCCGCTGTCCGGGGGCTCGGCCATTCAAGGGGAATCGATTAAGCTGGGCGGACAGATGGCGCTGGAGGAGCGTCAGGCTGAATTTAAGGACCTGGGATTTGATCTGCAATTCGTTCCTTACGATGACCAAGGCGATTCGAAGAAAGGTGTCGCCAACGCTGAATTGATCGGCGCGGATCAAGCGGTATTGGCGGTGCTTGGACATTTGAACTCCGGAGTATCGATTCCGAGCTCGGTTGTTTATGAGAAATACAATATTCCGATGGTTTCGCCGGCTAGTACGGCAACGGACTTTACAGACCGGAAGCTGAAGATTGCGAACCGGATTGTCGCTCGCGACGACTTCCAGGGACCGGCGGGTGCCGAATATGCCGTGAAGACGGTCGGGGCGAAAAATATTTTCGTTATCCAAGATAAAACTGCTTACGGCCAAGGGTTGGCCGATGCTTTCCGCAGCTCCGCTGAAGAGCTGGGAGCGACGATCGCCGGGTACGAAGGGATCACGGTAGGTGAAAAAGACTTTAACGGTGTTCTGAACCAAGTGCTGAGCAAGAAACCGGACTTTATCTTCTTCGGGGGGATGTATGCCGAGGCTGGATTGATTGTTAAACAGGCTCGTGAGAAGGGCATCACGGTGCCGATCATGGGTGGGGATGCGCTGGATTCCTCGGGGATGGTGGACATCGCTGGCGATAAGTTGACGGAAGTCGCTTACAGCTCGGTATCTACGGACGTTACGAAATCCAACAAGGACTGGGCGGAGAAATACGAAGCGAAGTTTGGCAAATCCGTGGAGAACTACTCCGCTTATGCCTATGATTCGATGAACATTATTTTGAACGCGGTGAAAAAAGCGATTGAGGACAATAGCGGCAAGCTGCCGACCCGTGAGCAAGTCCGCGATGCGGTCCGGGCGACCACTGATTTCGACGGGATTGCTACGAAGGTCAGCTTTGACGACAAAGGCGATAACGAATACGCCAAGGTCTTCATTTATAAATTCGATTCACCAACTTATCCTGGCACGATGGTATCCGAAATCGAACAGCCGAAGTAATTGGACGAACGGCAATAACGCAGAAGGGGTAAGGACAAATGGATATGATCCTGCAAACACTCCCCCAGGTTTTGGTGGACGGATTAACGTTAGGTGCGGTCTACGCGGTAGTGGCCATCGGCTATACGATGGTATACGGCATTCTCGAATTTATTAATTTCGCGCATGGAGAAATCTTTATGACCGGTGCATTTGTCGGCACCGCAGCCTTGTTGACGATGAATTCGGCCGGTTGGCTCGGCGGGTTGCCCGCTGCCGTTACTTATTTTTTGATCCTAGCGATGGCGATGTTGTCAACCGGGTTGCTGGGGATCGGGATCGAACGGGTGGCTTATCGCCCGCTCCGCCGGGCTCCCAAGCTGATCTCATTGATCTCAGCGATCGGGGTGTCCTTTCTATTACAGGATATTGTCCGCTTTATCGCGGATCTCCGTACCGGGAATTTTATCGTTACCGGCATTTCACTTTACGGAGAAAACCTGAAGCTGGGCGCATCCTCTTTATGGAGCGGGTTTGACGATGCCTTTCTGAAGACCAATACCATCATTGTGGTGGCGGTGGCCGTCGTATTGATGGCGGGGCTTGACTTTTTCGTCAACCGCACCAAGTGGGGAACCGCGATGCGGGCGGTTGCCCAGGACCGGGAGACGGCGTCGTTGATGTCCATTAATGTCAACAAGGTCATTGCGCTGACCTTCTTTATCGGATCGGCGCTAGGCGGCGGGACGGGCGTTCTGTTCGCCCAGCAGTATGGTACCATCGATCCCTATATCGGCTTTATCTTGGGGATGAAGGCCTTTACGGCAGCGGTGCTTGGCGGTATCGGCAATATCCGCGGCGCGATGTTTGGCGGATTGTTCATTGGTGTGTTGGAAATGTTCTCGTCCGCGAACCTGTCTGTCATCACAGGCGGTGCGCTGGGCGGGGAGTATAAAGACGTTGTCGCGTTTCTGATCCTGATTGCGGTACTCATTTTCAAGCCGGAAGGGTTATTCGGCAAAGCCGTGAAAGAGAAAGTGTAGGTGATCGGCTATGAACAAACTGAAGCTCTGGCTGGGCCAAAGCCAGCTTGCCCAAGCCTTGTTATTGACACTGTTTGTCTTTGTTACAGCGGCAAGCGTATATTTTTCGAATAAATCGGTCATCGCCTTCCTGCTCTTGCTCGGCTCCTTGCTGCTGCTATACTTAACGACCTTCCGAACCTCGATTAAATGGGCGGTTGGTGCGATGCTGCTGCTGGTAGTTATTCCGTTCGCTACTTCCGGCGGCCCGGCTCATCAATCGTATATGGAGGTGGCGACGCAGTGCGGCATTTACATTGCGATGGCGTTAGGGTTAAACATCGTCGTCGGATTCGCCGGCCTGCTTGACCTTGGATTTGTTGCATTCTTCGCGGTAGGTGCTTATACGTACGCCATTTTTGCCACGCCGCAGGCCAACGAATTCATCTCCGGCCAGTTGTTTCCGCTGCCTGGAGGCGCGTTTTGGATTTTTATCGTGCTTGGCGGCTTTATGGCAGCCCTGTTTGGACTGCTACTTGGTTTGCCGGTACTTCGGGTCAAGGGCGACTACCTGGCGATCGTTACGCTGGGGTTCGGGGAGATTATCCGGATTATCTTTAACAACTTGGATAAACCGGTGAATATTACGAACGGGGCGATGGGGTTGTCCTCAATACAACCGCCGAATTTGTTTGGTCTCTCCTTTACGTTTCCGAACCAGTTCTATTTTATCGTCCTTTTTATATTGGCGATCGTCATTTTCGGTGTGAAACGGCTGGAGCATTCCCGGTTGGGACGGGCGTGGAAAGCGATACGGGAGAACGAGATTGCTGCACAATCGATGGGCATTCCGCTCATCCGCACCAAACTGACGGCTTTTGCGATTGGCGCTTCCTTTTCTGGCATGATGGGCGTGGTGTTTGCTGCGAAGCAGACGTTTATCGATCCGACAAGCTTTACCCTGCTTGAATCGATCACGATTCTGGTGATGGTACTGCTAGGCGGCATGGGCAGCGTGCCTGGTGTTATTCTTGGCGCAGCGTTGGTCACCATTTTGAATTTGCAGGTGCTGACGGAACTCACCAACTGGCTAAACCAGTTGACGCTGCAGGGAGTAATCGAGCTTCCCAGTTCAATCTCGCCTTCCAAGATGCAACGCCTGATCTTTGGTGTAATCCTGTTGCTCGTTGCCATCTTCAGGCCGAACGGCTTGATCGCCGCCAAGAACAAGAAGGTAGATGCCGCGAAGCTTAAGGCGCAGCGTTCCGGCAATACGTTATCCACTTTACCGCCTGCCAATCAACAAAGCGGAGGTGTGAGCCAATGACGACGATTCTGAAGGTAAGCAAGCTGGTGAAGCGCTTTGGCGGACTGACGGCGGTTGGAGGCGTTGACTTCGCGTTTCCCCGCGGTAAAATATCCGCTGTCATCGGTCCGAACGGCGCTGGGAAAACGACTTTTTTCAATATGATCACCGGCATTTATACCCCGGACGAGGGCACAATCGAGTTGGACGGTGCATCTATTGTTGGCGTTAAGCCCCACCAAATCGTCAGTCTAGGTATCGCTCGGACGTTCCAAAATATTCGGTTGTTTGGCAGTATGACCGTGTTGGAAAACGTGATGGTGGGGATGCATACCCATCTGAAGACAGGCATTTTCGGGACATTGCTCTCACTGCCTCGAGCCAGACACGAGGAGGAACAGGTGCATCAGGAGGCGTACCGCTTGCTGGAGTTCGTCGGGCTGCAAGAGCTGTTGAACGAACAGGCGGCGAGTCTGCCATACGGTGCGCAGCGACGGCTCGAAATCGCCCGGGCTCTGGCGGCGAGACCCAAGGTGCTGCTCTTGGACGAACCGGCTGCCGGGATGAACCCGCGCGAGACAACAGAGCTGATCAGCTTGATCCGACGCATCCAGGAGGAAACGGGGATGACGATTATTCTGATCGAGCATGACATGAAGCTGGTGATGGAGTTGTCCGAGCATATCCTGGTGCTTGATTACGGAACGAAAATTGCGGAAGGTGGGCCGGATCATATTCGGTCCCACCCTAAAGTGATTGAAGCATACTTGGGCAAAAGCGCGGTTCAAGGCGGCAATGCCGTTCAAGTCGAGGTGATATCATGAGCTTGCTGGAGTTGAAAGATGTCCACGCCTATTATGGGGCAATTGAAGCGTTAAAAGGTATATCCATAACCGTAGAAGAAGGGGAAATCGTTTCGTTGATCGGCTCCAACGGAGCCGGGAAGTCCACGACGCTCAAAGCGATTTGTGGTCAGGTCAACACAACCGGCACCATTCGCTTTAGCGGCACGGAGATGTCCAACTTGCCTCCGCATCAAGCGGCGTTGGCGGGAATCGCACATGTGCCGGAAGGACGGCGGATCTTCCCGCGTTTGACGGTGAAGGAGAACCTAGAAATGGGCGCTTTTTCCGTGCGAGACAAGAAGGTGATCAAGCAGCGGATGGAGCGGGTGTTCGACCACTTCCCGCGTCTCAGAGAACGGATGACGCAAACGGGCGGGACGATGAGCGGCGGCGAGCAGCAAATGCTGGCCATCGGCCGGGCCATGATGATGCAACCGAAAATATTGCTGTTGGACGAACCGTCGATGGGACTTGCTCCGATTATCGTCGAGCAAATTTTTGAGATGATCCAGCAGTTGAACCGCGAGGGGATGACGGTGCTGCTCGTCGAGCAAAACGCTTTTCAAGCGCTGCAAATTGCGCACCGCGGTTATGTGATGCAAACCGGAGAAATCATGATGGAGGACGAAGCGGGGGTATTGCTCGCCAACGAGCAGGTGAAGGAAGCTTATTTGGCTTAAGCCTGCGGCAGGATGATCCTATCGTTGTCCGGACACTTTTGCACGATTATCCCATTGAATCCTATTAACAAACGACAAATGAACTTCCGTATTCAAATTAACCACGTAGCAGGGACTACGTGGTTTTTGTTTACTTAATCAGCGCTACTTAATTTGCCGCATAATACCGGCTCTGCTCGTATGCGGCTGCCGTGCGGCGGGAATAACAGTATTGCTCTCGGTAGGATTCGAGGCGTCCGCGGAACTCGAGTTGGAGATGCGGACAGCGGCATAGATCGGATGGGGTTGTTAATCCCGCGGATTTCTCCAGAAGGTTAACGCCGGCTTCTTGGAAGACCCGGCTGACGAACTGAGAACAGAAGTAAGAGTTTTCTCCGCCAAGCTCCATATTTAAAATGATCCCTAAGAGTCCCAAGAAATTATAGGTGTAAAGCTCGTCGTTATCCTCAAAGGTTTTCACGAAGTTGCGCATGCGCATGTAATTCTCCGCGCTAACCTTGCAGCTGTATACAGCGCAGGTTGCTTTCTCGAATACCCCGGAATGAATGTCCTCTCTGACGAAACCGCCAAAGATCGGAATGAGGGGGTGTTTCCGACCGAAGCTATAGACCTCTCGCAGTTCGGGATCAAACGCGATCGAGGCATGATTGTAGGGTGCTCTCGTATAGAGGCCGATCATTTTGGCCACCAGGGTTGTTGGATTGCTTAGCAGAACATAGATTTTCTTCTCATTGTTCATCATTTCGACCACCATTTACTGTTGATGATAGTTCCATTGGATATTAACATGGTACTAGGATTATGGGAATCCCAAAACGGACCGAAGGCGGAAAACAAACTAGACTAAGGTCTTGGTTCCTTCTCGCCGATCCGCATGATCCGTAATTTACTTTTGCGGACCGATACGTTAAAATCGGGGGGAAATCAGGGCATGGAAGAGGATGGTCCATCGATGTATAAATTGATCTTAGCCGATGACGAAGAAGATGTGCGCGAAGGCCTATTGGGCCTAATCGATTGGGAAGGTCTCGGTTATGTCGTCCTAGAGACGGCGGAGAACGGCAAAGAAGCAGTTGAGCTCGTGGAGAAGCATGCGCCGGACGTTGTGGTGACGGATATTCAAATGCCGTTTATGAATGGCTTGCAGCTTTCCGAGTGGATCCGTGAACGGTATCCGGCAACGAAGATCATCATTTTAACCGGGTACGAGGAATTTGAATATGCACAGAAGGCCATCCGACTGGGAATCGATGAATATATTTTGAAACCGTTTTCAGCTAGAGAATTGGCCGAAATTTTACGTAAGGTGAAGCTGCAGCTCGACGAGGAAATGGCTGCGAAGGAAAATGTGCAGCTGCTGACCGAGCACTACCGCAAAAATCTGCCGATCCTGCAAAGTCTATTTTTGTCTTCGCTCGTATCCCGGCGGCTGCAAGAAGCGGAAATTCATGAAAAATGTGAGCATTACGATCTGGACCTCAGCGGGGATCGATATATGGTGTCTGCTATTCGCATCGATTCCGTGCCAGCTCGGCGGGGACTAGACGAAAGTGAAGCATCGGGTAAAAGTACGACGTTGTCTCTGAAAGATACGAATGACACTCAGCTGCAGCTTTTTGCTGTCTTTAACATTGCGGAGGAAATTGCTAGTCTCCATCCGAAATGCAGAGCATTCATCCATCATGACGAGGTCGTGGTGCTCAGCGTAGGGGAACCTGGATCGGACAAGCCGCTTGCGGACCAAACGCTGCGACTGTTAGATGAAATCCGGTTTAGCGTGGAACGCTTCCTCAAGTTGTCGGTGACGATTGGCGCCGGTTCTGAGGTAGGACAATTAAGCGAGCTTGCCGGGTCCTATGAAGAGGCGGTAAAGGCGCTCGATTACCGCGTTATCCTCGGGGGAAACAAAGTGATTTGGATTGAGGATGTGGAATCACGGCAAACGGACCCGTTGTCATTGGATGAAATGAAGGAGAAAGAACTGGTGCGTTGCTTGAAGGTTGGCAGTGACCAGGAGTTAGTTCACCTTCTGGAGGAACTGTTTAAGGCATTAACGGACACCAAAGCATCGTATCAGGACTTCCAAGTATATTTGCTGGAGCTGCTGACCGCAGTCATCAAGGTTGCCAAGGACATCCGCGTTGACTTCGAAAAATTGTTTGGAGATGGGGCAGGGTTTCTTGGACAGTTCATTAAATTTTCGCATGCCGACGAAGCCAAAGCCTGGTTCCTGGATATTTGCATGAAGCTGAAGCAATCCATCGCCACAGATCGGCAATCCAGTTATAACAAGCTGGTGGATGAGGCGAAGGAATATATCAAGGCGCATTATGGTGACCACGATATCTCCATCGCTAAGGTATGTCAGCATCTTCATATCAGTACCGGGTATTTCAGTAACATTTTCAAAAAAGAAACGAAGACGACCTTTGTCAATTACTTGATGGGCGTTCGGATGGATGCCGCTCAAGATTTGCTGGTCACAACGGATCTGAAAGCTTTTGAGATCGCCGAGCGCGTAGGGTTTGCCGATCCGAACTATTTCAGCTTCTGCTTCCGCAAGAAATTTGGCATTTCCCCGAAAGAATATCGTATCGGAGCGAGAAGCTCATGAAGTTGTGGCGTTGGTTCAAACGTCTGTTTCAAGGGTTTCATATTCGTAATATTCAGGTGCTCATTTCTCTATCTTCGATTACCGTTACCGTATTGGCGGTTGTATTAGTCACAACGTTGCTGTACAACCGCTTCTCTAAGGCTGCGGAAGAGAACGCTTACTTAAGCCTGGAGCAAATTATTGAACAGGTTCATTCCAACCTGGAGCTATATGTCAGCGGGATGCAGGATATTTTTGACCTCGTGGAGCTGAAAATCTCCGTTGCTCCCTACTTGCCCACCAACGATCAGCTAGGGGAGCAGCTGCAGACCGTACTCAGTACTCGGGAGGATCTGGTCTCCATGGCGTTGTTTACCGAGGATGGGAAGCTGGTGCGCAATGTGCCAAGGTTGCCCATGCGGCAAAACACAAGGCTCCAGGAGCAATTATGGTTCGAATCGGCGGTTCAGAATCCCGGGAAGCTGCAATTTACTCCGCCGCACATTCAGAACCTGTTCAAATGGCAGTACCGCTGGGTCGTATCCATGAGCAAAACCGTGAACTACCGGGATCAAGGTGAATTGAAGCAAGGCGTATTGGTGATTGATATCAACTTCCGTACCATCGACGAGCTGAGCGGTCGGATCAGCTTGGGCAAGAAAGGGTACGTGTACATCATCGACGCCGTGGGAAATATCGTCTACCATCCGCAGCAACAGCTCATTTATGCCGGGTTGAAATATGAAAATCTGGAGCCGGTGCTGAATTATTCGTATGGCCGTTTTTCCGATGAGTTGGAAGGGGAGCCGCGGATTATCACGATTCAGACGGTAAAGCCGGCTGGCTGGAAAATCGTTGGGGTGGCTTATGCGGATGAATTTTTGACGACGAAACGGGAGGTTGGCGACTTTCTGTCCTGGTTTTTGCCTCTGGCTATCGCCATCATTCTGTTCGTTAGCATTTATGTTTCGGCCCGGATTTCGCAGCCGATTCGCAAGCTTGAACGTTCGGTTCAAATGGTGGAACGCGGAGATTTCGGGACGAATGTCTATGTTAGCGGGGCGTATGAGGTCGAGCAGTTGTCTAAACGGTTTAACTTGATGCTGCGCCGAATCCGTGAGCTGATGGATCAGATCATTCAGGAGCAGGAAGCCAAACGCAAGAGTGAGCTGGATGTATTGCAATCGCAAATCAATCCGCATTTTCTCTATAATACGTTAAATTCGGTCACCCGGCTGGCCGAGCTGGGACGGAACGAGGAGGTTGTCACGACGATTACGTCCTTGTCGCGGTTTTTCCGGATCAGCTTGAGTAAGGGGAAACATATCATCAGCGTGCAGGACGAGTTGGAACACGTCCGGCATTACTTAATCATTCAAACGATCCGGTTCAAGAACAAGTTCCGTTATGAGATTCGGGCGGATGAAGCTGCGTTGAAATGCTCAACCCTAAAGCTGATCTTGCAGCCGCTTGTCGAAAATGCCATTCATCATGGGATCGAAAAATCGGCCGAGGAAGGATTTATTGATATCGAGGCTCGTTTGGAAGGGGATAACCTGATCTTCCGGATCCGAGACAACGGTATTGGAATGACCTCGGATACGGTGGAAAAGCTCCTCAGCGGAAACATCCGCAGTGAAAGGGGCTCAGGGGTGGGGGTGCGGAACGTGCAGGAACGCATCACGCTCTATTACGGCCCTGGCTATGGGCTTCATTTCGAAAGTGAACCGGAGGAAGGGACGACGGTCACGATTACGATCCCGGCTGTACAGCCGGATAGTCTGGAACAAGGCGGGATGCAGCCATGAAGCGTAAGCCGAAGTGCATCTATCGAGCAGGGGTCCTGTTAATGGCAGGGGCACTGGTTACGATGTTGACCTCCTGCGGTGGTCCCGGGAGCGGGGCGGATCATCAGCAATTTTATGACGTGGATATGATCGTCAAGATGGATCGCGGTGATTATTGGAAGACGACCAAGCTGGGAGCGGAGGTTGCGGCCAAGGAGTTTAATGTCCGGTTGAATTTTGTCGCCCCGGAGAACGAAAACGATGTCGACGGTCAAATTCGACTGATGGAAGAGGCGATTGAGCGGCGTCCGGACGCCATTATCCTGGCGGCCTCTGACTATGAAGCGTTGGGTCAGGTGACCGACCGAACCTCCTATTACGACATTCCGGTTATTTCAATGGATTCGGAGGTCGCTTCCACCAAGGTCAAAACTTTCGTAGGGGCCAACAACTATGAGGCTGGCCAGAAGGCAGCCGAACGGTTGGTTGAGCTCACCGGGCCCGTGAGTGAAATCGGGATTATTAATTTTGCGAAAGGCGCTCGTAACGCAAACCAGCGCGAGGAAGGATTCCTGGATTACGTCGCCCGCTTTCCCGATGTCCACGTCGTCGATATTCAATACTGTGGCTCGGACGAGTACCTCGCCTATAAGTTGACGGCGGATATGCTGAAGCGATTCCCGGATCTGGACGGCATCGTTTCGTTAAGCGCCGAATCTTCGATTGGAGCCGGCCGGGCGGTTAACGAGCTTGGATACGGAGGCAAGGTGAAGATGATCGCCTTCGACAATCCGCCGGAGATGCTTGAACTCTTGCAGGAGGAGAAGGTACAGGCGATGGTCGTGCAGAACCCGTTTAACAATGGATACATGGCGGTTGTTGCCGCTGTCCAGTCGGCCCGCGGCGAGAAGCTGGAGGATCGCATTCCAACGGATACGAAGTTGATTGATCTGAATAATATGCTGTGGCCTGAAAACCAGAAGCTACTGTTTCCGTTTGTGAAATGATAGCGAAGTTTAGACGGCAATCATGGTCAAGTGTTCTAGAATGAAAGATAGAACGAGCAAACAGCAAGTGATCACCGGGAGTCCGGGGCGCTTGCTGTTTGATGTTTTTTGCGGCGATCGCTATAAAGATTTAGATATTCAATTCGACATCATCAGAATTTTGATAGAAAAACCTTAGAATTTTGGATTCGCAATACTCCCGAAACCATGCATAATGAAAACGTATCCAAGAGGATATCACTTAAGAAATACACATTCAGGAGGTCAAAAAATATGAAGAAGCTTACAACGGTCATGCTGGCTGCAGCCATGCTGGGAGCGACGATGGTCGGCTGCTCCAACGGCGGCGATAAAGAGAGCAGCGGAGCCAACGGGGGTTCTACTCCAAACGTGGGCGTGGCGATTTACAAATTTGACGATACGTTCATGACAGGTGTTCGTAACTCGATCGAGAAAAATGCCGACGGGATCGCGAAAGTGGACATCGTTGACAGCCAAAACTCCCAACCTACGCAAAACGATAAAATCGACTTGTTCTTAACGAAGAAGACGAATGCCTTGATCGTGAACCCGGTTGACCGGACGGCGGCAGGGGTCATTATCGACAAAGCGAAAGCGAAAGACACGCCGGTAGTATTCTTGAACCGCGAACCGTTGCCGGAAGATATGAAGAAATGGGATAAAGTTTATTACGTTGGTGCAAAAGCGGAAGAGTCCGGTACACTGTCTGGACAAATTATCGTGGACTATTGGAAAGCTCATCCGGAAGCAGATAAGAACGGCGACGGCGTACTGCAATACGTTATGCTGAAAGGCGAACCGGGCCACCAAGACGCGGAGCTGCGTACGCAATATTCAGTCCAAGCCATTGAAGATGCCGGTATCAAGGTAGAGAAAGTTGCTGAAGACACCGCGATGTGGGATCGCGTAAAAGGCCAAGAGAAAATGGCTGCGTTCCTGGCAGCAAATGGCGACAAAATCGAAGCCGTACTTGCGAACAACGATGACATGGCTCTCGGTGCTATCGAAGCATTGAAAGCAGCGGGTTACTTCACAGGCGATAAATACATGCCGGTTGTTGGCGTTGACGCAACGGCACCAGCCCTGCAAGCGCTTGAACAAGGTACCTTGCTGGGAACGGTTCTGAACGATGCAGAGAACCAAGGGAAAGCAGCGGTGACTCTGGCTTCCTTGCTGGCCAATGGCGAAACGATCAGCAAAGACAACGTAGGCTTTGATATCACCGACAATCAATATGTGTGGATTCCTTACCAAAAAGTAACGAAGGAAAACGCTGCTGACTTCAAATAAGAGTACGGCGAGCAGGTTAATCAGCAGGACTTCTCATATTCGCTAGAACAACATGGGAGGTTCGATGCCGAAAGGTACGGACCTCCTGTTTTTTCACAGGGGATAGGAACACAGGAGGAAACGATGCTGTGCCTCTAATGCGGAAGAAATGATCAGGGGGCGAAAACGATGTCTGAATATATGCTCGAAATGAAGGGCATTACCAAGGAATTTCCCGGCGTTAAAGCGCTGGATGGCGTAACACTGCAGGTTCGACCGGGGACCGTTCATGCGTTGATGGGCGAGAATGGGGCCGGTAAATCCACGTTGATGAAATGTCTGTTCGGGATTTATAAGCCGGACAGCGGCGAAATTTATTTGAATGGTCAAAAGGCGGAAATCAACAATTCCAGCGATGCGCTGAAGCTTGGGGTTTCGATGATTCACCAAGAGCTGCATCCGGTACCTTTCCGCAATGTGATGGAAAATATCTGGCTCGGACGTTTCCCGATGAAAGGATGGGGACCCTTCCAATTCGTCGACCATAAGAAGATGTATCAGGATACGGAAGAGCTGTTTAAACAATTAGATATCGATTTGGAACCGGATACGATTGTCGGCAAGCTGTCCGTTTCCAAAATCCAGTCGATTGAGATCGCGAAGGCGGTTTCGTTCAACTCGCGAATCATCGTGATGGACGAACCTACTTCTTCCTTGACGAGCGTCGAGGTGGAGCACCTGTTCCGGATCATCAACGACTTGAAGAAGCGCGGGGTGTCGATCATCTACATCTCGCACAAAATGGAGGAGATTTTGCGGATCTCCGACGATGTAACGATCATGCGTGACGGTAAGAAAATCGGGACGTGGCCGGCATCGGAGATGACGACAGACCTCATTATCTCCAAGATGGTCGGGCGCGATCTCACGCAGCGGTTCCCGGATCGCCACAACAAGCCTAACGGCGTCATTATGAAAGTGGAGCATTTGACGTCTATTGATCCGAAATCGTTTAAGGATGTATCGTTTGAACTGCGCAAAGGGGAGATCCTTGGCGTGGGCGGTCTGGTTGGGGCGCAGCGCACCGAGTTAATCGAAGCGTTGTTTGGCCTTCGTGAAATTCAATCCGGCACGATTTCGATTCACGGCAAAGAGGTGAAGATCCGCAGCGCCAGCGAAGCGAAGAAGTACGGCTTGGCGCTGTTGACGGAAGAGCGCCGGACGACTGGTATTTTCCCGGTATTGTCCGTTCATGAGAATGCGGCTATTGCCAACATCGATCGTTATGTAACGCCTTTTGGCCTGCTGAATGAACGGAAGAAGAAGGCGGAAGCCAACCAAATGGTAGAGAAGCTGCGGACGAAAACGCCGTCGCCGAAAACGCTGATCATGAACCTTTCCGGTGGGAATCAGCAGAAGGTGCTGCTGGCACGCTGGCTGCTTACCGACCCGGAAATTTTACTGCTGGACGAACCGACGCGCGGGATCGACGTCGGGGCAAAATACGAAATTTATTCCATTATTGCGGATTTGGCACAGCAAGGCAAAAGCATCATCATGATTTCATCCGAGATGCCTGAACTGCTTGGGATGTCCGACCGTGTCATGGTAATGTCCGAAGGCCGTCTGACGGGAATATTGGACGGAGATAAGGCTACGGAAGAAGAAATTATGCGTCTGGCAGCCCAGCACTAAGGATTTGAAGGAGGAGAAAATCATGAATACAAAGAAACTTCAGAGCTTTGTAACCGAAAATGCCATTTATATTGTCTTGGCCGTGTTGCTTATTGGCATCGCCGCTTATGATCCAAGCTTTATCGGACTCAATACATTACGTGATATTTTGATTCAATCGTCCACTCGGGTAATCATCGCCCTTGGGGTAGCATTTATCCTTATTACCGGCGGTACGGACTTGTCCGCGGGCCGGATGGTTGGCTTGACGGCGGTCGTCTCTGCCTCTATGCTGCAAGAGGTTGATTATGCCCGACGCTTTTTCCCGAACTTGCCGGAACTTCCTTTGTTTGTGCCGATTTTGATCGCGATTGTTGTCGGCCTGATCTTTGGTCTGATCAACGGGGTCATCGTATCCAAGTTTAAAGTTCCACCGTTTATCGCGACGCTCGGTACCATGGTTGCCATCTACGGGATCAACTCCCTGTATTTCGATACGGAGCCGAACCAATCCCAGCCGATTGGCGGTTTGCGCAACGACTTTACTACGTTGGGTTCTGGTTCCTTGTTCAGTAACTGGAGCTTCTCGATTCCTTATATCGTCATTATCGCGATTGTGGTTTGTGCGATTGTTTGGGTGATGTTCAATAAAACCCGGCTTGGCAAAAATATGTACGCCATCGGCGGTAACCAACAAGCTGCAAAAGTATCAGGGATTAACGTCTCCAAAAACTTGATTATGATTTACTCGATTGCCGGGGCGCTTTATGGCTTGGCTGGTGTGCTGGAAGCAGCCAGAACCGGCGGTGCTACGAACAACTATGGGAACATGTACGAGCTAGATGCGATCGCAGCCTGCGTCGTTGGCGGCGTATCCACCACCGGCGGGATTGGTACGGTTCCAGGCATTATGGCAGGCGTGCTGATCTTTACGGTCATCAACTATGGCTTGACTTTCGTAGGTGTAGGACCTTACTGGCAACAAATCATTAAAGGTGCCATTATCGTGGCTGCGGTAGCGTTCGATATGCGGAAATACGCAAGTAAGAAATAAGGTCTTTTTAGGATATGGATAGGGCGGCTCTGGAGCCGTCCTTTTTCCATTTTTTTAGCAAGCGGATGGCGTCGAAATATGTTAAAATTTGAGAAGAAACGAAAACTAGAATCGGCGATAGGAAATTCGGCTGGGAGGAGCACGCCATGATGAAGAAGTGGAGCAAAATCGGTTTGTCCGGGCTGTTGGTGGCAACTTTGGTTTTGGTGATGACGACGGGGCAAGGAGGAACCGGTTTCGGAACGGAAACGGCGCATGCTGCAGCAGCCGCCAGCAACTCCTCGCAGTCGAAGTTACTTGCAGCGGTCTACTTGAAGATCCAGACGGAGAACGCGTCCAAGGTAGTTGAGCTCGTCAACAAGGAGCGGAAGAAAGCCGGTCTGAAGCCGCTGATTGTACATACCAATCTGAGCAAAATGGCCAAAATCAAAGCCATCGACATGTTCAAAACCGATTATTTCAGCCATACGTCGCCGAAATACGGCTCACCCTTCGACATGATGGATGCGTTCAACATTACCTACATCTACGCAGGAGAGAACATCGGCAAAGGGCAACGTTCCGCCGAGGAAGTGGTTAAGGATTGGATGGAAAGTCCTGGCCATAAAGCGAATATCCTGAACCCGAAATACAAGCTGATTGGCGTTGGATATTATAATGGATATTGGGTACAGGAGTTTATTGGGAAGTAGAGGGATTCCTTCGCCCTATTGCTGACCGTGAAAAAGAATAACGACCACGGGCCGCTCTTGTCCGCCACTTGTCCATTGATGCGAATGGAAGGAAGACAAGCGGCTCCCAAATGCGGACGTAGACTCCCTTAGGTTCGTTATTCTTTTTCATCAAGCAATAGGACGTAGGAAATGTGGGCAGATGCAGGATAGAGCCCGGCTTGGGAGCTGGGCTCTTTGTTGTATTTTAGCGGAGTCTGGGGAGAGGGAAGTGTGTTTGTGAGTAGTCGGGTGTTGGTCTATTTTGACGGAGGGATTCAACGGGATAATGGGGTGCTAACGGAACGGAGAGACGCTATTTGGCGGTTCAGGCGGGATCGGGAACTCTAACGGAACGAGGTGACCTTATTTGGGGGATTGGGGCTGGAGAAGGGCCATCTTGAGGTGAATAACGTCTTCTGGTTCCGTTAGAGCGGGAAATAGTCGGGAAATGGGTAAATAAGGTCTCTACGATATTTTATTGAAACCTCCCGAACTTTGCAGCGTAAACATAAGCATAATCTGATATTTCAATCGGGAGGAAAGAGCAAATGTCCATTTTCAAAAGATTACGCGATTTGACCATGTCTAATATCAACGCTTTGATTGACAAAGCGGAGGATCCGATCAAATTGACCGACCAATATATCCGCGATATGCAAGAAGATCTCGAAGATGCGGAGAAGGCCGTTGCTGCCCAAATCGCGATCGAGAAGAAGTTTAAAGGCTTGTATGAAGAACAGCAAGCGTTGGTTGAGCGGCGCACTCAGCAGGCGCATCAGGCAGCTCAAGCGCAAAACGTTGATCTGGCTCGCCGTGCGCTCGAAGAGAAGAAAGCCGCTGAGGCGAAGATGGCAGAATACAAGGCAAGCTACGAGCAAAACAAGGCCGCAGCTGACAATCTCCGTTCGAAGCTTGAGGAAATGCGCAAACAGCTGACGGAAATGAAGAACAAACGCGAAACGCTGGTTGCCCGTTACAATGCAGCTAAAGCACAAAATGAAATCAACAAGACGATGTCCGGGTTTAACTCCGATTCGGCAGCAAGCGGCCTGAAGCGGATGGAAGAGAAGATGCTGCAAATGGAAGCTCAAGCCGAAGCAAGCAATGAGCTGAACGCGAAGGCGAAATCCTTGGATGAGGAGTTCGAAAGCCTGAACAAGGATGCAGCCGTGGAAGCAGAATTGGCCGAGTTGATGAAGCTCTATGAGGATAAAAAATAAGCGACTTGATTCTAAAGTGAGGCTAGACCAAACATGAGCGTATGGAAAAGACTCGGCAATCTGTTTGCCAAACCGGCGCCGCCCGTCGTGGAGAAGAGCATGCTCACGCTGGCCCCGGGCGACATCTGTGAGGTATCGCTCGTTTCCTACGAAGTGACCGGCCGGGTAGGTAATCGCGGGCGTAACGCGGTGATGCTGACGCTGCAGGACGGCAGTCAGATCCGCTATCTGCTGGTCGAGGATCGTGAGTCGCTGCAGTATCACCTCTATGAGCCGATTGACGGGCGGCTCAACGATCCGACCGAGGTACCGGGCCAGATGGACCTTGACGGAACCCTGTACTATTTGGAAGAAGAATACGGAGGTTATGTGTCGGTGGTTGGCAAGACGCCGTTCCTGCAAGGCGGGGAGCAGCATGTCTGGCAGTACCAGTCAGACGACGGCAAGCTGCTGCGGATCGAGTGGCAGAACGGGCGGTTTATGTTATACGAAGGCGCTAAAGTGATTCCGGCCGACATTAAAGTCATTCGAGCCAATTGAGGCCATAAGTCGTTGAAGCAACTAGGGTTCAAAGCGCGATGAAGCCTGATGAAGCGCGAGAACGAGGTGATCCCCTCGATTCCCGCGCTTTTTTTCGCCAAAAATACACAAAAAAATAACATCCCCCAGGCTGCCCATGCAGTGGAGGATGCTATAAATGGGTTATGCAGGGATCGAACCTGCGACCTGCCGATTAAGAGTCGGCTGCTCTACCAGCTAAGCTAATAACCCTCAAAGTAAGGTTTCTTAAGGACAAGAATTATTATAACTCTGTCGTTTTAAAAATGCTAGCCCTTTTTCGAGAAAATTTGCATCTCTTTGCAAGAAGTTTTATGTTATTTACATAAGTTGGAGAGTGACTCATCGTGAGCGAAATGTAGGACTGCGTGGAAACAGGAGGGATTAGATGAGCAGAACGTCCCGGATTTGGCTATGGGCGGGATTGGCGTCACTGATATCGACTTTAATTCTGCTCGCTGGATTCGTATATGCGGTGTCGGATATTGCCGATCCGTCGGCAGCTGCGGGTCATTCGCCGGCTCCACCGTCCCCAATGGAACCCGCTGTGAAAGCAGGAGCCTGGGATGTGACGGCCCTTGGGGATTCCTTGGCCAAAGGGACTGGAGACGATACAGGCAGCGGATTTGCCCGCCGGGCGGTAGAACTTTTTAATAAAGAAGGCACCACGTCTAAACTGATCAACAACTTGGGAATTAACGGTCTAACCACGAAAGAACTGCTGCCAATGCTGGACGATCCCGGCGTGAAATATGCCCTGCAGCAGTCGGGGATTATCCTGTTGTCGATTGGGGGAAATGATCTGTTTGACGGCACGGAGGCATTAACCTCAGGGCAGCAAGTCCCATCTCAGGCGGAAATCGAAGCGGCGATTGAGAAGAGCTCGGAGGATTTTGAAAAAATTGTAGCACAAATTAAGAAAATCAACGTGCAAGCGCTCCTCGTCTACGTTGGGTTATATAACCCGTTCAGCGATCTTGAGGGGATGCGCGAAATCGGAAATGATACGGTCGCGCGCTGGAACGCAATGGCGATGAAGACGCTCGGGGAATATGAAGGGACGTTGGTCATACCGACGTATGACTTGTTTACGAATAACGCGGCCCGGTATTTGTCGAGCGACCATTTTCATCCGAACGGGGATGGCTACCAGGCGATTGCCGAACGGATGGTCCAAAGCATCGCGCGCTAATGACGGTATAATGCTGGAGTTTACAATGAAGGAGTGAACGGCATGGGAGCACGGCAGCCGATCATTGCTGAGCAGCCTCAACCTGTCCTCAGGGTGCAGGGGCTTAAGAAGAAAATCGGACGGAAGTGGATCGTCCACGATGTGAACTTTGAGGTGTATGCCGGGGAGATTTTTGGGTTCCTTGGCCCGAATGGAGCTGGCAAAACAACCACGATCCGCATGCTCGTCGATTTAATTCGGCCAACCGAAGGCCAAGTACATATTTGCGGATATCATGTACAGCGGGAACCGGAGCTGGCGCTGCGCTGCGTCGGCTCCATCGTGGAAAATCCCGAGGTTTACAACTATTTAACTGGACGGGAGAATCTCGAGCATTTCGCCCGCATGATGCCGGGCATCGATGGAAAGCGGATTGAGGAAGTTGTGCAAATGGTTGGGTTGACTGGCCGGATCGATGATAAAGTGAAAACCTATTCGCTTGGTATGCGTCAGCGACTGGGCATTGCCCAAGCGTTGTTAGGCCGGCCAAAGCTTCTGATTCTGGACGAACCGACAAACGGTCTGGATCCGAAGGGGATCAAAGAAATGCGCAGCTTCATCCGCCGACTCGCGGAAGAAGGAATGGCTGTATTTGTCTCGAGCCACTTGCTTAGCGAAATACAATTGCTGTGCGACCGGGTGGCCATTATCGGGCGCGGGCGCGTCCTCGCCGTCGGCAAAGTGGATGAGCTGATCCAGGCGAATCGAAGTTATGTCGTCTGGGAGCTGGAGCCTCGGGAACCCGGCGAGGTGCTGCTGCGGTCGACGAGCGGGGTCAACGTGGTCACCGAAGTCGGAAATGTACTGGACGATACGATCATCGCAGGGATTCAAGGCCGGGCGATCGTCACTCAAATGCAGCCGGAATTGATCCCAGGCCTCGTCCAGCGTTTGGTGCAGGAAGGGATACGAGTGGAGGCGGTGCAGAGGGTGAATCCAACGCTCGAGCAGCTGTTCCTGGGGATGACGGAAGGTGAAAGCATTGAATAACATTCTTCCTTTAGTAAAAAATGAAACGATCAAGATGATCAAAAAGAAACGCTTTTACGTCATCTTGCTCGTGTTGATCGTGCTGGTTCCGATGTTTGCTTATGCCCAGCTGCGACAAGCGGAGGACAAACGGGAGAAGTTCGGGGCGGACTGGCGCAGGGAAGTACAGCAAGCGATCACGGACAACCAGAATTCGCTGGGCAGTGACCGGGTGCCGGAGGAATGGAAGAAATACCGTAAAATTTATATTCAGCAGTTGAAGTATTATTTGGAGCATGATGTGAATCCGCGAGAACCGGGCGGCGTCTCCTTTACCCGGGAGTTCTTGGATAACGCAGCCACACTGTTCATTCCGTTGTTAATTATGGGCGTGGGATCGGATATCGTCTCTTCGGAACGGACGAGCGGAACGGTCAAAATGCTGCTCACCCGGCCGGTAAGGCGATGGAAGGTTCTCTTGAGCAAGCTGATCACGCTGATGATGTTTGTGTCCTTGATCATTGTATCAACCTGTGTGATCTGCTATTTCATCTCAGGGTTATTTTTTGGTTACCGCGGATGGACGATGCCGGTATTTACAGGATTCCAGCTGCGGGGGGCCGAAGTAGACATCTCGGGTGTACATGCCGTGCCGCAATGGTTGTATATATTCATGCAGGCCGGCCTGATCTGGTTTGTCAGCATGGTGGTGGCTGCCCTGGCGTTTATGGTGTCAGTGCTTGTGCGCAGCACATCGGCAAGTATTGTCATTATGATGGCGACGCTGATCGCTGGAAATATTTTGACGAACATGGCTTCTTCCTGGACCAGCGCCAAATATTTATTTATGGTGAATCTTGGTTTAACGAATTATTTGGCGGGGACACCGGCTCCGATCGAGGGAATGACGCTGGGATTTTCGCTGGCTGTGCTGGCGATTTGGGGCCTTTGCGCCCTCGTCGTTTCATTCCTTGTCTTTACGAAACAAGATATTTTGAATTAAAATGGACAAAGGCACCAAAACATCTGTTCGACTACTACATACAAAGGTAGACTAAAGAATTAAAGGGGGAGCATGAATGGCCGAACAAATCGATTTGTTCGAGGACGTACCCGGCACGAATGCCGATGGCCCGTCTTCGGGATACGACGCGGACGACATTCAAGTGCTCGAAGGGCTTGTCGCGGTACGCAAACGGCCAGGGATGTATATTGGCAGTACGAGCTCGTCGGGACTACATCATCTGGTATGGGAGATCGTTGACAACGCGGTCGACGAGCATCTGGCGAAGTACTGCACGAAAATTGACATTACGCTGAACAAGGACGGATCGGTCACTGTACTCGATAACGGCCGGGGGATTCCAACCGGCATGCATAAAACCGGGATACCGACGCCGCAAGTCGTCTATACGATCCTGCATGCAGGCGGCAAGTTTGGCGGATCGGGTTACAAGAAATCCGGCGGGTTGCACGGCGTTGGGGCCTCGGTAACGAACGCGTTGTCCGAGTGGCTCGAAGTGGAAATTTATCGGGACGGAAAAATCCACCGGATGCGCTTCGAATATTGGGTTGATGACAAAGGCATTGAACACGTGGGTGAGCCGGTTACTGGACTTGAAGTGATCGGCAACACGAACAAGACCGGCACGAAGGTAACGTTTAAACCGGATATTCGCGTCTTCACCGGCGGGATCGGATTAAACTACGATACGCTCGCGGAACGATTGCAGGAGATCGCGTTTCTGAATTCGGGCCTGAAGGTGACCTTGAAGGATGAGCGGGTCGGCCGTTCCGACGAGTTTTTTTACGAGGGCGGAGCCAGTCAGTTCGTGGAGTTCCTTAATGACGGGAAGGACGTGCTGCATGATGTCATCCATTTCTATGCGGAGCGGGAGGATATCGAAGTCGAAGTGGCGCTGCAATACAATGCAGGGTACACCGAAACGCTGGTATCGTTCGTCAACTCCATCCCAACTCGGGGCGGGGGAACGCATGAAACCGGATTCAAGACAGCTTACACCCGCGTGATGAACGAATATGCTCGGAAGAACGGCTTGCTCAAGGAAAAGGATAAAAACCTCGAAGGTAACGATTTGCGCGAAGGCATGATGGCCGTTATCAGCGTCAAGATGTCCGAGGTGGAGTTTGTCGGTCAAACGAAAGACCAGCTCGGAAGTGCATCGGCTCGAAGTGCGGTGGAATCGGTCGTGAGCGAGAAAATGGCGGTGTTCCTGGAAGAGAACCCGCAGGTTGCTCAGACGCTGATCAAGAAGGCGGTCCAAGCCTCCAAAGCACGGGAGGCCGCTCGCAAAGCCCGCGACGAAATGCGTTCGGGCAAGAAGCGGAGCGAAAGCTCCAACCTTGGCGGCAAGCTGACGCCGGCGCAGTCGAAGGATTATACGCGCACAGAGCTGTTTATTGTGGAAGGGGATTCCGCTGGCGGTTCGGCCAAGCAGGGGCGTGATTCGAAGCTACAGGCTATTTTGCCGTTGAAAGGGAAGCCGATGAATCCGGAGAAGGCCAAGCTGGCGGATATTCTCAAGAACGACGAGTACCGGGCGATTATTTCGGCGATTGGCGCAGGCATTGGGCCGGATTTCACCCTGGAGGACAGTAACTTCTCCAAGATCATCATCATGACCGACGCCGATACAGACGGTGCGCACATTCAAGTGTTGCTCTTGACGTTCTTTTACCGTTATATGAAGCCGCTGATCGATGCGGGACGGGTCTATATCGCGCAACCGCCGTTGTACAAGATTACTCGTCGTTCCGGCAAGCTGGAGACGGTGAGATATGCGTGGACCGACGAGCAGCTGCAGAACTACCTGAAAGAATTCGGCAAAAATTTCGAGCTGCAACGCTACAAAGGTTTGGGAGAAATGAATCCCGAACAGCTGTGGGAAACGACGATGAATCCGGAAACGCGGACCATGCTGCAGGTGCAGATCGAAGACGCCGCCAAAGCGGAGCGCCGCGTGTCTACGCTGATGGGGGACAAGGTCGATCCGCGCAAGCGATGGATCGTGGAAAACGTGGATTTCACGGAGTTTGAGGAATAGAAGGTGAATTGATGTGAGCATGCTGGAAAACTTTTTGCCGGCGTTCTTGGAAGAGGTTGTAGGCGACCGATTTGGCCGGTATTCCAAATATATTATTCAGGACCGGGCGATTCCTGACATTCGCGACGGGTTGAAGCCGGTTCAACGCCGGATATTGTATGCGATGTACGATTCCGGTAATACCCCGGACAAACCGTACCGGAAATCGGCGAAGACGGTTGGGGACGTTATGGGGAACTACCATCCGCACGGGGACTCTTCGATCTACGAAGGGATGGTACGGATGGCGCAGCCGTGGAAGATGGGCCATGCGCTTATCGACGGTCACGGCAACTGGGGTTCGCAGGACGATGACCCGGCAGCAGCGATGCGGTATACCGAAGCGCGCTTGTCGGCGATCGCGATGGAGCTCTTGCGAGATATTGAGAAGCGGACCGTGCCGTTTAAGGACAACTTCGACAATACGGCGAAGGAACCCGTCGTCCTGCCGGCCCGTTTTCCGAACCTGCTGGTCAACGGGGCCAGCGGGATCTCCGCAGGGTTTGCGACGGAAATTCCGCCGCATAACCTGCGCGAGGTGATTGATGCCTGCATCGCCTTGATGGAGAAGCCGGAAATGACGCTAGAGGAAATTCGGCTGTTCGTGAAAGGACCGGATTTTCCGACGGGCGGCATTATTATGGGCGAGGAAGGCATTCGGGAAGCTTATGAGACCGGGAAAGGCCGGATTTATTTGCGCTCCAAGACAGAAATCGAGACGCTACGCGGCGGCAAGCAGCAGATTGTTATCACCGAGATTCCTTATCAGGTGGTGAAGTCGCGCTTGGTAACGGCAATGGAAAACATCCGTCTGGAGAAAAAGGTGGACGGCATTGCCGAAGTGCGGGACGAAAGCGGCCGGAACGGACTGCGTATCGTTGTCGAGTTGAAGAAGGATGCGGATGCTCAGGGGATTTTGGCCTATTTGCTGAAAAAAACCGACCTGCAAGTCACCTACAACTTCAACATGGTGGCGATCGTTAACAAGGCGCCGCGTCAGCTGGGGCTCAAAGCGATGCTCGAAGCCTACATTGCCCACCAGCGCGAGGTTGTGACCTACCGGACGCAATATGAGCTGGAGAAGCTGGAGGACCGTGCTCACGTTTTGGAGGGCTTGGTCAAGGCGCTTAACATTTTGGATGAGGTCATCGCAGCCATCAAAGCCTCCAAGAACCGTCAAGATGCGCAAAACAACCTGCAATGGATGTTCGGCTTCACCGAACGGCAGGCCGATGCGATCTTGACCCTGCAGTTGTACCGTTTAACCAATCTGGAGATTACGACGCTGCAGAAAGAGCTGGAGGACATCCAGAAGAAAATCACCGTGTTGCGCGGCATCTTGGAAAGCGATAAGAAGCTGATCGCACTGATCAAGAAAGAGCTGCTCGAGATCCGCGACAAATACGGGATCGACCGCCGTTCGCACATTCAGGACGAGGTTGAGGAGTTGAAGGTCAACCTTGAGGTGCTGGTGGCTCAAGAGGATGTACTGGTTACGATTTCCCATGAGGGGTACATCAAGCGTACCAGCATGCTGTCGTTTACGCGATCCGGCGGGGAGCGCGATGGCTCCGGGGTCAAAGAAGGCGACTACATGAAGTATTTGCTGGAGGTAGATACTTTGCAGAACCTGCTGATCTTTACGCAGCGGGGGCAATACTTCCTCTTGCCGGTGCACCAGATTCCAGAGTTTAAATGGAAGGATAACGGGACAGCGATCGTCAACGTTATTCCGCTGGCCAAGGAAGATCGCATTGTCAGCGTGATTCCGGTGAAGAGCTTCGACGAGAATCCAGAGCTCAGTCTGGTCTTCGTGACGAAGAACGGTCAAGTGAAGCGAACCGAGCTGAAAGAATACGAAACGAAGCGCTCCGGTGCGGTGGCCGCCTGCAAGGTTGGCGACGGCGATGAAGTGCTGAGCGTCACGGTCAGCCGGAACAACCAGGAAATTCTGCTATTAACGAAGCAGGGAATGGCGATCCGGTTCGCCGAAGACGAAGTGAACCCGATGGGACGGGTATCTGCAGGGGTACGCGGGATCAACCTGAAGGATGACGATGAGGTTGTTGCCGCGCTCTGGGTCGAAGGCGAGGAAGGCGAAGTCCTAGTCGTATCCGACTTGGCTTACGCGAAGCGCAGCCTGCTGCTGGACTATCCGGTACAAAGCCGGGGCGGCAAAGGTGTCCAGACGTTTGAATTTAAGGAAGGCAAACGCGTCAAACCAAACGGCAGCCGCTTAGTTGGCGGTATTCATTGCAAGGAGCCGGTGTTGTTACAGGCCGTCACGAAGGAAGGGCAAATGCACACCTTCAGCTCGGAAGATGCTCCAATCGCGGACCGGAAGTCCATAGGGAAAGCGATGATGTCCGTAGACAAAAACGACGAGATCGTGGATCTCTTCGTCAAAGAATAAGCGATCAACTCCGGGGAAGGGCTTGAAACTTTCCCGGAGTTTTTTTTAAACAATCCGTAGTGAAGGGGGGGATGGAGAATGGCGGAAGCGCATTTCCTGTCGCGGTTATCCGCGCCGGCTAGACGAGCCTTGGAAGCAAATGGCGTAACGACTTTGGAGAAGTTGGCCGAGCTGAGTGAGCAAGAGGTGCTGCGATTTCATGGCATGGGCCCCGCTTCCTTGCCTAAGCTGAGAGAGGCTTTGCGTGCGCAAGGATTAACGTTTCGGAGCTAAAATCGAGCCTTGAACTGCTCCCTCGTGATCCTCGGTAAGATGATCGATGAATGCTTGGAGCGTAGGATCCATAAACGTACTTCTGCGATAGACTAACCCGACGTTTTTGTGCGGAACGGGCTGTGCCAACGGGACAACGGTGATTCCGCCGCGGCGGTTCGTGCTAGTTAACGTCCGGGCATAAGAACCGGGGAGAACCGTACCTCCGACGTGGTGGATGACCATCTGGACCTGGGATTCCATCGTCGACAGCTCCATGACTGGCCGGATCTCAATGCCCTGATCAGCGCATGCCGTATCCAGCAGTTGCCGCACGTAAAACTTCGGCGGAAAGAGCACCAGCGGCAGCTGTGCAACCTGCTCCAGCGTCACTTCCGGCAGCTCCGCATAAGCATGCTGGCTGGAGACAACCAGCACCAGCGCCTCGTCGAACAGCGGTCGGCTGACGATTTGCTCATCCTGGAGCGGCAGAAACACGACGCCGAGATCCAGCTGGTTGGCGAGCAGTCCGGCTCTGGTCTCTTCGGTGGCGAGCTCAAGCACCGTCAGCTCAATTCCGGGGTACTGACGGTGGAAAGAGATCAGCTTGTCTTCCAGCAGGTGGTTGCCGGAGCATCCGATGCGGAGCTGCCCGCGCTGTACGCCGGTAATCTGGCCGATTTCCAATTTTGCCTGCTCTACCTCATAAACCACCCGGCGGGCGTGCTCCAACAGGATTGCTCCTGCTTGGGTCAGGTAGTTTTTTTTACCAATCCGTTGAATGAGGGCCGTCCCCAGCTCTTGCTCCAGCAAGCGAATTTGGTGGCTGAGCGTGGGCTGCGTAATCCCCAGTCTTTCCGCAGCTTTGGTGAAGTGCAAATCCTCCCCGACCGCGATGAAATATTCCAATAAACGATGCTCCATAGCGGATCATTCTCCTTAATACATAGATGTTGTCAATGATTATAATTGAAACGATGTTATTGATCAATGAAGAAAGAATCGGTATAGTGAAAGACAGAGTAATTATTGCTTCGTTAGTTCGTGAATCCGATAAAGGGAAAGAGGAAATGAATATGGGAAATTGGTCCATCACATTAACGACGGCTAAAAAAGCGAAGCCGGCTGCCGATCAGCTGGGCTTTGGCAAATATTTTACCGATCATATGCTGCTTATGGATTATACGGCAGATCAAGGCTGGCACGATCCGCGAATCGTGCCGTATGGACCGATTTCGCTGGATCCATCGGCGATGGTGTTCCACTACGGGCAAGAAGTGTTTGAGGGTATGAAGGCTTACCGGACACCGCAGGGAGAGCTCGTATTGTTCCGACCAGATATGAACTTACGCCGGTTGAATCATTCATGCGAACGTCTTGGGATTCCTCAGGTGGATCCGGAGGAAGTGCTGGAAGGTATTTGCCGCCTGCTCGCTTTAGAGGAAGAGTGGATGCCGGAAGGCGAAGGCAATTCTTTATATATCCGACCGTTTATTATTGCCACTGAAGCAGGTCTTGGGGTGCGGGCCGCAGAGGAGTATCGGTTGATCGTCATTTTATCGCCGGTTGGGGCTTATTATCGCGAAGGCATCCATCCGGTGCGCATTTATGTGGAGGATCGGTACGTTCGGGCGGTTCGCGGCGGTACCGGTGAAGCGAAAACCTCGGGGAACTATGCCGCAGGCATCAAAGCCCAGGAAGATGTCAAATCGCTGGGCTTCTCCCAGGTGTTATGGCTTGACGGAATCGAGAAGAAGTATATCGAAGAAGTGGGCAGCATGAACGTGTTCTTCAAGATTGCCGGGGAAGTGGTCACTCCCGAACTGAACGGCAGTATTCTGGCTGGTGTCACGCGGGACTCGGTCATTCATCTTCTTCGGGAGTGGGGAGTTCCCGTTAAGGAACGCCGGATCTCGATTGAAGAGCTGTTCGAGGCCCATAAGGAAGGGAAACTTGAAGAAGCGTTTGGCACCGGAACGGCGGCGGTCATCTCTCCGATCGGCAGCATGACGTGGGAAGGTCATGACATGGAGATTGCTGGAGGCCAAACCGGAGCATTGTCGGCAAAACTGTACGAGACATTGACCGGAATCCAACGCGGAGAGCGGGAGGATTCCTTCGGATGGCGGTATTCCGTCCGTTAAAAACAACGGGATGGTGCCCCTTTGCCGTAAACCCTTGGATAATTGCTTCAAGGCAGCAGGAATTTGCGAAGGAAGCAGCGAATTATCCAAATGGTGATGTAAGGCAAGGAGGGATAAGATTGCATACCGCTGAATTTGCCAGATTGCTTGATCTCATCGTGAAGGATTATCAGACCCACATGGAGGAGGAGCTGGCTCCCACACTAACGACGTCGCAGTTGACCGTTCTGGAGCTGCTGGAGCAGCAGGGCAATCTGAAGCCGTCCGATTTGATTCCGTTTCTTTCCACGACGCCGGCTGCAGTAACGATGCTTCTGGACCGTATGGAGCGGGGCGAACTGATTCGCCGCGACCGGGATGAGAACGATCGCCGCAACGTGTGGGTATCAATTACGGATAAAGGACAATCCGAAGTTCGCCGGGGGATCGAAGTTCGCAACGCCTACTTAAGCGGCGTGTTGAATCGCATCTCAAGCCATAATCAACAACTGCTCGTATTTCTGTTGGGCAAAATTTCGGGAACGAAATAAGGAACTTGCCTACGAGGGAGTCTAATGAATAGGCGGGACGTCAAGGAGCTGATTTGTCAGCTTTAGACGTCCCGCCTTTTTTCACATCTCGATTCCGTTCCCCCCAGCCTGCAGCAACGCTGCAAGGCGGGTATACGTTTCTTCCTTCCACAGGTCCCACGGATACGCACGCGGCGGGAGGGAGATCAGATCGATCGGCTCCTTCGTCACCGGGTGCGGAAACCCAACGTACAACGACCAAAGGGCGATTTGTTGGCCTGGTTTATTCCGCCCTGCGCCATATTTCTGATCGCCATACAGAGGGCAACCGATGTGGCTCAGTTGCACTCGGATCTGGTGCGGCCGGCCGGTATGCAGCTCCACCTGCACAAGGCTCAGCTGCTCCGATGCAGAAGTGCCAAGCACCCGGTAATCGAGCCGCGCCTCTTTGCCGCCGGGCGTCCCCGCTGGAACGACAGACACTGTATTGGTGCGTTCGTCTTTAAGCAGCGTATCCGCCAAACGCCCTTGCCGCTGCGGCGGCGTTCCGTGTACGACAGCGACATATGTTTTGCTGAATCGGCGGCTTCGCACCATCTCCGCTAACCGTGAAGCGGCTTTGGAAGTCTTGGCGAAGATCATGGCACCTCCGACCGGACGATCCAGCCGATGCACAAGTCCGAGATACACGTTACCGGGCTTGCTATACCGCTCCTTGATGTCCGCCTTCAGCAAATTCAGCAGATCGGGGTCTCCGCTGGCATCCTCCTGGGTAGGGATGTTCACCGGCTTCTCAATGCCGAGCAGATGGTTGTCTTCATATAGGATCGCCATCGCCGGCTGTCCCGAGGTCCGCTTGACTTCAGAAGTCATCGCTTATTCCTCCCAGCGTCCGAGAATGCCGCAAGGAAGATGAAGCCCTGAGCGGGTGATCGGCAGGCCCAGTTCACCGGCCGAGATCCGTCCCCCGTAACGCTTCTTGACGGTCATCGTCAGAATGTTGTTCAGAACGGTAGGCGAAATGCCGGTCGTATACGAGTTAATAAGGAAGAAGAGCGGCTTGTCCGACAGGATCGACAAGCAAGACTCTACAAACGGGTAGAGGCTCGTCTCCAGCTTCCACATCTCACCGCCCGGACCACGCCCGTAGGACGGGGGGTCCATGATAATCGCGTCATAACGGTTGCCGCGCCGTTGCTCCCGCTGTACGAACTTGAACACGTCATCTGTAATGAAGCGTACATGGCGGTCAGCCAAACCCGACAGCGCCAGGTTCTCCTTGGCCCATTGGACCATCCCTTTCGCTGCGTCGACGTGAACAACCGAAGCGCCAGCCGAAGCTGCGGCCACGGTGGCCCCGCCAGTATAAGCAAACAGGTTCAGCACCTGAATCGGCCGACCCGCGCCGGCGATCTTGTCCATCATCCACCTCCAGTTGGCGGCTTGCTCCGGAAACAATCCGGTATGTTTGAAATTGGTGGGGCGGATATAAAATTTCAACCGGTCATAGGAAATCGTCCAACGGTCGGGGATCTGCTTCTTCATCTCCCATTGTCCGCCGCCGGAGGAGCTGCGATGGTAATGCCCGTGCACATCGCGCCAACTGCGATCTTCATTGGCGATCGGCCAGATGATCTGCGGATCGGGGCGCCGCAAAATGACGTCCCCCCAGCGCTCCAGCTTTTCTCCGTTTCCGGTGTCCATGACTTCATAATCCTGCCAATCATTTGCTACATACATGTGTTGATCCTTCCTTCCGCCGCCTTATGCGGCCCGCCCGTTCGGGCATGTCCTTAAGTTCTGTAGATTCGGTAGTTATTGTACCTTATTTTTCTATCGACATGCTACCTTCCTGGTGAAAACGATCTTCAATTCATTCCGCGGATGTGGTAGTCTTTTAATAAAATGCTAAGTTTTAGAGGATCAAGGAGAGAGCATTGGAAATGTTACGTCGTTTTTTTTCATATTACCGGCCTTATAAACATTTGTTTATTCTGGATTTCACTTGTGCGGTGGTGGCGGGTCTGCTGGAGATCGGGTTCCCGGTCGCCGTTAACCAGTTCGTGGACAAGCTGCTGCCGGGTCGCGACTGGGCGCTGATCATTTGGGCTTCGGCTGCGCTGCTGGGCGTATATCTCTTGAATACGGCGTTGAACTACATCGTCACGTACTGGGGCCATATGCTGGGGGTTAACATCGAAACGACCATGCGCAGAAAGATGTTTGATCATCTGCAAAAGCTGTCCTTCCGCTTCTATGATAACCATCAGACCGGACAACTGATGTCGCGGATCTCCAACGATCTTGACGATATCGGAGAGCTGGCGCACCACGGACCGGAGGACGTCTTTATCGCCGGTATGACCCTGATCGGCTCGTTCCTGCTGATGCTGTCGATTAACTGGAAGCTGGCGGTACTGACCTTCCTTGTTGTGCCGGTGCTGGTTTGGGCGGCGCTATATTTCAATGGCAAAATGTCTAATACCTATCGTGGCTTGTTTACCGCACTCGCGGATTTCAATTCCCGTGTAGAGGAGAATATCGGCGGGATTCGCGTCGTTCAGGCGTTTGCTAACGAAAAGCACGAACAAAAGCTGTTTGAGGAAAATAACAAGGCCTATCGCGCTATGAAGCTGTTGGCTTACAAAATCATGGCCGGCAGCTTGTCCATCAACTACATGCTAATGCGGCTTGTTTCGTTGTTCGTCATGGTTTGCGGGACTTGGTTTGTCATTCAAGGGGAGTTGACTTACGGGGAGTTCGTTGGTTTCTTGTTACTGGCGAACGTGTTTATACGGCCGATTGAGAAAATCAATGCGATCATCGAAATCTATCCGAAGGGGATTGCCGGATTCAAGCGTTATCTGGAAATTATGGATACCGAGCCGGACATAGCCGATGCCCCGGATGCGATCGAGGTTGGAACGCTGAAGGGAGACATTCATTTCGATCGGGTTTCTTTCGGTTATGAAGGGGCGTCTCCCGTGTTGGAGGACGTCAGCTTGAAGATTCGAGCCGGGGAAACCGTCGCCTTCGTAGGGCCGTCAGGTGCCGGCAAAACTACGCTATGCAGCTTGCTGCCGCGCTTCTATGATGTGGATGGCGGACGGATCACCATCGACGGGATGGATATTCGCGATCTAACTCTGTCCTCATTGCGGCGCAATATAGGGATTGTACAGCAGGACGTTTATCTCTTCTCGGGGACGATTCGTGAGAACATCGCTTACGGCAAGTTGGAGGCAACGGAAGAGGAGATTTGGGAGGCAGCGCGGCGGGCGCAGCTCGAGGATTTCATTCGCTCGCAACCGGAAGGATTGGAGACGGTGATTGGTGAACGCGGTGTCAAGCTGTCCGGCGGGCAAAAGCAACGGCTGGCGATCGCAAGAATGTTCCTGAAAAATCCGCCGATCCTGATTTTGGACGAAGCGACATCCGCCCTGGATACCGAAACGGAGCAGGCGATCCAGCAATCGCTGGCCGAGCTGTCCGTGGGAAGAACCACACTCGTGATCGCTCACCGGCTGGCCACGATCAAGAACGCTGACCGTATCGTTGTAGTAACGGAAGAGGGGATTACCGAGCAGGGACGCCATCAGGAGCTGATGGCCGCCGGAGGCCATTACAGCCGGCTGCATCAGGCCCAGTTTGGACATTTGAATGCTTAAATGAACGAAGACCGCAGGAGCTCTTCCGTAGAGCCTGCGGTCTGATTCGTTTTAGAATCAACGCAAATAAGCATAGTAGTCCTGGGATCGACAAACCCGAAACCCCGTCTGTTCATAAAGTTTCTTGGCTTGGGGGTTGTTGAGTGCGACTTCCAGCCAGATTTCAAAGCCTTTGGCACGTTCGCGTTCAACTACCTGACGCAAAGCAGTACTACCGATGCCTTGCCCCCTCCGGGATGAAGTAACAACAAAGCCGTAGATCCAAGCCTCCTGATCACGACGGGACACCCGAATTTTCCCAACGGCTTCGCCTTCATGCACGATGAGCTCGTTCTGACGAACTTCTTCCTCCGTTAACTTCTCGTAGTACAACCGGGTTTCCTCCGGATGGAGATCAAATCCCTCCTGATCGAGGCGAGCGAGCAGCGGCCGTTCCGCGTCCTCCGCGGATCGAAGCGTGATCTGAGTCGTTCTGGACGGAGCATTCGCGCAAGCCACTTTAGGGGAGTGTTTCATTTGAAATTCGCTGAATTCATAGCGGCAAGGATAGGTGGCAAGGAAATGCTTGGCCGAGTCGGAGTTCCCAGGTGCATTCAAAAGGATCTTCGGATACGAACCCACTGTAGCTAGGTTTAAACCACGCCGCAGCAGGGAGGTGAAAATACCCTGTCTGCGGTAATTCGGGTGAACCATGCCGCAGACCTCCAGCGTGCTTCCGAACGGATACAAGCCTAAAAAAGCGACCAGTTGCCCGTCGCGGAACTCGATCAAATCTGCGGCACTCTCTTCCTTGCGGGAGTGTAAGGTGTCCCAATTTAACTTCAAAGCAATTCCATCATGCTGCTCTACGTGTTGTTGGAGGGCTTCCACGTCAGCCCATGTCCATGTTAGATTCATGCCAGCTCACTTCCCTTCATTCGTATTCTAGCGGATCGGAAGGAAATTGGCACGTGAAATCGTGGGCATCCGCGCTTGACATATCTCAAGTACGGGGGTAGCTTGAAAGTACTGCAAATCTACTTATTTTTTCGGAGGTACTAGGAATGAATATCATCGAAATGGAACAAGTGACTTGGTTCCGGGATGGGAAAGCCGTATTAAACGGCATCGATTGGACGGTCCGCGAGGGAGAACATTGGGCGATGCTAGGCTTGAACGGTTCAGGCAAAACGACGTTGCTGAACATGATCAGCGGCTACCTCTGGCCGACATCTGGCCATATCAGCGTACTGGGGAACCGGTTTGGCGAAGTAGATTTGCGGGAGCTGCGCAAAACGATTGGGTGGGTTAGTTCTTCGATGCAGGCCAGACTGCACGGGGGGCAAAAAGCTGAAGATCTTGTGGTAAGCGGCAAGTTTGCAACCATCGGACTTTACGAGAAACCAACGTCAGAGGATTACGACCGGGCTGCAGCCTTCATGAACCAGCTCCATTGCAGCCATTTACATGGACGAACTTACCAGACCTGTTCCCAAGGTGAACAGCAAAAGCTGTTGATTGCTCGGGCTTTGATGGCTTCGCCCCAGCTGCTCATCCTGGACGAGGCAACGAACGGGCTGGATTTCATCTCCCGGGAAGGATTGCTGGAAAGCATCGCACAGCTGGCCGCCGAACCGAATACGCCGCATATGCTGTATGTAACGCACCATACCGAGGAAATTTTGCCGATTTTCACGCATACGCTGCTGCTCCGGCGGGGAGAAGTCTACGCGCAAGGGAAAACGTCGGATGTCCTGAACGAAACCGGGTTATCCGATTTCTTTGAAACGCCGGTGGCTTTGCGATGGAATCAGGAACGAGCTTGGCTGTCGACGAAATAAGCCTTAACCCGTCGGGGTACTCCCGGCGGGTTTTGCTGTTTTGGAGCCGGAGGCTTTTTTGCGTATTGCAGCCACTAACCAATAGAAGCTGGGGATGAGAAATTCGGCGAAAAAGAACATCGGCGCCCCTTCCCAGGACAGGAAAGAAATAATTTCCGGGGGGGTTCTGGCAATCGACATGGCGTAAATGGATACAAAGGCGACAACCGGCAGCGTGAACGGTTTATGATCTTTCACGCCAGTCAATTGGGCAATGCATAAGACCGCGTTGAATACCACAAACGCAATTTTTACAAAGATGCTGGTCAGCCACAAAATAATTAAGATCGGGTCCATCGTTTCGATAAATGAGCCGACACGAATGAAACGAACCAGTTCCATGTCAGGGTAAACCAGATTGGCTCCCAGGTTCGGTCCAAACGTCAGCAGGATCGGAATGAGATGCAACACGATCAGCAGCAATGAAGTGAGCGTAGCCCCGAAGAGGGTGCGGAACACTTTTTTTGGCATCTCTAGATAAGGAAATAGCAAAAACAAGAATGCCATCTCTCCAAAAATCGCCATCGTATCTAGGATTGAGGCAACCATATCTCTTGCCGAGAGATGGTTAATCAAGGCGCTGAACATATCCAATTCCATTTCCTGAAACCCGATAAACGGAATAAAGAAGAAGGCGGCGGCAAAAATGAGGAAAAAACCTTCAGCCGTACGGAAGATCGTCAGGATCCCGCAGCGAACAGCATAGGTAACACATACTCCATAGATAGCGATCACCGCCCACCCTGGCGTACCAATCAAATATTCCGATAACAAGAAATCAGCAAGCTCCCTTAAATTGAGAGCAGCTAGAAAAAGATGGAGTATCACGATGTAAATTACGAAAATGATATGGAGGGGGCGGCCCACCACTTTGCCCCCGAACTCTACAAAAAACTCGTTGGGGCGAGAGGAAGCGAGCTTATAGGCTGGGTAGCAAAACAGCAGCCCCAGCAAAGCGCCCACCACAACGGCAATCGGCGTAGAATACTTGCTGCCTCCTAGTAACATTCCTGCATAAAAAGCAACGACGGTGGTGAAGGTTTGTAAGCTGAAAAGCATAAAGATTTGATTGGTTGTTATGTTCTTGAGCATTCATTCCGCCTCCTAAAGTCCGATCGTTTCAAAACGATCCGCCCAGCATCGACTTGCGTAAATATTCCATCATCATGATGAAATTCCATTGATCCTTCAGTTTAAATGTGACTTCTGAGATGACAAAAAAACAGATGGAGACGAGTAGAACCGTCATCCGTTTTTTTAGCTGAACGCCCTCTTTTTTCTGTATCATCCAGTCTGCCAGCATGATGAGCACATACAGGATGCCGATATAGACCACATTGATCCCTCGCTATCTATTGGTTTCTTGGACTACAGAACGAAACACACCGCCCGTACGGTTTAATTTAATCTTCACATCAACTTCAATCGGGAGTTCCTTGGCGTAGTAATTCTTCCATTGATCTTGCATCGAATGCCAAATTTTCGGATGACTCCAATGCAGATATTGGCTCATGAGGAAGGCGTCAGATCGGGCTTTCCGAGTCTTGTCCAGCACATGGATAAACTGCTCTTCCACGTCCTTACTCAGGAGTTTCTCCAATTCACGGAGAACTTGCGGGTCCTTCAAATCGATGCGAGACAGTGAGGCTTCGATATAAGCTTTTGCACTGCTATCGACTTTGAACGAGACCTGATCTCCCTGTACTTTCGGTTTTATACTCGTCTTTATGCCTTCGATGTAAAAGCTAATCTCCTTCTCATCGGTGGGAGAGGGGAGGGTGAGCGTTGTATTTTTTAGCTGAGAGCTGATCCACAGCGCGGTTCGATGCTCGAGAGGAGTGAGCTCGATCTTCGCCATTTTCCCGCCGCTGAAAATCGCTGCACCTCCGGAGCCCATCCAACGGTTCGTTTTTGGATTCTCCTTTGCAATTTCTGGAAGCTCTCCGAAGGACAGCAGCGGAATCAGAATATCCCCTCCTTGGTATAGCGCCAGCTTGTAATCCTTGACAGTAGTGTCCAACACATAGTGATTGTTGACGTATTTCCGCAGGATGTCGCTGAGAATCCGTTCGAATACCATCGGTGCCTTCGTGATTTCTTTAACGTCACCCGGGGTTACGAACAAGCTGGCACTCAGCCGGAAGGAGGGCTGACGGAAGACAAATTCAACAACTTCGTCCAAGCCATGCTCCGCCTCTCTTCGGCCTACCACAACGATGCGGGTTTGACCAAAAGTGATGTTCCGAGGCACGTCAATTTGAAGTAGATTTAAAGCCTGACTTAGGTTTTCTGCTCGTCTAGTTATAAAGCTAAACGGATCCCCTTGGTGTTGCCCCGTCCCGCCGGCTTCCCCGGGAATCATCCGGTTCGGGAGCGGAATGCCTACGGTCAATTCCACCTGCCCGTCCTCCGTCCGATCGATGAGTACCGTGTTCACAAACGCACGGTTGTTAAGCTCCTGAGCGGACCAGCATCCGCCAACGCCAATGAAGAGCAAGATAATCAATGTTGCTGTTGCGATAGCGCGGTGGATTCTCGTCACTCGAAATCACCTTTCTTCTCTTTTACCCAACTGCGAGGATTTGAGTTTTGTCGGTTTTCGTTGTTCGAGAGTTGCATCGGTCGTTTGTGCATCTTCCACCAAGGAACCCGAATGAACGTATCTCCCAAATCCTTGCCCATGAGCGGAGCAATCGGGGATAAATAGGGAAGTCCAAAAGATTCCAAATTGACCAAATGGATGTAAATCAGGATTAACCCGCAGGTGACGCCGTACAACCCAAACATGGAGGCTAGGATCATAATCGGAAAACGGAGCAATCGAAACGCCAAGCCTAAATCGAAATGGGGGATGATAAACGAAGCGATCCCCGTTAAGGAGACGATGATCACCATGGCCGCTGAGACGATCCCAGCTTGAACTGCAGCTGTGCCGATGATCAAGGCGCCGATAATGGATACGGCTTGCCCGACCGATTTTGGAATTCGAATGGAAGCTTCACGAAGCGCTTCAAACGCAAGTTCCATCGCAAAGGCTTCCCATAGTGCCGGAAAGGGGACGATCTCCCGTGAAGCAGCGATCGTAATCAGCAGCTGGGAAGGGATCATTTCCGGATGAAACGTGGTGACTGCGATATAAATGGACGGCAGAGTTAAAGAAGCAACTACGAAAAAATAACGAATCCAGCGAATCCAGTTCGCTGCGACATAACGCTGATAGTAATCCTCCGCCGATTGCAGCAGCATCGGCAAGGTCACCGGAGCGAGCAATGCGATCGGTGAACCATCTACAATGATGGCGATTCTTCCTTCCAAAATCGCTGCGACGACGACGTCAGGTCGTTCTGTGTACTGAAGTTGCGGAAAAGGCGTGTAAGGGTTGTCCTCGATGATTTCTTCCACGTAGGCGGAACCCAGAATTCCGTCCATATCGATATTGGACATGCGACGCTGCACTTCTTTCAGCAATTCCGGCTTACATATGTTCTCCATATAAGCCAGCACAATACTGGTTCGAGTTTCCCGACCTTTATTGACCGTCGGGGTTTTCAGATGTGGACTTTTAATCCGGCGGCGAATCATGGTCAAATTCTTCTCCAAGTCCTCGATGAAGGCTTCTCTAGACCCGCGGATGACAGATTCGTTGGGAGCTTCATCAATACTGCGCGTCGGGTAAGCGGAAATGGAGAACGTCAACATCCGCTTATCCCCGTCGATCATCAGCAAAGCTTCGGCGTTCAGGATGGCTTGAATCGCTTGATTTAAGTCATCGATCACGGTAGCTTGAGATACACTTAACGCTTTATCCTCGAATAGGAACTGATAAATATCTTTCTCCTGCAGTAACGAGGCTTCTCGTTGTAAGCTGCGTACGATAAATTGCTGGACCGTTTCCTGTGCAATCATTCCGCGAACATAGACGAGGGCACACGATTGACCCGAGCTGATCGTAAATTCGCGATAGATGATGTCTGAGCTATCCTTAAGCACCTGCTTCATCCACTCTAACCGAGCTTGTAAGCTTTGATCGTTAGAGAGGGCTGGCGCATCCGTACGGCTTGGGGGGAGTGTCGGTGTTTTGCCTGACTTTCCCCCGAGGGAGTGTTTTCGACGCTGCAGCTTTCTTATGATGGGCATGGAGCTACCTCCTTCCTTAGCCGACTATTCCCAGTTAAGATGCGCCGTTGACAGGAGAAATATACTAATTTTTTGGCAAATCCGGAGTGAAGACCAACATCAATCGAAACGAGATTATTTTTGAAGCAAGTTGGTAATAAAGGGTAACGATATCATCAACAAGAATAGTCCAGTGGGGAAGGGTTCTCATGCCAAGAATAATGTTCCGAAATACGCACAAAAAGCGCAGTCCAATCCGAAACAGCGGGGAATCGCAAAGTAACACTTCGGCTGACGACTGCATCACACGGAGCGTTCATGCGTCGGTTGCGAGCATCGTTCGTCTCTTGAATGCTCCTGATGATTTAGTGACCCGGTTTATCTGCGGTGCTGAAGGGACTCCTCCATGCGCCATCGTGTGTATTGCCGGTCTAGCGGATTTGAAAATGATTAACGATCATATCGTTACATCCATACAGCAGGCGTATTCCGCCATTAACTGTTCTGAGCCCATCACCGGACAAGAATTGTACCGGCGGTTGGACAAGCAATTTCTATCGGTTCAAAAATATAAAACAACGCGATCCCTTGACGAGATTCTCGTATCTTTGTTGTCTGGGGATACCGCGTTACTTATTGATGATCTGGATCAGGTTCTCCTGATTGGCAGTAAGAAATGGACAGGACGGAGCGTGGAGGAGCCCGAAACGGAAGCTCTAGTCCGCGGGCCGCGTGAAGGTTTTAACGAGAGCATTGAGACGAATGTTATCCTGCTTCGGCGGACGATCCGGGATCCGAAACTTCGATTCGATCCCTACCGCATTGGGGAACGTGGGAAGAAAGAGCTCATTATCGCTTATATCGATAGCATTGTGCATCCTGCGCTTGTCCAAGAGGTAAAACGAAGAGTCGAGTCGATCGATATTGACGATGCGCCGGAAAGCGGGATGATCGAGCAGCTCATCCAAGACAGCTTCTTGACACCGTTCCCTCTGATCCTGCATACGGAACGTCCGGATAAGGCTGCTTCAGCGATTCTACAAGGTAAAGTTGTGATATTACTGGAAGGTACGCCATTTGCGTTAATTATGCCAACGACATTCGAAACTCTAATGCAGTCACCGGAAGATTATTATGAGCGCTGGCTGATTGGATCTTTAATTCGGATCTTGAGATATACGGCGGTATTTGTATCGTTGACATTTCCATCGTTATACATCGCTCTAGTGTCCTTTCACCAAGGGTTGATTCCCTCCAAGCTGGCCTTTTCGATTGCGGCAGCTAGGGAAGGCGTGCCGTTCCCAGCCGTCATCGAAGCTTTTCTCATGGAATTGACGTTGGAGCTGCTCCGGGAAGCCGGGATCCGCCTGCCCAAGCCGGTCGGGCAAACGATCGGGATTGTAGGCGGTCTGGTCATCGGCGAAGCGGCGGTGCAGGCGGGGATTGTAAGTCCAATTATGGTCATTGTCGTTGCAGTGACGGCTATGTCTTCCTTTGCCATCCCTGCCTACAGCGCAGGTATTGCTTTCCGTATCTTGCGGTTTATTATTATGCTTGCCGCTTCCATGTTTGGGCTGTACGGGATCATCTTGACCCTCATTATGATCTGCATTCACCTGTCGAGATTAAATAGCTTCGGGGTTCCATATTTTACACCGTTGTCCCCCAGCTTCTATCGCGACTGGCGGGATATGATCATTCGAGCCCCGTTACCGATGTTGTCGAAGCGGCCTCAATTTTTGCAAACCAAAGATGAATCCAGGATGGGAAGTAGGGAGGGCGGTACATGAAGTCCTTTGAGTACGGAGATCGAGAAGTAGGCACCTATGAAGTGTTCGCCTCCGTTGCGAATATGCTCATTGGTTTCGGGTTGCTTACTTTGCCGCGTATCATCGTACAAAAGACACATTCTGTTGATGGGTGGGTATCGATTCTCATCGGCGGTGTTGGTGCCATATTCTTTTCGTGGATTGTCGCCAAGCTCATCAGCCGATTTCCAAAGCAGAACCTGTATGAAATCGGCGGTGCGGTCATCGGAAAGCCGCTGGCCCTCCTGATCACTCTTATGTTCGCTGTATATATGTTAGCATTCGTGGCTTATGAGACCCGAGGCGTTGCAAGCATTTCGCGCCTTTACTTGTTCGATCGGACACCGGTAGAGATCGTCAGCCTCGTCTTTCTCCTAGTGCTCATCTATGGCGTATCCGGACCTAGTGTGACCTTGTTCCGGTTAAATACATTGTTTTTACCCATCGTGATCATGCTGATCTTCGTCTTATTATTGATGAATATCAGCCATTTTGATTTCCATAACCTAATGCCGTTTTTTGTGACCGATTGGCGGGAGTTGGTGATAACTTCCAAGGAGTCGACCTTTTCATTTCTCGGGTTTGAGATTTTATTGTTCTATAATTCAATCCTCAACAACCCGAAGAAAGCCGTAAAAGCCTCCACCTTGGGGATGCTTATTCCGCTTATTCTCTATTTGCTCGTGTTTTTAATCACCTTGGGCATGTTTGGTGCTGAGGTGACCGCCAGCACGCTGTATCCCACGGAGGAGTTGGCCAAGCAAGTTGAGGTACCCGGGGGCTTTTTTGAACGGTTTGAGTCGATTTTTTTCTCAGTTTGGATACTTACGCTATTTAATTCAGCGGCGATGGCCTTCGATGTGTCTCTCTCGGCGATAGAAGCTGTATTTTCAAAAGCGAAGCGCATGGCGCTGGCGATTGGGTTAGGCCCGATTCTGTTCCTCATCATCATGCAGCCGCAAAATATAGATGAACTTCAGCTGTTTGCTGAATGGATTAGTTACGCTGGCATCGGGGTGGGGATGGTCATTCCAACCCTTCTGTTATTGTTGGCGATCCTGCGGGGGGTGAAGGGACGTGCGTAGAGTTTGCTGTGTTGGGTTCGCCGCACTAATCCTAGCCTTAGGGTTGACCGGTTGCTGGGACCGGGTCGAAATTGAAGATCGAGGGTTTGTCGTAGGGGCCGGAATCGATCTTGCCGATGAGGAAGAGGCGCAGAACGGGCAATTTATCCTTACCTACCAATTTGTCATTCCAGGGGGGCTGCAGGCAAGAGAAGGCGACAGTAAAAACGGGAGTTCTTCCAAAGCTTACTTTAACCTGTCTACTAACGCGAATACGATGTTTGCGGCGGCTCGCAAGATGTCCTATCAAACGAGCCGCAGCCCCTATTTGCAACATATGCGCATGATCCTGATTTCTCGGAAACTGTCTGAAAGCGGAGAGCTTGCCTCTGTATTGGATCTTTTCCTCCGTGACCATGAAATGCGTCGAGCCACGAAAATTATGGTGACGGAAGGAGATGCGCGTGAAGTACTGGCGACGAATCCGAAAAATGAGAAGCTCCCGGTGATGTTTTTTGAATCCACTTCACTAAATCCAACGAAGAGCTCCAGCATTTATCCGCCAACGAACATCGGAGAAGTCCAAGCCTACATCTTGTCCAAGAGCAGCTTCGCCCTTCCAATCATCCGTAAACTGGGAAATGAGGTTTCCGTATCGGGGACTGCGCTCTTCGACAATGCTCAGAAGCTGAAGGGGCTCCTGAACGAAGAGGAGACTTCGGGATTAAACATTTTACGCGGCACCGCCCAGGACGGGGTTCTGGAGATCCATGTGAATGACGAGTATATGGCGTATGAGATCAAAGGCTTGCGTCAGAGCATTCAGGCGGATGTGTCCGATCCCGAGCATATCCGGTTTACCATCCATCTGGAGTTGGAGGGAAACGTTGGTGAGACCCAGGAGCGATTGGATCTGCTTTCCGCTCATCAGCTTGCGGAACTCGAGGAGAAAACCGAGCAAGAAGTAATCCGCATCACCAATGGAACATTAACGAAGCTGCAGCAGGAATTTAGAGTGGATGTTCTTGATTTAGGAGACGAGCTGAATCGCAGGCATCATGCGCTTTGGCAGAGCATCAAGGACGATTGGGAGCAGGGCGAACGTTATTTTTCCCGATGCGATATCGAAGTAAAAGTCCGCGCCAAGATTCGCATCGTAGGTTCAACGTTGGAAACCAAATAAGGAAGGAGGAGAATAGCTCATGTGGAATATCGTGCGAGATCGGCTTCCTACCACGATGACCTGGGTCTGTGCAGTATTGTCGGCGGTGATTCCTTGGATTGTCTATTCCATCAATCAGGCGCTGCATCATTACGGGGATCCACCATGGAAGAGGAAGTGAATATCCGGGGCTTTTGACCTGCATCCCAATGAATAAAGCAGCAATAACCCCCCTTCCAAAACACGCCTTTAGGACTATTCAGGGCGGAGTAGGTTTGCGCGATATTTATATGTAAAGGTAGATTTTAGGCGGTGTACGCGCAGATTAAGAAGGGGGGGTTATATGAGAACTCACGTCATGGAGCTTCAGGAAGGGGATCGTCTGAGAACCGATGTGTTTAACCGAGCCGGGTTGCACATTCTTCCGAAGGGGACAAGCATTCATGCGGAGGAAATCGCCCTGCTGATTCGGCAGAGTATCGATTATGTCGATATCGAATTACGCGAAGGGGAAGTTACCCTGAACTCTAGCAAGAATTCAAGCTTTATCCAGCATTTGCGCGATAACTTTTATTTTACAGTGAAGGGGTATCAAACGTTATTTTTAGAGGCGCTGACGACCGGGAAGTTTAATCAATCCATGGTTGAGCAGCATTTGGTGCCTATGCTTGAGGTCCTGGATCGAAATAAGGATGTTGTGTCACTCCTGATCGCCTTCACGGAAGAGGATGTTAATATTTATAACCACTCATTGCAGGTGGGTCTGTTATCCTATTATATTGCCACTTGGTTGGGACACCCGCCAAATGAATGTTATGAAATTAGCAAGGCGGGGTATCTGCACGATATCGGGAAGAGTCAGGTGCGGCAATCCCTTCGCAACCGCGAGCATGAATTAACGGGGGAAGAACGGGAGGAAATGAATCGTCATACCTCCTACGGTTATGACATTATCCGCCGATCGACAGGGGAAGAAGTGACGGCTCTCGTCGCACTTCAGCATCATGAACGGGAAGACGGCTCCGGTTATCCGGCTGGCTTGCGCAAAGAGAAAATTCATCCTTATGCCGAAATCGTTGCGGTAGCGAATGAATACATAGCGATGACGTCTCCAGACGCATCAGGTTCGCGGCAGGATATCTTGACGGTGCTGCGAAACATTTATAATCTCGGCTTCGGCAAGCTGAATGAGAAGGCGGTTCAAGCGTTGACGGCCAATCTTCTGCCGAATTTCATCGGGAAGAAAGTGAAACTAAGCAACGGTGAAACGGCGACGATTGTTTGGAACAACCCTACTGATATTTTCAAACCGTTGGTGCAAATCGACGAGTGGCAGTTCCGGGATTTGTCGAGAGAACGAAATATCGATTTAGTGCATGTGTTTATGTAAAATTACATAAATCCAGTGGAAGCAACCCGCACTCCATCGAAGGAGCAAGGGTTGTTTTTTATTTAGTTGAGACCCCTTGTACGCCAAACTTTTCTGAGCGTCGTCAGACGGGTACAATAGGTGTCGAGGAAGTAAAATGGAGGCGCTTATGGAGAAGACGAGAATCCTAATCATCGACGACGAAGCGGCTATTGCCGATTTGTTGGCTTACGGGTTGTCTAAGGAAGGGTTTGACACCCGCACCGCCGGAAGCGGAGCCGAAGGGCTAGAGCTGATGAAGACGTTCCAGCCGGATCTTTTGTTGCTGGACTGGATGCTGCCGGACCAAAGTGGTCTGGACATTTGCAAGAAAGTAACGGCTGTTTACAACCTTCCAATTCTGATGATTACGGCAAAATCCGATATTACTGATAAAATTCTGGGTCTGGAATTTGGGGCGGACGACTACATTACGAAGCCATTTGATTTGCGGGAGGTGGTCGCCCGAATCCGTACGATCCTTCGGCGGGTTCAGCCTGCCGCCGGGCTTGAAACTTCCCCGCAGGAAGAGCGGATTCGCTTCAAGAATATCGAGGTCATCGAAAGCGAAAGGCTCGTACGTAAAGACGGAGAGCCTGTAGATTTAACTCCAAAGGAATTTGATCTGCTGCTGCGTCTGTATCATCACCGGGGCAAAATCTATACGCGTTCGGAGCTGCTGGATCTCGTGTGGGGGTATGACTTTCCTGGCGATACGCGCACCGTTGACACGCATATCCAGCGATTGCGCAAAAAGCTCGACGCGAGCGACCTGATCACAACTGTGTTCGGTGTCGGGTATAAATTCGAGAAACAGGTGGACTAAGCGATGGTTCGCACGATTCGAGGGAAGTTTCTTGTCGGCTTTTTTCTCATCTTTGCCCTGTCCTTTCTATTGCTGAATCAAACGGTAGACCACCTCATCCAGAAGAACAACCAGAACATGATCACGGACGACTTGATTGGTCTGAAGAAAAACAGCAACATCTATGTTCGGCAGGCGTTCTTAATCAATCACTTCACGAACGACGATCTCTATTTCGGGCAAATGGCTGAAGAGATCGTCAGTGACCTGAAACGGGCGACCTCCAGCGAGGTCAGCGCCTATACGGTGGACGGGGTGCTGCTTCATGCCTCATCCAATGAGGCGTTTGCCGGTGCAACTGATGAGGATTTAAAGCAAGCGCTCGAGGGCAAAACCGCCTACACGATCACCTATAAACAAGGGACGGCCGCCGTGCATTACTCCTACCCGGTGATCATTGATGGAAGTCATGTGGGAATCTTGCGGTTTGCCAAGGACTTCTCTTTGCTGTACGAGCAGAGCGATACCATTCTGAAGACCATCACGTATTTGGCTTTTGGCATATTGGCTGTAGCTTTCTTATTTTCTTATTTGTTGTCCCGTAATCTGACGATTCCCCTGGTCAAGCTCAGCAATGCCTCGAGCGAAGTGATGAAGGGGAATCTGGACGTGCGCATTGACGTCAAACCGACGCGGCGGGATGAAATTGGTCGACTGGCCGCGAACTTTAACGAGATGATCGGACAGATCAAGCAGCAAATTGCTCGCATCGAACGAGACCGCGACCGCCTGGAGCGTTTAAATCGGCAGCGGAAAACCTTCTTCGACAATGTGACCCATGAGCTGAAGACGCCGCTGACTTCCATTCTTGGATATGCAGAAATCATCCGCCAGCAAGGGGAGTCGGATCGGGCTTTTTTTGAGAAAGGCATGAACCATGTCGTTCAAGAAAGTGAGCGATTGCATGGGATGGTACTGAGATTGTTGGAATTATCGCGGGAAACGGCAGGCAGCGAAGAGTTCAAACAGGTGGACACGGGACAACTGTTGCGCGATACGTGCGAGGCATTGGCCTTTAAAGCCAAGCGCTACCATAAATCGATACACAGCGAGATCGAGGAAGGGCTTCACGTCTACGGACAGGAAGACCGCATCCGGCAGATCTTCATCAATTTGCTGGACAACGCGATTAAATACAGCAAACCGTATTCGGAGATTGAAGTTCAAGCCAAGCGGGCAGGGGAGCAGGTTCGTTATCGATTTGCCAACCTGGGGGAGACAATTCCACCGGAACAATTAAACGAAATCTTCGAGCCGTATTATGTCCCTGAGCGGCATGGTGCGAAGGAGACGGGGAGCGTTGGTTTGGGACTGGGCATCGTGAAATCGATCGTGGATGATCATGGAGGGACTGTTCGGATGACGAGCGAAAACGAATTGACCACGGTTGTGGTGGAGCTGCCATTCATGAAGTCGGAAGGAGAGTTGGCATGAAACTGCGAATATGGATGATCGCTGTATCGTTGTTGATCGCGGTCACTCTACTGCCCGGCTGTGCTGGCAGCCCCCAGACCCAGATGATCATTATCCCGGATGCGGAGGAAAGTCAACATGCAGACGAGCCTACGGGGCCCTTCAAGGTAGAGAAAATCTATCGAATTCCTCTCGCTGCCAAAGGCGGACTGTTGGGGTGGTTTGGTACCGATTCTTTGCTGGGGGTTTATAACGGAACCAACGGATCGCAAATTCTCGAGGAAATCAAGCCCCCATATGAGGACTTGCAGAAGGTTCGCGCATTGGGGGCCAAGCAGTACGTTTTCGATCTATCCCCGGACGGCAAGCGAATTACCGCCATTGAGGAGAAGGGAAGCCATTATGAGCTTCAGCTGCTGTCTTTGACCGGAGAAGCAGATCTCAAGCTAAAAACCATAGACACTTCTGAGCTCACGACGAAACAGTTTACTTGGTCGGACAACAGTCGGTATCTCGCCTTCACTAATTATGTATCGGAACCTGAAGTGACAGGTCAATCTGAGATCGTGGTCTATGACATGCAAAATAGGACTTCGGAAATTTACAAGATTCCGTTTCTGAAGGAAGGGCAGACGGAACTGTACAACTCAGTCCATGTCTCCGATGACGGGAACAACGCATTTCTTCTTGTCCAACGGATCGATGAAACGAGGCTGGTAGCCGGAAAGTTGAAGGACGGGGAATTCGTCGCTCAATATGAACATGCGTTAAGCCGGTATGGCCAAGCCGCATGGCTCAATGACAATCAAGTAGCCTTCCTAAGTCAGGACGGGACGTTGTATGCATACGATTTGCGGAATGAGGCAGTGGCTGTGCTACTGGATTATGCCCTTACCTTCGAGCTGTCCAGAGACCGTCATACCATCGCCTATAGTAAGGAAGATGGTACCTTGCTTGCTGGTAGAGTACAGGGCAACAATATAATCAATGCGAGTCCAATATATCAGGGGGTGCTGCCCTACCAGATGTCCTGGAGCGAGGATAATCGAAGATTGTTGATCTTTGGCGGGAGAAGTCTGATTCGCAGTTCACAGGGGCCTGCCGTCGTGCCAAGCGCGGAATACTCCGTTCAGGAATCTGACTGGCTGCCCTTCATTATCGAATTGAAATAACGTCTTAGCTTAAACAGGAGCGTGAGTTTGAAACGCTCCTGTTTTTTTGTGTTTACAGTTTGGAGACATTTTGTTGACAACTCGGTCAAACGATGGTGACATCTCCCCTTTACGATGAAGGTGGCCCAAAAAACAGGAATTGCCTTATCGTCATGCGGCCGAAAGGAGTATAGGACGTTGAAAACTTCAATCAAAACAAGAGCAATAACGACGGCAGCGGTGAGTTTCATCCTATTGTTTTCACTAGCTGCCTGTCATGGTGGGGGAGGAGCGTCTCCAAATCCCCAAATCGGTGAATCGGGCAACCTCGTGGGCGAACCGCCAAGCCAGGATCCCGATGACGTTGGAAAAACAACGTTGGTTCTGTCGAGCTTTTTTCCAGATGCTCGTCTGGAGAAGCTGGTCAACCAATATGAAAAGATCCACCCGGAGGTGGACATCCAACTTCAGTTCGTGCAATCCGATGATGCTCATATGGAGGCGGAGATGGAGAAGTATCTGACCCAAACGAATACGGCCATGCTGGCAGGAAAGGGGCCGGATTTGCTCATCCTGGATGATTTGCCGGCCGCCAATTATGTAAAGAACGGACTGCTTGTTAACTTCGATGAGTTGATCGCACAAGATCCTACTTTTAAGAAAACGGACTATTTCTCAAATATATTGGACAATGCCAAGCTTGGCGGCGGCTTGTACGCGATGCCGACTTCATTCTTCCTGCTCGGACTGGCCGGCGACGAAGAAGCGCTCGCGAAGGCTGGAGTGGAGATCGACGACCAATCTTGGTCTTGGAACGATTTCGCCGTTCTTTCCGAGCAATTGGTGAACAAAACGTATCCGCATGTCATCCAAACAGAACCTCAATACATGCTGAATTGGATGGTGTCCGACAATTTATCGCTATTTGTGGACGAGCCCAAGGGAATGGCCAAATTCAACACGAGCAGCTTTACCGGCTTAATGAAGCAGGTGCAGAACATGGCCGAAGACGGAGTGATTGGCATGGAGGGAGCCCCTTATTTCTTCCCTGTGCAGATCAATTCGCCTGCCGATTACTTCGAATCACTAAAAAGCTATCGGAGTCCAAACATGAAGCTTTACGTCAAGCCGCATGCCCAAGACGTGGGGGCCGGCGGGTACTTTCAACCGTATCAAAGCATCGGATTGAATCGCAGCTCCAAAGCCAAGGAACAAGCCTGGGACTTCGTGAAATTTATGATCTCGAATCAAGTGCCGGTCGATCCGAACCATGCCGGCTTCCCGCTCAATAAGCAGCTTTACAAACAGGAAGTCGAACAGTTGAAAAAAGAAGGAGCCGTACAAACCGCCAAGGAGGGCCCATTGAAGGGGGTACCCGTCCAAGTCGAGCTGGACAAGCTGGTTGCGTTTGAGCAGTTTCTGACCGGTGCGACCCATATGGTATCTAAATTTCAGCCGGATCAACTGTCGGAAATCATTACTGAAGAGTCCAAAGCTTTCTTCAGCGGGCAAAAATCCGCTGAGGACGTCGCAGGCCTGATCCAAAACAAGGTCACGACGTATCTCAATGAATAGCAGCAGTGATCATGAACAGCACGGATCCGATTCTGGGAGAGGGTCGGTTCCGATTTGAGGGAGATAGAGAACACTCGGAGGAGAAGTTATGGGGAAAAGTGGGAAGATCGCGTATTTCGTGGCTGTCTTGGGGATCATTATGGTTTTGCTGTCCTTAGGGGGTGTGATTACCCTTGGTGGTGAGAAGCACGGAGGTTCCGTTCATCGGTTCTTGTCGTCCGGACCGGCGGTTGGTGAGGAAAGGGCCGTTCCCGGCGGAACCGCCGGGAAGTACCGGATCGTCATTGATCCCGGACATGGCGGGAAGGATCCGGGAGCGACCAGCATGAGCGGCAGAGAAGAGAAGGATTTTACGTTGGCCCTAGCGGAGAAGGTCTATGAACGACTTGAGCAGGATCCGATGTTCGAACCCGTATTAACTCGTACAAGTGATGAGTTTATCGAGCTGGAGGATCGGTCCAAGGTCGCCAACGAGCTGCATGCAAATGCATTCATCTCTTTGCATGGCAACACGTATGAAGGGTCGGAGCCAGTGTCCGGCACGGAGACGTATTACTACAACAGAGGAGACGGCAGTTATGAACTGGCGGAGATGATCCACCAGCATTTAATCGAAGCCTTGGGTTTTCGGGACAGGGGCGTTCGTCAAGAAGGCTGGAAAGTGCTGCGAACGAGCGAAGTTCCAGCGGTTCTGGCCGAAATCGGGTTTCTGACCAACGCGGAGAATGAGTCGGTCTTATTTAGTGAAGCGGGGCAGGACAAAGCGGCGCAAGCAATAGTGGATGCGCTTAAACAATATTTCGGAAAATAAACCCGGGAGAAACCGCAGGATTACCTGCTGTTTCTCCCGTCGTCATAACTGAGCTGCCATTCAATGCCGTACTTGTCCGTTACATTGCCGTAACAAGGGCTCCAGAATGTTTCCTGCAGCTCCATCTTCACCGTTCCGCCCTCCTTGAGACGCTCAAACGCGGCGGTGATTTCCTCTCGATTGGTGCTGACCAGCGCCAAACTGATATTCGTTCCAACGGTATAAGGGGAGCCTGGGAACACGTCGGAGAACATCAGATGACTGCCGCTTACCTGCAGATTGGCGTGCATGACCCGATCCTTTGCTGCTTCGGGAAGCGCATAATCCGGTTCAGCCGCATGCGCTTCGCCGTAGGTCATGATTTGCGGCCGCTCCACACCAAACGCTTGGGCGTAAAACTCCACCGCTTCACGGCAGTTGCCGTCGAAATACAAATATGCGTCAATCGGCATATCCTTCTCCTCCTCTTAAATAACTCTCGTTGTGCATAGACTCCCTTAAAGCTTACCCAGAATCCACCAACTTGAATCAGACACAATCCATAAATGGGATATATTAACTCAAGATTTATTTCACTATTTCCAAAAGACATTCGATGGGAGATAGGAGGAAAATACAGTAAACTAGAGATTTTTTGTTTACATTACGATAATATAATTCGTAAATTAATATCATAAAGATGTTTTAACTTTAAAATATAATTTCAAACGAATGAAATGAATTTCCAAAAAAAATTCACATGGTTTGCTTGTTTTTTGTCAGCTTTGCGCTTAAGATATGATTGCAAGTCTAGTAAATATATCCAAATAGTGAAGTAGGTAATGAAGATGGCTATTCATGATAATATCCTGATCAAGATTCGCGATATGAAGGAAAATCTGACGCCGGTCGAGCGCATGGTCGCGGAATATATTCTCGCCAATACAGAAGACATTCCCCATCTTTCGATCAAAAGCTTGGCCAAGCTGAGCAAAACAAGCGATGCTTCGGTGCTTCGGTTCTGCAAAACGATGGGATACAGCGGTTACCGCAGCTTTATCGTCAGTATTTCCGCAGCGCTTGGCTCGATGGACGACGAGCGGAAGGATCAGTACACCGATATCCAACCGGGCGATGACCTGGATACGATCATTGCCAACATTTCGCGCAACAATATGAAGTCGATTGAGGATACGTTAAGTGTGCTGGATCGCGGCGAGGTTGCTCGTGCCGTTAAAGCGCTTCGAGCCTCTAACCGCATCGTGTTCTTTGGGATCGGCGCCTCCGGATTGGTGTGCCAGGACGGGGAACAGAAATTTTCACGAATTAATAAAATGTGCCATGCGTACACCGATGGTCATAGTCAGTTGACTGCGGCGACATTGCTTGGCAAAGGTGACGTTGCCATCTTCGTCTCAAACTCCGGTAGTACCCTTGAAATTATAGAGACACTGGAGATTGCCAAGAAGAACAACGCGACAACGGTCGCCATTACCAAATACAACAAAAGCGAGCTTGCCGATAAGGCGGATATCCTGCTCGGCATCTCCACACCGGAGATCACCATGCGCAGCGGGGCGATGGGCTCTCGGATTGCGATGCTGACGATCATAGACATGCTGTTTGCCGGAGTGGCCAGTGCAGAATATCAACATGTGAAGAAGTATTTGACCAAGACGCATAGTATTTTAGCCGCGAAGCACAAAAGATAAAGGAAACAAGCTTACATCAGACATTGGATCCTGACGATCCGATGTCTTTTTTTGTTGAAAAAAGGAGTAAAAAATCAAAAATATACTACACAGTAAAATTTTATTTCAAAATCTATTGACGTGGTAAAGTTTACCACCGTAAACTAAGACTCAAGTAAAGGGTGGATCAAACCAGATCATCAGTGAGGAGAATGAAGACGCCATGGAAGAATACTATGCTGGGCTGACGACGGAGGCTATCAACCAAAATACGCTAAGGATTGATGAATGCTCAACCGAAGAAATGCTGCGTCTTATGAATCGGGAGGATGCCACGGTACCCGCCTCTGTGGCTGCGGAAATTCCGCAGATTACCAAGGCGGTGGATACGCTGCACCAACTGCTGAAGCAGGGGGGGAGAATGTTTTATATCGGGGCAGGGACTTCGGGCAGATTGGGGGTGCTGGATGCTTCGGAATGTCCACCAACCTTCGGCGTTGATCCTGAGCTGGTGCAAGGGCATATCGCCGGTGGAGACATCGCTTTAAGAGCAGCGGTCGAAGGTTATGAGGATAACGAGGAGGAGGGGATGGCATTAATTGAACGGCTTGGGGTGACGAACAAGGATGCAGTGATCGGTATTTCGGCCAGCGGCAGCGCCGGCTTCGTCATTGCGAGCTTGAAGAAAGCTGCTGAGCTGGGGGCAACGACCATTGGCATCGTCAACAACAAGGCATCCAAGCTGGAGGCAGTCTGCGATATTTGTATCTCACCTGTGGTAGGACCAGAAGCAATTATGGGCTCTACCCGTCTGAAGGCAGGAACGGCACAGAAGCTGGTGCTGAACATGCTCACGACCTGCACGATGGTGAAGCTGGGGAAGACGTACAATAACCTGATGGTGGACTTGAAGGCGAGCAACAAGAAGCTGTATGACCGTTCTATCCGCATCCTCAAAATCGCCACCGGTGTCGACAGTGCCACCGCAGCGAAAGTGCTGGAGGAGGCATCACTGAACTGCAAGCTTGCGATCCTGATGATCAAGACGGGGATGGAGGCCAAGGAGGCTGAGCGTCGATTAACCGAGTGTGACGGAAATCTCAAGCTGGCGATTCGCACACAAAACAAAGTGGTTTAACACGATTATCCAGGGGGAGGATTTTTGGCGATGAGAAAAATGCATGTATGGGCATCTGTATTGGCATTAACCATGTCGATCAGCTTATTGACGGCATGCGGGTCGGGGAACAAAGCCGCAAACGGCGGCGATTCCGCGACTCCCAACAACACCAATAGCTCCGCTGAAGCGCCTGCCGAGGCCAAAGACACGATCACTGCGTTACTTCCGCCGGTTTCAGGCAACTTCCAAAGTCGTTTTGAGGAAATCGAGAAAGATTTTAACGCCCTGTATCCCAATTTGACTTTAAAAATTGAACCGGCAAGCTGGGAGGACATGACGCAAAAGCTGGATACGCAGGTGAATGCCGGCAGTCCCCCGGATATTGCCTTTATTGGCTCGGACGGAATTTCCAAATACGTGCAGCAGGGGATGTTAATGGACATCACCGATACCGTAACCCCGGAAATGGTCGCGGATTTTGACCCGACACCGCTTGAGTACATGAAGAAAGCGGATGGACTGTACGGGTTCCCGGCCTATATGGAAGTTCACGCCCTTGGCGGCAACAAGCAATTCCTTGAAGAAGCAGGGATTGATTGGAAAAGCGTACAGCAAAACGGTTGGACATACGAAGAGTTCCGTGAAGCGATCAAAAAAGGCGTCGTGAAGGAAGGCGATACGATCAAACGGTACGGCTTCGTGTTCGCAACTGCCGGGGTGACGGCTAAGGATTATCTGAACATCCTCATCAAAAATGCCGGGATGCCTGCTGCATTCACCAAAGACTTAAAATTTGCTTACACCAGCAAAAATTATTTGGAAGTGTTGAAGGCGGTACGGCAAATGATTGATGACGGCTCGATGCCGAAGGAACTGAGTTCCGTCGATGCCGGCAAACGCTGGAACATGTTCCTGACCGGACAAACGATGATTACCGGGAAAGGGCTGGCCACCTTCGAGAACTCGGCAAATCAAAACAATGAGAAGCTGAAGGCTAATGACGGCAGTGCGGTCGCTGGCAGCATTCCGGTTGAGTACATTGTCCTTCCTGTCCCCACGTTCCTGGGCCAAGAGCCGGTCTCCAGCACAGTCGTGGACGGTTATGTCACCTTCCGCGGCAAGAAGGAGCCCACCGCCGAGCATAAAGCTAATGTCGTGAAGGCGGCCTACTATCTGGCCAGCGGCAAAGTAGCGGCATTGACGAACAATGACCTGTTTGCGGCGCACATTACCAAGAGCGGAAGAGAAGCGGCGAAGGACCTGACGGTGAACCGGAATCCGGATAACGTTGCCGCAGTCGAAACTTTGTTATCCCACGCCAATCCGGCACGTCCGGATATCCCGGTGGAGCTTGGCGCCCAGGCGATCAAGCTGGAGGATGAAGTGATCATTCCGAAGCTGCAAGCTTTGTTGGCTGATGAGATTACGCCGGAGGAAATGTACGAAGCTGTCAAAAAAGAAGCGATCAAGATGTTTGGGGAAGACGGCGTAGTGATCGACTAACCAATGGAGGATCGGATAGCCGTGGGGAAGGTCTGCGGCTATCCGAACCGTTTTTTTACACTAGCGAAAAGGAGTTTGGACACGATGGCCCAGTTGGCAAAAATGCGGACGACAGGCCCAACCAAGAAGAAAATGCTGCGGATCAAAGGTGACACGAGCTGGGCATACGCTTTTATCGCCGTGGCGCTGGTCGTCTACGCCGTATTTACCGCCTATCCTGTTGTCAGCGCTTTGATTATCAGTTTTCAGGAATACAAACCGCTGGGTTCCCAGTTTGTCGGATGGGAGAATTATGCAAATACCTTCACTGACAGCTTATTTTGGAAATCGATCAAGAACACGATTGTTTATACTGTTTTAACTGTTCCGGTTTCTTTGTTCCTGTCTTTTGTGATCGCCATCATGATCCATCCGCTGCGTAAAGGAATGCAAACGACCTTTAAAGCGATCTATTATTTGCCGGCGGTGGCATCCGGTGTAGCCCTGTCGGTTGTCTGGCTCTGGATCTTTGATCCAATGACGAGCGGGATCTTAAACCAGCTGCTGGGCTTGTTTGGCATCACGAACCAGAACTGGCTGGGCTCCAGCTCAACGGCGATGTTCTCGCTGGTGTTGATGGCCTGGCTGTCCAGTCACGGCACGAGCATTATCATCTATTTGGCGGCGCTGCTTGGCATTGATCACAGTTACTATGAAGCGGCGGAGCTGGATGGGGCATCGTTCCTCCAGAAGATCTGGTACATTGTAATTCCCTGCCTTAAGCCAACAACGTTGTTCCTGCTGGTGACCGGCGTAATCGGTTCTTTCCAGGTGTTCCAGAACGCTTATCTGATGACTGGAGGCGGTCCGGATAACGCGACCACGATGGTGGGGTTGCTGATTTTTAACAATGCCTTCAAGTATTTTGAATTCGGAGAGGCGGCGGCACAATCCTTGATTCTAACGGTGATTATTGCAAGCATTTCCCTGCTCCAGTTCAAATTTATGGGCAACGACATCGAATATTAGCGTGGGAGGGAGGATGAACCCATGGCACTATACAGTAATCATACCGGCCATCCATACGTGAGGCGAATCCGCAACGCAGGGCTCATGATCGTTCTTCTGCTTTTTGCGCTGGCGACGCTGTTTCCGATCTACTTCATGATCATTTCCTCCTTCGGTGATCCTGTGGAAGCGGGGGCCTTAAGCTATTCGTTGTGGCCGGGCAAAATATCGCTGGATTCCTACAAGTTTTTCTTCGACTATAGCGAGTATTCCTATCGCTGGTTGTTGAATTCGCTAATTGTGGCGACCAGCGTGATGGTGTCGAATGTCCTCTTTGCGACCTTGGCGGGTTACGCCTTCTCCAAAATCCGTTTTCGCGGCAGATCGCTGTTGTTTTCGATCATGCTCTGCGCGATGATGATTCCGTATCAAGTGACTCAGGTGCCGCTTTACATTTTGATCGTGAACGTATTTCAGATTGAAAATACGTACGGTGCGTTGATTATGCCTGGTCTTGTCACCGTATTTAACATCTTTCTTGCCAAGCAGTTCATGACTTCCATTCCGTCCGAAATTTTAGAATGCGCGAAGGTGGAAGGCTGCAACCAGCTTCAGATGTTCACGAAGATCGTTCTCCCTCTCTCCAAAACCGTGATGGCGGTCATGGCCATTCTCACCTTTATGGATAGCTGGAACACGTTCTTCTGGCCGTTTCTGGTTACGAACACGATGGACATGCAAACGATTCAGGTAGGGCTCAAAAACTTCCGTTTCGCGAACACCACGTATTTCGCTCCGATGATGGCGGGGGCGACGATCTCGGCCTTGCCGATGTTCATCTTGTTCTTCAGCTTGCAAAAATATTTCCTGGAAGGCGTCACGGTTGGCGCGGTGAAGGGATGAACCTGGAGGTGAGGGGATGGGACGTCCTCGCGGAACTTCTGCGGCTTACCGCTATGCGGTAGGTTTGATGTCAGGAACCTCGGTCGATGGCATCGATGCTGCTGTGATCGCCATTCGCGGTGACCTAGATGGAAGTGAAAAACCGGAAGTCCGATTGGTAGCGTACGAAAACACGCCATATTCAGATCAGGTTCGGGCAGAGATCTTTGCCATGTTTGATCCCCGGCAAGCGACGATCGACCGGGTAGGTCGTCTGAACGTGTGGCTGGGTGAGTTGTTCGCCCAAGCGGCGCTGGCGGTGATTCGGAAAGCCGGGTTAACTCCCGGTGAAATCGCCTGGATTGGCTCCCATGGCCAAACCATTTATCATGCGCCGAACGCGAGCCTCGTGGAGGGCCTCGATTTACGGTATACCGTTCAAATCGGGGAAGGGGCGGTGATTGCAGCCCGGACAGGAATCCCTTGCGTCTCTGATTTTCGCGTCGCAGATATGGCCGTGGGAGGCCAAGGAGCTCCGCTGGTACCATATACGGAATATTTGCTGTATCGTGAGGAGAAGCGGACGCTGCTGTTGCAAAATATCGGAGGGATCGGAAATATGACCGTTCTTTCCCAGAACTGTCGATCAGATGAGGTGTATGCATTTGATACGGGGCCCGGGAACGTATTGATCGATGGTGTGGTGACGCGTCTGACTGGAGGCGCAGCCACGATGGATGTTGGCGGAAGTCTGGCCCGGCGCGGCCAAGTGCATGCCAGGCTGCTTGAAGAATTAATGCAGGAGCCTTACTACGAGCAGCCGATTCCGAAGTCAACCGGACGAGAGCTGTTTAATGCGGCCTACATTGACCGTCTGTTAGAGTACCAGGCACGGTATGGTCTTTCAGCAGAGGATCTGGTGGCTACGGTCACCCGGCTTACGGCCTGGACGATTGGTGAAGGATATCGCCGGTTTGTTCGGGCCCAGCATGCAGCCGATGTGTTGATTGTTGGGGGAGGCGGGAGCTATAACCCAGTGCTGATGAGCATACTGGCGGACGAGATGAACGCGATGGGGGTTGCTGTGATGACGCAGGAAGAGCTGGGCTTTCACAGCGACGCCAAAGAGGCGGTAGCGTTTGCGTTATTAGCGGGCTGCACGCTGGATGGGGTGCCGAACAATCTCCCGCGGGTCACCGGCGCCGCTCATCCCGTGGTGATGGGGAAGATCAGCTATTCAGTTCCCAAGCGGTAATTCGACGGTCGGTCAACGTGCAATTGTAGAGAGGGGATGTTAATAGGATGGTGGAAAACGGGATTGATCGGCTTTCGGAATATGCCAATCTGCTGCAAGGCCATCGGCTGGGGTTAATTACAGCGCCGACCGGCCTTACCTCGGATTTTAGGTCTACAATTCAGGTGCTGCATGACCAGTTTCATCTGACGGCCTTATTCTCGCCCGAGCACGGGGTTCGCGGAGATCAGGCCGCTGGTGCGCTGGTCGACAGCTACATCGATCCGATCACGGGGGTGCCGGTACATAGCCTTTACCGACAAGATTCCAAGCGGCTGACACCGGAGATGCTCGATGAGGTTGATGCCGTCGTCTATGATATTCAGGATGTAGGTATTCGATACTATACTTACATCTATACCATGCTTTACGCGCTGGAGGATTGTGCGGCAGCGGGCAAGCCTTTTGTCGTGCTGGATCGAGTGAATCCGCTGGATGGTGTTACGGTGGAAGGCAATGTGCTTAAGCCGGGGTTTGAGTCGTTTGTCGGCAACTATCCACTTTGTGTACGGTACGGTTTAACTGCCGGGGAAGTGGCCCGCATGGTCAACGAGCAAATGGGCTGGAATGCCGAATTGCATGTGATCCCGTGCCGAGGCTGGGACCGGAGCATGCTCTATCCGGAAACCGGGCGGATCTGGGTACATCCGTCGCTCAATATGCCTAGGTTTGAGACCGCCTTGCTGTATGGGGGCACCTGCTTGTTTGAAGGGACAAATCTATCCGAGGGGCGCGGCACGACGTTCCCGTTTGAAATGATCGGTGCGCCTTATATTCAGCCGGAGCAGCTGGCCGCGGAAATGAATGCGAAGCGATTGCCGGGCGTGCTGTTCCGGCCGGTGTATTTTAAGCCGACGACCTCCAAACACGAGAGGGAGCTCTGCGGCGGCGTCCAGTTGTATGTGACCGATCCTCGGGCGCTGCATGCGGTGGAGACCGGATATATCCTGCTGGATACCATTCGTCGAAACTACGAGGAATTTGCTTTCCTGCCGCCGATGCAGGAGAACCACTTGTCCTTCATCGATATGCTGAGCGGCGACAAGCTGCTTCGCGAAGGGACTTTGCCGCTTCCGGAGCTATTGGAACAGTTCCGGGAAGAGAGCCGGGCGTTCGCTGCGATGAAGCAGCAATATCACCTCTATGCCTGAGGGGAGGCTGGATTCAAATGAGATATGTCGTTGGCATCGACGGCGGCGGTACGAAAACGAAAGCAACGGTTGCCGATGAGACAGGGAACATCGTTCGCTCCTTCGCCGTCGGTCCGCTGAATCTCAACGGTCAGGATGCCGGATCGGTGGAACAAACGCTAGGTCATCTCCTGCAGATTACGACCGAGGTGTGCGGCGGGCTTGATCATTGTGTGCAGATGTGTCTCGGCGCGGCGGGGATTAGCAACCCGGTTGTTGCGGAGCGACTGACAACGCTGATCCGCTCCGGCGGTTACCACGGCGGGCTCGACTTGGTAGGCGATCACGAAACCGCGTTGTGCGGGGCGTTAGATCGCTCGATCGGCATGATCCTGATCGCCGGGACCGGGTCCATCTGCTTCGGGCGGAATGCGCGCGGGGAAACCCATCGAACAGGGGGCTTCGGTCACCTGATCGATGACGAAGGCAGCGGCTATTTCATTGGCCGCGAGCTGCTGAGCGCGGTCGTCCGGGCGGCGGACGGACGGAGCGGTCCCACTGCGATCACGGAGCTGGTCTATGCGCAGCTGGAGATCGATTCGGTGCGGCAGCTGATCGGGTTCGTGTACAGCAAGGACACGAACAAGAAGGACATTGCCGCACTAGCCCCGCTGCTGTCGCAAGCCTGCGAGCTTGGCGACAGCACGGCGCTGGCAATCGCGCGGCGCAGCGCGATCGCTCTGGCGGAGCTGGCCGCTCCCGTGGCCAGCCGGCTCGCCCTGGAGGAGGGCGAGCTGGCGCTGGCCGGGAGCGTGCTGCTCCGCAGCGCGCACGTGCAGGCGGGCGTTAGGGAAGCGCTCAGCGAGCGCTTCCCCAGGCTCACCTGCACGCTGCCCAAGCATGACGCGGCCTACGGCGCGGTCATGCTGGCGCTGCGCGCGCTGGCGCCCGGGCGGGGCTAAGCCGCCCGGCGCACAAAAGGCGTTTCCCTTCAGGTTGCATCCATGAAGGGAAACGCCTTTCCTTGTGCTCTGATCAGCCAAGCAGAGCTTACAGAGCCCGGTCTAACAGATCCATAATATGCACGGCTTCCATTTGCTTATCCAAGCCGGCTCGCAAAATGCCTTGTTTCATCTGTAGCAGACAGCCCGGGTTCGAGGTAACGATGAGATGAGCTTTCGTCTCACGGACCTCTTCCATCTTGTCGTCCAAAATTTGCATCGACATCTCAAATTGGGTCAGGTTGTACGTCCCGGCTGAGCCGCAGCAGCTGTCAGGATGGCGCATTTCTACAAGCTCCAATCCCGGGATGCGGCGCAGCAGCTCACGGGGTTGGTTACGCACACCTTGACCGTGGGCAAGATGGCAGGAATCTTGATACGTGACTTTGTAATTCAGCGGCTTGCTGAATTGGAGAGGGGGGAGCTCGGCTAGCAGCTCATTCGCGTCGCGGTTGCGGGCAGCAAACCGCTTGGCTCGTTCCTCCCACACCGGATCACCTTTGAACCAGTGCCCGTATTCCTTTAACGCCGCCCCGCAGCCTCCGGCATTGTTCACGATGAAGTCAACTCCGGCTCGTTCAAACGCTTCGATATTCCGCTTGGCTAGTTCTTTGGCGCCAGCCATTTCGCCGGAATGGGCATGCATCGCTCCGCAGCAGTTCTGTGCTTCGACAAACACGACGTCGCAGCCGGCTTTGGTTAACAGCCGCGCCGTCGCCTGATTCGTCTCGAAGAACATCACATCCATGACGCATCCGGTGAACAAGCCGACCGTGAGTTTGGTTTCGCCTTCGGCTTTCATGTGTTGCTCCCGCTTGCGGCGTTCGCGCGGGGAAGCAACTGTTTCGACCGCCTTCTGCATTTCGCGCATCGACTTCGGCAACACCCGGATCAGACCGGTTTGATTGGCGAAGGCTTGCAGACCCAGCGCTTGAGCTCCCCACAGGACATTGCCCAGACGACGGACACGTTTCGGATACGGGAAAATTCGTTCGAAAATCAAGTTGCGCAGTACCGAGGGCTTCGCCGTCTCTTGCTTCGTTTCCTGCACAACATGACGTGCGGTTTCCAGCAAGCTCCCGTAAGGCACACCCGCAGGACAAGCCGTTTCACAAGCCCGACAACCCAGGCAAGCGTTCATATGTTGCTCGAATTCCTCATTTACCGGGAGCTGCCCGGTTGCCACGCCCTTCATTAAAGCAATCCGTCCGCGGGGACTGTACGTTTCCAGCCCGGTTTGCTGATAGGTTGGACAGGTAGGCAGACAAAACCCGCAGTGCATACAGTTCATGATTTCATCCAGATCAAAGGGTTGCAGGCGGTTGCTGTCTGTATGGGTCATAGGGAGGACCGTTGTTCCGCCGCAGGCAGGGGAGGCGAACTCCTTAGATAATGAATGGTTTTCTCCGCTCATCGTTGCACCACCAATCTCCGCCGATTTGTAAAGTTAACGATTTTACCGGGATTGAGAATACCGTTTGGATCAAAAGCGGCTTTGAGGCGCTGCATCAGTTCCAGGCCGGCTTCACCCGTTTTCAGGTGCAGGAAGTCCTTCTTGGCCAACCCAACCCCGTGTTCCCCGGTAATCGTGCCTCCTAATCGAATCGCCGCGTGAAAAATCTCCTCAAACGCTTTCTCCACGCGTTCGATTTCCTCCCGGTTCCGTTCATCAGTCATACAGGTCGGATGAAGGTTGCCGTCACCGGCATGACCAAACGTACAGATCTGTACCCCATATTTCTCGGCAACCCGTTCCACTTCTTCGACCATTTCCGCCAGACGGGACCGTGGCACGGTGGCGTCCTCCAAAATCGTGGTCGGCTTCAGTCGGGAGAGGGCCGATAACGCCGCACGCCGCGCAGCCAGCAGCTTCGCGCCTTCCTCGGGTGTGCTGGCCACTTCGACTCCAGCAGCGCCGTGTTCTTGGGCGATGGTCGCGATCTGCTCGATATCGCGGTTAACGACTTCGGCCGGCCCGTCTTGTTCAATCAGGAGCATCGACTTCATTTCCAAAGGGAGACCGAGCTTCGCAAAGTCGTCCACGACCTTCATCGTTCCTTGATCCATGAACTCTACGGTGGCTGGGATGATTTTCGAGGCGATGATGGCTTCGACGGTTTTAGCGGCATCCACCAAATTCCGGTAATAAGCGACCAGGGTTCGCTTCGTTTCCGGCAATGGGAGCAGCTTGAGCGTAACCTCCGTGATGACGGCAAGCGTTCCTTCGGAACCAACGAGCAGCCGCGTCATATCATATCCGGCGACGTCCTTGACGTTCTTCCCGCCGCAGCGCAGAATCTCGCCCGACGGCAGCACGTATTCCAGGCCCATCACGTAATCCTTCGTTACGCCGTACTTGAGTCCGCGCATCCCTCCGGCCCCTTGGGCGATATTTCCGCCAATCGTGGAAATCCGCATACTCCCTGGGTCTGGCGGATAGAACAGTCCTAACGCTTCGACGGCATGATGCAAGTTGGCGGTGACAACTCCAGGGCCAACGGTCGCTGTCAGATTTGCCGTATCAATTTCGTGGATTTGATTCATTCGGTTCATGTTAAGGACGATCCCGCTCTGAATCGGAATGGTGCTGCCAGCGAGGTTGGTACCGGATCCTCGGGTGATAATCGGAATCTGGTGCGTATTCGCTAACCGCAAAATGCCGGAAACCTCCTGAGCCGAGGCAGGGAAAACGACCGCGTCAGGTAAGGATTGGTACATCGGCGTAGCATCATAGGAATAGGCGTATAGATCGGCCGGGCGGTCCAACACCCATTTGTCCCCGACGAGGGCTTGAAGCTGTGCTTTCACTTCGGGACTGATCAATTCACATTCCTCCCGTTTTCTGGTATAAACAAATTATCAGATTAATCAGGTCATCAGATGAATTTTAAATTTGAAATAAATCTACCATATCGCTGGTAAATTGTATAGACTGTAATTTAAGAATGATGATTGTTTTAGGAAGGCCGCGGCCGGAAGAGGGAGTAATCATGGATTTAGGCAAAAAAAATTACGAAATCATCACCGAGGAACTGGAGCGGATCATTGCAACCGGGAAGGTGAAGCCGGGAGAGAAGCTGGAGACAATCGAAAATATGGCCAAACGCTATCGCGTTGGCCGTTCCACCGTCCGCGAGGCGATCAGCCATTTGAAAGCCCGGGGCCTGCTGGAGACGCGGCAGGGAGGCGGAACCTACGTCCGGGCGCAGGCATTAGAATCAATGGCAGCCCAGCAAATCAAGAACTGCGAGGACCTGCAGCAACTGCTGGAGGTGCGCAGCATTCTGGAGGTTGGAAGCATTGAGCTGGCAGCCCTCCACCGGAGTGAAGCCGATGTGGCTGAACTTTCGGAGATCGTTGCTCTAATGGAGGAAGCGATCGGGAACGAAGAAGTCAGCCAGGTGCATGACGTCAATTTTCACTTAGCCATCGCCAAAGCAACGCAAAACCCGTTGCTCCGTCAAATGATGGAAAGCATCTCCACCATGATGATGCGTACGATCCGCGACAGCCGCAGCTTGTGGCTGTTCAGCGAGCAGGAATCGGCCCACCGTCTGTTCCAGGAGCACCGCCAAATGCTGGAGGCGATCCGCAAGCAGAACCCGCAGGCAGCGGCAGACCTGATGCGGACGCACCTAACCAAGGTTGGACAAGCGCTGATGGGAGCTTCGGATCAACCGAGTTCTTCGGAAATCAACTGAATGGATACGAACATCGAAAAGACCTGACTCCTTACGATCAGGTCTTTCTTTAGCATTCAAGACGTATAAGTATTACATGCTGCCCCCGGTTGTCTGCTAGCTTCTTATGCTTCGCCCGCTTGCAGCGTGAGTTGGGCTGCCGCCGTTTCCACGCCGTTGACCAGCAGCACGATGCGGTGTTCGCCAGGGTAATGGCGGCGGGTGGACAAGTCAGCCCAGCTATGCCGCCGAGTGCCGCTGAGGCGTGAACCGCCGGGTACCGTTTTGTCCGACAATAAAAATAGCTTCCGCGACGTGCGGCCTCCGGCTTTGACGAAATCGATGCCGTATTCAATGCGCACCTTGGCCGGGGCGCCTGAGCGGATGGTCAGCTCGTAACGGAGCTCGCTGGCCTCACCGATCCGCAGTACGTTTGGTTCAATTACGAGCGAGGCAGCTGTTGTCAGAGGCTCACTGTCCTCGCCGGTGGCGTAGCCGAACAGCTCCAGAACCTCAGGGCTGCCGCGTCGGATCAGCGTCCGGCAGCCGTGTCGAATGATCCAATCGGTGTGCGGATGGGAGCCTTTCCAGCGCCGGGCGATCTCCAGCACTAGGTCTGGATGGTCCTTAGCGATGTCGTTCAGGTTGTTGGCCACACTTTTGCGAACATACAAGCTCGGATCGGCCTTCATTTGCTCCAGGATCGGCAAAATTGGCGCGGGATCACGCTTGAACATCGGCAGTGCTTGTCCCCATTGCAGGCGCGGCCTGCAGCCTTCACTGGCCAAGCGGCGTACATGCTCGTTGTTATGCTGCGCCCAGGCCAACATTTGCCGCATCATCCGCTCGGGGTCCCGTTCAATAAATGAACGGACGGCAAACTCCGCGGACGATTTAGACGTGAAGCGCTCCAGCGCTTGCATCGCCTGCTCCCAGTCCGCTTCGGCCTGACCAAACACCTCTACGAAATCGGGAAAGAAGAGGTAGGGGAACCCCACGCAGGTATCATCAATGGCATATAAGATGTCCAGCGCTTCTCCAAAGCTGGCAGGCAACAAAGCGCCCAGCTTTAACGAGATCTGCCGCATCCGCGCCTTGAGCTCCAACTTGTCCCAAGTTTCGTCCATCACGTCAGTCACGAATCGTTCCGTATCAAAGGGAGCGTAAGCTTCCTTCACTTTGCTGCCGAAATCCCGCAGAAATTCCTCACTATAAATTGATTTTAATGTATCTGCCATGTCTATTCTCCGTTCTATCCAAACTGAGGTTGAAAGTTTCAGGGGTCTATTTTACGATAACGATTTAATTGAGCGCAAACCATGATGATACACGCTGTTAACGTATTTGATTATAATCTAACCATTTGGTAGTGAAAGGGGAAGCCCCAAATGAAAAAATCGGCAATCCGTGCTTGGATTCTGTATGATTGGGCCAATTCCGCGTATTCGACAACGGTGTTGGCTGCCGTGCTGCCCATCTTTTATGCCGGGGTGGCTGCGCAAGGGTTAAGTGAAACGACTGCGGCTTCCTATTTGGCCTATACGCATTCCATCGGCATGGCGTTGGTGGCGGTGATCTCTCCATTGCTGGGATCTATTGCGGATATATCTGGCCGCAAAACAACGTTTCTGACCTGGTTTGCGCTGCTTGGTATCGTAGGTACGTTGGGGTTCGCGCTCGTTGGCCCAGGGGACTGGCTGCTCGCTTCGGCTTTGCTTGTCGTGACGACCGTTGGATTCTCGGGGAGCCTCACCTTTTATGATGCGTTACTGCCGGACTTGGTACCATCGCCAAAACGCGATGATGTCTCAGCCAAAGGATATGCAGCCGGGTACATCGGCGGCGGGATCCTGCTGGCGGTCAACCTGCTGATGATCCAACAGCCGCACTGGTTTGGGATGAGGGATGAGCTTGCGGGCACCCAGCTTTCTTTCTTGACCGTGGGGCTTTGGTGGCTCGTCTTCTCACTGCCGTTAATGCGGAACGTCTCTAACCTTCCGAAGCAAGCAACCGGTCTTACGGCTGGAGGATACGTACGTGCTGCTTCTAAGCGGCTTCGCGGTACATTCAAGGATATTCGCCGTTATCCGCAGCTATTTCGGATGATCGCGGCCTTCTGGTTTTACAATGATGGGATTAATACGATCATCCTGATGGCCACGATCTACGGCACGACCTTGGGGATCGGTACCAGCGATTTGATTTTGGCTCTATTAATTACGCAGTTCGTTGGATTCCCTAGTACGATCCTGCTCGGCAAAGCGGCAACACGTCTCGGCTCCAAACGTGTGTTGATCGGCACGCTGTGGACCTATGTGGTGATTGTTCTCTTGGGCTTTGGCATGAGCAGCGCGCTGCATTTTTACATACTCGCTGTTATGGTGGGGCTTGTGCAAGGGGGAAGTCAATCGATTTCCCGCACGATTCTTAGCGAACTGATGCCGCCGAACCGGACGGGCGAATTTTTTGGCTTCGTTAACATTACGAGCAAGTTTTCCTCGATCTTTGGGCCGTTTGCTTTTGGGCTCATTGGACAAATCACTGGCAATTCGCGCCTGGGGATCTTGTCGTTGCTGCTGTTTTTTGGCTTAGGGATCGCTGTCGTGATGAGATTGAACCTAAACCGAGGAAAGGCGGATGCCTTGCGGGATATAAACGATCCTTTTTCTTCTGAACCGAAGCCGCCCGTAACGGCATAGGAAAAAACAACTTCATCCGTTTCCGGCCTGTCCTGCTTCCTGCAAAAATGCTACGATAATTGAATACAGGACCCAGGAAGATTAGAGGAGTGGAAACCATGGCCGAAGTCAAAACCAATGCCATGCGTATGCTGGACAAATCGAAAACCCCATATCACATCTTTGCATACGATGCCGAGGACGGACAAATTCATGGAACCGCGGTGGCGGAGAAGATCGGCAAGCCCGTCGAACAAGTTTACAAAACGTTGGTAGCCCGCCAAGGCTCATCGTTATTTGTATTTATTGTTCCGGTTGCGGAGGAGCTGGACCTGAAGAAGGCAGCCAAGGCCGCCGGGGTCAAAAAGATCGAGATGCTGCCGCTAAAGGATTTGCAGCAATACACGGGCTATGTCCGCGGCGGCTGCTCTCCGATCGGTATGAAGAAGCAGTTCCCCACCTTTATCGACAGAACGGCCGAACAACTGGAAACGATGCTTGTATCGGCAGGTCGGATTGGTTTGCAGATGGAGCTGACGCCTTATCAGCTGGCGGCCCAGGTCAAGGGGAAGTTCGCGCCGCTGATTCGTGAGTAAGAGAATTAGCTCGTTTGCTCCTTTTTCCCATTCATACGATATTCGATTGGAGATATCCCTAATCGCTTCTTAAACGCTTTTGAGAAGGAAGAAATGTCTTGGTAACCTACAGCTCTAGCGATTTCGGCAATAGTGTAATTGGTATGCTGCAAGAGCAGCTGAGCCTCCTGCATTCTGAGTTGGAGCAGGTAATTAACGGGAGAAGTGCCATAGGTCTTGCGAAACATTTTGGAAAAATGCGTTCGCTCGATGCCAACCGAAGTGGCGATCTCCTCAATGGTAATTAGTTCCGAAAAATGGTGCTCGATGAGCTGCTTTCCTTTATCAAGCCAGTCCAGAGTTAGATCTTGCTGCAGAACCAGCGGGGTTGGTAGTTCCAACGATTGAAAGATGGCATACATCCCGTGCAGGCGCGCGAGCGCCTGCTGGTGTTGATGAATTAAGTTGAGAAAAGCCGAAATGGTTCGATCCACCACGCGATTGGGCATATGCGGATGCTCCGGTGTCAGCCCTAGCCGCGCCAATGTCGCCAGCGCTTGTTTACCGTCAAAGGCCAAGATCAGCTTCTTGATGGGTTGCTGAGGATCGCAATAATATTCATGTATCACTTGAGGAAACAGGCAGAAGATATCATTAGGCTGAAGGTGATACTGCTTCTTCTGTTGGATAAAAGTGCCCGTTCCTTCCAATACGCACAACAAATAATAATTATGGGTAACACGTGGTCCGATGTGATAGTGAGGCTTGGCGAGATTCGCCCCGATGCGAAGTGGCCAAATCCCATGCTGCTTCTCGAAATCGGTGGGCTGAAGCGGATAAATCGCCAGCCACTCATGCTCATGTTCGTTCCAATGTTCAAGTTGAATCCCCTTTACCAATTCCACTGCACTCACTCCCCTTAAGCCTGGTACTCCCCCACAAAGAGACAAATCAATCTGCAACAAAAGGACATAGACACTTGTGACAACTTTGTGTACTCTAACTTATATCATATTAAACCTAGTAAAAACATAGGAAAATAATTATTTATTTTTCACATGGAGGCGAAGTCATGTCAGAACAGCAGCATGTGGAATTCGGATGGTTCCTGCCTACCACCGGAGATGGCGAATATGTAGGGATTCCTCCGCAACGGCCGGCTTCTCCGGAGTATCTGACAGAGATTGCCAAGGCAGCGGAACATGCGGGCTATGAGTTTGTCCTGATCCCAACCGGGGGCGATTGCTGGGATGGTTTTGTCGTTGGGAGCTGGATCGCTGCTCATACTTCGAAGCTTAAGAGTTTAGTTGCCTTGCGTCCAGGCCTAATCACACCAGTTCTTGCAGCCCGCAATGCAGCCACATTGGACCAAATGACCGGCGGTAGAACGATGTTCAACGTTGTGACCGGTCATTATCCACAGGACTTGAAGGCTTGCGGCGATCCGTTGTATGACCAGCATGATGCACGGTACGAACGGACACTGGAATTTGTGAAGGTAGTCAAGGGGGTATGGGAAGCAGGGGATGCGAAGGATGGAGGGTTTAACTTTGAGGGCAAGCATTATCTTATTGAAGGCGGCTCCTGTCAGCCCCCTGTCTTGCAGCAGCCTCATCCTCCCATCTATTTTGGAGGAAGCTCGGTTGCCGGCAAGAAGACGGCAGCTTTGACCGCGGATGTATATTTAATGTGGGCTGAGCCCCTTCAATGGATTCGATCGCAAATCGAAGAAATGAAAGACTATCTGCAAGAACTTGAGAGAGAGCAGGGGATCAAACGCACATTAAGGTATGGCATGCGTGCTCAAGTAGTTGTCCGAGAAACAGAGGAAGAAGCCTGGGCTGCGGCCTGGAAGCTAATAAGCAAAGCCGATCCAGAGCTCATTCAGTCCAGAGAAAAGCTGCATGCGAAAACCGATGCCGTAGGTCAAAACCGGCAAATGGATCTGTATTATCAATCGATTCAGGACGATTATGTGATTGCGCCAAATATGTGGGCGGGATTGTCAGCGATCCGCGGAGGCGGTGCCGTCGCTTTTGTTGGTACAGCGGAGCAGATTGCAGACCGGATATTTGAGTTCGTGGATCTTGGTGTGACTTCGTTTATTTTGTCCGGTTATCCTCATTTGGAGGAAGCGGAGATTTCAGGGCGCTTACTGATGCCGGTATTAAAGCAAAAAATGGCTGAGCGCGGCTTGGTTAAGCAGGATTAGGAGGATCGGATATGAGAAAATGGAGCGGATACATCATCATTCTTACGCTGGTGCTGCTCGTATCGGCATGCGGCAGCGACAGTAGCCAGAGCAGTCAAAACACGACTCAGTCAAGTCATGCCAACAGCGGCGGAGATCAACAAGAGAAGGTGAAACTGAGCTTTATTCATTGGCGCGGCGAAGATGTGGAAGTGCTGGACCGCATCATAGACAAGTTTGAACAAGAAAATCCGAACATCCAGGTTGAGACTCAGGTGTTCCCGTCGGATCAATATCAATCGACCGCTCAAGCTAAAATCGCCGACGGCTCCGTCGGGGATGTATTCACCGTATTTCCAGGAGCGCAGTTTCAAGCGATCGCCAAGGCAGGGCTCTTTACGGATCTGTCTACTGAAAGCTGGCTGGACCATTTCGAGCCGAACTTAATCGCTGCTGGACAATTGGATGGGAAACAATATGCGTTACCGTATCAGTTGGTCTATAATATTCCGGTTTACAATATTTCGCTGTTTGAGAAGTATCACGTGGATATTCCCCGGGATTGGAACAGCTTCTTGGAAGCTATGGAGGTGTTTAAGCAGGCTGGCCTAACGCCGATTGCTTTTCCAGGAGCGGACATTGGGCCTGGGCAACTCATGAACTCCATGGTGATGAATAATGCGCCGGATGAGGAGATTTTTGTGAAGTTGGAGGCCGGGGAAGCGAAGCTCACTGATGGATGGTGGGTGACCACTTTGTCGCAATTTAAGGAACTGAATGATCGAGGGTATTTTCAGAAGGACGCCGTCGGCGCGAAACAGGATTCTTCCATCGCTTTGTTCGTGCAGGAGCAGGCCGCGATTCTGGCAACCGGCTCTTACCATCTTGCCTCGAATAAAGCGAGCAACCCTAATCTAAAGCAAGGTCTGTTAGCCCCGATTACCGTATCTGCGGATCAGGCGGTTTATGAAGGGATTCATACCACCACATTTATGCTGGCGGTCAATAGTAAATCGAAGCACCCTGAAGAAGCGAAGCTGTTTATTGAATTTTTGAGTCGTCCAGATATCGCCGGGGAATATGCGAATGGTACAGGTCAGAACGTCACCGTCAAAGATGTGGAATACACTTCGGAAGAACTCCAAATCGTGAGCGAATGGACGAAGAAGCGGACCCGCTTCCAGCCGCGGTTTACGATCTCCAACGCCGAAGTTCAAAAGGCAGTTACCAATTCCATCCAGGCGGTACTAAGCGGGGAATCAGCGGAAAAAGCCGCGGCGGATGCGCAAGCGATCGTGGAACAGCAGATCGGGGAGTAGCATGAGAAAACATCTGCGATTGCTTCCGTTTGTTTTACCTGGGTTGTCTTTATATGCGGTGTTGTTTTTATACCCGACGATCTCCGCACTCTACTATTCTTTAACGAATTGGGACGGCTTATCACCGTCCTATCAGTTTGTCGGCTTGCAAAACTACCAGAAGGTCAGTGAAGATATCATCTTTCGCAAAGCTATGGGCAATAATGTGAAGTTTATGTTGACCGTGGTTCTTGTGCAAACCGTTGTCTCCTTGCTCTTAGCGTTGCAGATTTACAAAACAACTAAGTGGAATGTTTTCTTGCGCGCGTTATTTTTCTTGCCGACGATATTGTCATCGGTATCCGTAGGGTTTATTTGGACATTTATTTATGATTCCAATTTGGGTGCTGTCAATTTAATGTTGCAAAATATCGGGTTAGGAGGCGTGGCTCAAAACTGGCTTGGCGATCCGAAAATCGCGATCTTTTCGATCGCTGCGGTGCAAGCGTGGGCTCATATTGGGCAGATGGCGGTATTATTTATCGCCGGGCTTTTATCGATCCCTAAGGAATTGAAGGAAGCTGCCATTTTGGATGGAGCGTCTCAGATTCGATTGTTTTTTCGCATCATTTGGCCGTTGCTTGCCCCGGCGGCAGCTTTGGTGGTGTCCTATACGACAATCCAATCCTTTAAGGCGTTTGATCTCGTGTTTACGATGACCGGTGGAGGGCCTAACTACTCCACGGAGATTTTATCTACGTATATTTATAGCTCTGCCTTTCTTAACTACACGTTTGGTAAAGCGGCTACGGCTTCGGTCTACTTTATGATCCTGGTCGCAGTGATTACTTTTGTCCAATTTAAGCTGCTGCGCACAGATCGCGTTAGTTATTAAGGGGGGATAGAATGCTCCGTATCGTTGGAAAAGTGATGCTTGTTGGTTTTGCTGGAGTCATTCTGGCTCCTCTATTGATCGTGGTGATCACGACCTTAAAAACGAATCCCGAGTTTTATGCCAACCCGCTTTCGTGGCCGGACCAATTCTCCTTGGATAATGTGCGCAGCTTGTTTGCCAAGCAAATGATGTGGCGTTATTTTTGGAATAGCACGTTGATTACTTTCGTTACGGTAGCGGCAGAATTGCTGCTGGCAAGCAGTATGGCGTATGCGATCATGAGGTATGGAAAGAGCAAAGTCGGGAAGCTATTATTTGCGCTGTTCGCCATCGGTTTGATGATTCCGTCGCAGGTGAATATGATCCCGATCTATGCGTTGCTTCGGGAGTGGTCGCTGACGAATAGCCACTTCGGGCTGATTATGGTCAGCTTGACGATCTTGCTGCCGCTAAGCGTCTTTATCCTGTCGGGTTTTGTGAATACATTGCCCAAAGAATTAATGGAAGCGGGGGAGATTGACGGTGCAAGTGAACTCAGGCTGTTTACGCAAATCGTTGTGCCGTTATGTGCTCCTTACTTAGCAACCACTGCAGCCTTTTTATTTGTGATCGTTTGGAATGATCTGTTATTCCCGATGCTGCTGCTTGTGGAAAAAGATAAGCTGACCTTGCCGTTAGCTTTGCTTCAATTTAAAGGCGAGTATGTCACCCATTATCCGTTGTTAATGACTGGAGTTGTTGTTGCGGCGCTTCCGATGATCGTGATTTTTGTGTTCTTGCAGCGATACTTTATTGCTGGTGCATTGGCAGGATCGTTGAAAGGATAATAAGTTAGCGTGCAGATGGCATCTTGACCCGCGTCTAATCGAAAAACAAGCCCATTCCAATGGTGGAATGGGCTTGTTCATGTCACTAGTTTTGCTTCTCCTCGCTCAGACTTTTGACGTATTCGATAAACCGTCTAGCCGCCGGTGAGACGTAACGGTCTTTTCGCCATTTCAGGCCGAGCTCCCATTGCCAGCCTTCTTCTTGAATCGGAATCCATGCAAGCCCATCGAGTTCCAAGCCCATGGTCTTCGTGCAATACCGGTTCTTTTTTTACACTAAATAAGGTGCAATACATAAGCGGAACATCTCTGTTGGCGGACGTGTCTGCTTCCGTTGATCTTGGGTCAGCACAACCACCGTCTCCAAGCTAGGAATGACATATATGAACTGCCCACCGTATCCACGAGCATAGAAAAAATCAAATCTCGGATGCCCGTCCTCTCCATAAACGTCCACCCACCAATGCCAAGCATAACAGCCGCGCCAAGGGGATTCGACATCGATCGCAGGCTTTACGGATTCCGCCACAAGTTCTGCCTGGATCACCTGCTGGCCTTCCCATTTGCCGCCCTGCAAGTAAAGCAAACCAAATTTCAACATGTCCTGCGGACGAAGCCACATGCCAAATCCACCGGTATGAATGCCCTGCGGGTCCTGCTGCCAACGATACGTCTCAATGCCCAGCGGGCCAAACAGATGCTCCTCGGCAAATTGCGCCACCGGGATGCCGGTGACTTGGACAAGGATCGCCGATAACAGCTGAGACGCTCCGGAGTTGTATTCCATCCGGTCCCCGGGGCGGTCAGCCATCGGCTGCTCCAGCGCAAACTGAACCCAATTGGGCGACCGGGTCATACGTGGGAACGAGTTATGTCCGCCAAACTCCGTCCAATTCCACCCAGCCGTCATCGTGAGCAGATGACGCAATGTAATCTCACGTTTTCGCTCATCCGGATCTTTCTCCAGCTGTGGAAAGAAGCGGCGAATCGGTGTGTCGGGAGAAGGCAGGAGCCCCTGATCCCAGGCGATGCAGAGCAAGGCGGAGAGGAAGCTTTTTGTACAAGAATTAATTTTGGCGAGCTCGTCCGCAATTTGATCGTTGCGATAATGTTCAAGCACCAGCTTGCCTTGAGTGTGAATTAAACAGCTTCTTAAATCAAGCGGCGCGATGGCTGCCGAAATGGAAGATACATTCATATCCGGGATGTCCTTTCTAATGTCGTGGTGCCCAGAGGATAATGGAGACGCCGATCAGACAAACTGCGGCGCCAAGCCAATCGTAGAGGTCGGGTGTTTTCTTGTCCACCCACCAGCCCCATAACACTGCGAGCGCAATAAATACGCCGCCATACGCTGCATACACACGGCCAAAGTTCGGAAATTTCTGCAGTGTCGGGATCAGGCCGTATACGATCAAAATTAGGCTGCCGACGATTCCGTACCCTAGCGGTTTGGATTCGCGCAACCACAGCCAAACTAAATAACCGCCGCCGATTTCGGCGAGTCCGGCGACAATAAACAAGAGGATGGCGAGGAGCATGATGCAGCTTAGGTCCTTTCGCGTTATTTTTACCAAAGATTGTACCATGGATCCGCGAAGATGAAACCTTGATGAAGATACTGGCTTCTTTACATGGATGCGCTATAATCAATGTAAACAAATCTTCAAAATTAAACTATCAAAACAACAATTAAAGGAGTGGATCCGGATGGAACGTGTCCAATCGGAATCGCAATTCGAGCAATTAATTCAAAGAGACCAATATACGGTGATCAAGTTTGATACGACCTGGTGCCCGGATTGCAAGAACCTTGATCGGTTTATCGGGGATATCATTCAGGAGCATCCGGACAAAGAGTTCTACGCGATGGATGCAGAGGAATTCCAGCCGCTGGCTGAGGCTAACGAGGTGCGGGGGATTCCAAGCTTGCTCGTGTATAAAAATGGGGAGAAGATCGCCCATCTGCACAGCAAATTTGCCAAGACGCCGGGACAAGTCCGCGAATACCTGGAGAACTTGGCTTAATGCGGTAAGCGGCAGAAGCGATGTTCATCGCCCAACCGAAAAAAGGGGATGAGGGACATGAAATTTACGCACATGACGTTATGGTCTGGGCAGCTTCAGGAGACGGAAGTCTTCTATACCGAAACGCTGGGGTTCGCCTTAGTTGAGCACGGTCTGGAGCATTTCACGATTCAGGCGGGCGCGACGCTGGTTACGTTCCGTTCCGCTGAGGTGAATGAATCTCCATATTATCATTTTGCACTGAATATACCGGAAAATAAGTTCGCGGAAGCGAAGCAGTGGTTGGCTGCGCGGGTCCCGCTGATCGAAGAACAGGGGAAGGACGAAGTGTTTTTCACTGCTTGGAATGCCCATGCGGTGTACTTTAAAGATCCGTCCGGCAATATCTTGGAATTAATCGCCCGGCACAATTTGCCCAGTGAGCTTAGCCATGACTTCTCGATTGAAGATATTATGGGCGTCAGTGAAATCGGCATCGTGACCTCCGAGGTCCTCCCGCTCGTTCATCGGCTGAATGCGGCGGGGCTTACGAACTTTCAGGAGGACGATCCTGCGTTTACTCCGATTGGCGACGAACACGGGCTGTTGATCGTGGTGAGGGAGCAGCGGGAGTGGTTTTTCTCCAATGGTATCCCGGCACGTTTCTACCCCGTTGAACTTACTGTGGCTGGCGTCGGACAATTAAGTTTCCAAACGCAGGATGAGTTCTCGTTAACCGCGCCCGGACGAATGGAAGCCGAGGTTTAACGTACGTGTTCATGGCTGATGCTCTGGAGTTTATGGTATATTGCTTATAGGATAAGCGGTTTAGGCCATGAACTTCTCGCAGATATAGGAGACGTTAGACATGAACAGAAAAGAAAATAAAGCGGACGAGCGAACCTATACCAAAGGTCTTCCACACGGGGTAGCCTTAACGTGGGGATTAATTCCGGAACCCACACGCGGGCCGAAACGGGAGCTTAGCATTCCGGAGATTGTTAATACAGCGGTGGCGCTTGCGGATAAAGACGGACTCGCTGCCGTGTCCATGAGTCGGGTTGCCGGGGCATTAGGGTATACGGCTATGTCGTTGTATCGGTATATCCCAAGCAAAGACGATTTGCTGTTGTTAATGCAGGAGGCGGTTTGTGACATTTCTCTTCCAGAGTCCCCGGATCCGGACGACTGGCGGGGGATGATGCGCACATTCGTTTGGAGTACGGTACAGGTCTATAAGGACCATCCTTGGTTTGCTGACCTTCCGATTTACGGTGCTCCGATTACCCCTAACAGCTTGCGGATTGTGGATTGGGCTTTGCAAGGAATGCAGAAGTTTCCGATCAGCGGTTACGCGAAAATGTCGATCATCTTGCTGCTAAGCAGCTATGCGCGGGCATGTGGAATTTTGCAACGGGACATGGACCGGGCCTTAAGTTCAGGCACCAGTCTGGACGAGTTCAGCGGATTCAGCTACAGTGCGGCGTTGAAGGAACTCGTGACCCCGGAGCGTTTTCCGTATCTGCATCCGCTTGTGATGTCGGGGGAATACACCAGCGAAAATGAAGCCGAGAGCGACATTGGCAACGACATCGAATTTGGGCTGGAACGGATTCTAGATGGAGTGGAGCATTATTTGAACCTCGCTCCAAAGCCAAAGGGACAGGTGTAACACGCAAAAACAGGGTAATCGAAGCGATTCGATTCCCTGTTTTTTTATGACTTAGTTGTTAGCGTTGTACTGAACGGTGATGAAACACGACTCGACACCAGATGAAGGCTCCGGCGATGAGAAACAGGCACCATGTAACTGCCCACAGAGCATGGTTTTCGATTGGCCCGCCGGTCAGCAATGCGCGGATTGTTTCATTGGCCGGCGTGATGGGTTGATGGGTGGCGAAGCCTTGAAGCCACTTCGGCATGGATTGAGTTGGGACGAAGGCGCTGGACAAGTAAGGCAGGAACAGCAAAATGAATCCATACCCGCTGGCAGCAGAAGCGCTGCCGGCAACCAGCCCAATCGCAGCAAACAACCAGGTGATCGCCAGAATAAATAAAATAATCACGCCGGCCGCTCCGAGCCACGCTCCAAAGCTAGCGGATGGGCGGAAGCCGACCAGTAAGGCTACACCGATGACGATTGCCGTGGCGACGAGGTTCCGAATGAGGCTGGCGGCGACATGGCCGGTAATTACGCCCAGGCTTTGAATCGGCATCGTCCGGAAGCGGTCGATCACCCCGTTGGTAACGTCCTCTGCAACTTTCACTGCGGTCCCTGAGGCACCAAACCCGGCGCAAAGGAGGATAATTCCGGGGACCACATAATCGACATAATTGCCGGTAGGGTCCAGGGCCCCGCCAAAAACATAGGTGAACAGCAGCATCAACATTACTGGCAGCAGGATCGCCATGACCATGGTGTCCACATCTCTTAGACTGTGGCGAATACCGCGGCCGACAAATACCGCATTGGTGGTCCATACCGAGGGCTGTCGTGCGGAAAGTTGGGCTTTGATCATGCCGATACCTCCTTCTCACCGGAAGTCAGGGCAATATACACATCATCCATCGTTGGGCGTTGAATCGTAACTCTCGCATTCGACGGCACCTGTGCGTGCAATGTGCTTAATATTCTAAGCAGATCCTCAACAGTCCCATCGGTCGGCACCCGGGAGACCAGTTGGTCTTCGACATCTCTAATTTCAACCCGATCACTGTGAACTTGCCCCTTCAGTTCTTCCGCGGTGCCGGTCGCCACAATGTGTCCGTCCTTGAGAACGGCCACCGTATCAGCTAACTGATCGGCTTCTTCTAAATATTGCGTTGTCAAAAATATGGTATGGCCTTGCTGGGCCAATTCCGTGATACCATCCCATAACACGCGGCGGCTTTGCGTATCCAGTCCTGTCGTAGGTTCGTCGAGGAACAGGACCGGGCGGCTTACGATGAGGCTGATGGCCAGATCCAGGCGGCGACGTATACCGCCGGAGTAGGTTTTTACCCGTTTACGGGCCGCAGCCGTCAAGTCGAACTGTTCCAAGAGCTCCATCGCCCGCAAACGGGCTGCTCTCGCGGAAAGCCCGGAGAGACGGCCCATCATCACCAAATTTTCCTCTCCGGTCAGCACCTCATCGACGGCAGTGAATTGTCCGGTGAGACTGATCGAGCGCTTGACCTCGTTTTTCTCGGCGACCACATCGTATCCAGCGACCCGTACGGTTCCTGCATCCGGCGCAGTCAGTGTGGAGAGGATGCGAATGAGGGTTGTTTTACCTGCGCCATTGGGGCCAAGCAGCGCAAATACCGTGCCTGCAGGGACAACCAAATCTACGCCATTGAGTATCGTCTGATTGCCAAAGCTTTTGTACAAACGGTCCACTTCGATTGCATTCATCAAGTTGGCTCCTTTCCCATCTTAATTATTGTATATTATATAAACAGTATATGACGTATACAATAATTAAGTCAATCCAAATGTGAATAGGACAATTGTTATGTGATTCTGAGACTTACGGAATACGATCTCGAATATATGGTACTATATTCCTGTTTTTTAGAATTCAGGATGTCTGCTCTACAAATTGGTGAATCATCGGACGATAATCCAATGTGGAGTGGTACTTTTTTCCACGATAGGACCATTTCCGAGAACATTTTTGCAGAGTGAGGGGACGTGCCGATGGAGAGGTAGTAAACGTGAAGAAATAGGGTAGGAGTCGGTGGTAGAGCGCTTTATAGTTAATCAAAACAAAGGAGAGAAATCATGAAAAGAGCGTTCGTGAGCAAGCGCCATGCCCGGACTGTCTGGGCGAATTTATTGACCGCGATCATTTTATTGATCAGCAGTGTGCAAGTCTTGCCGGCACCGGCAGCTCATGCCGCTGAGGGCGATTATTTATTATCACTATATAGACCGGTCTACAGTTCCTCTTCGCTGGGCGGTAACACGCCGGACATGGCGGTTGACGGGAATGAGAACACCCGGTGGGAAAGTGTGTGGAAGAAAGATCCGCAATGGATCTACGTCGATTTGGGCGCCAGCGCGACCATTTCGAAGATTTCCGTCAAATGGGAGAACGCTTATGCCAGCGCTTTTCAGTTTGAGGTATCTGATGATGAAGTTCATTGGGAGCCCGTGTATTCCACTACGGAAGGCAAAGGCGGATGGACCGAGGTGGACGTTGCTGCCCAAGGCCGCTATGTCCGCGTGTACAGCACCAAGCGGGCTCAAGAAGCTTACGGGGTGTCCATTTATGAATTTAACGTTTATGGCACCGGCGGCGTAAGTCTTCCTCCGAAGCCAGCTGCCGTCAACCTGGCGCTGGGCAAGCCGGTAACGGCGTCTTCGCTGGAGATTAATGAGCCAAGCAAATCGGCTGAGGATAAAGCCAAAATGGAAGAGAAGAACTATTTGGCGAGCAACGTCACCGACGGCAGCAACGATACTCGCTGGTCTTCCATTTATCAGGATAACGAATGGATTTACGTAGACCTTGGTGAAGTCAGCGAAATCGGCAGCGTATCCTTCAATTGGGAAGCGGCTTACGGACGTGCCTACGATATCCAAGTGTCCGATGATGCGCAGAACTGGACCACCGTTTACCGTGAACTCAACGGATCGGGAGGACGGGAGAACATTCCGGTGTACGCGAAAGCACGTTACGTGAAAATGGCGGGTCTAGGCCGCGGCACAACGAACGGGTATTCGCTGTACGAGTTTGGACTTTATGCCTACCGGGAAGGGGATCCGAAATCCACTTATGACATTCCGGAAGTACCAACCACTTCCGCCGTTCAGCTTGGTGCGGGCAGTTATGAAATCAACGATGTAACGATGCTGGAGCCTAAAAATCCGAAGTACCGCACATCCAATATTCAAAGCCCCATCCCGTCCAATGACTGGTGGCAAAACATTCTGATTTCAAATCTGGGCGACGGGAACAGCTTGATCACGCTTCCCCTGAAAAATTGGTATACCAAGCAGGGGCTGAACATTTTGAATCCGGGAGCCGGTTACGTATCGGGCGGTGGAGGTTCGATTGATGCCGACGGCGAATCGGATCTGATTCTGTCGACGAATACGATCAACCCTGCTAACGTTGTCACGAAGATTTCCGGATATGGCGATTATTCAGCCACGGTTGTCATGAGCGACGATGATACAGCGAAAATGAGCACGACGTTCGTCAAAGGCTCGCCGTTCCTTTATAACACATTTGAAAACCCGGATGCGGCGATTCTCCAGTCACAGTTCATCACCCGGCTGTATGATGATAACAACCAGCCGATTCTGCTGAATGACGGCGACACTCTGACCACGGACCACATCGGCATCGAAGTGACGAATCAGGACAAAGCGCCGCAGCCGCAGACGTTCGTTCGCCATTACGGGGTGTATGCTCCAGAAGGCACGGTGTTTATGAAGCTCGGTAATACGATTAAGATCAAATTCGGCCAAGGCGGAAATTACTTGTCTGTGGCTACACTGCCGTCGGCAAGAGACCTTAGCAAATATTATCAGCACGCTTATGCCTTCGTCACGGATACGAGAGTGGACTACCGTTACGATCAAGCGACTTCGCTCGTGACAACGGATTTTGAATCGATCACAGAGCTGAAGCGACCTGGCTTCTCTTCGGAGACGCTCATGGCACTGCTTCCGCATCAATGGAAGATTTCGAGCTCACCGTTAACGGATTTAAGCTACCCTTCGATCCGTGGTTTGTTGAAGATTCGGGAAGGGAACTCTTTTACGACACAAGACCGTTTCTATGGAATCATTCCTCAGTTCGTAGAACCTAACGATCCAACCTACTCCCGCGCACAGTTAATCGCATACTTGGATCAATTAGATGCGGATGTGTCGGGGGACATCATGAGTGATGACCCTTATTGGCAAGGCAAGAAGCTTCATCCTTTGGCCTTAGGTGTCTTAATTAGTGATCAAATTGGTGATACGGAACGGAGAGATTTCTATCTCTCGAAGCTGAAGGAAATTTTGACAGACTGGTATACCTATTCGCCGGAAGAACGATTGCACTCCTACTATTTCCATTACTCGGATGAGTGGGGCGCGATCTTCCCGTATGGCAGCGGCTTTGGCGTGAATACCGGCTTAACGGATCATCACTTCACGTACGGCTATTACATCTTTGCTTCCGCAGTTCTTGCGACGTATGACCAGCAGTTCCTTCAAGATTATCGCGATATGATCGAATTGCTGATTCGCGACTATGCGAACCCGTCGAGAACAGACAGCCAGTTCCCATGGCTCCGCAACTTTGACCCGTACGAAGGCCATTCCTGGGCAGGCGGCTATGCGGACAACCGCAGCGGCAATAACCAGGAAGCTGCCGGCGAAGCTCTGTTCAGCTGGGTCGGCGAATATATGTGGGGGCTTGTGACGGGCAATGACGAATACCGGGATACCGGGATTTGGGGCTTCACCACTGAGGAAAAAGCTGCTGAACAATATTGGTTCAACTACGATCATGACAACTGGGTGGAAGGCTTCAATCATGCAGCCGTAGGCCAAGTTTACGGCAGCGCCTATTCGTTTGGTACGTATTTCTCCGGAGATCCGGAGCAGATTTACGGCATTCACTGGCTTCCGCCGGCAGAATGGATGACTTACTATGGTCGGGACCCGCAAAAAACGAACGAGCTGTACGCCGGTTTGATTAAGGATCTCGGCGGTCAGCAAGAACGTTCCTGGCAGCACATTATTTGGCCGTTCCAATCGATCGGTGATCCGGAAGGGGCGCTGGCGAAATGGGATACCAGCCAAATGCAGCAAAACGAAGTGTTTAATGCCTACTGGTTTATTCATAGCATGGTATCGACAGGTACCCGAACTATGGATATTTGGGCAGATGATCCAGCAGTGACCGTCTATGAAAAAGATGGTGTCTACACGGCGCAAATCTGGAACCCGTCGGACAGCGCCAAAACGGTGCATTTCTATAATGCCAATGGGCCGCTTGGATCGGCAACGGTCTATGCTAAAGCCCAAGCGAAAGTGAATCCGTTTGAAGAGACGGTGCTGGAAGGCCCGGATCCGTCGCAAGGCGTAAAATACGTCGATCGAAACGGATGGACGATCACGGCTTCTTCCAGCTCTGAGGATGTTGGGCGCCTTGTGGACGGCGATTTGTCTACCCGTTGGTCTTCGGGACAACTGCAAGCTCCTGGCGACTGGCTGCAAATCGACCTGGGCACGGAGCAAGCGTTTGATACGTTGTTTATGAACTCCGGCACCAACTGGGGCGACTATGCGCATGGTTATGAAGTTTACGTATCGGCGGATGGCGAGAACTGGAATGAACCGGTAGCAACAGGTACTGGGGTATCGCCAAGCTTGGTTGTATCCTTCGATAAGCAACTGGCTCGTTATATCAAGATTGTGCTGACAGAGCCTGCTGACAGTTGGTGGTCGATTACGGAGCTGAAGCTGGCTGAATTCAGCAATATGGAACCTGTAACGCCGCCAGTGACAGAACCGCAGCCAGATCCGGAACCACAACCGGAGCCCGAACCACAGCCAGAACCGCAACCGGATGAACCTGAACCGCAGCCAGATCCGGAGCCGCAGCATCCATTGCCATCGGACGGTTCTCTAGCAGACCATTCTGGATGGGTTGTGACTGCCTCCTCCTCGCAAGGCCGGGATGTACCGGCTAACATGCTGGATGGCAATCGCGACACGCTTTGGACGAATGGACGCGATCAGGCGAAGGGACAATGGGTGAAAGTGGATTTAGGCGCAGTGTATCAATTTGATTCTCTCGTGCTTGATCCTGGTCATGCCAGTGATGATTATCCGCGTTCCTATCTTCTCTATGTCTCCTACGACGGGGAGAACTGGGGCAAGCCGGTGATCGGCGGTCAAGGGCAATCGGGCCGCATGTCGATTACATTCCCGACACAAACGGCTCGTTATCTCAAGCTGGTTCAAACCGGCGAAGCTAACCGTTGGTGGTCGATTGCCGAGCTTAACGTCTATGATTACGGTATCGGCAAGCAACAGGAACTGATTCCTGACGGTTGGTCCGTTACAGCTTCTTCCGGTGAAGAAGCAGAAGCGATGCTGGACGGCAACGAAGCAACTCGCTGGACGAGCGGCCGCGAGCAAAGCGGCGGCGAATGGTTCGAACTGGATTTGGGTACGGCCCTGCCCGTGGACCAAATCGTCATGGACAGTGCGCATAGCCACGAGGATTATGCGCGCGGATATGAGGTGTACGTCTCGCTGGACGGTCAATCCTGGGGCGAACCTGTCGCTACGGGGCAAGGAGATGGCCCCGTCGTAACGGCAGCCTTCCCGCTGCAGACGGCCCGTTACCTTAAAGTCGTACAAACGGGGACCGATTCGCATTGGTGGTCTATTCATGATGTGAAGGTATTTACCGCTGATTCGACGCCATGGATTGCAGAACCGTTAGCGGGAGAGGACGATTTCCTTAATGTGCTGGACCGTTCTGGATGGATGGTTACCGCTTCTACCACTGCGGATATCTCGGAGATGTTGGATGACAATTTGCGCAGCCGCTGGACGTCCGGTGAGGCGCAAACACCAGGCCAATGGATTCAGATTGATCTGGGCGGCCTGCGGACGATCAGCAAACTGAGCATGGACTCGGGCGAGAGCGGCAACGACTATGCTCGCAGCTATCAAGTCCTTGCCTCGGAGAACGGGGTGGACTGGACGTTGGTTGCTGAGGATGTCGGAACGAGCAAACAGATCGTAACGACCTTCCCTCGGCAAACGGCGCGTTATGTGAAAATCATCCAAACCTCCACGACGCCATCGTGGTGGTGGTCGATCGCCGAGTTAAATCTCTATCGGTAAAAGTTGAATAGAAGTAAGTAAGAATGACGCAGCTCCCGGACGGATACTTCCGTTACCGGGAGCTGTTATTTTGAGTTTATAATTCGAGAACGATAAATCTAAAATAATAATTTACCGAACGTTCTCATTATGATAAACTCAGGATGAAAGGAGGAAGCGTCCAATTGCAGCCTTTCGTCAATGAACATAGGCCGGGATCAGGAGAAATTGAATAAAGCTGTTGCAGCGTTGGGTAGTGCCAACACGATTGGCGTAGTGTCAGACGCATCAGATCCAGAGGGTGCTGAGAAAGCCGTCGCGGCAGCGGTTGACGGCTTTGGCCGGTTAGACATCGTGTTCGCGAACGCCGGTATCAGCGGCAACACGCCGCTTGGCAGTGCAGATCCATCTTTGTTCAAGAAGATCCTTGATGTGAACATCGCCGGAGTGTTCTTTACAGTTCAAGCAGCTTCCGCATATTTGAAAGAAGGCGGATCGGTGATTTTAAACGGCTCCGTGTTGGCAAAGGCCGGCAGTCCAGGATATGCAGCTTATGCTGCAAGTAAAGGAGCGGTTACCAGCATGGCACGGGTATTGGTGGCAGAGTTCGCGCCGCGGGGAATCCGCGTGAACACCGTTGTTCCTGGCGCAACGAAGACACCGATTTGGGGGGATACATCGGTTCCGGAATTTAGCCCGCTCGAAGAATATTTGAAGCAAAGTATCCCGCTCAACCGGATGGGGAAACCGGAAGAATTGGCGAATGCGGTGTTATTCCTAGCTTCGGATGATTCATCTTACGTCACTGGTGCAGAATTCAGCGTGGACGGGGGCGCAGGCTCTTCGCCAATGGGGACGCCAGCACATCAGCTCGAATGAACGAAGCATGAAATACATCTCCCGTGAGGGAGTTCATATAGATACAAGCCGGCCAGGGAGTTGGTCGGCTTCCATTACGAAAATTTAGAGGAGGGAATGTCAAAGATGAACAAGCTGTGACTAGCAATGTGAAATTTCGCACATATAAGTGAAAAAAATCACATTAACAAAAACCACTTTTTTTTATAATTCAAACTGAAGAGAAAAACAGGAGGGAAACAATATGAAAATGGTCAAAGGATTGGTTGTTGCCGGGCTTGCTGCGGCTCTGCTGGCAGGATGCGGTTCAAATGACGGGAACTCGGCGGCTAACGCCAATAAACCAGCGGATGCTACGACATCGGCTTCAATCGTCAATCAATCGGATGCATTCGTGAATGCAGTGAGTGAGAAAGGGACTTGGATCATCGCCATTCTCAACGACTTGACGGTGGATCAAGATGTTGTTGTTGCTGGCGAATTCCACGATAAAAACGATGCTTCGAAAGACATCTACCGGAAGATCGCATTGTATGCGCAAGATGAAGACCACAACGTGACCGCTTCTTACACCTTAACCGTTCCGAAATTGACGGTTCAAAGTGAAAACCTGAGAATTCAAGGCGGTACCGTAAAAGGTGATGTCTATGTTGAAGCGAACGGCTTCAACCTGTACGAAAACGCTACGATCGACGGTAACCTTTACTTCGCCAATGCCGACGTGCAAGCCAGCGCGAAAATCGACGGTAAAGTAACAGGGGCAACGGAAGTGAAATAACAGCAAACCCAAAGGCCAACCTCATGAGGTTGGCCTTATTTTTTTTAGATGAAGAACGATTGGACGAACACATAGATCCCTATACCAATAATCGCGATACCGCTGATTTTGCACGAGAGATAATAGAAATCACTTGGCTCCGCCTCACGCACCCATAACCCCACATGATTTCCTCCCCTAATCAGATACTATATTTACGTCTCCACACGGCGGAGGTTGCGGTTTACCGGTACGTATGGTCTAATCGCAGTAGCTGTAAACTGCATAGAAACTTCACAGGAAGTCTCATTGAGGAGGCGAGCGGTGATGAACCTGAACCATCTACATTTTCATATCCATTATTGCAACAGTAAACAGCCGAATGACGGTAAACAGCTAAGAAGCAGCATCCGTAGAACACTTACGCATCACGAATTACTGCTCGTCACCGGGGGGAAGGGCAGTATTACGTTGGACCGCAAAAAACTTCTCGTTCAAGAAGGCATGTTATTCTACATCCACGCGGGTCTCCCTCATCACATACAGATGGACGAAACCGATCCGATCTGTTTCTATTCCGTCCATTTTAGTTATGCGGGCATCCGCTTTGATGACGGGAACTGGTCCATTGGGCAGGAAACTGAGCATTTGCCGCTTCCATCCATGCAGGTGCTGCAAAACGGTTATCTAGTCGAGGATGCCTTTCGCCGTTTGGCGGCTGCTTGGTTCACTAAATTGCCAGGGTATGAGCTGCTGACGAGAGCGGGACTGGAGCAACTGCTGTATGAAATCTTGGTCCATGCACAAAGACAAAATCAGAACCACGCGGTTGCCCTCAAAGTGGAGAAAGTGATTCAGTACATGCGTGAGCATCTGGGCGAGCGGCTTACATTGGCAGAGCTGTCGGAACTGGTGCATTTGTCTACGTATTACCTGTCACGAGCTTTTAAACAGACGACCGGATTTACCGTCATTGAGTACTTTAACAAACTAAAAATTGATAAAGCCAAAGAGTTGATCCTTGAAAGTGATAAAAAAATTAAAGATATTGCGTTGGAGCTTGGTTTCGCCGATGAATTCTATTTCAGCCGCATCTTTAAACGGACCGAAGGGATGAGCCCATCGGAATTTTATAGCAAAATCGTCCATGGAGTTTAAGATAATGCATGGAGTATAGCTAGTCTTCGCGCTAATATTGTTCTGCAAGAATGTTCATCTTAACGTTCATCTGCACGCGCAGAGGACAGGGGGTTACAGAAAGAAGGCTTAAAGGGTATGCCGATTTGGAAAAGAAATTTGATCGTATGCTGGTTCGGCATGTTTGTGACCGGCATAGGCATGAGCCAGCTTGCACCGATCTTGCCGCTATACATCAAAGAGCTGGGGGTGGATCAGGCGGATGCGGTGTCCCGGTATTCCGGACTAGCCTTCGGCATTACGTTTATCGTCTCGGCGATTTTCTCGCCGATTTGGGGTCTTGCGGCGGATAAATTTGGCCGGAAACCGATGCTCTTACGGGCCAGCCTCGGGATGGCGATTGTCATTGGATGTATGGGGTTTGTCACCAATGTCCATATGCTGATCTTCCTTCGTTTCCTGCAGGGCATCATCACCGGCTACAGCACTGCTTGTACGACATTGATTGCTACTCAGACGGACAAGGCCCATGCCGGTTGGGCACTAGGACTCTTGTCTACGTCCAACATCGCCGGCTCGCTGCTAGGTCCAACGATCGGCGGCTTTATCGCTGAACATGCCGGGATTGAAGAGACCTTTTTCTTAACTGGCGGACTGATGTTAATCGCCTTCATAACGACGTTATTGTTCGTTAAAGAGACGTTTGTACGGTCGGAAGTGAAGGTGGCAGGCATGAAGGAAGTATGGAGTGCGTTGCCGGAAAAAGGCTTGACGGTGACGCTGTTTGCTACGTTTTTTATGCTGAGTGTTGCAATGTATTCGGTGGAGCCGGTCCTTACCGTTTATGTGAATGAAATCTCCCGTAACAGCAGCCATGTGGCGTTGCTGGCAGGTATCATCTTCTCGGCATCCGGGTTGGCCAATATCTTGGCAGCACCTAAGCTAGGCAAGCTGTCCGACCGGATTGGCGCCCATAAAGTGATGCTGGCAGCGCTCTTGGTCTCGGGGATCTTGTTTGTCCCGCAGGCGATGGCACGCAATCCCTGGGAGTTGATGGGGCTGCGGTTCCTGCTGGGAGCTGCTGCAGGGGGACTCAATCCCTCGGTGAACACCCTCATTAAGAAAATTACCCCGGAGCATCTAACCGGCCGGGTATTTGGATTAAGTATGGCGGCTGGCTACTTGGGAGTATTCGCCGGTTCGGTGCTGGGCGGTCAAGTTGCGGCTTGGTTTGGCATCCCGTATGTCTTCCTGCTGACCAGCGTGTTGCTCCTGATTAACGCAGCTTGGGTATATGCAAAGGTGTATAAAAAGCTGCGGGAGCCCAGCCATTCGGCAGCTCTGTAAAGTATACAAGAGAAGGGAAGTTCAGCAGAAATGATGGAAATGATCCAACCCGAAACGAACACGATGATCCTTGCGGAAAAAACCGCACTCGTGCTTATCGATTTGCAGCAAGGGATTTGCCATCCGTCCCGACAAAGTGCGCCGTACGACAGTGCGGAAGTCGTAAGAAACGCGAGCCGGTTGGCCCAGACATTTGCCGAAGAAGGCGGATTTGTGGTGCTTGTCCGCGTATCTACGTTGGATGGCAAGGATATGCTCAAGCCTGATACCGACGGTCATCTCAGTCCAGGCGCTTACCCTGAAGGTTGGGATGAAATCGTGCCAGAACTGGCCAATATTCAAGGGACCCATGTCGTGACGAAACGCCAATGGGGTGCTTTTTACGGCACAGATCTGGGTCTGCAGCTGCGGCGGCGGGGCATCGATACGATCGTGCTCTGCGGCATCTCCACCTCCATCGGGGTGGACACGACCGCGCGCGAAGCGTTTCAGCATGGGTACCATCAAATCTTCGTCGAGGATGCCATGACGGCATCAACAAAAGAGGAGCATGACTACGTCTGCCGCTATATCTTCCCACGCATCGGCAAGATTCGGTCGACGGCAGAGGTATTGGAGGCGCTGCAGTAAGCTTGTGGAAAAAAAGAAAGCCTTGAACCAAGGGGTTCAAGGCTTTTGTGCGTTGGTTGCGTGCTCAAACTGCAGCACAACCATTTGGTGGCAGGACCACGGCGGCAGGGTGTAATGGACGCGGCCATTTGCCTGACGGAAGGGGAGTTTCAGACCCTGCGGTGCGAGATACACTTCTCGAACTGGTGCGGGCACGGAGATCGTGGCCTCGATGTCGCTCAGAACCGGCAGGTCTTCGATGACCTCGACGTTGAGTCCTCGGCGCACTGGCGAGGCATAAAGCAGGTGGTGCACCCAGCGATTTTCGGACGGTTGAGCCTGCAATGTCGTCACGCCTTGTGCTGGAAGATTGGTGTGTACAGTTTTACGTTTCAGTAAGCGGTCAAGGGCATAATGCACAATCTCCTTGACGGGTAAGCTGCCTTTTAGTGCGTAATCCTCAAACAGGTTCCAAGCCGCATAGATGCCGGCGGGACCTTCAACCATACCAGGACCGGCGTCCTGGAGGTTAGACGGCGTATGCTGGTGTGAGCAGAAAGTGAACAGGTCACGGTTGAAATAGGAATTTTCCCGGCTGCCCAGCTTTGTTCCATGAGGTTCAAGTTCGATATCCTGACCGTCGGTATATATCACGAAGGAAGCATGACGTAATGAAGGCAGCTCGAAGTCCGGGCGAAAGTAGGACGGCTTAAACGCCGCATCCCCAAGAGGTTTGGCGCCGAAATCCAACTCGAAATGGGAACCGTCCGGCGAAAGGCCGGAGCGTCCCGTTGCCAAAATTTTGCCGCCATTTGCGATAAAAGCTGTAAGTTTCGTCTTCAACGCTTCGTCGACCGTGATCACGTCCGGCAGGATGACGACGGAATAGGAGCTGAGATCATTTTCCGTATCCACAACGTCAAACAGGTAATGACCCTCCAGCAAAATCCGGACAGCTCCTGCATCGGCGTGCTGTGCTGTGTTTCCGGGCTCCCCTGCGGCCTCGGCGGACAACAAAGCCACGTCAGCGACCGAGTTCACGTCCCGGCACCATTCCTCCTTAGCCTCCACTTCCCGATATGCTTCCCCAATTAACGCATACGTTGCCGGATCCATCCATCCGGTTGGATGCAGCTGATCGCCAATCGAGATGCGGGCCCCATTTGCTAAGCTAAGTGCTGTCTCGTATTTTAGTGCGTTCGGATGCTTATAGCCGCCAAATTCGCCCCATGAGGTGTGGAATTTTCCCGTCATCCCCAGAAACTCCATTCCCAAGCTTTGCGCATAGCGAGCTGAGAGCGGGAAATGGTCATAGCCCCAGCCGCCCGTCGGCAGCGATTCCAACTCCAGATGGGTGTTCAGCTTCGCAAAATCCCGCCGGCCACGCTTGACATGACCGCTGTTGTGAAACACTGGAAGTCCAGGCTTGATGCGATGTACTGCTTCGTCCATCGTTTGGGCATACCGAAGAAATGTTTCCTCCCAAAGGAGTTTCATCGCATCCAGGTTACGGGGATCTTCGCCTCGTCTGCGGATTTCTGCGACGCAGGATTGGCAATAGCATTCGCGCACCCCAACGATATCAAGGAAGATTCCATCGACGTCATAATTGGAGACGACTTCACGAACTTGGTTAGCCAGAATGTCCAAGTAAGGGGTGTTCATGCAAAATTGATGGTATCCCGGCGTCATAAAATCGGGCGCCCAGTTCAGCTTCTCCTGCGGATCGCGAATCAGCCATTCTGGATGGCGGCGCGCCAGTTTCTCATCGAGTCCGGCGGAGAGATACACCGGTGTTTTGACGCTAATTTCGTGGGCGGCTTCGATTTGGGCGCCCAGTAAGTCGAAGGACAGATGCGGATGCATTTCGTTGGCTGTTGAAGGGTGATAGGCCCAACCGTGATGGCATTTGGCGAAGACGGTAATCGAATCCACATGGCCTAACTGGAGCATTTCTTGGAACTGCTGCTTGGAAAAGCGGCTGCCAATCCCTTCAATGGCTTCGGAGGTATGGAAATCAAGATGAACCTGACGGAATCTCATGGACGTTCCTCCCGATCTAGAAATGAGTATCGTACGTTACCTACCATTCTAGGCAGAATCACCGCTTGCTACAGCTGATAAATACGACGAAAAGTAGTACAATTTCTACATCGCATAGGGGGTGAGGATTTGCTTATGCTGGAGTTCACGGCACCGCCGTATCCGCTGATTGCCGCAGTGGGCTGTGCGGTATGGCGGCCGGGGGTGATCCATGCCGAACGGGTCTTTGAGGCGTATGACTTGATTGTTTGCGCACAAGGCGCTCTATATATGGAGGAGGAAGGGCGCTCCTACGAGATGGATGCCGGCAAAATGTTGGTGCTGGAAGCGGGGAAAAGACACCGCGGAACCCGTCCAACCGAGGAGGAAACCGAGGTCTATTGGATTCATTTTTGCCACTCGCCGCATCTTCCGCCGAAGCTGGTGGACAAGCAGAGCTGGCAGCAACCGCTCCTTGCCCGAACGGATCAGGACACTGAACCGCGTCCGGCGATCATTGACATTCCCAAGTTCGCTGACATTGATCTCCGAACGATTCGCCCGATGCTGGACGAGATGGTTGCACTGCATCGCACGCTAACGCCATATCGCTCCTTCGAGCTGCAGCTTCGCTTCGGACAATTGCTCCTCCAGTTACAGCAGGGAATGCGGCAGGGCAGTCCGCAATCCCGATCTGCGGATCTCAGCGAGCAGGTGGCAGCTTACTTGGAAGAACGATTGCACCTCCCGTTTGACGCAGAGGAACTGGAGCGAGACCTGCATTATCATTTTGATTATTTAGCAAGATGTTTGAAGCAGCATACGGGAATGAGTCCGCTGCAATACCGTCATCATCAGCAGATTGAACGGGCTAAGCGGTTGCTTGCCCATACGGACGAGCCGCTCAAACGGATCGGCGAGCAATGCGGGATCTCGGACCCCAATTATTTCTCCCGATTGTTCAAACGAGAGACGTCCTTGACCCCGGGAGCCTACCGAAACCGATTCCGCGTCATTCAAATGGATGAAAAGGACAAGTAGGTAAAGCTGAAAATTTCTTGAAACCAGTTTACGTTCCGCCAGGAATCTGGTAATATTATCGCAACATGTAATGTAAATGCGATGACGAGAAGAGTAAGTAAAGCGAACCTTTCCAGAGAGCTCCGGTACGCTGAGAAGGAGCAAAGCGTGACTTTACTGAAGAAAGCCTCTGAGCAGCACATCGGAACGTGTAAATCGGCGGGATGGTGTGACAGGAGCTCCTGTTATAGAGCTAGAGTATACGCTTGGCAGCGTCAGGCTGTACTTGAAGAGGTTAATATGGCGACATATTAGCGAACCTGGGGTGGTACCGCGAGCATACCAATCTCGCCCCCAAGACGAAAGTCTCGTCTTGGAGGCGGGATTTTTTTATGACATAATTCCAATACTCACAAGGAAAGGACTGGATGTTAGAAATGGGTCAAAAGTTGAAAGTAGGCATCGTTGGTGGAACAGGAATGGTAGGGCAACGTTTCGTGCAGCTGCTGGATCAGCATCCTTGGTTTGAGGTGACTGCGATTGCAGCCAGCGCCAATTCTGCAGGTAAAACCTATGAAGAGTCCGTCCAAGGACGTTGGAAAATGGCGACGCCGATGCCTGAAGCCGTGAAATCCATTGTGGTACAGGATGCGTCTAAGGTTGAGGAAGTGACGTCGGACGTGGACTTCGTCTTCTGCGCCGTAGATATGAAGAAGGCAGAAATCCAAGCGTTGGAGGAAGCCTATGCGAAAACCGGCACTCCGGTGATTTCCAACAATTCAGCACACCGCTGGACGCCGGACGTACCGATGGTGATTCCAGAAGTAAACCCGCAACATATTGAAGTGATTGAAGCCCAACGCAAGCGCCTTGGTACGAGCACCGGGTTTATTGCCGTGAAACCAAACTGCTCGATTCAAAGCTACGTACCGGCGTTAAACGCTTTGCTTGATTTTGAACCAACGACGGTTGTGGCATCGACCTATCAGGCGATTTCCGGGGCAGGCAAGAACTTTACCGATTGGCCGGAAATGCTGGATAACGTCATTCCGTATATCGGCGGCGAAGAAGAGAAGAGCGAGCAGGAGCCGCTGCGTATTTGGGGGCATGTGGAAGGCGGACAGATCGTCAAAGCAAGTTCTCCAATTATTACCACCCAGTGCATTCGCGTTCCGGTGACGGACGGTCACTTGGCTACCGTATTCGTGTCATTTAAGAAGAAACCGTCCAAGGAAGAAATCCTGCAGCGCTGGACTGAGTTCAAAGGCCGTCCGCAAGAGCTGGGATTGCCAAGCGCTCCGAAGCAATTTATCACGTATTTTGAAGAAGAAAATCGTCCGCAAACCAAGCTCGATCGCGATATTGAGCAAGGGATGGGCGTTTCCGTCGGCCGTCTGCGCGAAGATTCGTTGTACGATTATAAATTTGTTGGCCTGTCGCACAATACGCTGCGCGGAGCTGCAGGCGGTGCGGTATTGATTGCTGAGTTGCTGAAAGCAGAAGGATATATTCAAGCGAAATAATCTAGGTTTGTCCGGGGGAGGGGGAGCCTGTTGATCACCATCACAGTGGATGATTTAAGCGGACCTGAAATTAGAGCATTTATTGGCGAGCACTTGGCGAACATGGCGGAATCCTCTCCACCTGAAAGCATCCACGCGTTAAATGTAGACGGCTTGAAGCAGCCGGATGTCACGTTTTGGAGCGCCTGGATCGATGGCGAGCTCGCGGGATGCGGTGCGCTTAAGGAGCTGAATCGCGAACACGGTGAGGTTAAATCGATGCGAACTGCGATCCCGCACCGTGGGAAAGGCGTTGCCAAGCAAATGCTGGCGCATATCCTTGAAGAGGCTGTGCGACGCGGTTATCAGCGGATCAGCCTTGAGACGGGTTCGATGGAGGCTTTTGCTCCGGCCCGTAAATTGTACGAGAGCTTTGGGTTTACGTATTGTGATCCCTTTGCAGATTATGTCGAGGATCCGAACAGCGTATTTATGACAAAGTTATTATAACCAAGTAAAGATGAACGATTCGAATCAGGAACACACAAAAACCCGCAAATTTGCGGGTTTTTGATTTTTTTCCAGAGACTATACAACGACGGCGGTTCCGCTGACAGATACCATCAGCATGCCTTCTCGAATGACCTCGTAATCGATATCGACACCGATAATCGCATTTGCGCCAAGGCGCGATGCTTGGTCAGACATTTCGGCGAAGGCGGTGTCTCGGGCTTCCTGAAGCTTGTTCTCGTAAGCACCGGAACGGCCGCCGACGATATCGGTGATCGAAGCTAGAAAATCGCGGACCACGTTCGCGCCCATGATCACTTCTCCGGTCACGATCCCAAGATAACGTTTGACCGGAGATCCTTCAATGGTTGGGGTGGTAGTCATAATCATAGGGAGTCCTCCTTTTTTTAGAGCCATATTGGTTGTTACGAAGGTATGCCGTGATGGTTTCAATTTAAACTATAATGGAGGCAAGGGAGGCTTTTAACGTGAAAAAGATGATAGTTATCGGCTCCGGGATTCTCGGGGCTTCAACCGCATATCAGTTGGCTAAGCTGGGAGCCGAGGTTACGGTCGTCGACCGTGGGGGGCCTGGACAAGCCACTGACGCTGCCGCCGGGATAATATGCCCTTGGATCTCACAACGGCGTAATAAAGCTTGGTATAGCTTGGCCAAATCGGGCGCGCATTATTACAAGTCCTTCATCAATGAACTTGAGGCGGAAGGAGCGTACGATACAGGATATGCTCGTGTTGGGGCGCTGCGTCTTCATCGGGAACGCGAAAAGCTGGTCGCCTTGGAGAAGCTGGCCGTCGACCGTAGACAAGAAGCCCCGGAGATGGGAGAGATTCGATTGCTTGAACCGGACGAAGTAAAGCGGTTGTTTCCTCCGTTGGATGAGGGGTTCTACGCCCTGTATGTGAGCGGTGCCGCCCGCGTTGATGGGCGTGCGCTCCGCGAATCGCTTCTGAGGGCAGCGGTACGGCATGGGGCGACGATCGTCCGCGGCGAAGCTTCGCTTCTGCATGACGGCAACACCGTCAACGGGGTGCGCGTCGGCACGGAAGAGATCAACGCTGATGCGGTTGCCGTTTGCGCCGGGGCATGGGCGCGTCAACTGTTCACTCCGCTAGGTTTGGACTTCCAGGTCACTTACCAGAAAGCCCAAATTGTTCATTTGTCACTGCCGGACGTTGCAACCGAGCATTGGCCTGTCGTAATGCCGCCGGGAGATCAGTACATTCTGGCGTTCGATGACAGCCGGATTGTGATTGGCGCAACCCATGAAAACGATCCGCAGGGTTATGATACCCGTGTGACGGCGGGCGGTTTGCAAGAAGTGATCAACAAGGCGCTGTCGGTGGCACCGGGGTTGGCGGACGGCAGTTTTTTGGAAGCGAGAGTGGGGTTTCGTCCGTTCACACCAGGATTTCTTCCGGTCGTCGGGACGGTACCTGAATGGAAGGGGATCTATGCGGCCAACGGCCTAGGAGCTTCAGGATTAACGATGGGGCCGTATATTGGCGCACAGCTGGCCCAACTCATGTTAGGGCGGGAGACGGAGATCCAATTGGAGAATTATCGTCTTCATCTGGCTCTTTCGCCTGAATTTTCTGACAATCTGTGAAAAGTATTGCACAAATGTTTCCACTCGGAGGACAGATGTCCATAATACGTGGTATACTATCGCTATGCACTGATGCGACATCATAAACATACGGGGGAGAAACATGAAGGCAATCTTACAGAAATGGAATGAAATCAGTCTTGTGAAGCGAATTCTTGTTGGCTTGGTGGTGGGGATCCTCTTGGCGTTGATCGTGCCCCAAGCCAGCGGCATAGCGCTCCTAGGGACGCTGTTTGTGTCCGCTCTAAAGGCCGTAGCGCCGGTACTGGTGCTGCTATTGGTTATGGCTGCGATCGCGAACCATCAAAAAGGTCGGCAAACCAACATGAAGTCGATTCTCGTGTTGTACTTAGTCAGTACGTTTTTGGCTGGGGCTAGCGCTGTGGCTGCGAGTTTCCTGTTTCCGGTCAGCCTGTCCTTGGCAGGGGCTACGGAAGGCTTAACGCCGCCAGGAGGCATCGTCGAGGTGCTAAAAGGTCTGCTGCTAAATGTGGTGGATAATCCGGTCCATGCCCTGATGAATGCCAATTATATCGGTATTTTGGCTTGGGCGATCTTGCTTGGTCTAGCGTTGAAGGGCGCAGGTGATCAGACCAAAAGCTTGCTTACACACGCCTCCGACGCTGTTTCGCAAATCGTCAAGTGGGTTATTCAATTCGCACCGTTTGGAATTTTGGGACTTGTATATGAATCGATTACGGTAAGTGGATTGGAATCGTTGTTGGATTACGGGAAGCTGTTAGTGGTTTTGGTGGGCTGCATGCTGTTCATCGCGTTGATCGTCAACCCGCTGATCGTTTATATCAACATACGTCGGAACCCGTATCCGCTCGTATTCACCTGTTTGAAAGAGAGCGGGATCACGGCGTTCTTCACCCGCAGCTCGGCGGCGAATATTCCTGTGAATATGCGTCTCAGCGAAAAATTGGGATTGAATAAGGATACGTATTCGGTATCCATCCCATTGGGAGCGACGATCAATATGGCGGGCGCAGCGGTCACGATATCGGTCCTGACGCTGGCAGCTGTCCATACGTTAGGCATTGAGGTGGACTTCGGTACTGCGGTAATTCTCAGCGTTCTGTCGGCAATCTCTGCTGCTGGAGCTTCTGGTGTGGCCGGCGGTTCGCTGTTGCTGATCCCTCTGGCTTGCAGCTTGTTTGGGATTTCGAACGACATCGCGATGCAGGTTGTAGGGGTAGGGTTTATTATCGGGGTCGTGCAGGATTCGTGCGAAACGGCGCTGAATTCCTCCTCCGACGTGCTGTTTACGGCTACGGCTGAATATGCCAAAAAACGCAAGGAAGCGGCGCTTCCGCTCGCAAATACGGCAAGCTTGGATTAAATAACAAAAGGCTGGCGATGATTCGTCAGCCTTTTTTCATGCGCAGTCTTTGGTTTGCTATCATAACTCGTTATAGGCAGCCTCTCGGATATTGGCATAGGTTTCAGCCAACATCATGGTATCCTCGGCTAAACGCTCAATCCGGAATTTAACATCATCGTTCACAATCTCTTTACGGTAGAAGTCTTGTTCCTCAATAAACACATAGTTCTGTACTAATTGTGCTTTCAAGTAAGTCAGGATCGGCTTCAATTGCTGTTCAGGTACGAGGAAGTGGCGGGATGAGCCTGCGGTAGCCACGATACTAACCACCTTGTCCTTAAGAGCATATTGTGGAAGCAGATCGAAAATATTCTTGAGCGTTCCCGGAATCGATGCCTGGAAGATTGGTGTACCGATAATCAGAACGTCGGCGTCCATGATCGCTCGGGTGATCATCCCCGTATCGCCTTCATAATCCAAATAGTTACGACCGTCACTAAATTGAACTTGATATTCAGCCAGATCAATCAGCTTCGTTTCCGTGCCGGGGTACTTTTCCGCTATCGTTTTTAGAGTGTAATCCACGGCAGTTTTGGTTTTGGAACCTACGATGGTGCCGGACAATCCAACGACTTTCATCATTATTTACCTCCTTCAGATTTTTTCGTGTATTTCTTGATGGCTGGCAAGATTTCTGTGCCGATCAGTTCGATATTCCGTTTCACTTGATCAAACGGCATACCGCCAAGATCGATTTGGGCGATATATCGCTGATGACCAAACAATTCATGTTGATAGAGGATCTTCTCGATGATTTGTTGAGGGCTACCGGCATTAATGATGTGATGCGGGTCGCTGCCTTGCATGAACAGTTGTCGATGGAAGCCTTGGCCATTCGATTTCATCATGCTTTCGTTGACGTAAGGATAGAACTCCTGCAGGGCCTGTTGTGACGTTTCGGCTGCGTAGAAGAAGCCTGCAGTGGCGACAGGCAGTTCGTCCGGGTTGTGGCCAGCCTTTCTGGCGGCTTCCCGATAGACGTCAACCGTCCGTTTGAAGACGGAAGCGGGACCGCCCAAATGTGCCATTACCATTGGAACGCCGGCGAAACCAGCTTTAACCGCACTGGCCGGACTTCCTCCAACCGCCCGCCAAATCGGCAAGGAGCCGTTAAGCGGACGTGGGATGATCTTGGCATTTCGCAACGGTGCCCGGAATTCTCCACTCCAGTTGACAACCTCTTGTTCATTAATCAACCGCAGAAGATCGAATTTCTCTTCGAATAATTCCTCGTAATCGTGAACATTGTAACCTAACAAGTCAAAAAGTCCAACTCTGGAGGCGCGCCCCGCCACGATCTCTGCCCGGCCGTTCGAGATGAGGTCAATTGTGGAGAAATCCTCATACACGCGAACAGGATCCGAAGTACTGATAATCGTCGCGGTACTGCCGATCTTGATTTTGCTTGTGGCTTGAGCTATAGCAGCAAGCACCACCGTGTGTGCTTGGGTCGCGAAATAATTTTGGTGGCTTTCTCCGACACTGAAGAAGTCCAAACCTGCTTGTTCAGCAAGCTTAGCGTACTCGATAATTTGTTGAATTCGTTCTTGTGGGGAAGTGCTTTTTCCCGTTTTGGGATCAGGCACATGATCGCCCAAAGTATATATGCCAAACTCCAGTCCTTTGCTGGGATCAATACGATATTGGTTCATGAGAAATTCACCCCTTGTTTATTTTTTGGTGATGTGATGTTGCTTATGCGCTTATTATAATCAGCTTACGAAAATATAGTAAGTACGCACTTTTTAGTGGTATAGTTACTTATAAGAAACTAATAAGAAACTAGGAGGTTGTGCTATGGAGAAGATACCTGAGCTTTGTCACGTCGGTGACGCATTGGAGATTATTGTAGGAAAGTGGAAACCGATGATTCTGTTGGTGTTGTTGCAAGAAGGCACAAAAAGATTCAGTGACCTTAAGCGCAAGCTGCCGGACATTTCTCAAAAAATGCTGACCCAGAACCTGCGTGAATTAGAGGAAGAGGGGATTATCGAACGGATCGTCTATCCCGAGGTCCCGCCTCGTGTAGAATATTCGATATCAGAGTATGGAAGAAGTTTGGAGCCGCTTCTGGACGCGATGCACAGTTGGGGGGTCAGTCATGTGCTGCGGAAGGAAGAGAAGTTACTGCATGTGAAATAAAAAATAAGACCCGTGCAATTGGCACGGGTGTTGGGCGCATTTACGTAAAGATAAGAAACGAGCAGCTAAGGAATTGATCCATAGCTGCTCATTTGGTTGTTAGATGAACTTGCTTATGGTTGCCAGTCGACCTCAACCGTGCCTACACCGTTGGTTGGCGTTGTAAAGCTGTGGTTGGAGCCGCCTTCCCAGGTCACGGATGTCCCGTTCTTTTTGATAAACTTGAATTCCAGAGTTGTTCCCGCCGGCACGCTGACATCAAAGTACCAAGTTGGATAAGTTCGAATGATCTGGTTAAAGAACGGACCAATCGCTTTGTCCGGATCCCAGTTGCCAAGCTCGGCGATGTTGCCTGTCAGATAGACATTTTCACCTAACGTGGTGTTGGCATTGTTAATGACGAACCGAACCGAGACTTGATCTCCTGTAAGCAGGTTAAAGCTGCTATAGCTGTTGCTGTCCACGGAGGATGCGTTGCGGACTTTGATGTCATACTGACCCGGTGTGATTGCCGGTACTTTCACTTGGATTTGTGAATCCTCCCACTGCACGATCTGGTTACCGGTGACTGCCGTTGTACCGAAGAAGACCGTTCCTTTCGTATTCCCAAAGCCTCGGCCATCGATCGTCAGCGTTGTGCCCGCTTTACCCATGTCCGTTCCGATATTACCGATGATCGGTGCGGACTCACTGGCTGCAAATTGCCATACTGCAACAGCCCCTGCCGGCAGGTTAAAGGCGGGGACTGATCCCGTAGAACTTACCGTAATACTGCCGCCATCCAGCAGTCCGTTTAATTCGTCGGTATAAGTACCGGCTGGTAGTGAGGTCTGCAAGCCAGTGATCGATGCGGCGGTGGTCGTATTGCGGTTAATGGCGACCAGCGCTACGCTATTGCCGAATTTTCGCTCATAGATAAATACATCATGATTGATCCAGCGTTCCTGCGTGCTTCCATAGGCGAGTGCCGGGTTCGATTTGCGAAGCGGCGCCAGCTTGCCGATGACTTGATATGCGGTGGTAGAAGTCGAGAATCCACTCATATAACCTCGGTTCGCCGGATCACCATTGCCCGTCATATATTGCTCTGTCCCGTAATAGATTGCCGGAACGCCGCGTGACGTTAATGTGAAGGCCAGCGCTTGCTCCAATCGCCGGTCGTTGTTGCCCAGCTTAAAACGATCCATGTCATGGTTATCAATAAACGTGACTTGGTCATGGATATGTTTGTAGTTGGCTGCTGTTGTAGTCAGCATGTTATTTAAGCCGTACATCGTATCCGTGTTATCGCGGAAGACCTGCCGGACTTTTTGCCCAAATTGGAAGTCAAGCAGGCTCATCCCGGATTCATTGGCGAAGCGGATGTTGTTCGGATCATTTTCGCCAACGCCAAGGAACCATTCCCCGAAGGTAAACACCGGTTGATATCCTGCAATCGAAGCAACCCAGTTCTTCTGCCAGCCCTCCGGCATATGCTTCACCGCGTCCACCCGAATGCCATCGATCCCCATATCCAACCAGAGCTTGATTGCATCTTTGAAATACGTATCCGTTACGTTGTTGTGGTGATTAATGTCGGCCAGATCATACAGATTCCGATAGATGCCATCCTCCAGCGAGGAGAAATTCGTGCCTTGATTATGATGGAAAATTCCGTTGGTGTCCCCCGTGTAGCCGGCAATCAGGTTACCATTATCGTACAACCGACCGTTCTCGGCGAAGGAAGGTTGTGTCTCCGAAGCAGGGGAGGTGTGGTTCGGTGCGAAATCAATGATGATCTTGATGTTGTTGGCATGCGCTGTGTTAATGAGCTCCTGAAAATCGCTCATGCTGCCAAACGCCGGATTCGTTCGTTTAAAGTCGCGGGCCCAATACCCGTGATAGGACGTGCTATTGACACCGGAGTAGTCAATGACGCTGTAAATATTTTCGACCGGCTGTGATATCCATAAAGCGCTTACACCCATTCCGGCAAAGTACCCCTCGTTAATCTTGTTAATGATCCCCCGCCAGTCTCCTCCACAATAAAGCTTCAGATTTGTACAACCGGGTGAATAGGCCGCGCCCGATGGATTGTTGCTAGGATCCCCATCCGCGAAGCGGTCTGTCACAATTTGATAGATGACATCGGTAGAGAAGCTTTGCTTGTTAAGAACCGACGTATCGGGAGCGGCGCTCGCCGTCGGTACGGCGATGGAAGGGATGAGCCATGCTGTAAAGAGACAGGTGGAAGCAAGGAGTGTGATAATGGATTTTTTTAAAAACGGTTTCATAGATCAAACCACCTTTCCAGCTTTTTCTACTGTTCTGAACATAGACTTCATTTGAAATTTAAGCCAACCGCTGTAGGATCGTTCGGTTCCTCCTTTCCCGCCGCTACAAAACAAAAAAAACCCGCAATCTTCAACGGAAGATTACGGGGTTGTTCCTGATAGGGAGGATCAGGAAAGCAGCGCCCTCAAATTGTGGGATCAACTTTCATCCTTAAGTCAGTAAGATATGGCAAATTAAGGATGTGACTTCATTTTATATCAGGGGTGCCAAGCTGTCAAATGCTAGATTATCTCTCTTGAATTCCTCGATTTCGCAGCAATCCTCAAAACTTCAAGTCTCTATTTTCTCATAATCTATAAAAATTATCTAAAATCTAGCAGGTAAAATGGATGATTATGTAAAATAAGATATCTATTGCAATCTCACACTTCATGGGACTTGAGAGATTGACGATTCAAGTGAAGGAGGAAAATTATGGTTCAGGTCAGTTTATTAAGGAGGACAAAGATTTGGTTGCTCGCCTTGATACTTGTGGTGCCGCTGTTTTCAACCTTAGCGTATGCTGCAGCCAAGCCAGTTGGAGCAACAGGAGAACGAATACTTGTTGGATATTGGCATAACTTCGATAACGGATCTGCGAATATCCGGCTGCGGGATGTTTCACCGGATTTTGATGTCATTCAGGTTGCGTTCGCAGAGCCCGTCGGGGGACCTGCTAGCGGGAATATGGCATTTACGCCGTATAACGCTTCCATCAACGACTTCAAGGCGGATATCCGTGAGTTGCAAGGCAAAGGCAAGAAGGTTCTCATTTCCGTGGGCGGCGCTAATGGGACCGTGGATCTGTCCAGTGAGCAAGCCCGGCAGACTTTTGTTCAGACGATGAAGAGCATTATCGATACTTACGGTTTTGACGGGTTGGACATTGATCTCGAAGGCAGCTCTTTGTCCTTAAACGGGGGAGATACGGATTTTCGAAATCCGACGACTCCGAGAATCGTAAATTTGATTTCCGGAGTACGTGAAATTTTGAACAGCTACGGTTCGGACTTCATGTTGACGATGGCGCCGGAAACGGCTTACGTTCAAGGCGGTTATGTAGCCTACGGCGGGCCATGGGGTGCATATCTGCCGGTGATTTACGCTTTTCGGGATCAACTGGATTATCTCCACGTGCAGCATTATAACTCCGGTCCGATGACCGCGTTAGACGGCCGATCCTACGTTCAAGGTACCGCTGACTTCCAAGTGGCGATGGCTGAAATGCTATTGCAAGGGTTTAATGTCGGCGGTAATGCGAACTACAAGTTCCCAGCCCTACGTCCGGAGCAACTGCTCATCGGCCTTCCGGCGACGCAAGCGGCAGCGGGAGGAGGATACACGACACCAGCCAACGTACACAAAGCATTGGATTATCTGATTAAAGGTCAATCGTTTGGCGGAAGCTATACATTACGTCAACCGCAAGGTTATCCCAGCTTCAAAGGCCTGATGACCTGGTCCATCAACTGGGACAAGGCGGCGAATTTTGAATTTTCTCGGTCTCATCGTGCATATTTAGACAATTTAGGGACGAACCCAGATCCTGGCCCAGATCCGAATCCAACTCCTGACACAACGCCGCCAACTGCCCCGAGTCAGCTTCGGGTAACTGCAGTTACGTCAAACAGTATCACGCTGGAATGGTCCGCTTCCAATGATAATGTGGGGGTTGTTGGTTATACCATCTCCTACGGCTCTGGAAGTGTAAATGCGACGAATACCACGGCAACCATTAGCGGTTTGTCACCGAACACGACGTATACATTTACCGTCACAGCCAAAGATGCTGCCGGCAATGTCTCCTCAGGAGCTACAGTTCAAGGGACAACGGCGTCGTCAGGTTCTCCAGGTGATGCCCAACCTTGGCAACCTTATGTATCCTTCAATATTAACGACGAGGTATCTTACAACGGAAACATCTATATTTGCCTACAAGCCCATACCTCTCTTCCGGGCTGGGAGCCTGAGAATGTACCTGCCTTGTGGAAGTTGAAATAAGGGAGCAAACGAAAACCCACGTCTTGGATTAAGGCGTGGGTTTCGTTTTTGGAGCAAGATCCAGTTTCATTGTCCAGGAGGTTCCGGAGATCCCGAAGTAGGTAAAACCTAATTTCTGATAGAGTTCCACGGCTGGAGTATTGGTGGGATCTACACTTAGGGACAGTGAATGGTATCCATCAAGCGCTGCTTGCTTGATGATTTCATTCATTAAAAGCCGCCCGATTCCCATTCCCCGAAAATCCGGATGTATAGCAATTCCCAGCTCCGGCGTTTCGTTATCGACGTAACCAAACCCTGGATTCGTTTCATCGAACAGTCTATACCATACCGCCCCGGCATGTTGATCGTCCTTCACGGCGACGAAAGCTCGGTCTCCTCTTCGCCCCCAACCTTCGTGATACTTCTTCAGATGCGGCGCATTCAATAGCTCATCCTTCGGCGGCTTCCCCTGAGGGATATGAATCGACTCGTAGTGCATATCCGTGAAGAAATCGAACTCATGGGGTTGCAGCGGTCTAATTGTGATCATAGGCTCACCTCGGGGTGTGGGTTTGGTAATACAGGCTCAAAAAATCTCTTGCGTAAGTGCAGCATCAGAGTATTAAAAGCGGTATTCACGAGTACATAGTTATTTTTCATTAGAACGCTTTGAGTTGTTTGTTTGACCCAGAATGTAATCAATACTAACGTTGTAGAAATTGGCTAACTTAATCAATACAGAGCTCGGAACATCCAAGTTCCCGTTTTCGTACCGCGAATAGGTTGCTTGTGAAATGTTTAAATGCTCAGCTAATTGCTGCTGTGTCAAATCTCTATCTACTCTTAAATCCCTTATCCTCTTATACATTCATATATCACCCATGCTAAGTTTACTCTATGCGAAAATTGCATATTGAGATTTATGCATTTTTCGCATAAAATCTATTCATATACCAAATATTTCAAAGGAGATTGATTATAGTAACT